>NZ_JBEYSG010000008.1:0-342608 GCF_040642635.1 Micromonospora sp. NPDC047793 | reverse complement strand
GCTCATCGGGGTACTTCTTCGGTGCTGCCACGGATGACTCCCTTCAGCTCCATCAGAGCATGATCGAAAGCCTCCGAGCTACCGGGGGAACCTCACTCACAGCACGAAGGTAGGTCGGGGTGGCGCGGTCGTGGGCGGCCGGGCCGCTCGCGGGCACGGCAGTGCCAGCACCGACCGGGAACAGAACAGGGCGATCCGCGAATGGGCGAAGAAGGCCGGTAAGGACATATCCGGCCGGCGGCCGGATACCGCAGGAGACCGTGGACGAATACCAGTCAAAAGTTGGCCCGCTAACCCGCCTGAAGTGCCTGACCGTCGCGCGTCCCCGCCGGGACCTCATAGCGCGGGTACAGGCGAAGGCCGCGCCCCGGGTCGAACTCTTATGCTTCGGGTCTAGTCCCCGGCACACACGAAGCAGCCGATGCGGTCCGTCACCGAACTCCCGATCGGTGCCGGGCCGCATCGGGGCGAGTAGCGAAACCTGTTCGCACGTAGCAGGCGTCGTCCGGAGCTGCGATAAGTGCCTTGCCTCCACACTGAATCAGGAGACTGCCTCGCGATTTAGCGGGGTAGTTTCTCGCGTAGGTCCTCGACCTGACGTTCGAGTCGGTTCACCGCGTTCTCGTTGTTGAGGAAGGTGGTGAGGCCGGCGGCGAAGGCGATCGCGATCAGGACGGCGACAATGTTGAGGACGAGTGCGCCGACGGCGAGACCCCAGCCGGTCACGTTCGGTCGGCGGGCCATCCGTAGGCCGATGATGCCGAGAATGATCCCGATGATGCCCAGCACCAGCCCAACTGAAGCCAGGATCGCGGTCAGTACGCTGATCAGGGCAGCGACCCCGAACACCAGGGCGAATGTGGCGGCGGCGCTGGTCTTTGCGGTAGTGTCACGTCTGCCCGACCGGGAACCCACCTGCGAACTAGACTCAGTCATCTCTTTCCTTCCGCCCACTGGCCATCAGGTACTTTCGGCGACGCGTTTCCCCTTCTCCCTGCGCTTACACGCGCTCGTCACGCCGACAGGCCTGATCGCATGGGTAACCGCCGAGTGAGGTGGGCTGCAGGCCAGCGATTTGCCGGTCGGTGCCCCAGCGTCGTTCGCCGGTGCCGCTGAATTTGCCGGAGCTGGCTGCGACCGTGCACGGGAGCTTTGCCGGCCTAGGACCGGCGGCTGTGGGATCAGGCTGCCGAGCGGCGCCACCCGGTACCGGGTGGCGCCGTACACGCGTGTCTGTTTTCCGAGTTTCCCGCCGCTACTGGCGGCGGATGTTCTCCTTGGCTTCTTCGGCTTGCCCACGTAGTTCCCCGGCGGCGGACTGTCCCTGCTCGCGCACCGTCGAGGCGCCCTTAGCCGCCCGGTCTTTCACCGCACCGGCTGCTTCCTGCGCGGGCTGACGCAGGCTGTCCTGCATCTGGTGGGCAGTGGTGTTCACTTGCTGCTTGATGTCCCCGGCGTGCTCGGCGACCTTGCCTTTCGCCTGACCCGCCACCCGTCGTTCCGCCTCTGACGAGGGCAACAGGGACGAGATGAGAGCACCCAGCCCGAATGCGATGAGTCCGGCAGCCAGCGGATTGCCCTGAGTGGCTTCGCGTTGCTTTTGCGGGAGTGTCTGCACCGTCTCTTTGGCCTGGGAGCCGGCAGCGGCCACTTGATGGGCGGCCGATGAGGTCTTCGCCCGGCCGGTTTCTCCCGCGTGGGACGCGCTGCCCATGATCCGGTCCTTGATCGCGGATAGCCGGCCCCGCGTCTCGTGCATCTTCCGGTCAGCGACCCGACGTGGATCGACCTTGTCGGTCAACACGTCGACGTCGCTGCTGAGGCGGGTGCGGGTGATCTCGATGTCGGCGCGAATGTCATCTGGATCGACTGTCACCGTCATTCCTCCCTGCGTTTCGATGGTGGGTGAAAGCGCTCGGTGCCTGGCGGACCGTTTCGGTGGTACGGGGCAGACCGGCCTTGACCCGACGAACTCGGCCACGCGCCACGCTGAACAGGACGGCACCGACGACTGCCCACACCGCGGCGGCTGCCGTCGGAACCACAAGCGCCCGCCCTGGGTCAACCGATTGGTTGATGCGAGGGTCGACCGACCTCGGCACCGGCTGGGTGATCCGGCATCCAGCGGCGGCGGCGAGGCTGCCGCTATGGGGATCATCGAGGTGACGAACCTCCACAAGCGGTACGGGAACACGGTCGCTGTCGACGATGTGTCGTTCGTGGTCGAGGCGGGCGAGATCTTCGGGATTCTCGGTCCGAACGGCGCCGGCAAGACGACCACGGTCGAGTGTGTGAGCGGCCTGCGTACTCCCGATCGTGGCGGGATCTCGGTGCTCGGCCTCGATCCGCGGCGGGATCGGGCGGAGGTGCGGGAACGGGTCGGGGTCCAGCTTCAGGGGCACCAACTGCCGGACAAGCAGACGGTGGCCGAGGCGATGAATCTCTACCGATCGTTCTACCGCGTACCGGCGGATGGGAAGCGGCTGCTGGAGATGCTGGGACTCGCCGAGAAACGCCACACCCCGTACCGGAAGCTCTCCGGTGGGCAACAGCAGCGGCTGTCGGTCGCGCTGGCCCTGGTGGGTAGTCCCACCGTCGCGGTGCTGGACGAACTCACCACCGGGCTCGATCCACAAGCCCGGCGCGACACCTGGGATCTGGTCGAAGAGGTACGCGACTCCGGCGTGACGATCGTTCTCGTCACGCATTTCATGGATGAGGCGGAGCGGCTCTGTGACCGTCTCGCGCTGATCGACTCCGGGCGCGTGGTCGCCCTCGACACGCCTGCCGGCCTGGTCGCGCGCGCTGCCGCCGAGCAGCGGGTGCGGTTCCGGCCGTCGACACCGCTGGTGGAGCGGCTGCTGACCGACCTGCCGGAGGTGACCGGCGTGCAGCGCCACGGGCAGCAGGTGGTGGTGACCGGCACCGGGAACCTGCTACAGGCTGTCACCTCGGTCCTGATCCAGCAGCACATCATCGCCCAGGAACTCCGGGTCGAGCAGGCCAGCCTGGACGACGCCTTCGTCACCCTCACTCGAAAGAAGCTTTCATAGTGTCCGCCCTGTACAGACTCACTGTTGCCGAGGCGAAGCTGTTCCTGCGGGAGCCGATGGCGGTCGTCTTCGGGGTGCTGTTCCCGACCGCGATCCTGCTCGGGCTCGGCCTCGTCCCCGCACTGCGCGCGCCGTCGGAGGAGTTCGGCGGGGTACGGTTCGTAGAACTCTGGGCACCGAGCGCACTCGTGCTCGGGCTCGGCATCGTCGGGCTGCAACACATCCCGTCGGCGGTGGCCACCTATCGCGAGCGGGGCATCCTACGGCGGATGTCCACCACGCCGGTCCACCCCGGCACGGTGCTGGCGGCGCAGCTCATCGTCGCCCTGGCCGCTGCGGTCACGGCGGCGACACTGCTGATCGTCTCGGCCCGGCTGGTGCTCGACGTGCCTCTGCCTCGGCACCCGTTCATGTTCGCGGTCGCGTTCCTGCTCGGTTTCGGCGCGGTACTGGCGATCGGCATGCTGATCGCTGCGGTCGCGCCCACCTCTCGGGCCGCCACCGGACTGGCGACCGTCGTCTACATGGTGACCATGTTCGCCGGAGGGGTCTTCCTTCCGCGCTTCCTGCTGCCGGACTTCCTGATGCGGCTGGGCGACTACACCCCACCCGGCGCGCAGGCGCTCCTGCTCGGCTGGTCGGGTGATGCGGTGGCCGGCACGGCGGCTTCGCCGCAGCTCCTGCAACTCGGGATAATGGCGCTGGTCGCGGTCGTGGCCGGTGCTGCGGCAGCGAAGCTGTTCCGCTGGGAATGAGCCGAAGGTGCGAGCGTCGATGAGTGGTGACGCCGGTCCCGACTGGGACCGCTGGTACGAGAAGCTGCTCGTCCTGGTGCCCTGGCTGCTACTCCCCTGCTCGACAGCGATCGCCATGGCCCAGCCCAGCCAGACCTGGCACGACCGGGCGATCACCCTAGGACTGGTGGGGGCGGCGGCCGGGTGGGTGTATCTGGGACACACCCGAGTGCCGCGCGACCACCGCAAGCAGACCCTGCCGATGCTGGTCTACTTCGCCGGACTGCTCGCACTCTGCATCGCACTGATGGCTCGCGACGCGGTCTTCCTGCTCTTCGCCATCACCGGGTTCCTGCACGCGTACCAGCTACGACCGTGGCCGTTGGGGGTGGCCGGTGTGTTCGGCACCTCGGTCGCCATCAACACCATGGCGTCCGACGCACCGGCCGCGACGGTGCAGTCCCTCGGCACCTATCTGGGAGTGATCGTGGTGCAGACTGCGGCGATCAGCGCCGGCATCGTGCTGGCCGAGAAGAGCGCCGAGCAGCACGAACGACGCCAGCAGATGGTCGCCCGGCTGGAGGCGGCGCTGGAGGAGAACGCCGGGCTGCACGCCCAGTTGCTGGCCCAGGCCCGCGAAGCCGGTGTGCTGGACGAGCGGCATCGGATGGCCGGCGAGATCCACGACTCGCTGGCGCAGGGCCTGACCGGCATCATCACCCAGATGCAGGCAGCCCAGCGTGTCTGGCACTCGCCGCCACAGGCGCGTGAGCACGTCGACCGGGCGTTGGCCCTGGCCCGGGACGGCCTGGACGAGGCCCGCCGGTCGGTTCAGGCGTTACGGCCGCGCCAACTGGAGGCGGCCCACCTGCCAGACGCCCTCGGTGACCTGGCCCGGCGATGGGAAGACGACACCGGCATCACGGTACGGTTCGAGATCACCGGCGAACAGGTCGCGCTGAGCCCGGCCATCGATGTCACCCTGTTCCGGGTCGCGCAGGAAGCGCTGCACAACGTGGTCCGACACGCCCGCGCATCCCGGGTGGGACTGACCCTCTCCTACCTGACCGACGTGGTCCTGCTCGACGTCCGTGACGACGGGCGGGGTATGAACGGTGGCTCGGCTCAGGGGTTCGGCCTCAGGAGCATGATGCAGCGGGTCCGGAGTGTGGGAGGTGTGGTGGAGATCGAGAGCGCCCCTGGCGAGGGCTCGGCGATCAGCGTACGGGTGCCGGCGATCCCGATGGCGGCACCATGATCCGCATCCTGATCGCCGACGACCATCCGATCGTTCGTAACGGGCTCCGGGGAGCCTTCGCGGACCTGCCCGACGTCGAGGTCGCCGGCGAGGCCGCCAACGGTCGGGAGGCGGTGACCGAGGCGGTGCGGCTGGACGTCGACGTGGTGCTGATGGATCTACGGATGCCCGAGATGAACGGCGTGCAGGCCATCGCCGCCCTCGCCCAGACCGCACCGTCCATACACGTGCTGGTACTCACCACCTTCGACAGCGAAACCGACGTACTGCCGGCGGTCGAGGCCGGCGCCACCGGATACCTGCTCAAGGACACACCACCCGAGGACCTGATCCGCGCCGTCCGCGCCGCCCATCGCGGCGAATCCGTCCTCGCACCCTCGGCCGCAAGTCAACTCATCGGCCGGGTCCGCAAACCAACCGGATTGGCGCTGAGCAACCGAGAACTGGAGGTACTCCAACTGGTCGCCGACGGCGCCTCCAACCGGGAGGCAGCCAGACTCCTGTTCGTCAGCGAAGCAAGCATCAAAACCCACCTCCAGCACGTCTACGACAAACTCGGCGTCCGAGACCGAGCCGCCGCCGTCGGCGAGGGCTACCGACGCGGCCTACTGCGATAGCGCACCTCCCAGCGAAGAGGTCCCGTCACCGCCAGCCGGAGACCAGGGCGCAGAGAACTTGATGATCTTATAAGCCGGTCAGGCGCGTCTTGCTGCCACCACCCACGGCGCTACCACTCCAGTCCGTTGTATCCGAGATGACCCGCCGGGAGCACGCTTCTGGGGTCTCGGTCGTCTGAGCCGGCACCGGGACGGGGCGACAGGTGCCGTGTCGCCCCGTCCACGGCGGCGGTGGCGGTCGGTGCGGCATCAACGGCACCGACCGCTGTCATCAGGTCGGCAACAGGTTCTCGGGGAGGTCCTGGTAGGCGACCGGGCGGAGGAAGCGGTTGATCGCCATGGTGCCGACGGAGGTGGAGCGCGCGTCCGAGGTGGCGGGGTACGGGCCGCCGTGCACCGTCGCCGGTCCCACCTCGACGCCGGTCGGCTAGGCGTTGTAGACGATGCGGCCGGCACGGCGTTCGAGTACCGGCAGCAGGGTCGCGGCCAGCGCGTGGTCGTCGGGGTCGGCATGCAGGGTGGCGGTGAGCTGCCCGGCAAGGCGCCAGGCCGCCTGGATCAGATCGTCGGGGTTGGCGCAGCTCACGAGGACGGACGTGGCGCCGAAGACCTCTTCCTGCAGACGCGGCTCGGTGAGCAGCGTCTTGGCGTCGGTGTGATAGATGGCGGGTACGCCGGCGGCGGGGGTGGGGTTCGCGGTTCCCTGGGCGAGCAGACTGACCTGGGGGATTCCGGCCAGTTCCGTCTGTCCGGCCCGGTACGCCTCGGCGATGGCGCTGGTCAGCATGGTCTGTGCGGGCTGCTCGCGCAGCATTTCGATCAACGTCTCGCGGAAGGTGTCGAGTTCGGGTCCTTCCACGGCGAGCACCAGGCCGGGGTTGGTGCAGAACTGGCCGGCGCTGGCGGTGAGCGAGGCGACGTATCCGGCGGCGATGTTGCCGGTGCTGGCGGCGAGGCGGTGCGGCAGGAGGAAGACCGGGTTGATGGCGGACATCTCGGCGTAGACCGGGATCGGGATGGGGCGGCGTTGGGCCAGGCTGGTCAGGGCGGTGCCACCGGCACGGGATCCGGTGAACCCGACAGCGGCGATCCGTGGGTCGCTGACCAACTGCGCGCCGGTTGCGTTGCCGTCACCGAACACCAGAGAGAACACGCCGTCGGGCAGGTCGGCCTGCCGCGCGGCGTCGGCGACGCAGGCGCCGACCAGCTCACTGGTGCGGAGGTGGGCGAGGTGTCCCTTGACCACCACAGGGCAGCCGGCAGCCAACGCCGATGCGGTGTCACCGCCCGCGACGGAGAACGCCAGCGGGAAGTTGGAGGCGCCGAAGACCGCGACCGGGCCGAGTGGTATGAGCCGCGACCGCAGCTCCGGTCGGGGCAGCGGGGTCCGGTCTGGCTGGGCCGGAACGTGTCGGGGATCGCGCCATTCGGGCGTGTTGAGCAGGCTGGCGAACATGCGTAGCTGGCCGGCGGTGCGGGCCAGTTCGGTGCGGGCACGTGCCTCGGCGAGGCCGGTCTCCAGGACGACGGCGCTGACGATCTGTTCGCTGTGCTCCTCCAGGTTGGTGGCGATGCCGGTGAGGAAGTCGGCCCGGTGCCGGTCAGGCGTGGCGCGGTAGGCGTCGAAGGCCGCCTCCGCCCGCCGGCATGCCTCCGTCACGGCGGTGCCGTCGTCCATGCCGTACGGCGGATCGAGTTCCTCGCCGCTGTGCGGGTTCCGCGAGCGGCGGGGCGGTGCCTGGCCCCGGGCGCGGTCGGCACCGATGAACATCTCGCCGGTCAGCTGAATCTTCTTGGGCGCGGTCACGGCTGCTCCTTGCCCTCGGCGAGGCGGGCCGGGTCGGGCAGCAGCTCGCGCTCTCCGGTGTCGCGGTGCACGGCGAGCGCCCAGAACAGGAGGGCGATGCCGACGGCTCCGGCGTCCGGGGTGCCGACGGCGCGGTCACCGACGTAGCTGGCGCGTCCCATCCGGGGCCGCAGTCCGGCGGTGGCGTGGGCGTGCCGCGCCGCCGACCTGGCGACGGCGGGCCAGTCCAGCGGTGCGGGCATGTCGCGGATCTCGGCGAGGGTCGGCGCGAGGCAGTCGACCATGGTGCGGTCGCCGACCTTGGCCTCACCGACACGCTCGATGGCGGCGAGCCCGTCGGCCAGGCCGTCGCGGAGCGCGGTGTCGGTGTCGCCGTGTTCGGCGAGGTGGGGGGCGGTCGCCTGTAGCAGCAGCCCGATGAGTGGGCCGCTGGTGCCGCCCACGTGGTCGAGGAACCAGGTGGCGGCGATGCTGACCTCGGTGGCGAGGTCCGCGTCGTCGGGTATCCGGGCGACGGCGCCGCGCAGGCCGTCGCGGAGGTTGTCGCCGAAGTCGCCGTCGCCGGCGACCTGGTCGATTCGGGTCAGCTCGGCGTGTGCGGCCTCGGCCGCGTCGAGGTAGGTCCGCATCAGCATCGTCGGTCTCATTTCCGAAGGGCGGCGGTCCACGCTGGGGCGTTCCAGAGTTCGGCCCAGTCGTGGTCCAGCAGCGTGACGGTGATGGAGAAGCCGCGCATGTTTGCCTCCGACCCGGCCGGGAATGCGCCAAGCCGGAGGTTGGAAGGCGAGGAGAGGTGATGATCGAGGTACACCGCACCATCCGCACCCCTCCCGAACGCATCTTCGCGGTGCTCGCGGATGGTTGGAGCTACGCCAGCTGGGTCGTCGGCGCCGCCCACATACGGGCCGTCGACGCCGGCTGGCCCGCAGTGGGCACCCGCGTTCACCACCGGTTGGGCCCGTGGCCGCTGCAGATCAACGACCGGACCGTGGTAGGCGAGATGGAACCGAACCGGCTACTCGAACTCGAGGCGCACGCCGGGCCACTCGGCATCGCCCGTGTCCGCCTGACCCTGGAAAACATCTCCGACACCACCACCCGCATACGGATGGGCTGGATGGCGGTCTCCGGAGCCGCCCGCTACATCCCGGAAGCCGTACTGTCACTGATGCTGCGCCCCCGCAACTCGGAAACCCTGCACCGCGTGGACGACCTCGCCGTACACCGCGAACTCAACCCACCCCACGTCCGGCACTGACTGCCCCTTCGGTTACAGCCACTCCCCGCCGGGCTTCGTTCCATGAGCGGGCACCAGCCGGTGGGCTGGCCGTAGGCTCTTTGGTGTGAACCGGGTCGTGGGGCTCCTACTAGGTGGACTGCTGACCGGCTTCCTCGGTGCCGCCGTGCTCGCCTCCACCACTGGAGGGTACGGCGTCGGCGCGTTCGGTTTACGCTCCGAGACGTTCAGCCGGATCGAGTGCAAGGAGCATCGCGTCGAGAAGGGCGGCCGGGTCTGGCACTGCTTCGGTCAAAGCCCGGCCCAAGCGGCGGCGAACGACGAGGCGAAGCGGCGCGCGACAGTGGCCTGGGTCGCCGCCCACCCGGAGGAGCGCGGCCAGCCACCTCGGCCGCAGCAGCGAACCCGCATCAGCTTCGCCGCGCACGACGGCCAGAACGCCCCCGACCGGATCACCGCGACGCACGTAGCCGCTTTCGGCGATCGATGGATCGCACACTCCGCCGGTATCCGTGCCGCCGCTGTGGTACTCCTCCTCACCGGCGCTGCTCTGACGGCGTGCGCCTTCCGGAGAACGACATAGGTCACCTCGCGGAGGGCGTGCATGTTCATCCGAACCTTGAACCGCAGCAACTCGGTCCACTCGGCGACCGCGCGCCCGTGCGTGCTCGCCGCGAGCAGGAAACGACTGAGGTTGAGGGTGGGTGTGTGGCCAGAGTCCCGACGTTGCCGATGGTGGCGGTCATGACCATGTGCGCCAACACGCCCCCAAAAAATCGGCATGCTCCCGGGTGAGAGCTCAGTCGTGTGCGTTCGCCTCGAGGATCAGGTCTTGTAGGCCGGTGAGGATCAGGACTGCTTCGGCGGGAGCGCCGGGCGACACGGTGACGCGCAGGGTGTCCATGTCGTCGGTGAGGCGGTGTAGGAGCCGCACGCCGGCGCTGCTGAGGTGGCTGACGGCGGTGAGGTCGATGGTGAGCGGTAGGCCGCCGCCTCGGCTGAGTTGCAGGATCTCGGCGTGTAGTCGTTCGGTGGTGGCCATGTCCATCGGGCCGTGTACCTCGAGGGTTCTGCTGTGTGAGGTGTCGATAAGTCGCGTCGACATTTTCTCGGCCGTCGACGGGTGTTCTCCGGTGACGGTGGGACGTGTCGTGGCGTCGGCCACGACGGTCGGTCTTGCGAGGCGGCGGCGCATGCGCAGGTCGGTGCCGGTGTCGGTGCGGATGACGTCGAGGTGGTCGACGAGGCCACGGATCATCGCCAGGCCCCGTCCTCGCGTTCCGGCGTCGGGTGCCGGAGGTCGCCATCGTCCCCGGTCGGCGCAGCAGAGGTGCACGATTCCCTGCTCGTCGAGAGTGCCGTCCACGGTGAAGGTCGCTGGCGTGTGCGGGGAGTAGGCGTGTTCGATGGAGTTGCCGGCGGCTTCTCCGAGAGCGTGGATGAGGTCGCTGACGTCGGCGGCGCTGGCCCCGATCGTGGTCAGCCAGTCGGTTGCCTGCCGACGCAGGGTGCGTAGGGCGCTCGGGTCGGCGGGCAGCGTGAGGTGCAGGGATGGCACGGGTTGGGGCCGCCGGTGCGCGGCCAGGAGGGTGATGTCGTCGCGGTAGCCGCCGTCGGCGAGGGTGAGGCGTTCGGTGACCAGGGTGCAGATCCGGTCGGGTAGCCGGTCCGGCACGGTGGTGTTCTCGTGCAGGGTGTCACGTCGGGCCGCTGCCGCTGCGGCTGCCAGGGCGCGGGCGCCGTCGTCGAGGCTGCGGTGCGGCCGCTCGATCAGCCCGTCGGTGTAGAGGAGCACCACGTCATCGGCGTTGAGTGCCGTGGTGTGCACGACGGCCGGCTCGGAGCGGATCCCCAGCGGACCTGCCGGGGTCACCGGTATGTAGGTGGCGGCGCCATCAGCGTCGATCAGGAGCGGTGGGGGGTGAGCGTGGCTCGCGACCTCCAGCGTCCCGACGGCCGGGTCGAGCACGGCGATGCAGGTGGTGGCGGCCCGGGTGGCGATGCTGTGGCCGGCGAAGTCGTCGAGGGCGGTCAGGGTGTCGGGCAGGCTGCCGCCCGAACGCAGCGTCTGTAGTGTGACCGTGCGCAGTTGCCCCATGGCGGCGGCAGCGGCGGCGCCGTGCCCGACGACGTCACCGACGGCCAGGGCGACACGGCCGCTGGGCAGGGTGACGACATCGAACCAGTCGCCTCCAGCGACGAGGTCACTGTCGGTGACGAGATAATGAGCGGCGACCTGGACCTGGGGCAGGACGGGCAGCGTATCGGGCAGCAGGCTGCGTTGCAGTTCGAGGATGAGACCGGCGGCGTGACGGTGACGCCGCGCGGAGGTGGTGGCGGCGGACTCGGCGGCACGCCGAGCGACGACCACGTCGGTGGAGTCGACCGCCTGCACGACGACTCCTCGGACCGTGGTGTCCGCGTTGCGCCACGGCGCGATGTCGAAGGTGTAGAAGGTCTCTTCCAGCCGTCCGTCACCATGCCGGTCGGTCAGGATCCGCTGCTCGTAGCCGCGGGTGCGGATGCCACGCAGAGCCTGGTCGAGAAGCTCGAAGATGTGCTGACCGGCGAGTTCCGGCACCGCCTGCTTGAACGGCGCGCCGATCAGATCGCGGCGGTTACCGACTGCGGCGCGTACCTCGAAGTTCGCCGCCACCACCCGCAGTTCAGGACCCTCGAACACCCACACGAACCCCGGGAGCTGCTCGAACGCGTCGAGTACCCTGCCGAGGTCGCCGGAGGACCATGGCGACTTCGTGTCTGTCACGGAATCCGCGCCTCCTCACCCGGACAGAACCCTCCCCACGGTTCTTCCCTACCCAGGTGCGGTGGCTGACCCACCCATACACCCTGTCCGAGAGGCGTCACCGTCCGGCCTCCGCAGCAGCCTCGACCCCCGGTCCGCGACGACGTGACGGCCCGGCTGTCCGGAGCGCTGACCACGCGAGACCGGTGAGCCGGTCGACGCCGAACGCGTCCCCCGGCCGTACCAGGACATCGGTGATGTCGTCGGAGTACAACAGGACCGGTCACCAGCCTCCACAGCCTCCTCCACCAAGGTCGGTGGATCACCGCCATGGTGACGGGCAGATCAAGCTACGGTCAACCCAGCCCAGGAACGTCAGCAGGCGGCGTCAACGAGACGCATGCGCAGCTTGGTCAGGGCGCGACTGAGAAGCCGCGACACGTGCATCTGCGACACGCCGATCTGTTCGGCGATTTCGCTCTGCGTCAGGTTGCCATAGAAGCGCAGGGTCAGGATCGTGCGTTCGCGTCGGTCGAGGGTCGCCAGCGCGGGGCCGAGGGCGACGCGCAGTTCAGCGAGGGCGAGTTCGTTGTCCTCGCCGCCGAGGGTGTCGCCCAACTCCACGCCGCTGGTCCCGTCGCCGATGGGGGTCGACAGTGACACCGCGTTGTAGGCGCGGGCACCCTCCAGCCCTTCCAGGACCTCTTCCTCGGTGACCTGGAGATACGCGGCAATGTCCGCCACCGTGGGCGAGCGGCCAAGAGACTGTAGGAGAGCCTCGTTGGCCTGCGAGATCCCCATCCGCAGCTCCTGCAGGCGGCGGGGCACCCGAATGTCCCAGGTGCGATCCCGGAAGTGCCGCTTGAGCTCCCCCACAATGGTCGGGATGGCATAGCCGGCGAAGTCGACGCCGCGACTGGGATCGAACTTGTCCAACGCCTTGATCAGACCCATCGCGGCGGTCTGCATCAAGTCATCGCTAGGCGTCCCCCGACCGCTGTAGCGGCGGGCGAGATGATGCGCCAGCGGCAGCCAGGCCTCAATGGCCCGGTCCCGTGCCCTCGGACGCGACGGGTGACCCGCAGGCAGCACCGCCATAGCCGCCAACAACTCACTCGCACGCGATTCAGCCGAGGTGACATGCTCCGCGCGGTGCCTGGCCGGGGTGAGCTGATCCGTGGCAATGGTGATCATGCAGTGTCCTCCGGAGCATCATGGCCGCCTCGTGCTGGGAGCACCGACCGCATCAACCAATCGTAAGCCAAAAGTCCACGCCAGTCCAACCGAACGGCTGATGCCTAAACCTGTTGCACGCGCCTAAGGGCGCTCGAGGTTCGCCGGAGCGCCAGATTGCAGGGCCTGCCGTCCGGGCCTGTGTCAACTCCTGCAACTGCCTGGCACGTAGGTGGCGTCGTCGTAGTGGCGACGGCGACGCGCAGCCCACACATGCGCGTAACGTCCGCAGCAGCAGATCGAGGCGCTCGGCGGAGTCCGTGCCGAGCGGCCGCCCACGCCCTCGGCCGGTCCCGTGGCGGGCAGACCGCCAGGCTGCATCTGGCCTGCGAGCAGGGCGGCCTGTCGGCGCACGTCGCTGCCGCCGGCTGGTAGGCCATAATGGGTCGGAGTAACGAAACGAACGGATCGTGCATCACGCTGAAACGGCCTCTCTATCATGGCGGCGGCCGGAGGAGGAGGCGGCGGCGATGAGCGGTGACGGCGAACCACGGACGGCGTTGTCGTCCATGGCGCCGCCAACACTGCCGAAGCCTGCGTCGGCCTCGATGCGCGCGGATGTGTCGGTGTTGCTCATCGAGGACGATCCCGGTGATGTGCTTCTGACCCGGGAGTTTCTGGACGACAGCGGCATCAGCAGCCGTTTCGCGCAGGCCGGCAGCCTGGAAGAGGCGTCGGCTTTGCCGACGGTGCCGGATTGCGTCCTGCTCGACCTGCATCTTCCCGACGAGAGTGGTCTGCCGGCGCTGCGCCGGGTGCTGCACCGGTGGCCGGAGTCGGCGGTGGTGGTGCTCACAGGTCTGGACGACGCCGCTGTCGGGGCGGCAGCGGTCGCCGCAGGCGCCCAGGATTACCTGGTCAAGGGCCGGATCGACGGCGCCCTACTCGGCCGGACGGTGCAGTACGCGATCCGGCGTCACCATGCCGTGATCACCGAGCGGCAGCTGCGGGAAAGCCGCATGCAGGCGCGCGAGAACGTCCGCCTGCAGCGAGGGCTGCTGCCCACCCCGCTGGTCACCGACCCCGCGCTGAGAGTGGCCAGCAGATATGTGCCGGGACGAGGGCGCTCGCTGCTCGGTGGCGACTTCTTCGACGTCGTGCAGGACGAAGACGGCACCGTGCACGCCGTGATCGGCGATGTCTGCGGCAACGGTCCGGACGAGGCCGCGATCGGCGTCGGTCTACGCGTCGGATGGCGGACCCTGACACTGGCCGGGATCGACAAGACATCCCGGATGCGACTACTCGAACAGGTACTCGTCGCTGAACGGCCCCGTGAGGCCACGTTCGCCACCGCCTGCACGGTCCGCATCGACCCGGACCGCTCCAGGGCGGTGATCGTCAGCGCCGGCCACCCACCGCCACTGGTCATCACCGCCGGAACAGTTCAGGCCGCACCAGTTCGCCATGACCTGGGTCTGGGAATGTTCCCCGGCCGAGGCCGCTGGCAGGAAACGGTCGTCACGCTGCCGCCGGGCGCGGGCCTGCTGCTGTACACCGACGGCGTCTACGAAGGATTCACTGAGGACGGCACCCGACTCGGTGAGGAACGCTTCATCGAACGCGCTACCACCCTGAGCACCATCACCGACCCAGCCGACTATCTCACCGCTCTACTGGGCGACATCCAACGCAGCGACGACGGCCGCCACAGCGACGACACCGCACTGCTCTACCTAGCCTGGCCGTGACCCCGCCACCATCAACTGTGACAACCGACAGCCGGCGGGCGTCGTCCTCTTCCGGTATCTACCCGTGCCGAGGTAGACCCCTCGCATCTCCGGGTGTGTCTTTCCCCCTTGCAAGGATGATTGACGCTGGCGTCACGATCGTTCGGGAGCTGAATCTAATTGGCTCGGACGTCCGGCCTGCTGTTCAGAGCGGGTTGACCTCAACGACTTTCCGATTAGGAACTTGTACTCGAAGTGGGTCAGGTGTGAATCAGGCTCCCGATGTGACCCGGTAGGCGTCGAAGACCCCGTCGACCTTACGGACGGCGGCCAGCAGATGCCCCAGGTGCTTCGGGTCGGCCATCTCGAAGCTGAACCGGCTCACCGCCACCAAGTCCCGGGTGGTGGTGACGGTGGCGGAGAGGATGTTGACTTGGACGTCGGAGATCGCTCGGGCAATGTCAACGAGTAGCCGTCGACGGTCCAGCGCCTCCACCTGGATGGCGACCAGGAACGTCGAGGAAGAGGTCAGCTTCCAACTCACCTCGACCACCCGCTCGCCCTGGGCGCGCAGATCCTCGGAGTTGGCGCAGTCGTCACGGTGCACGCTCACCCCACCGGAACTCGTGACGAAGCCGAACACTGAATCCGGCGGGATCGGGGTGCAGCAGCGGGCCAGCTTGATCCAGACGTCGCTGACACCGCGTACGACCACACCCGGGTCGTGGCTGGAGGCCCGGCTGCGCGGCGGCCGGGTGGCCACCGCGGTCTCCGCGATGTCCTCGGCCGCACCCTCCTCGCCGCCGTAGGTGGCCATCAGCTTCTGCACCACCGACTGCGCGGAGACCTGACTGTCCCCCACCGCCGCGTACAACGACGCCACATCGGCCAGGTGCAGGTCCCGGGCGATCGCCATCAGGTTGTCGGAGGTGAGCATCCGCTGCAAAGGCATGCCCTGCTTGCGCATGGCCTTGACGATCGCGTCCTTGCCCTCCTCGATCGCCTCCTCGCGCCGCTCCTTGTTGAAGTACTGCCGGATCTTCGTCCGCGCCCGAGGGCTCTTGACGAAACCCAACCAGTCCTGCGTCGGCCCGGCCGTCTCCGACTTCGAGGTGAAGATCTCGATCACGTCGCCGTTGGACAGCGTCGACTCCAACGGCACCAACTTGCCGTTGACCCGCGCCCCGATGCACTTGTGCCCCACCTCGGTGTGCACCGCGTACGCGAAGTCCACCGGCGTCGACCCCGTCGGCAACGGGATCACGTCACCCTTCGGGGTGAAGACGTACACCTCCTGGCTGGACAGGTCGAACCGCAACGCGTCCAGGAACTCGCTCGGGTCCGCCGCCTCCCGCTGCCAGTCCAACAACTGCCGCAGCCACGTCATCTCGTCGATGTGCGCCGGCGGCCCGACGATCTGGGTGCCCTTCTCCTTGTACTTCCAGTGCGCCGCGATACCGAACTCCGCCGTACGGTGCATCGCGTACGTCCGGATCTGCATCTCCACCGGCTTGCCGGTCGGCCCGATCACCGTCGTGTGCAACGACTGGTACATGTTGAACTTGGGCATCGCGATGTAGTCCTTGAACCGCCCCGGCACCGGCTGCCAGTTCGCGTGGATCACACCCAACGCCGCGTAGCAGTCCCGCACCGTGTCGACCAGGATCCGCACACCCACCAGGTCGTAGATGTCGTTGAACTCGCGGCCCCGCACGATCATCTTCTGGTAGATCGAGTACAGGTGCTTCGGCCGCCCGGTGACCTCCGCCTTGATGTTTGCCGCCCTCAACTCAGGGTGCACCTTCTGCGTCACCTGCCGCAGCAACGCCTCCCGCTGCGGCTGGTGCTCCCCGATCAGCCGGTTGATCTCCTCGAACCGCTTCGGGAACAACGTCAAGAACGCCAGATCCTCCAGCTCCCACTTCAGGACGTTGAGACCGACACGGTGTGCCAGTGGCGTCCACAGGTTCAGGGTTTCCCGGGCGAGGCGCTCCTGCTCACCGCGAGCGACATAGGCGAGGGTTCGCATGTTGTGTAGACGCTGCGCGAGCTTGATCACCAGAACACGTGGATCCTTCGCCGCGACGGCGACCACGTTGCGGATCGCTTTCGTCTCGGCGACGTTGTCCAGCTCAACTTTGTCGATCTTTCCCACGCCGTCGACCAACAGCGTCACCTCGCTACCGAAGTCGGCGTACATCTGCTCGACGCTGTAGGCCGCGTCGTGCACCGTTCCAGACAGCAGCGCGGCCATGACCGTCTCTGATTCCATGCCTAGATAAGCCAGGATGGTCGCCACCGCGAGCGGATGGGTGATGTACGGGTCGCCTGACTTGCGGAATTGACCGGAGTGCCAGCGGGCCGCCGCGTCGAACGCCTGCTGGATGCCCCTCACGTCCGCCCGAGGGTGGTTCTCACGTAGTGAGGTCACCAAGGGCTCGAGTACCTCACTCACCGCTGGCGAGGTGTCGATGATCTTCGGCAGCCTGAGACGGTGGGCTATCCGCCGTAGTGGAGACCGGGTTTGCGGGTTCTGCGTGAGCGTCCGCGCCGCGAGTTGGCGCTCGGCAGCCAGTGCGGACTCATCGCGTGCCAGTTTGTGTAGCAGGGACGCGCCTCGCGGGTCTTTGGCGGCGTGCAGTGCCGTGGCTGCGGCGCGGCGCTGCGCCGAGTTGATTTTCTCGTCTCTGGCGAGATCGACGAGGTGGCGCCGGCCCAGGCTCTGGTTGATCTGTGTGAGAGCTTCTGCGGCCCAGATTCGTTGCGTCGCCTCGAATCCCTGGTCTTTGGCCACGGAGGTCAGGATCAGTGTGGCGTCGATGCCGTCGAGGCACGCCAACTGATTCATGATCCACTGGTCGCCTGCGGTTGAGCTGACATCGGCGGAGGTGGTGGTCAAGGCGGCCATGGCCCGCAGTGTGGTGGCCCTAAAGGCGCTGCTCTGTCGACGATCTGTGGCGATGACCGTCGCCAAGTGCAGCCCCTTCGCACGGTCCAGCCGCAGACACGTGGTCAGGGCGAGATAGCGGTCGTCATCGGGAGCACGCGAGTCACGGGCGAACGCGGACAACGTCCTGACCGCGTTTTCGGCTGTCGTGTCATCCGGCTCGGCGCCGTCCTCGATGACGGCCGTGACGAAGAGGGCCCCCGGTAGTCCGCCGGTGGCAGCCATCGATCGAAGGGCAGATGCCATCTGGTCGGGCTGAGTCCAGGCAGCCACGAGGAACCGGGCGTAGGACTGCCGCCATGCCGGTGGCGCGACCGCTCTACCGCTGGCCGTTCTCCCGAATAGGTCCCAGAAGGCAGCGTCGGCGCGGTCCGGGTCGCTGGGAACATACTGCGCGGCCAGGTACTCCTGGATCGTTTGGTGCAAGAACACGTAATCGTCTGCGCGGGCCACCACCACGCCGCTTCCGCGCAGGTAGTCCGCGAGTAGCTCACGCCACACGGCCTCCGGCACCGAGCTGCCTCGTAGCGTTGCTGTCCAGTGCTCGAGCTTGTCGACCGCTGAAGTGGCATCACCGTCGAGGCGATCGGCGGCCAGCCGCCCGATCAGAGTGTCACCGATGGCGATCAGGCGTTCTCCGGCCTGTTCGGCATCCGCGCCGTATCGCTGAAGCGCGCGACGCAACTGGTAACGCACGCCGCCGTCAGCGTCACTGTAGTGCCGGTCGCGCAGGAGGTGAACGAAGTCGCGGAAGATTCGGGAGCGGCGAGGCGGCAGCCGGCGTTCGGGATTCGCGACGAACAGCTGGCACAGCATGGTGGCCATCAGCGGGTTACGCGCCAACTCCTCAAGGCTCAGCCGACGAAGTTCCTTGAGGAACCTAGCGGCCGCCTCGGCGGGGTGAGTGATCTCCGCCCGGATGAACCAGGTCTGCGCGAACTGACGCCGCTGCTCCTCATCAAAGGGCAGCAGCTCGTACTGCAGGAGCACCCATGAACCCTCGAACCCGTCGTTGAACGTGGTTCCGGGACGAGTCGCGATGATGAAGCGGTGTGGGCAATCGGGGTCGCCGTGACGCGCGCGTAGAGCGGCGAGAACCTGTTGTCGCTTGCGGGGATCCATGATCTCGTCGAGGCCGTCGACCAGCACAAGCCATCTGCCGTTAAGGATGGGCCGCTCGGCGAAGAAGTCTGGCGGCCATGCCCCCTTGCCGTGGAGCGGGCTGTAGTCGCTGCGGACGCTTCGGGCGATGGCCTCACCGAGGCTGGCAGTAGAGAGCACGTCATTGGCCTGTACCCGGACAGGCACGTCCGTGATCTCGCCGTCTCGCTGGCGCCGGGCAATGTCACCGACGGTGTTCTGGAAGAGGCTGGACTTGCCTGCTCCCGCACCGGCTACCAGCACAGCATCGTGGTCACCGTCGAAGATGATCTCTGCAGAGTGAGGTGGCGCCGCAGCGGCGACAGCGTAGGAATCCGCCTCTCGCCGGGCAGCCTGCCGGACATAAACGGCGGACAGCGGTGGCATGGGTAACGTCGGTGACATCTGGTACGGATGAGTCGCGGCGGTACGCGCGGCGAGGGTCAGATAGGCACGCAGTTGAGGTCCGGGGAAGCGCCACTGCCCTGCGGTGACCTGCTCGTCATTGAGCACGCTAAGCCACTGGCGGTGTTCCACCTGCGCCGTCGCCAGCGCTAGCCTCGCGGGCTCGCAGCGGGTGATGATCTCGGCGATCGGAAGCATATGAGCACCACCGGTCGTGTTCGAGGTGCACACCATGCCGCACACAGCACCGGTGCGTCGATTCACCACCGGGCTTCCGCTGAAGCCCTTCGTCAGAGGGGTTCCCTGAGCTCGCAGCATCCGCAGCGCATCCATCTCGCCAAGACGGGACGCTCCCTCGTAAACGAGGCTTGCAGGTTGACCCGCGCGGAACATCCCATCTGGATGTCCATAAGTCCAAAGGGCATCGCCGACAGCCACGACCGGAGAGGGCAACACCGGCGAGATGTCTACGTCCACGGAACTGTGGCTGAGCTCCAACAGTGCCAGGTCCAGCCCCTCGGACGCACGGAAGCACCTCTGCGGGTCCGCCTTCAACATCAGTTGAGCGCCGACGGCCACAGCACGCCCTTTGACTACCTCCGGTAGGGCAGCCCCCTTCGCTGAGAGCACGTGCGCGCAGGTGGCGACGACACCCGGAGCGATCAGGAATCCAGTACCGCGGGCAGGCGGTGCGTTTCCGGACGGTGAGGGCACCTCGATGGCCACGGTGGCTGCTTGAAGAAGCTCCTCCCAGCCGGTGCTCGCTGATGTCACTAGAGCTGCGTGCGGTCCCACTCGAGGCTCACCTTGACACCCGCCGTGGACGACGCCTTACCTACGATGGCCACGAACGTCCCCGACTCCACTCCGAACTCGCAGGAGAACTCGACGGCCATGCGGTTGACCCCGGCCAACTTCAGGTGATCACCCACCTTGGTAGCGAAGGCCGCGAGCGCCGCAAGTGCCTCGTCGAGATCGGCAGGACGGGCAGCAACCTCAGTCTCATCACTGGTCATCCCCGGAGACATCTCGCTGCCAGCCAGGTAAAGGACGTGGCCATCTACGTTGAGAGGCACCATGACTCGTTGCTCGGCGGCAGCTACGGCCTCGTCCACAACACTCCCCTCACTCGCCAGTAACACTGCACATGCGAAGAGTAGCCACCCCAAGCAAGGGCTGCTGAGCCAGGCTGACCGCCATCACCTGAAGCGCCATAGGATCTTGGAGCCGGGCCTGGCGGCCGGCTCGCGCCCCGAGGTGATCCCGGCCGTCTGCCGGCGCCTCCCCTTTGATCAGTCGATCAGCCCATCTATAGCTGTACAGTCCCGGCGAGGGCGGCGTGCACGATTCGGGGCACCGACACAGCTATGAGCACCACCAGCGCAGCAGCGGCTGTGCCAGTCATCGGACTTAAGGACGCTGGCTCGAAGAGTTCACCAACGAGTTGCTGCGTCAGCAGTGCCGCTGGCAGCAAGGCCGGTTCACCGGGACCGACCGCAGTCCCCACAGCTACCTACTCACACCCGAGTAGGCGACCGGTGCGGCCGGATTGGCTCATCTGCTGCTTCCGTTCCCTGCTCCGCATGCTGGGGGTTCCGCCGGTCCGGCTCATTGCCTACGGCGCGCACTTGTCCCGGTTGGCACCGTTGAATTCGAGGACATCGTGCACACCGGCAGGTCAGGCCGCGTGAGTACACGTGTCACCTGTCGGTACAGCAGGCCCAACCTTGTTTGCAATCAGTTGGCAGGTCATCTCAGGCATTGGCCGGGCTAAGCTTGGCGACTCGCCTTGCTAGACCGTAGAGGAAGCCGGTACTGCTAATTCTGAGGCGAGGTCAACATCACGCTCGTCACGATGCGATGACGGTGGGGTGCGATGCGTCGATCGGATCCGTCCCTCGCGCCTCTTGAGTAGGCATGGAGCAATCAATTACGACGGCCCGGATGCCGCGTCCGGTCGACTCAGCCGCCGCCGTTGCGCGTTCCTGCAGGTTGGCGAGTAGGGCATCGCGCTTGCCGCGGGTTGGGTCGTTCTTCCAAGTTCCGGCGCGGAATCCATGGCCCGCGTCGAACCAGGCGACGAGAAAGAGCCCGGCTGCGTCGGCAGTCGGGATGAGGTAGCGCGCGACGAGTTGGGTCTCGAGAGCGTCCGAAACTTCGTCGTTCCAGCAGCCCTTCACCTCGATCACCACTTTGATGATGCGACTGGTGTCTCCGGTGGCCTGTGCCTGGACGAGGAGGTCACTGCGCTGGCCGATGCCGGTTGACTGGAGGCGTCGTGTCTGCACTTCGCGGTTGACGATCACTCCCGGAAGGTAGGCGCGGATCTGATGGTCAACGAGGTCGCTGAACTCGTCCTCTGACTTTGGTCGGCACATCGGCGGTGTCGCTCCGCACTTTTGGTGGTCCCACAGGAGGGTGGCCAGCGGCGTGACCCCTTGGAGGACGTCGTCCTGAAAGTGCTGAAGGGCCTCGATGACCATCGCAAGGAGGTGGACCTCGTTGCGCAGCACGCGGCGAGCGGGCAGAAGCGCGAGACGGACTTCATGAGGGCGCAGAGGATGCCAGTCTGCGCGGGCGAGTGCTGCTCGCGCCCGCGCAACAAGGCGCCGCAGGGACACATGGTCCGAGCGTCGGGCGGCAAGGTCGGCCAGCACAGCGACGGCTTCGGCGGTGCCCCGCTGAGCGAGTGCCGGCAGCATTCGATCCCGTGCATGGCCGATAATCTCTCGCGGAGCAACCCAGTGTGCGCCGGTTACCCTCGGATCCTCGTGCGGCGGGAAGAGTTCGCACGTGAGCTCCCACAGGGCCACGAGGTCGGCTGCGGCGAAGGCGTCGGCATCGAAGGCATGGCTTGCCGCCAAGTCTCCGAGGACTACGGTCGCGGTTTGTATATCCTGCTGAAGCCGGCCGTGCAACTCGTGCCACGCCTTGCTCCCCACGACTTGCAGCGCGGTGGTCGCGAAGCGCTGGAAGCGCGGCGTCGGCTCCATGCTCGCCGCGATCCTGTCTAGGGCGATGTCGGGGTCGAGGACGATGAGTCGGGCGAATGCGACCGATGCTGCCGCGTCGGTGAACGCGGGATCGTCGGCTAGAGCGGTCAGCCATTCGATCGCGTCTGATTCCAGGACTGGCGTCAAACGCTGTAACACGAACTGCGCAAAGTCAGGGGCGGCCTGCATCTCCTGCTCGACTGAGGCACGAAGTGTCTCGCCCGCTAGATTGAAGGCGCGGCGGAGAGAGCTCAGCAGAAGGCTGTCGTCGCCGTTCCTGGGCGTGTGGATCAGAGCGGGCGCCCAGAACGCCCACCGCGCTGCCGGGAGTTCGACGGTCCCGCGCTCAGCGGCAATAAGGGCGAATGCGCGGACACCGGCGAGTGCGGCGTCGCTGAACTGGTCCGTACCGACGAGCGACGCGCCGTTGTCGGTGCCTGCATGGAGATATCGTTCGGCAGCTTCGACTACCTGGCGGTGTTCGGCAGCGTTCAGGTATTTCCACCCGGGGAGTGCGCGTACATCGATCTCGAGCCCCTGCTGCGCGACCGGTCGGTCGGTTCCGTAGTGCGCCCAATAGCAGAAGTGAGTGAAGGAATCGGCCGGCTCTCCTGCAAGGGTCTCGATGAGACGATCGTGCAGCTGCGTCTCGCTGGGGGCAGGGCCTTCGGCGACCAACTCGGCTGTGGTCTGGAGTTCCTCGGGGTCCGGTATAGGGTTCAGCCACCGGTACGCAAGGGAGGATGCATCGATCGTATCGATCGCCTCCCGGTGGTCATCCCGACTCGGGTTGACACTGCCCAGCAGCCAAGCGCGCATGGTGTGTGGCTGCTGTTCGATCCGGGTGTCCAGTAGCTGCGTGACCCATTGCAGATCGTCCGGTTGCAGTAGGCTCGAGCGAACAAGCTCCCAAGCAAGAACGACGTCGTCCTCCGTCCCGATCACCTGAAGGACGAGTGATCGGCGAACCTCGTCAGGTAAGACAGGCAGGCTTCTTCCTCTGCCATGGATCAGTTTGCGGTCCTCAGTCAGGCAGAGCCGGATCAGACGCGCGACGTCGGCGCGAACGTTCGCATCATCACAATGAAGGAGCCCGATTTCAACAATGGCGTCCTGCAGAGCATCCGGGCAGACAGGACGTCCGCTGACCCGCGGCATTCCTGGCCGATCCCTACGATCGAGCCGCGCCAGCCACTGCACGGCTTCCCGCACCTCTTCGTTCGTTAGGGCGGATGCGGAAATCGCGTTAGGTAGCTCTATCGAAGCGAAGGCCCAGTAACTTCCGAACAAGTCGGGGTTAGCTGGCCTCCTGAGGTAGCGCAACAACTCCGATGGGGAGGTTCCGGACCTCAGGCGCGCGAAAAGTCCGACACCGAGAAGTTCACCCTCATCGTCTAACCGGTCATCCGCACGGTCGGCCAATGCTTGCAGTGGAGTATCGGCCCTTGGGGGAACGAGGTCGAGACTCATTCGACCTGCCGCATTTCGGAGCACGACCGGCTCGTCCTCGGACATAGCGAGGCTGACGAGCATATCGTTCAGACCGACGATTTGGTTGTCCGACACGATCCGCAGGGCCAGATACCTGGCGTCGAGGGTGCGGTCCCGATCGGTGAGGTAGGGGCCCACCAGTTCCTCGATACCCGGGTAGGCCAGCCCGGAAAGATCGAGAGGTACTGCCTCATGCAGCGAGTAGTCGTCCGCGAGCGCGAGAAGTCGACGCAGTAGCGACTGCCTATACTCGGGGTCGGTGAGTTCGACCTGACTGCCGATGAATGCCGCCGGGTCGTCGTCGAGCAGGTCCCCGAACCGACCGGGGTCGAGCGCGATGAGCCACGCCGCCACCGCCTGAACCTGAGGTGCGAGCAGCCCACCAGGCACCCGCAGCAGCGCGTCCAACTGTGCCTTCGTCAGCTTGAGATCCGACAGATGGCGGGCAGCCAGGTACTCGGCGACTGTCTGGTGAGTGAACTTCATGGTGCCGTCCGCCGCACCCTCGAACAAGGCGGTGCCTAGGACATCTGAGTACGGCGCCGGTACCGGTGTCTCAGGGAGAAGGCTGGCGTAGTCATCTTCCGACAGGGAGAACTCGTCATCCGGTTCGTGCAGTCTGAACACCTTGCGGGTGGTGAAGAGACTCAAGACTGCGAGACGCCCTGCACCGTCTCGGAGAGCCCGGTGCTCGCCAGTGTCTGCGGCCCCCTGCCGATGAGGGTTCTGCTCTTTGCACAAGCGGTCAATCGCGCGGTCGTAGAGATCACGCTGCCTGCTTGGTAGTGCGTCACCTGCGGCTTTGTATTCGTCGAGGAGGAACTCCAGCTCCTTCGGGTGCCGGGTGAGCGGTGTTGCCTTCGCGCTGGTGACGGCGTCGAGGAACGCCTGTCCGGACACGCCGAAGGCGTCGGCGAACGTCACCACGTCGCGGTCGGTCAGGGCGATCAGATCCAGCACGGTGAAGTCGTCGAGGGCTCGCTGGAGCACGTGGTTGACACCGGGAAGCCAGGCGCCCGTGCGACACGCAAGCACCAGCCTGACGCCTTCGGGAAGGTCGTTGACGACATCTTCGATCAGGTTCGCCAGTTGTGTCGTCGGCAACGTCGACTCATCCATGCTGTCCAACGCCAGCAGCCCATCCGCGCCATAGGGGCTGAGCTCGTCCAGCGCGCGCGTGATCTTCCCGTGAAGATCACCATAGGCGCCCAGGGTGATGACGCGCGCCCACTCGCCGAGTGAGTCGACGAGACGCCGGATTTCGACCGTCTTACCTGCTCCCGGCGGCGCGAGCAGGACCGTGCAACGGCCGGTGACACCGTCGGCAAGACTCAGTTGATTCGCGTCAGACCGACGGACCCCGCCCCGCTGCTGCTCCGGTTCATCCAGAACCGGGGGAGAGGTGTCGGGATCCGGGTCATGTCGATGATCTTAATACTCCGGCGTCATTTGCCAGGACTCACGAAGACCGTGCGATGGCTGCGGGCCCAGACGCCGGCCCGCCGCCTGGCTGTGCAACCGCACCGGCGGTATTAAGTCGGTACCTCCGTCACCGTTCATGATCGCCTTCTTGACTAGCTCGCCTGGTCAAAGTCCTACGATCGCGTGGCCCCCGCCCGGGGGAATTCGACTATTATGCCCGGCAATACCCAGAACGCACTAAACGTGCACAGGTGACACGTCGAGTCCGGACAGGTCGACGGTCACCGCGCGACTGCCTGAGCAATACGGGCCGACCTACGCGTGAACCGAAGCAGGCGGCGGTCGGAGCGGGTCGCGCACGCGGCGATCGCGAGCCTGATCTGGATTCGATGGGGCCGTCTCGGACTTTCGATCATGTGCTGAACAGGCATTATGTCGAACAGACGAGCACCCGGGGAGCACCTAGAGTCCACTGTGGCTGGTTCTCATCGCGCCCTCGGTTGCGTTTTCGCAGGTCAGTGCGGTGTTCGGTAAGAGCATGATTGGGAGTTTCCAGCCTTCCTGCGGTCTTTTAATCCATAGGTTCAGGGTTCGAGTCCCTGGCGGCCCACCTCAGACGGATACCGAACGGAGGGGCCAGTGCGGCGAAGCCGCAGGCCACGGCCGATATCTCGGGTGTTTGCATCGCGACTCGACGCCGCAACCCCGGACAGCTCGCTGCCTCCGGGGGCAGGGCGAAGCAAGTGGCCAGAATTCTGACCAGTCACTAGAATGGTCGCTATGGAGACCATTCCGATCACGGAAGCCAAGGCCCGGATCGCCGAGCTTGCCGACCGGGTCGCTCGGGAGCACGACCACTTCACGATCACCCGCAACGGACGTGCCGACGTGATGCTGATCTCGGTCGCCGAGTACGAGTCGATGCGGGAGACGCTCGACCTGCTCTCCGACGACGAGGCCCTCGCGGATCTGCGCCAGTCGCGGGAGGATTTCGTGGCCGGCGACACGTTCTCGATGGACGAGGTTCGCGCCGAGTTGGAACGGCGTCGCGGTAGGGCAGCCTGATGCCGTCGCAAGGCGAGCGGCGGGACGACACGGGCGAGGTCAGCCCGTACACGGTGATGTTCTCCCGGCAGGCCCGCCGGAACCTGCACGAGGATCTGCCGCTGGAGGTCGCGGTCGCGGCGACGGAGACCATCCAGCACGCGATAGCGGTCAACCCCTATCGGGCGGGCAAACCACTCGACGAGCCCTTCGACGGCTTTCACTCCGCCCGCCGCGGCACCTACCGGGTCATCTACCGGATCAACGAGGCCAAGCGTGTCGTGGAGATCCACTCGATCCGCCACCGACGCGATGCCTACCGCTTCTAGGCCACAGTTGGAATCGCGCTTCATTGGGCTGGCCTGTGCGAAACGCCGGGCCCGGTTGAGGGGCGACGGCGCGCAGGCCGTTCACCCTCGTTCGCGGGCAGGAAGAGCCTGAACGCCGCGACCACCGATCCGTGTTGGCGGGCGCTGGGGTGAGCAGCCTCTACTTGTCGAGGTAGTGACCGTGGCAGGCGGCGATTTCCAGGTCGCCCCCACGGATGCGGTAGATGAGCCGGTGTTCGTCGTTGATGCGGCGAGCCATCTTCACGTCCCGACGCAACCAGCCGTCGTAGTCCTCCCAGGCGTGGGGAGTGAACACGATGCGCAGCCTCACGCGGCTTCCTTGCCGGGTTTCGGAGAGGAGGACTTCGAGTCGAGTGGATGCTCCTCGAGTAGGCCGCCATCGGCCTGGGCGATGCTCTCCAGCAGTCGGCGGGCGTTCGAGGCGGAACCGAGAACATGCAGCGTCTCGTTCATCGCGTTCCACTCGTCGAGCGACACCATGACGACAGCCTTGCCGCCGCCGCGTGGGATGACGCACTCCTCGGCATCGTCGATCACCGCATCGACCACGGCGGCGAGATTCTTGCGAACATCGCTGATTGTCAGCACCTTCATTCTGGCCCCCACGAGCAGAACGTACGGTCGAACGTACGCTCAATGGTACGTCTAGGTTGCAGGCGTCGGCGGGGATGCCACCTGCCCGGACGATTAAACATCCCTTGAACTGGCCAAACGTCCCGGTAGCGGGTCGCCGGTGCGTCCCGGAATCCGCCGGCTGCCACACGCGCTAACGGCAGAGGGCGTCGATCTGCGTGTCGAAGTCGGGGAACTCCGCCCGCGCCGCCGCGACCACCTCGTCCGCCGATCGACGGCGATCCGGTGCGAAGCGCTGTGCGATCTCGGTGAGGCGCGGGTCCGGCTGCGGCTCGTGCTCGTGCTCCGGGTACTGCGCCGCCTCCCAGGGACCGAATCCGTCCGCCAGCAGCCACAGGTAGCTCCCCAGGTCCGGCGCCACGACCCCGGTCTCGCCCTCCGATCCGAGGAACACCACCGGCTGTCGTTCGATCGGCTCACCGGCGCGGACCAGCCAGAACGCGGCGTAGCCACCGGTGCCGTCCTGCCCGAAGACGCGGTACTCGGCCCCGTCCAGCTCGGGGTTGCCGGTCCAGGAGCGCCACCAGTCGGCGGTCTCGTCCGGGTCCAGGAACTGCGGGTACGGCTCGAAGTCGACGCCGGCTCCGTCGCGGTAGTCGAATTCCCCCGCGTGCGCTTCGGCCAGCGCAGCGGGCAGGCTACGACGGTTCTCTTCCACGGCAGCACCCTAACCACGACGACCGACATCCTCTCGGCCCGTCAATGTCGACCCGCGCCACGCGGAGACCCGGCTAACCAGCCACAATGGGGCACCACCAAGATCGGCTTCTTGCTATGCTGCCGCCCTCAGATGCGTGGGGACGCCGGGCAGCACGTCTGCCGATCCGATGGTGTCCTTTCTCCGCACCACTTTTCTTGTGGTTTCCGAGGAGGAGACGGTGGCCCTGACCGGGCAACTGCCGGCCGTGCGTACGGCGCGGAACTCGACTGTTCTGACCTTGACGATGTGCCTCGTCGGCACGCTTGCCGCAGTGCCCGGCACGGCGATCGCCGCCTCCCCCGAGCCGACTGCGAAGTTGGTGCTGCCCGCCGAGGCGCGGGCCATCCCGCGCGCCACCCGGATCCTCAACGCCGGCGACACCGGATTCCTGTGGGCACAGGAGGGTGACGATCGTCTGTTGTGGACGGTGTACGCAAACGGCACGACCACCGCGCTCGACCAGCGGCTGCCCGCACCGGTGCAGTACGACTTCCAAGGCTGGTGGCCGTCTGCCCCCTCGTTCCACCCGGGTTGGTACGGAGCGGGTTCGGACACGGTGGCCGTCTACTCGGCCGAGCCGTCGCCACGGGTGACGCTGCTGCGGGGTGCCTCGAACGGCCGCACGGTGACGTTGCCCGAGGGACGGTCCTACCAGGGCACCTTCGGTGACACCATTCTGACCCGCACCGACGACCTGGCGTACCACCTGCTCCGGGACGGTGTGGAGACGCCGGTCTCCGGCTTTCCCGGTGGTGTCACGGAGGCCGCGGTCGAGGACGCCGACGCCCGTTCCGTCATCGTTCGCTACCGGCTCGCCGATCCGGTCGACGAGTGGCGCAAGTGGGGCCTGATCGACGTCGCCAGCGGTGTCTTCACCCGGCTTCCGGACCGGCTCGACCCGTTCGACGCTTGGGAGGTGAGCGGCTTCCGGCTCGCCACCGAGTCGATCCTGAGGCTGCGCAGCGGGCGTTCCCTACTGGACGTCCTGGACCGGGAGGACTTCTCGGCACCGACCCACACGGTCACCACGGGCCACCTCGACTACCAGGCCGCGCACGGGCTGGTCGGTGCAAGCCTGCTCTCGGTCGATCCGATCGCCACGGGCAACAACATCTATCGTGGGCAGCGGCTCTGGGCCGAGCGCGTCGACGGAACGCGACGCCCGGCCACGGTCATGAACCCGGCCGCGCACCAGATCGTCCAGGCACCGGACGGGTCCGCCCTGGTGGCGGGTGCGCGGGAGTACGTCGAGGAGGGCGACCTGGACTGGGGGATCTGGCGGATCTCGCCGACCCCGGACAGCTCGGTCACCCGGCACCGGATCACGTCGGTGCAGCCGGTGCCGGCGCAGATCCACGGGCTAGCGCTCGGCAGCGGCATCCTCAGCACGGCCGACAACAGCACCATCTACAGTCCCAGCGACTTCCTCGGCACCTACCGCAGCACCTGGTTGACCACGCCGACCGGCGGAGGCGTACCGGCCGTCGAGCGCGCCACCCGGGACGCGCTGGTCGGTGGCCGCGACGGCTCCTGCGGCACGTCCGACAACCCCCGCTGCATCACGATGTTCGCCGACGGCACCGGCCATCACGGTCGCGCCAATGCGACCTACCGCGACGTGACGATGCTGTACGCGAACGGGTCCGCCGCGTCGGGCCCGAGCATCGAGACGAAGCACTTCGCCCCGAGGCTCATCGACCTCTCCGGTCGGTACGCGGTGATCGACGGTGGCACGTACAGCACCCAGTACATCGGCGAGTTCCGGCCCGGGGCGGCGGGTGTCGTGCTCCAGAACCGGTCATTCGTCGGGGCCGCCGTCTGGGGTTCGACGCTGTGGAGCGGCTCGGCCGCCTCCGGTGTGGTGACCGCCACCCAGCTACCCACCGGCACCGTCCTGGAGAGTTTCACCACCAGCAACGGATGCTCGGCCACCCGGCTGCAGGCCGTGGGGCGCTGGGTGTACTGGGCGTGCGTGGACTACACGTACAGCGAGCGGGGCTCGGGTGTCTGGGACCGGGTGGCCAAGCGCCACCTGCCCGCCCCGGCACGTGACGTGCTGCTCGGCGACGGCTACCTGGTCGAGCAGGTGAACGGCGGGCTCCGGCTGGTCGACCTGAACGGCCAGCGCCCGGCCCGGATGCTGGTGGACGCGGACGACCTCGGTCCGGGTGCCGCGCCGCGTACCGCCTGGACCGTTGACCGGTTCGGCGGTGCGGTCGCGTACGCCGACCGGCGGCAGCAGGTCCACATCGTGCCGACCGGCATCCCGGCATCGGCGTTGAGCGTGATCGACTCGACCGTGTCCGACGAGGTCGATGCCTGGTCCGGTCAGTGGTGGCTGTCGAAGCCTGCCGCCTCCTGGCAGTTCGTCGTCCGTGACGCGGCGGGCACCGCCCTGCGTACGCTGTCCGGCTCGTCGGTCCGGGGCCTGCTGCGGGTGGCCTGGGACGGCCGGGACTCCGCCGGTAGGCCGCTGGCCGACGGTGCCTTCGCGTGGACGTTGACCGCCCAGCCCGCTGACGGCGTGGGTCCCGCCCTGACCGTCGCCGGCCCACGACTCGCCCCGCCGCCTCCGGCTCCCGCACCACCGACGGCAACGAAGAAGCCGTCGATCTCGGGCACCCTCGCGGTCGGCTCGACGGTGAAGGCGGCACCCGGCACGTGGAGCCCGGCCCCTACCTCGTACGCCTATCAGTGGTCGGCCAACGGCACCGCGATCAAGAGCGCGACCGGAGCGTCCCTGAAGGTCACGCCGTCGATGGTGGGCAAGCGGCTCACCGTCACGGTGACCGCGAGGCTTGCCGGCCATCCGTCCGGTGTGGCCACCTCACCCGCGTCGGCCGTGGTCGCCAAGGGTAAGGCGTCGAAGGCGACGAAGAAGCCGTCGGTCAGCGGTACCCCGAAGGTGGGCCGGACGGTGAAGGCACTGGTCGGCACCTGGTCGCCGAAGGTCGACTCCTACCGGTACGAGTGGCGGCTCAACGGCAAAGTGATCAAGGGCGCGACGGGGAAGACGCTGAAGCTCAAGTCCTCGATGCGCAACAAGAAGCTGACCGTCGTGGTGATCGCCCGCAAGGCGGGGTACGTGGACGGCAGGTCGACCAGCAAGGCGGTGACCGTACGCCGCTGAACCAGTGGCTCCCGCGCCCTAGGTAGCGGGGTCGGCCGGGCCGACCCACCCTGACCGGCCGGGCATACCCGATCGGGTATGCCCGGCCGGGCGCTCTTTCCGCCGCCCGGCGGTGTCTTATCGAAACTCTCTCACCTCCGCAGACTCGTCTTCGATGAGACAAGCGGGGGAGAGAGGGGCGGTACCGGTGAGCAGAGCCGTGGCCACGGAAGACATCACGCAGCTACCCGAGCTGCCCCTGAAGCGTCAGTGCCCGTACCAGCCGCCGGAGGAATACCGGGAGCTGCGGGAGCGCGGGACGGTCACCCGGGCGCGGCTGTTCGACGGCCGTCCGGTCTGGGTCGTCACCGGGTACGCGGCGACCCGGGCGATCCTGGCCAGCCCGGACACCAGTGTGGACGTCCGGCAGCCGGCCATGCCGGTGCCGGTGCCCGGCATGGCGGGGCTGCGGCAGAGCGGTTCGGCGACCATCGAGGCGTTGCTGCGGACCGATCCGCCGGCGCACTCGCGGCAGCGGCGGGCGGTGCTGCCCAGCCTGACCTACAAGCGGATCAGCGCCTGGGAACCGGAGATCGTCCGGTACACCGACGCCTACCTGGACCGGATGCTGGCCGAGTCGCCGCCGGTGGACCTGCTCGACGTGTTCGCCAAGCCGCTGGTCGCGGAGGTCCTGGGTCGGCTGCTCGGGGTGCCGGAGGCGGACGTCGCGCATTTCCAGACGGTGACCTACAAGCGGTTCAACCCGGTCCGGTCGATGACCGGCTACCTGACCCACCTGCTCACCGAGGGTCGGGACACGCTGCGGGACGGCCAGTTGCGGGATCTGGTCGAGCGGATCGACGAGGGCGAGCTGACCGTCGAGGAGGCGACCGGCCTCGGCATCGCCATCGTGCTCGCCGGACAGGACATCACCGTCAACACGCTGGGCATGAGCGTGCTCACGCTGCTCACCGAGCGTACCCAGCTCGACCTGTTGCAGGCCGAGCCGGAGCGGTGGCCGGACGCGGTCGAGGAGCTGCTGCGGTACCTGTCGCTCACCGGTGCCACGGTCCGCGTCGCCACCGCCGACCTGGAGGTGGACGGCGAGCTGATCCGGGCCGGGGAGGGCATCGTGCTGCTGCTCCCCGGGGCCAACCGGGACGCGGAGCGGTTCGCGGACCCCGACGTGCTGGACGTACGGCGGGCGGCACGCGGTCACCTGACCTTCGGCTTCGGCATCCACCAGTGCGTCGGCCAGCACCTGGGACGGCTGGAGCTGCTGATCGCGCTGCGGGCGCTGTTCACCCGGATCCCGGGGCTGCACCTGGCCGTACCGGTCGAGCAGATCCCGGTCAAGCAGGGCGTGGTGTTCGGGCTCGGCCGGCTGCCGGTGCGGTGGTGACCCGATGACGGTCCTGCTCACCGTCGCGGCGGAGCGCTGTCTCGGCGCCGGGCACTGCGTCCGGCTCGTGCCGGAGGTGTTCGACGAGGACGACCACGGGACGGTCGTGCTGCTGGTGGCCGAGCCGGAGCCGGATCGGGTCCCGGCCGTGCGGGAGGCCGCACAACTGTGCCCCAACCGAGCGATCTCGATTCAGACGACTCAGCAGGAGCGTGAACGGTGACCAGCTTCAGTGCCCGGATGGAGGCCAACGTCGCGCAGTTCGGCGAGCGGACCGCGTTCACCTACGTGGCCGACCCGATGCGTGACGACGCCCCGATCAGCTACTCGTACGCCCAGATCCACGACGCGGCCCGCCGGGTCGGCGCGCTGTTCCAGGACCGGCTGGCCGCCGGCGACCGGGCGATGCTGCTCTATCCGCCGGGCCCGCAGTTGGCCCTCGCCGTCCTCGGCTGCCTGTACTCCGGCGTGATCCCGATCGTGGTGCCGGTGCCGGACGGGCAGCAGCACCGCAGCCAGCGGCTCACCGCGATCGTCCGCAACGCGCGGGCCGCCGCCCTGCTCACCGAGGAGCGGGTTGCCGGTGACGTGGCCACCTGGGCGGAGGCGGCCGGGGTGGGCGACCTGCCGCGTCTGGTGACCGACGCGACCGCGCTGCCCGACGTCGGACAGTTCCGTGCCCTGCCCGACGACCCGGACCGGATCGCCTTCCTCCAGTACACCTCCGGGTCCACCAGCCAGCCCCGGGGCGTCGTGGTGACGCACGGCAACCTGGCCGACAACGCCGGGGTCTACCAGCGCATCCTCGGCGCGCCGTCGGACGCCCGGCACGGCGGCTGGCTGCCGATGCACCACGACTTCGGCCTGATCGGTCTCTTCCTCTCCCCGCTGTACGTCGGCAGCACCACCGTGCACATGCCCGCCTCGGTGTTCCTGCGGCACCCGCAGAGCTGGTTGTTCCTGGTGGACCGCTTCGACGTGCAGATCTCCCCGGCACCCAACTTCGCCTACGAGATGTGCCTGAACCGGATCGCCGAGGAGAGGCTCGCCGGACTGGACCTGTCCCGTTGGCGGGTCGCGGTCAACGGCGCCGAGCCGGTCCAGGCGAGCACGCTGGCCCGCTTCCGCGACCGGTTCGCGCCCTACGGCCTGCGGCCGGAGGCGGTCGGCCCCGGCTATGGGCTGGCCGAGGCGACGCTTGCGGTCTCCTGCGTCGGGCAGTACCGGCTTCCCCGCATCACCCGGGTCGACGCCGCGCACCTGGGCCGGGGGCAGGCCCGACCGGTCGGGCCGGACACCGACGAGGCCACCCGTGACCTGGTCGGCTGCGGCGCGACGTCCGAGATGGACATCCGCATCGTCGACCCGGAGCGCCACGTGCTGCTCCCCGACGGTGAGGTGGGCGAGATCTGGCTGCGCGGACCGAGCGTCGCGCGCGGGTACTGGGAGAACCCCGAGGCCACGGCCGCCGTCTTCGACGCGGAGACCGCCTGTGGCGAGCGCGGTTTCCTGCGCACCGGCGACCTCGGGGTACGCCTCGACGACGAGCTGTACATCTCCGGGCGGATCAAGGAGCTGCTGATCATCCGGGGCCGCAACCTGTATCCACAGGACCTGGAGGCCGAGGCGCGCACCGTGCATCCCGCGCTGGCGCTCGGTGTCGGTGCCGCGTTCAGCGTGCCGGTGCCCGAGGAACAGGTGGTCCTGGTGCACGAGGTACGGGCCGGCCGGGCGACGCCGGAGGAGTTGGCCCGGATCTCGGCGGCGGTGCGGCACCGGTTGTCCCGCGAGTTCGGCGTGGAGGCGAGCGTGCTGCTGGTCCGCCCGGGCGGGGTGTCCCGGACCACCAGCGGCAAGATCCAGCGGGTCGCGGTCCGTCGCGCCTTCCAGGAGGGCTCGCTCACCGGCACGTACGCCGACCTCACCCCGGAGGTCCGCGCCCACCTGAAGGCCACCGACCGGGATCGTGAGCTGGCCGGGGTGGCCCGATGAGCGCCGTCACCACCATCTCGCCGGGCCTGCTGGACGCCGCCCTGGCCACGGCCGAGCCGTTCCGCCCGGACCGGGTCGCCGAGCTGGACCGGACCGAGACGTTCCCCACCGACGCCGTACGTCTGCTGGACGAGCTGGGGGTTCCCGACTGGTACGTGCCGGCGCGCTTCGGCGGCGCGTCGACCGATCACACGCAGCTCGTCGAGGTGGTCCGGACGATCGCCCGGCACGACCTGACCGCCGCGATCGCGCACGCCAAGACCTACCTGGGTGCGGTCTGCGTCTGGGTGGCCGGTGACCCGGAACGGGCCGAGCGGCTCGGGGCGCGGATCCGGGCCGGTGCGGTGGTCTCCTGGGCGCTGACCGAGCGCGGGCACGGCAGCGACCTGGTGGCCGGCGGGCTGACCGCCACCGAGTGCCCGGACGGGTACCGCCTGGACGGCGAGAAGTGGCCGATCAACAACGCCACCCGGGCCGGGACGGTCTGCGTGCTCGCCCGCACCTCGGCCGACGCCGGGGCACGCGGCCACAGCCTGTTCCTGGTCGACAAGGACCGGCTCGCCCCGGGCAGCTACCGGACGTTGCCGAAGGCGCGTACGCACGGCATCCGGGGCGCGGACATCAGCGGCATCGCCTTCGACGGTGCGGTGGTGCCACCCGAGGCGCTGGTCGGGCGGCCCGGTGCGGGCCTGGAGATCGTGCTCAAGGCGCTCCAGTTGACCCGGGTGATGGCGGCCGGGCTCTCGCTCGGCGCCGTCGACCACGCCCGGGAGCTGACCCTGCGGTTCGTGCGGGAGCGGGAGCTCTACGGTCGTCGGCTGATCGAGCTGCCGCACGTGCGGCGCAGCTTCGGGGAGATCTCCGCCGCCGCGCTGGTGGCGGAGTCGGTGGTGCTGTTCGCCGGGCGGGCGGCCGGCGCGCTGACCGGCGAGATGAGCGTCTACTCGGCGGTGGCGAAGGCGCTGGCGCCGACCCTGGTCGACGAGGCGATCGCGCGGTGCGGCGAGCTGCTCGGCGCCCGCGCGTTCCTGACCACCGTGTACGCCGACGGCGCGTTCCAGAAGCTGGAACGGGACCACCGCATCGTGGGCATCTTCGACGGCAACACCTTCGTCAACCGGCACTCGCTGATCACCCAGTTCCCGCGTCTGGTGGCCGGCTGGCGGCAACAGGTCCGGGACGTCGCCGGGCTGCGGGGCGTCGAGGTCGGTGCACCCACCGACCCGGGTCGCCTGGAGCTGTTCTCCCGCACCGGATGCAGCCTGGTGCAGAGCCTGCCCTTCCTGGTGGAGCAGGTCCGCACGACGGCGCCGGAGAGCGTGGTGCGGCTCGCCGCGTACGTCCTGGACTCCGCCGAGCGGCTGCACGACGAGATGGCCGCCCTGCCGCCGCAGGGCGTGACGGCCGGCGTCGAGGCGTTCGACCTGGCCCGACGGTACGAGTGGTGCCTGGCCGCCGCCGCCGTGCTGCACCGGTGGTCCGCCGAGCCGGCCCGGCCGGAACTGGCCGCCACGCTGGCCCTGATCGTCGACCGGATCGGCGGTCACCGGCCCGACCCCGCCGCCTTCGACCGGCTCACCGACGACCTCAAGGAGCTGTCATGACGGCCCCCGCCCGGCTGGACGAGCTGGAACACCTGCTCGGCGACCCGTCCGACGACGGCAACCCGCTCGGCGGCACGGCCGCGCTGGTGGCCGACGAGAAGGACGAGGTGTTCGGCGCCGCCGAGCGCGCCCTCGACGCGTACTGCCTCAACGCCGAGTTCGTGCCGCGCCGCCACGGCGGGCGGCTGGCCGGGGCCGACGACCTGATCCAGGTGCTGCGGACGGTGTTCCGGCGGGACCCGTCGCTGGGGCTCGGCTACGGCGTCAGCTCGTTCATCTCGTCGGTCAACGTCTGGGCCGCCGGCTCACCGACGCAGACCCGATGGGTGGCCGACACGCTGCTCTCCAACCAGAAGATCGCCTCGGCCTACCACGAACTGGCGCACGGCAACGACTTCTCCCGCGCCGAGTTCGCGGCCCGGCCGGGTACGACCGGCGGGTGGCGGCTGACCGGACGCAAGGAGGTGGTCACCAACGTCACGCGGGCACGGGGGCTGGTGCTGCTGGCCCGCACCGACGAGCGGCCGGGCAGCCGCAGCCACTCGCAGATCCTGGTCGACAAGCAGACGCTGCCGGACGGCGTGATGCGTGACCTGGCCCGCTACCCGAGCGTGGGCATGCGCGGCGTGCAGTTGGGCGGCATCGAGTTCACCGACTGCCCGGTGGACGACGAGGCGGTGGTGGGTCGGCCCGGTCAGGGCATCGAGACCGCCCTGCGCTCGTTCCAGCTCACCCGCACCGCGATCCCCAGCATGCTCGCCGGTGTCCTCGACTCGGGTCTGCGGTCGACCATGGACTTCGCCGCCGACCGGCGTCTCTACGGCCACCGCGTCGCCGACCAGCCCGAGGTGCGGCGGCTGCTCGTCGACGCGTACCTGGATCTGCTGATCTGCGACAGCCTCGGCCTGGTCGCGGCCCGCGCGCTGCACCTGCTGCCCGGCCAGACCAGCATGTACGCCTCCGCCGTGAAGTACCTGGTGGGCAAGCGGCTGATGGACGCGATGCACCAGCTCTCCCTGGTGCTCGGGGCGCACTTCTACCTGCGCGAGGGCCGGTACGCGATCTTCCAGAAGCTGCTGCGCGACCTGGCACCGGCCGGGTTCGGGCACGCCGCCCGTGTCGCCTGCCTGGGCACCATGCTTCCCCAGGTGCCGCTGCTGGCGCGGCGCGGCTGGGTGCATCCGGAGCCGGCCGACCCGGCGCTGTTCCGGATCGGCGAGGAACTGCCCGAGCTGCCGTTCGCGCGGCTAAGGGTCTCCGCCGGCGGGCTGGACGGCCTGGCCGGATCGCTGGGCGCGGCCGTGGACCGGCTCACCGGCGACGGGCCGGAGCAGCAGCGACTCCGCCGGCTGGCCGGGCAGTTCACGGCCGAACTCGGCGACCTCGCCGAGGCGGGGGCCGCGCTGCACCCCTCCGACCTGGGCGTGGACGCCCGCGTCGAGGTGCTCGACCTGCCCGCCCGGTACGCCACCGTGCTCGCCGCCTCGGCCTGCCTGAACGTCTGGCTGGCCCGGGACGACGACCCGGCCTGGGTCACCGGGGCGCTGGACCGGCTGGCCCGCAGCCTCGGCCGTCCGGGCGACGACCGCGCCGGCGACCACCGCGAGCCGCTCTATCAGGAACTGGCCGCCCGGCACGCGGAGCGACGCAGCTTCGACCTGTCCCGCCGACCGCTGCCGGGATGACCCGGAGGCCAGTCCGCACCGCCAACCATCCGAGGAAGGAAACCCACATGGCATCCACCGCCGAGGGCGCGGGCGACCTGCGTTCCTGGTTGACCCGCTGCGTCGCGGAGTACCTGCGCCGGCCCGAGGACGAGATCGACCCCACCGTCCGCCTCGCCGAGTACGGCCTGGACTCGGTCTATGCGCTCGCTCTCTGCGGCGACATCGAGACGCACCTGGACATGCGGCTCAGCGAGACCCTGGTCTGGGACCACCCGACCATCGACGAGCTGACCGCGCACCTGACCGAACTGATCGCCGGACAACAACCCGCAGGTGCCCGGTGACGTCCATCGAGGCGGTCTCCGCCTATCTTCCGTCGGCGGTCGTACCGATCGAGGAGATCGGTGCCCGACTGGCGATGGACCCGAAGCAGGTGGCGACGTTCCGCCGCTTCTACGGCCTGTCCGAGGTGCGCTACGACCCGGACGGCGACCTGACCCAGATGATGATCAACGCGGCCGGCAAGCTGACCGCGCTGACCGGACGCGAGAGCCAGGTCCGGTACGTGCTCCAGGCCCGCACGTTGCAGACCGTGGCGCCGTACCCGGAGAACCCGCTGCACCAGGTCCGCACCGCGCTCGGCCTGGAGCACGCGGTCTCGTTCGCGGTCACCCAGCACGCCTGCGCGTCGGGGCTGCTCGCCGTGCACCTCGCCGGTGAGCTGCTGGCCGCCGACGGGGACCCGGACGCGTTGGCCCTGGTCTTCGCCGGGGAGAAGGCGTTCACCCCCACCGCGCAGCTCATCCCGAACACCACCTTCATGGGCGAGGGCTCGGCCGCCGTCCTGGTCGGGCTCAGCGGCGACCACGACCGGCTGCTGGGCTACGCCACCCGGACGTACGGGCAGTTCAACGCCGGTCTGCGAATGGACGCCGCGCGGGCCGCCGAGTTCGAGGCGATCTATCAGGACGGTCTGGCCGAGGTGGTCCTGGCGGCGGTGGCGCAGGCCGGTGTCGCGCTCTCCGACGTGGACCTGATCCTGCCGCACAACGTGAACCGGCTCTCCTGGGTGCGGCTGTGCAAGCAGCTCGGTTACCCGGTGGACCGGGTGCTGCTGGACAACGTCGCCTCGACCGGCCACTGCTTCTGCGCCGACTCCTTCATCAACTACCAGACGGCCCTGGAACTGGAGCGGCTCGCGCCGGGCGACCGCTACCTGATGGTCGCCGTCGGGCTCGGCGCGACCTTCTCCGCCATGGTCTTCGAGCACTAGGAGGCATGATGACCACACCGTTCATACCCCGGCTCAAGACCGCGGTGACCGGCGACCCGGAGGCGCGTTTCGTCTTCCTCGGCAACTTCGAGGTGGAGGACGTGTGGGGCGAGGACGAGCCGGGCCTGCCCCGGATGGCGTTCGGCTCCGGCAGCGCGGTGGTGAACCGGATGGACGAGTTCGCGCTGCTGTTGGCCGGGGCGGGTGACCGGGTGCTGCTCAAGGCCGCCCCCGACCCCGACTACCTGGCCTTCCTGACCGGCCTGGGCGTCGAGCTGCCGGAGATCCACACCGTGTCGGCGCAGAACCCGCAGCACACCGTCAGCCAGGACGTACTCGCCGACTCCGAGCTGCTGCGCCGGATGGCCCAGTGGGCGGAGCAGGGCGCGTACCTGTCGGTGCACGGCGTCTCGGTGCTGGAGGAGGAGATCGCCGCCCGCACCGGCATCCGGATCGCCGGCAGCTCCGCGCAGACCTGCAAGGCCGTCAACAGCAAGGTCTACAGCCGGCAGGTCGCCGACGAGGTGGGCCTGCGGCAGCCGGCCGGTCGGGGTTGCGTCACGATCGCCGAGTGGTCGGCGGCGGTCGCCTGGGCCAAGGAGATCCTCTCGGACGGCCGCCGGGTGGTGGTGAAGGACGCGTACGGGGTCTCCGGCAAGGGGATCGTCGTGGTCGACGACCCGCGCCGGCTGGACCAGATGGACCGGATGGTGAGCCGCAAGGCCCGCACCACCGGCTCCGACCGGGTCGCCCTGGTGGTGGAGGAGTTCGTGGCCAAGCGGGCCGACCTCAACTACCAGATGACCGTGGGGCGCGACGGCGACGTCCGGTTCGACTTCGTCAAGGAGGCGATCACCGAGTCCGGCGTGCACAAGGGACACCGCATCCCGGCCCGGCTCGACGACCGCCAGGAGGCGGAGATCCGGGACGCGGCCCGACTGCTCGGCGAGCGGCTGCACGCCGACGGATACGTCGGAGTGGTCGGCGTCGACGCGATGGTCGGCGACGACGAGCGCCTCTTCCCGGTCACCGAGATCAACGCCCGCAACAACATGTCCACCTACCAGCTCCCGTTGCAGGAGCGCTTCGTCCCCGCCGGCTGGGTGGCGCTGGCCCGGCAGTACCCGCTGCGGCTGCCCGAGCCGCTGCCGTTCAAGCGGCTGCACGGGGCGCTCGGCGACGTCCTGCTCACCCGGGCCGGTGAGGAGGGCGTCCTGGTGAACAACTTCGCCACGGTCAACGCCGCCGCCGGTGGCGACGGCGACTTCGACGGCCGGCTCTACGCGCTGGTCGTCGCGCCGACCGAGGAGCGGGTGCGCCAGCTCGACGAACACGTGGCCGGCGTGGTCGCCGGCCTGACCGAAAGGACCGGATCATGACCGCCGAGCACGAGGTGCAGGGCATCGGCATCACCGAGTTGGCCGAGCGATTCGGCACGCCGATGTTCGTCTACGACGGCGAGCAGCTGCGGCGGCAGTACCAGGGCCTGCGGGAGCGCCTGCACCCCGCCGTGGACATGTTCTTCTCGCTGAAGGCCAACCCCAACCTGTCGGTCTGCGCGGTGCTGCACGGCTACGGCGCCTGCGCGGAGGTGTCGTCGCTGACCGAGCTGATCACCGCGCGGCGGGCCGGGGTGGCACCCCGGGACATCATCTTCCTCGGACCCGGCAAGAGCCGCGACGAGTTGGCCGCCTGCCTGCGCGAGCAGGTGTACGCGGTGGTCGTCGAGTCCTTCGGCGAGCTGGAACTGCTCAACGAGGTGGCCGCCGAGCACGACGTCGTCGCGCCGGTCGCGCTCCGGGTCAACCCGGAGTTCGCGGTCAAGGGCGGCGGGCTGACCATGGGCGGCAAGCCGCGCCAGTTCGGCATCGACGAGGCGCAGCTCCTCGCCGCGCCCGACCTGGGCGCGTACCCCCACATCCGGGTGATGGGCGTGCACGCCTACCTGGGCACCCGCATCCTCAGCGAAGAGGTCATCGCCGAGAACACCGCGCGGATCCTGGAGCTCGCCGAGCGGCTGGCGCTGCGGCACGGCTTCCCGCTGGAGATGGTCGACATCGGCGGCGGGCTGGGCGTGGCGTACTTCGAGGGCGAGACCGACCTCGACCCGGCCCTGGTGGCCGAGCGGGTGAACCCGGTGGTGGAGGCGTTCCGCGACCGGCACCCGGACACCCGCGTGATCATGGAGTTGGGTCGGTACCTGACCGCGCCCTCCGGTGTGTACGTGGTGGGCGTCCGCTACGTCAAGGAGTCGATGGGCCAGCGCTTCGCCGTCGCCGACGGTGGCACCAACCACCACATGGCGGCCGTCGGGACCGGCTCCTTCGTCAAGCGCAACTACCCGATGGTCCTGCTCAACCGTCCGGCCGAGCCGGCCGTGGCGGAGTGGCAGGTCACCGGCCCGCTCTGTACGCCCAACGACACCATCGGCAAGAACGTGCCGCTGCCGACGGTCCGTCCCGGCGACCTCATCGGGGTGCTGCGCTCCGGGGCGTACGGGCCGACCGCCTCCCCCGTGCACTTCCTCAGCCACGGCTACCCGGCCGAGGTGCTGGTCCACGAGGGACACGCCTACCTGGTCCGGCACCGGGACGACCCGGAGGACCTGCTCAGCCGACAGCCGACGCACGACGAGCTGGCCGCACCGGCCCGACTCGTGTCGACCGTCACCAGCAACGGACACCCCTCGAACGAAAGGATTCGCGTGTCATGACCGAGACGATTGTGCAGGGTCAGCCCCCGGCGCCGGTGGTGGACGAGGCCGTGGTGGCCAGCGTCCGCACCGCACTCGCCGCCGTCCTCAAGCGGGACGTCGCCACCATCACCCCGGACACCCGCCTCTTCGACGACCTCGGGCTCGACTCGACCAGCGTGCTGGAGTTGCTGCTCGAACTGGAGAACGAGCTCGGTGCCGAGTTCGACCCGGACGACCTGGAGCAGCGGCACTTCGAGACCGTCACCACCCTCTCCGAGTACGTCAACGAGCACGTGAGCCGCTGACCGTGTTCACCACAGTCGCACCACGGCTCGCCGCCGACCGGACCGGCCTCCTTCGGGAGCTGCCGGTCCGGCCGGCGGCGTCCGCCGCCCGCACCTTCCGCGGCAACGGGCCGATCGAGGACGACGGCCTGGACCGCTACCTCGCCGACATGGTGGGCGCCTACGGCCGCTCCTACGACCCGGAGTTCCTCGCCAAGGCCCAGGTCACCTCGTACACGACGATGGCGTCGACGGTGGTGGCCGAGCTGACCCCGGGCGTGGACACGCTGCGCCGGATCGTCCTCGCGTTCGCCACCCCGGACATCGACTCCCGGGCCTCGGCCGGGTGCTACCTGGTCGAGGCGGCACCCGGTCGCCCGACCGTGTTCTGCGTCAGCGACCAGGGCGTCACCGCGCCGTTCACCGCGCTGCGGCTGGCCGCCGACCACCTGCGCGACGCGGCAGCCGATGCGCGTACCGCCCTTGTCGTCCTCGACCAGCGCAACCTGCCCTGGGAGGTGGACGCGACCGAGCGGGTGCCGACCGAGGACGTCGCGGTGGCGTACGCCTTCCGACCGACCGCGCCCGGCGAGACCGGCGTGCTGCTCGGTCAGCGCACCGAGGTCGACCCGGCGGCGGCAGCGGCGCTGCTGGTCGACGTCCTGGACGAGATCTCGGCCCGCGACGGTCGGCCGTTCGCGCTGGTGGCCGGCTACGACGTGCCGGTCACCGCCGAGGTCGCGCTGCGGGCCGAGCGGGTGCACCGGGTGGGGCGGGGCACGCTCTGCACCGGGATCTGGACCACCGCCCGGCAGCTCACCGGCCGGACCGTGCTGGCCGAGTACGACCCGGTGCTGCGCTACCTCACCGTGCTCGCCTGGGACCCGACGTGGTGACCGCGCAGGCGGTGGTCACGCTGGCCGACTGTCGGACGGTGGCCCGCCGGGACGGACTGGTGGCGGGCTGGACGGCGTTGCTGACCGCGACCGGCGCACCGGAGACGGTGCACGGGCCGCGCGGACACGGGCTGTGCCCGCCGGGGTGGCAGGCCCGCTCCGGTGGGGCGGACGACCGGCCCGCCGGCTGGGTGCTCGGCCTGACCTGGATGCGACTCGGCGTCTCGCAGTGGCTGCTCGACCAGGCCAGGGAGTACCTGACCGGCCGGACGACCGGTGGGGTGCCGCTGATCCAGCAGCAACTGGTCCAGGGCAGCCTCGCCGAGATCGTCACCGAGCAGCAGGGCGTCGCCGCGGTCCTCGACGCACTGGAGCACGACCCGGACCCGTCCCTCGCCGCCTACCTGCACCGCCAGCTCACCGACGCCGACCGCGCGTCGTTGCGGCTGCTCGGTGCCGGCGGCTTCCTGACCGACGGGCCGGGCGGGATCGCGCACCTGTCCGAACTGCTCGCCGACGCGTACCTCGACGGAGTTGACCATGGCGATCATCGAGCCGGATGACCGGCTGCGGGTGCTGCGCGAGCACGCCCGGGAGTGGGCCGCGGAGCTGCGGCCGTACGCCTTCGACCTGGAGCGCGACCCGGACACCGTCTATCGGCACCTGGACCTGCCCGCGATCAACTACGTCGGGAAGACGATGATCCCGGCGCACCTGCAACCGGACCCGATGCGGATCGGCAGGTACACGTACTACGGCAGCACCGCCGTGGAGCGGGTGGTCGCCGCCGAGGAGATCGCCTTCGGCGACGCGGGGATGTTCCTGGCCTCACCGGGTGCCTCGCTCTCCGGCGTGCTGGTCGGGATGCTCGGCGACGAGGCCCAGCAGGAGTGGTATTTCGGGCGGGTGCGGTCGCGTCCCACCTGGACGTTCTTCGCCCTGACCGAGCCGGCACGCGGCTCCGACGCGATGTCGCTGAGCACGCAGCTCCGCAAGGCGCCGGACGGGTCGGCGACCCTGCACGGCGAGAAGCGGTACGTCGGCAACGCCACCCGTGCCGAGGTGGGCACGGTCTTCGCGCGTACCGGCTCGGGGCCGCTCGGGGTGGTCGCGGTGCTGGTGGAGACGTCGGCTCCCGGCTACCACGCCCAGGCGCTGGACACCGTCGGCCTGCGGGGCGCGCAGATCAGCGCGATCCGCCTCGACGGCGTACCGGTGGCGCCCGGCCGGATCCTCGGCGCCCATCTGCCGGCCTCGGCACGCGGCATGTGGAGTGCACTGCGGACGTTCAACCTGCTGCGCCCCGGAGTGGCCGCCATCGCGTTGGGGATCGCGCGGGCCGCCATCGAGTATGCTCGATCGCAGTCCGGACGGGGTCGCGACGAGCTGGACCGGCTGGGTCATCGGGTACACACCACACGCCAACTGATCCTGCGCGCCGCTCACGAGGTGGACCGGGACGCCCGCAACGGCTACTACGCCTCGGCCGCGAAGGCGCAGGCCGCCCAGCTCGCCGAGGAGGCAACCCAGCAGGCGTTGCGGATCCTCGGCCCGGGGTCCCGGTTCGCGCATCCCTGGCTGGACAAGCTGGCCCGCGACGCCCGGGGGGTCGAGTTCATGGAGGGCACCCGCAACGTGCAGCGGCTCACCGTCTGTCACGCACTGACCAAGGGCAGGTTCGACGATGACTGAGTACCGCCGCCAGGTGCTGCGCCAGGCCTCGCCGATGGTTCTCGGCGACCTGGTGGGCGTCCTGGTCCCGCTCGTGGTGGTCGCCCTGATGAGCCGGATGGGCGACGACTCGCTCTACATCCGCTCGCTGTTCACCCCGATCATGTTCGTGATCATCGCCCTGCACGCCGGGCTCGCCGTACCGAACCAGGTCGCGTCGGCGCTCAGCGGCGACGACGCCGGGAGCCGCATCCGGGCGCTGGCCGGGTTCGCCCGGATCGGCGCCGTGGCGTCGGTCGTGGTGCTGCTGCTGCTCGGACTCGCCGCACCCGGGATGGGTCAGTTGTTCGGGGTCGACCCGGGGGCGCAGAGCGACTTCGTGTGGTTCGTCCGGTGGGTCTGCCTGGCCGCGCTGCTCGGGCTCGGGTCGGTGCTCTGCGGAGCCACCCTGCGGGGCGCGGGACGCCCCCGGGAGGGAGCGGCGGTACTCCTCGCCGCCGCCGCCGTGGAGATCGTCGGCGTGGCCGCGCTCGGCCTGCCCGGCGGTCTGGGCCTGGGCCTCTGGTCGGTGCCGATCGCCATCGCCGCGTCCGGCGTGGTCGGCAGCGCGCTCGGTGGCTACCTGCTGTGGCGTACCGGCGTGTGGCAGCCCGGCACGTCGCTGGCCTGGCGACCCGACCTGTTCGGCCTGCTGGCCGGCGTGGGTCTGCCGGTCTTCGCGTCGTACGTGGCGATCTTCGCCAGCAACTTCGCGCTGACCTGGGTGGTGAGCGCCTTCGGCGCGACCGTGGTGTCCGGCTTCGCGGTGGCGTACGTGGTGCAGAGCGTGGTGATCGTCGCCGGTGTGGCGATCGGCGCGGCCACCGCGATCGTCGCCAACCAGTACCGGGGCGCCGGGGAGAGCCACCGGATGCCGGGCGTGCTGCGCGCCGGCCTCCAGGTGACCGCCGCGTTCTACGTGGTCTGCGCCCTGGTGGTGTGGACCGGCCGGGACTGGCTGGCCCGGGTGACGGCGGCCGACCCGGCGGTGGCCGCCGAGGCGTCCCGCTACCTCGGCATCGTCGCGCCAACCTTCGTGCTGATGGGCCTGGTCCTCGCCGCGCTCACCGTGCTGGAGCAGGTCGGCGGCGGGCCACTCGCGATCGCCCTGAACGTCGTCTACTTCGGCGGCATCGTGGCGGTCGGCGGCTACCTGGCCCGGTCCGCCAACGGGCCGGAGCCGCTGTACTGGACGATCGCGATCGCCAACCTGTTCGGCATCGCCGCCGTGTTCGCCACCGTCCTCTTCGTCCGCCGACGAGCGGGCACCCCGACCCCGGAGACCACCGACCACGACCAGGACGAGAAGGAGGCGGCGGCATGGCGCGAATGACCCGGCAGGCGGTACGCATCGACGGCGAGCGGGGCGTACTCGCCCCCGCCACCCTGGGACAGCGCAGCATCTGGGTGGACATCGACCGGCAGATGCCGGACACCTCCTTCTACAACTCGACGGTCTTCACCCCGGTGCCCGAGGGGGTGGACCTGCCGGGCGTGCTCGCCGCGCTGGGCGCCCTGGTCCGCCGGCACGAGGCGCTGCGCACCCTTTTCCACCACGATCCGGCCGGGGACCTGATGCAGCAGGTGATGGCCGCCGGGGAGCTGCCGGTGGAGATCTGCGAGGCCACCGCCGAGGATCCCGATCCACGGGCGCTCGTCGACGACCTGGAGGCACAGGTCCGGGGGCACCGGTTCGACCACACGACCCAGTGGCCGATCCGGCCCGCCGTCGGTGTGCTGGACGGCGCACCCCGAGTGGTGATCACCTGTGTGTCCCACGCGGCCACCGACTACCTGGGCACCCGGGTGATCGGTGCCGAACTGGCCCGGCTGCTGGCCGGCGAGGAACTGCCGCCGCCCGCGATGCAGCCGGTCGAGTTGGCCGAGTTCGAGCAGAGCGAACCGGGGCGCCGGGTCCAGGAACGATCGTTGGCCCACTGGCGGGAGCAACTGGCGACCGCCCCACCGGCGATCTTCACCCCTCGGGAGCCGGAGTCCCCCCGGTACGCCGTCGCGACGCTCAGCACCAGCGCGGTCAAGCTGGCCCTGGACGCCATCGCCACCCGGTACGCCACGGGCAGCTCCGTCGTGCTGCTCACGGCCACCGCGAAGGTCCTCGGTCGACGTACCGGCCACGACCGGGTGCCGATGACCCTGATCGCCGGCAACCGGCACCGGGCGGAGCTGCGGGGCTACGTCGGCAACCTGGTGCAGGACGTGCCGGCCACGATCGACGTCTCCGCCGAGGACTTCGCCGTGCTGGTCAAGAGCTGCTGGGGTACGGCCATGAAGGCGTACCGAAGCGGCATCAGTGACCGGCAGGCGATCAGCGCGTTGCGCGGCACGCTGGCCGCCACCGCCGACCCGTCCTGCTACTTCAACGACCTGCGACAGGCCGGGCCGGACACGGGCCCGATCGAGGAGGTGACCGCCGAGCGGCTGCGTGCCGCGCAGGCGACCGGCCGGCTCACCTTCGGCACCGGGTACGAGGTGGACGAGCTGACCTTCTTCCTCAAGGTGATCGAGGACGGGCCGGACCGGCTGGAGCTGACCGTACGGGCCGACACCGCCCGGCTCAGCCGCGACGACGCCGCCGGGATCCTGCGGGAGATCGAGGAGTTGCTGGTGACGGTGGCGGCGCAGGAACGGGTCCTGGCGGCCACCGGAGCACCGTGATGCGGCTCGACGGCGTCGTCCACGTCTGGCGGATTCCGCTGGGCCGTCCACTCGAAGGTGATCCGGATCCGGCTGACCTGCTGGATCCGCACGAGCGTCGCCGGGCCGACCGGCTCGGCGACGCCCGGGTGCGCCGCCGCTACGTCCACGCCCACGCCACCAGCCGGTTGATCCTCGGCGGGTATCTCGGCGTACCTCCGGAGGGGGTGGTCTGGCACCGGGGGCGGCACGGTAAGCCGGCGCTGCTCGGACAGCCGGAGACGAAGGTCAACCTGACGCACTCGGCCGACCTGGCCCTGCTGGCGGTCACCACCGGCCGGGAGGTCGGGGTCGACGTGGAGCGTCTCGCCCGGCCGGACCCGGACGGCACGCCGTCACCGGTGGGTCGGCTGGCGACGCGGTTTTACCCGCCGGGCGAGGCGTCCCGGGTCGGCCGCGCTCGCGGTCCGGCCCAGGACTGGTGGTACCTCCGCTACTGGACCCGCAAGGAAGCCTGCGTGAAGGCCAGCGGTGGGCGGCTGGTGCAGGGACTCCGGGTACGGGTCGCCGGATCGCAACCGTACGGTCGCGGCCTGCGGTGCCGGGGTGGGACGGGTCTGCCAGGTCCGTGGGTGGTGCGGGATCTCACGCTCGGCGACGGGCACCTGGCGTCGGTCGCGTTGACCGGGACCGCCGACTACCGGGTGGTGGTGCGGACCTGGCCGGGGTTACGCCGGTTCGGCCTGGATCAGCCGTTCCCGCAGGGCGATCGCCACCGCGAGCGTGCGGTTCGGTGAGTCCAGTTTGGTCATGATGTTGCCCACCAGCCTTTTGGCCCCGTGTTCGGAGACACCGAGCCGACGGCCGATCTGCCGGTTGCTCAGCCCTTCGGCGAGCAGCGCCAGCGTCTCCCGCTCGCGAGCGGTGAGCACCGGTGCCCGGACGCGGTCCCGTCTCGTCCGGCCGGTCGCCAACCTGAGCAGGTGCCGGCTCAACTCGGTGGGCACCACCAACTGGCCGTCGGCCACCTGCGTCAACGTCCGGTGCAGGGACTCCGGGGTCAGGTCCGTGGCCAGGAGGTAGCCGTCCGGCGTCAGCCAGCGCACGATGTCCACCTGGTCCGGCTCGTCGAGCAGCACGAGGAGCTTGTGCTGCCGCCCGTCGTCGTGCCCCAGCAGCGAGTCGGCGCGACTCAGCGCCCGGGGCGAGGCGATGACCACGTCCGCCCCGTCCGGACCGGCCCGTAACCGCACCTCCGGCACCTGCTGCACGACGGCTGCCACCCCGCGCCGGGTCACCTCGTTGTCGACCACCACGGCGATCGTCAGGGCGTCGGCCGGCACTGCCGGCCGGTATTCGGCGGACATAACCGGCCAGATCATCTGCTGCACCATTTCCCCCGTTCGCTTCCGCTCGTCGAAATAGCGTCGCAGGGCCACCATAAACATTCGGGATGGGCCGCAGTAGTGGTAGCTACGGAGGTGGTGCACGCACCGCGCGAAGGGGGCAGACGACCTACGACCAAAGTAGTAGACGTAACTGCCGTCGTTGGCGGAGCCGAATTACCACCCGACTGACCGAGAATAGACGCATCGATAATTTGTCGCTATTCGAGGGGCGCCGATGTCTGTTCAGTCGATTGCGGATCCGCTGTCGGGCGGTTCACTGTCCCGCGTCGTCGGCCTCTCATTCTCGGAGAGCCGGCCGGTGGTGCAGGCCGTCTTCCAGCTCCGCTTCCTGACGGGCGCGCTGCTGGCCGCACCGCCATTTCATCCGACCGCGGTACGGGACCTGACTATCGGCGCGCTGGCCTGGCTCTGCGCCACCTGGCAGGTGTATCTGCTCAACGGCCTCTGCGACCGCACCGAGGACCGGCACAACGGCTCGGGCCGACCGCTCGCCACCGGTGCGCTGTCCGCCGCCTCCGCCGGTGGGGCGGCGGCCGCCCTCAGCCTGCTCGCGATGGCCCTCGGCCTGCTGGTCTCCCCCGGCTTCGCCGTCCTGGTGGCGGCCATGTTGGCGCTCGGCTGGCTCTACTCGGCGGCGCCACGACCGCAGAAGTCCAACCTGCCCGGCTTCGTCGGCGTGGTGGTGGCCGGCGGCCTGGTCACCTACCTGGCCGGCTGGCACGCGGCCGGTGGCGGCGTACCGGACCCACGGGCGGTGGCGGTGGCCGTGGCGCTGTCGTTCTGGATGGGCCTGGTGGGGATGACGAAGGACCTGCCGGACGTGGCCGGCGACCGGCTGGCCGGTCGGCACACCCTGCCGATCGTGCTGCCCGAACGCGTCGCACGCCGGCTGCTCGCGACCGGCGCGCTGCTCGTCGCGGCGGGACTGGCGACGGTCGCCGTCGCCGAGCCGACCCTGGTGCCGCCGGCCGGGCTGTTGCTGGCCGGGGCGGTGGTGCTGGGCGTCTGCGTGCTGACCCGGACCAGCCACGGCGACCGGAACCGCCGACGCCGCCCCTACCGGGCCTTCATGGTCACCCAGTACGCCGTGCACCTGACGGTGATCGCCCAGTGCCTCGCGAGCTGAGCGACCGCCCGCCGGTTCCGTCGCCGGTCCCGCCGGTTCAGCGGGAGAGCCGTTGCCCGTCGGAGATGATCCGGCGGGCGACCGCCTTGCGGATGGCGTCCACCCGGGACACGGCGTTGAGCTTGGCGTACGCGTTGGTCAGGTGCCGCTTCACGGTGGCCTCGGTGATACGCAGCCGGGAGGCGATCTGCTGGTTGCTCAGCGCGCTCGCGGCGAGGACCAGGACCTCCCGCTCCCGCTGGGTCAGCGCCGTGCCCGGTCCGCCCGAGCCGGGCGGACGGCGGTCCAGTTGCTCGACCGTGCCGCGCGAGACCGCCAGCAGGACGTTCGCCGACGGCCGGCGCACCGACCGGACCGCCGCCAGCAACTCGTCGCGCAGGATCGTCTTCAACATGTACGCGCTGGCGCCCGCCTCCAGCACCTCACGGACCAACTCGGCGTCGTCGTGCATGGTGAGCACGATGATCTGCACCTCCCGGCGCTGGTGCAGCACCTGCCGGATGGTCTCCGTGACCCCCGCCCCGGGCATCTCCACGTCCAGCAGCAACACGTCCGGCTGGTGGGCGACGACCAGCTCGACCGCCTCCGGGCCACTGCCGCCCTCACCGACGATCCGGATGGTCGGGTCCGTGCCGAGCACCTCCTTGAGGCCCTCGCGGAAGAGGTTGTGGTCGTCCACCACCGCCACGCGGATGGTGTCCGGGGTGTTCATCCTTCCGGGCCGTAGAGCGGCACCTCGACCGCGACAACGGTGCCGCTGCCGGGTGCGGAGGTGATGGTGAACCTGCCGTTGAGCAGGTCGGCGCGCTCGGCCATGGACCGGAGCCCGAAACCGGCGGTCTGGGCGTCGATCAGGTCGAAGCCACGACCGTCGTCGATCACCTCGGCGTTGATCGCGTCCTCCGTGGCGACGATCGTGATGCGCAGCTCGGTGGCCTCGCCGTGCCGCACCGCGTTGCGGGCGGCCTCGCGCAGGATGAGGTACAGCTCCTCACCGACCTCGCGGGGCATGACCTTGACGTCGCCGGTGACGGTCAGCCCGGTCGAGATGGTGGCCGGCACGCTGGCCGAGAGGTAACCGCGCAGGGCCGGCTCGATGCCGTCCGCGCCGAACGAGCGGCGCAGTTCGGCGGTCAGCTCCTGCACGGTCTGCAGGGCCTCCCTCATCTCGTGCATCGCCGCGCCGACCTTGGCGTCGGCCCGGGGCCGGTCGTGGGTGCCGTAGTGGCGGGACAGGTCGAGGTTCTGCAGGGCGAGGCCGATCGAGTGACCGAGCCGGTCGTGCAGGTCGCGGGCGATCCGGCGACGCTCCTCGCGGCGCGAGGCCTGCAACTTCTCGATCAGGTAGTTCACGTAGGCCAGCGAGGAGAGCGACACCCGCCGGGAGATGGCGTCGTGCAGGGCGAGGGCGATGGCCGCGACCCGGGCCGGATCGGTGACGACGTACCGGCGCAGGATGATCGGCAGCGCGACCTCGAAGAGCAGCGCGGCGGCCCGTAACGACTCGATCGGGTGGATGTTGCGCAGCGCCCGGTCCACGCCGATCTCGGTGGGCAGCAGCGCGTGGTCGACCACTTCGTCGATCCCGTCGACGTCGGCGGACGGGTCGAACGAGGACGCCGGCAGGTCGAATTGCTCCGCCACGTCGGTGACGATCGCGTGGACGTTGCGCCGCAACTGACCGAGGACCGGAGCATTACGGGTCAGCGCGATCGAGGCCGACTCCAGACGCCGGTGATGCTCCCGAAAGATCTCGTCGGCCAGCCCGTCGTGCGTACTTTTCTGATCACCCACGTGCTTCCCTGTATTCGATTCCACTAATTAGGCCCACAAATATTCCTGTTACGTGTCCCCGCGGTGGATCCGATTACCGGCGTGTTTCGTGGGAGCGCTCCCGAGGCGATCACTCTAACAGGAGAGATGGGTCACAGCAAGCAAGGTGCGGGCCCACCGTCACCGATGCCGCGCGCCCGTCGACCACCCCGCCGCGACGAACCACTGCGGACGGCTGGCCGGAAAGCGGATTCCCGAACGCCGAACTCAGCGACGATAAGACCGTTTTGGACCGACCGGTCGGCAGATATTCGGAAACCGATGCGTGCGACCCGAGAAGTGATCGATCAAATTGATGATCGGCCTTCGTCGAACGGTGAACATTGATTGGCCGAAAGGGGGAGCCGGGTGCCCGACGATCCCGGCGGCGCACCGCCTTTCGTCCCTTGTGGACGGCGAGTTCCGCCACACGGCGCGCCGAGCCGACGGACTGTCGCAGGCGTACGCCATGCTGCGGCCATGAACTCGTCGCCGCAGTGGCTCAGCCGCTACCGCAGGGGCCAACGGGAACAGGTCTGGCACGAGCTGCACCAGTGGGGCAGCGCGATCCGGCTCCACCCCGAGCTGGTCGAGGAGGCGCAGTCGGTCTGTGACGAGATGGCCCGTCGGGCCCGGCAGAACGTCGAGGTCGTGGTGGCGCGGCTGACTGCCGCCGGCTACCGGTTCCACGAGAACGACGACGAGGAGACCCCGGTGTCGTGCCCGCACGCCCCGCCGACCGCGCAGGCCGACGCGTACGCCGGCTGGCTGCGGGACCGGTTCGGCGCGGTGCCGATGACGCTCTGCTCCTGGGTGCGGCTGGTGGGCGACGTCTGGCTGGTCGGCACGCATCCGGAGTGGCCCACCTCGGCGTCGGCCGACCCGCTGGTGATCGAGCTGGAGGGATCCCGCCACCCGGACGGACCGTCCCTGCGCGACTACCACGACGAGGAATGGGCCGACTGGCAGGAGGAGCAGGCGACCGACGAGGACCCGGGGGTGTTCGTGCTCCCGGTCGCGCCGGACCGGCTGCACAAGGAGAACACCAGCGGTGGCGGGCCGTACGGCTTCGTGCTGCCCGACGGGTGCGTGGACGGGTTGTTCGTCGGGGAGACGACCACCTCGTTCGTCGCCTACCTGAACCAGGTCTTCGGCAGCGGCGGCTTTCCCTGGCCCACCGGGTCGGAGGGCGAGTGGCAGGTGAAGCGGAGCCTGGCCGAGGGCCTGCTACCGCTCTGACCGCTCCCGGCGTCACCCCCGGGCGCGTGCGAGACCGTCGAAGAGCAGATCGAGGGTGAACTCGAACTCGACCTGACTGTCGCACCAGCCGAGCGTCGGATCGTCCGCGTCGTGCGCCTCGGCCGCCACCATCGCCGTCAGGTGGGGCAACCGCTCCGCCATCGCGGCCATCTCCGCTTCGGCGACGTCGACGTCCATCGCGCCACCGGCCGCCGCCGGGCGGAACACCTCCTGGGCGAAGCCGAGCGCGAGGCTGCCGAACGCGTGCAGGGCACGGTGGGCGATGCGGTACGAGAATCCGCCGTCGCGCAACGTCGCGATGATCTGGTCGTAGTAGGCGTACACCCCGGACGGCACGGTCGGGCGGGAGCCGAGCAGGCCGGGCGCCCACGGGTGGCGCAGCATCACCGCGCGGGCGGCGAGGAAGCGCTGTCGCAGACGCGTACGCCAGTCGTCGCCGGCCACGGTCGCGTCGGCGCCCTCCACCGCGGCCTCGATCTCGGCGATGACCGCCTCCACCAGGCCGTCGAGCAGACCCTCCTTGCCCGGCAGGTGGTAATAGAGCGACATCGCCTCGACGCCGAGCCCGGCGGCCAGGCGACGCATCGTCAGCGCCGCCAATCCCTCCGCGTCCACCAGCGCGATCGCCGCCGCGAGGGCGCGCTCACGGCTCAGCGGCTCCCGAGGTCTTCTCGCTCTCATCCAGCCCCCACTTCCCTTTACCTTACATCGTATGGTTGCCTTACGCCGTAAGGCACCGTTCTCTCGACTGCCTTCCCCGAACCCCGCACCGCCCGCGCCGACACGCGTCCCGAAGGAGCCCTCCCATGCATCCGCTGATCCGCACCGCCCGCGCGACCGGGTTGTTCTACCTCAGCCTCGCCATCGCCGGCGCACTGGGTTTCCTGACCGTCCGGCCCCGGATCTTCGCCGCCGGTGACGCCGACGCGACCCTGGCCCACCTGGTCGGCAACGAATCCCTCGCCCGCGTCGGGATCGCCCTCGAACTGCTCGCGGTGCTCGCCCAGACGTTCACCGCCGTCTGGTTCTACCGCCTGTTCCGCACCGTCGACACCACCGGCGCCGGCAGCATCGCCGCGTTCGGCATGGTCAACGCCGTCGCGATCCTGGGCAGCGCGGCGATGCTCGCGACCGCCGTCGAGGTGGCCACCGATCCGTTCGGCGACGCCGCGCACACCGTGCAACTGCTGTACCTGCTCAGTGGTCACCTCTGGACGGTGGGCGGGATCTTCTTCGGCCTCTGGCTCATCCCGATGGGCTGGTGTGTGCTCCGCTCCGGCTGGCTGCCCCGCGCCCTCGGCTGGACCCTCGTCGTCGGAGGCGTCGGCTACGTGCTCAACGCGTTCGCCGCCTACCTCGTACCCGGTGCCGGGCTCCTCGCCGACCTGCTCGTCGTCCCGGCGACCGTGGGCGAGTTCTGGATCCTCGGCTACCTGATCGTCCGGGGCGTACGGCGGTCGGCGCTGTCCGAACCGGCGCAGGTCGCCGCCGTCACGCCCGCCTGAAAGCGCCATCTGCTCGGCGGACGCGGACGTCCGGCCGGCGGCGCGCCGACGCGCGGACCGGCCGGGCCGCCGTGTCGTTGATCCGGTTGTGCCCGCCGCCCGCCGGCCACCACGGTGGGGGCGCCGACGACCGGAAGGGACGCCGATGACCAGTGAACGCGAGACCGTGGAGGTCGACCCCACGTTGTTCCAGGCCGTCTACGACTCACCCGCGTCGCTGCCCGGCCGGCACCGGTGGACCACCCCGGAAGCCGACGTCCGACGGATCGAGAAGCTGCTCGGCATGCCGCCGCGCACCATCGGCGCACCGCTCTGGGTCAGCGGCGACCACCCGGACTGTCCCACCTGCGGTCGCCGGATCACCTGGTACGACATCGTCGCCTCGGCGCTGAAGGGCGTCCACGATCCGGCGATGATCGCCACCGTGATCCTCGGCGACCGTCGGTACGTCAACACCGGCCTGCCTGCCGCCATCGCCGGCGTCCGCTGCACCGACTGCCGCTCGCCGATCGACGGACTACGCAGCTTCAAGTGCCACAACTGGGCGTACGCCTTCGACGAGCTGGCCGCCGTACGGCAGCGCATGACCGGCATGTAAGGAGGGGTCCCCTGCTAACGCCTCGTGCATTGCAGGGGACCCCTCCTTACCTCGGTGCGCCTCAGTCGGCGGCGGCGCGGCGGGCGGGTCGGCGGCCCGGAGGTGCGGTCGGCTCGTCGCCGAAGTCGGGCACCGTCGGCATCGGCCGGCGGGCCGGGGAACCGGCGACCACCCGCACCTGCTCGCCGTGGTGCCACAGCTCGACGGCGGCGTCGGCGGGAGCGTCGGGCAACTCGTAGCGGGCCTCGTCGGCGGTGAGGGTGACCAGCAGCCGGTGCCCGTGCCAGCAGAGGCTGAACGCGAGCCGGTCGATCCGGTCCGGCAGCCGGGGATCGAACGAGAGCAGCTCGCGGTCGTCGCGCATGCCGCCGAAGCCCTGCACCAGGGCCAGCCACGAGCCGCCCAGCGACGCCAGGTGCAATCCGTCACCCGTCTTGTCGCCGATGTCCAACAGGTCCTGCAACACCGACTCGGCGAACAGGTCGTACGCCAGGTCGAGGTGACCCAGTTCGGCGGCGAGCACCGCCTGCGGCGCGGCGGACAGCGACGAGTCCCGGACCGTACGCGCCTCGTAGTAGGCGAAGTTGGCCGCCTTCTCCTCGGCGGTGAACTCCCCGGGGCAGCGCAGCATGGCCAGCACCAGGTCGGCCTGCTTGACCACCTGGCGACGGTACAGCTCCAGGTAGGGGAAGCTCAGCAGCAGCGGATAGTCGTCGTCGCCGGTGTCGTCGAAGTTCCACTCCGGTTGGGTGGTGAAGCCGGCGGCCTGCTGGTGCACCCCGCGCTTGGCGTCGTACGGCAGCACCATCGCGTCGGCCGCCGCCCGCCAAGCAGCCACCTCGGACGGGTCCACCCCCAGCCGATCGGCCGCCTCCGGATAGCGCTCGACGGCGTCCGCCGCACCGCGCATGTTCCGCCGGGCCATCAGGTTGGTGAAGGCGTTGTCGTCGACGAGTGCGGCGTACTCGTCCGGGCCGGTGACGCCGTAGACGTGGAAGCCGCCGTCGTCGGTGAAGTGTCCGAAACCCTGCCACAGCCGGGCGCTCTCCACCAGCAGTTCCAGCCCGGCTCCGGCCCGGAACTCCTCGTCGCCGGTGGCAGCGGCGTGACGCAGCACCGCGTCGGCGATGTCGGCGTTGACGTGCAGCCCGGCGGTGCCGGCCGGCCAGTAGCCGGAGCACTCCTCGCCGCCGATGGTCCGCCACGGGAAGGTGGCGCCGGTCAGCCGCAGCTCCGCCGCGCGTTCCCGTGCCTGGGGCAGGTGCGCGTACCGCCAGAGCAGGGCCGAGCGGGCCACTCCGGGGGCGACGTACGTCAGCACCGGCAGCACGTACTGCTCGGTGTCCCAGAGCACGTGTCCGTCGTACCCGTTGCCGGTCAGCCCCTTGGCCGGGATGCTCAACGCACCGTCCGGCCGGCCCGCCTGGATCAGGTGGAACATGGCGAACCGGATGGCCTGTTGCAGCTCCTCGTCGCCGTCGAGCACCACGTCGGCGGTCTGCCACGCGGTGTCGAGGGCGGCCCGCTGGTCGGCGAGCAGGCTGTCGAAGCCCGCCGCACGGGCGGCGTCCGCCTCGGCGGTCACCTGGTCGGCGAGTTCCTCGGCGTCGGTGCCGTCGACCGGCACCCACTCGTACGCCGCGTACTTGGTGAGGCGTACCCGCCCACCGGGCGCGACCGTCCCGGTGAGGGTGAGCCGGATCCGGTCCTCGGTGGCGTCGGTGCTGGTGGCGATCTCGTCGGGGGCTGACAACCGGTGTGCCACGGCGACGGCGATCCGCTGGTCACTCTGCTCGGTGCGGTGCACCAGGACGCCGTCGGTGCCGTCGGCGTGGTGATGCTCGGCGACCAGCGGGTCGTGGATGGTCGCCGCGGCCCGGGGGTCGTCGTCGCGTTCCGGAACCCGCTCGTTGGCCAGCAGGTCCGCGCAGATCCGCAGTTCGACCGCCTCGTCCAGAGGTTCCACCGTCCAGTCGAGGGCGGCCACCCGGCGACGTGGCAGCGACACCAGCCGGGTGCTGCGGACCCGCACCCCGTGCCCGGCGCGCGAGGTCCACTCGGTGACCCGCTCCACCACCCCGGCCCGCAGGTCGAGCACCTGCTCGTGGGAGCGCAGCGTGCCGGTGCGGACGTCCAGCGGTTCACCGCCGACCCAGAGCCGGACGAGAGTGGCGTTCGGCACGCTGACCAGCGTGTCGCTGAGCTGCGGAAAGGCGTACCCGTCCTCGGGGTAGTCGAGCGCCCGCCGCTCGTGGAACCCGTTGAGGTAGCTGCCCGGCATCTCGCAGGGGTCGCCCTCGTCCAGGGTCCCGCGCCAGCCGACCCAGCCGTTGCTCAACGCGAAGATCGATTCGGTCTCGCCGAGCCGGTCGAGGTCGTCCTGGGTACGGACGATCCGCCACCGGCCGTCCGGTGCCGATGACGGCCGGTCGGGGGTGCTCTGCACAGCGCCTCCTGGGGTGCGACGACGAGCCCTGCGGACCGTCATTTCCCCACCGGCCCACTCACCACACCAGCAGCAGCGCCCCCAGTGTGCCGAGCACCAGGTACGGCCCGAACGGCAGGTGGCTCGACCAGCGGGCCCGGCCGCTGACCAGCAGGACCAACGCCACCAGGCCGGAGAGGACCAGCGCGAGCAGCAGTCCCGTCACGAGCAGGCTCCAGCCGTACCAGCCGAGCAACGCGCCCGCGCCGAGCGCCAGCTTGGCGTCGCCGATGCCGAATCCGCGTGCACCGAGCAGCAGCGTGGTGGCCGCGAAGAAGAGGGCCAGCCCGAGCCCGGCGGCGGTGGCGCGCCACCAGGGCGCGACCCCGGCACCGGTCAGCGCGGCGAGGCCGAGCAGCAGCCAGGTGCCGGCGGCGGCCGGCCAGGTGAGCCGGTCCGGCAGCCGGTGCACCGCGAGGTCGACGAAGACCAGGGGGATCGCGAAGGCGAGCCACCACGCGGCGGCAGCCAGTTCGGCGACCGGTGGGCGGGTCAGCAGCAGGGCGAGGACGCCCACGGCGGCCAACTCGACGGTGCCCGGTGGCGCGCCGACCCGCACGCGGCATCCGGCGCAGCGGGCGGTCGGTCCGAGCGCAGGCCACGGCCGGGCCAGGCTGATCGGGGCACCGCAGGCGTCGCAGCCGGCCCGGCTACCGACCTCGGCGGGTACGGCGAAGCGCGCGATCGCGTACCGCATCAGTGGGGTGATCGCCAGCGCGGCCAGGAGGCGCGGGCCCGGCCGGCGGGTGGTGGAGGCGTCCGACGGTGGCCGGTGGTCGGCCGGTGCCCGGTCGCGGACCGGCGGGCTCGGGTCGTGCCGGCTCATGCGGCAGACTGCCCGGTCGAGCCCACCACGGACCGTAGTGTGTCCACTCGGATCGGGTGGTGGCACGAATGTCGGGCCGGGACTCCTCCGGCTCTCGCGGAGTGTCGGCCGAAACGCGCCGGAGAGACTGATGCAATTCCCATGGAATGCAATTGGCGCGAACCCGAGTCCGATATGACCGGGGACAGATCGGACCACATGCCATTTCCCGCCATATGACGAACGGCTGATCGACCGCTCCACGAACGACGGAACGGCGTGGCCGATCGCCCGCGCCCGGCCGACGCTCCGCGCGTCGCGACCGACGCCCGCAACCTACCGGTAACCACCCGACACCACCACCATCCATGACTCAGCGTGTTCGGTTGAATTGCCTCTGTCGCATCGGCCGGCATCAGCTTATGCTCGCCCCTTGGACGCGGCGCAACCCATGTCCACGGGGGCATCACCAGCCAGGCAGTGCATTTCTAGAGATCCAAACAGGTAAATGCGGCTGCGATTCGGGCGGGACCGGGGAACGCCCCTCCGGTCGCACTACCGCACGCCTGGGAAACGCCGGCGACGGCGGTCGCCGGATCAGCACCGAGGAGGGCACGAAGGTGCGAGCACGGCAGCTCAGTCGCTGGACGGCCGGTCTGGTCGCGGTGGCGGCAGTCGGCACGACCACCGCCTGCGGTGGCGCTCAGGAAGCGACCACCGCGACAGCGTCCGAGCGACGCGGGACACCGACCGACGCGCAACGGGTGGCCGAGGAGAAGGCCGCCGAGAAGGCTGCGCTGGCGGCCTACACCGGCTATCTCACCGCCTCCCGTACGGCGAGCCGGCACAGCGACCCGCAGCACCCGGAGTTGACCCGCTTCCTCGGTGACCCGCTGCTGACCCGGGTCCGGCTGAGTCTGCGCAAGGCCCGCGACAACGATGCGGTCAGCGTCGGCACGATCCGCTCCGATCCGACGGTGATCTCGGTCAACCTGGACGCCGCACCACCCACCGTGGAGATTCAGGACTGCCTCGACGCGACCGGCTACCGGCTGGTCTACCGCTCCGACGGGAAGAAGACGGTGCCCGGGACCCGGGGCTCCCGGCACCTGGCCACCGCCACCGCGATGCGCTACCCCGACGGTCGCTGGCTGATCAGCGCCGGTGCCGCCCACCGGGACCAGCCGTGCTGACCGCGCGAGTCGGCAGGAGCCGCCGAACCCGGAAGTCCGTCGGGCTTACGCAGTCCCCTGGTCGGCTGGTCCGCCGCGCGCTGCTCGGCAGCGCCCTGGCCCTGCTGCTGACCACCGGGCCGGGGGTGCCGGCGCACGCCGACCCCGGTGCCGAGTGCCCGCCCGCCCAGCCGAACTGCAACGTCTGGGACGACGACCCCGGCACCCCCGGCAACGGTGGCAACAACGGCGGCGGCAACAACGGCGGCGGCAACAACGGCGGCGGCAACAACGGGGGCGGTGGCAGTGGCGTCTGCCAGTGGAACGGACGCACCATCCCCTGCTACGACGACGATCTGGGCTGGTTCAACAGCAACGACGGTTGCTACTACAAGCTCGCGGAGCCGCAGCCGGAGGCCGACGAGGGGTACCTGTGGTACACCCGCGCCTGCAACGGCGGTGACCTCGGCTCGGTGGAGACCGTCCAACTGCCGGAGGCGCCACCCGGCTTCGGGGCCCCGCCGGACCCGGAGGAGTTGGCCCGCCGGGCGTTCGCCTCGATCAGCCTCGTCGCTCCCCGGGCCAGGGTCGCCCCCCGTAAGAGCATCGGCCCCGGCCTGGTCGGCCTGCCGGTCTGGATGTGGGCGGAACGCGGCCCCAACCAGTTCGGCCCGCTGACCGCCTCCGCCTCGGACCGGGGCCTGACGGTGAACATCCGCGCCGAGGTCGACAGGGTCGTCTGGGACATGGGCAACGGCGTCGAGGTCACCTGCAAGGGCCCGGGTACCGCGTACGACCGGGGCGGCCGGCACGCCGGCCAGCAGTCCCCCGACTGCGGCTACCACAGCGGCTACCCGAGAGCCGACACGTACGAGGTGCAGGCGACGACGCACTGGAACGTCACGTGGCAAGGCGGCGACCGGAGCGGCACCATCCCCGGCGTCACCCGCACCACCGGTGTGGTCGAGATCCAGATCAACGAGCTTCAGGTGGTGACCCGATGAGCGTGGCGACCCGCAACGGCAACCCTTCGGTGGACGCGCCGGTCGCCCCACCCCGGGTGGTCCGGCAGCGCCGGGTACGCCCCGGCCTGCTCGGCCTGGCCGTCCTGCTGATCGCCCTCGGCGGGCTGGGTTCGGCCTTCGCGATCACCTCGGTCCGCGCCACGGGCAGTTACCTGGCCGTGGCGCAGACCGTCGAGGTGGGCAGCGTGATCGGCGCGGACGACCTGGTGGCCGTGCAGGTGGCCGGTGGACAGGGGCTCGACCCGGTGCCGTCCGGCCGGCTCGCCGAGGTGATCGGGATGCGGGCCGCCGTCTCGCTCGCCCCGGGGACGCTGCTGACCATGGCCCAGCTCACCGACGACCCGCTGCTCGGCCCCGGGCAGCAGCAGCTCGCCCTCGGGCTGCGCGCGGCCCAGGTCCCCGCGCCGAAGCTCCGTCCCGGCGATCAGGTCCTGCTGGTGAGCACCCCGAACAACGATGGCAACAGCAGCGGCGGCTCGTCGTCGAGCGCCACCCGGTTCACCGCCACCGTCACCGACGCGGTCAGCACCGAGGGCCGGGACGAGGTCGTGGTCTATCTGGCACTCGCCGTTCGGGACGTACCGGCGGTGGTGGCGCTGGCCGCCCAGGATCGGATCGCGGTCGTGCTGACCAAGGCGGCCTGAGCATGGCGATCATCGCGCTGGTCTCGGCCAAGGGCTCGCCGGGGGTGACCACCACCGCGTTGGCCTGCGCGTTGAGCTGGCATCGACGGCTGGTGCTGGCCGAGTGCGACCCGGCCGGCGGCTCGGTGCTCGCCGGCTACCTCGGCGGTGCGCTCGACGGCCCCCGGGGCATCGGCGAACTGGCCGTCGGTGAGCTGCGCGACGGCAGCCTGGAGTCGACGTTCTGGTCGCAACTCGTCGACCTGGACGCACCCCGACGCGAGCGGCTGCTGCTGCCCGGCGTCGTCGACCCGGCCCAGGCCGGCAGCGTCATCCCGCTCTGGCAGCGGTTCGCCGACTACTTCGGCGGGCTGGAGCACGGCGACCCGCCGTACGACGTGCTGGTCGACTGTGGACGGCTGCACGTGGTCGGCACCCCGTGGCCGCTGCTGCGTGCCGCGTCGGTGGTGCTGGTGGTGAGCCGGGCACAACTGCCCGACCTCTCCGGCACCCGCGCGATGCTCCAGACCATCGAACGGGACTTCGCCGAACACCGGGTGCAGCCCGGCACGCTCCGGCTGCTGCTGGTCGGGGGTGGCCACGGCAAGACCGAGGTCAGCAAGGCGTTGCACACACCGGTCATCGCCCGGTTGCCGCACGATCCGCGTACCGCCGAGGTGCTCAGCCTGGGCGGCACCGTCCGGGCGTCCCGGCCGCTGCTGCGCGCGGCCCGGGGCCTCGAGGTGCCGGTCGGCGCGCTGCTGGAGCGGCGACGGGCCCGGTTGGCGTGGCCGGTGCCCCAGGGGGTGCCGGATGCGATTTGAGCCGGTCTCGTCGGACCCCCGCCGGTTACCACCCGGCGCCACCTCGATCGCGCCCCCGCTGCCGCCGGTCAACGGGCGGCAGCATCCGCCGACGCCACCGCCCGTCGCGCCGACGGCACCCGAGCCACCGCCCCGGCCCCGGGTGGACTTCCAGGTCGTCCGCGAGTTGCGCCGGGAGCTGAGCGAGCGGCTCACCCGCTGGCAGCGCGGCCGGGAGTTCAGCGTCGACGAGGAGGACACCGAGCGGGCTCGGCTCGCGGTCGAACTGGTCGCCGAGTACGCCGACTCGGTGCGCCGGGCCGGTACGCCGATGGCCGCGGGCGAGGAGCGGCTGCTGCTCGACCAGGTCACCGCCGAGCTGGCCGGGCTCGGTCGGCTCCAGACGCTGCTCGTCGACGACAGCATCGAGGAGGTCCACATCCTCGGCTGCGACCAGGTACGCGTCACCCGGCACGGCGGCGGCGTGGACTGGACCGACCCGATCGCGGACAGCGACGACGAGCTGGTGGAGATCCTCCAGGCAGCCGCCCGCCGGGCCGGTGCCACCGAGCGGTCGCTCTCCACCTCGAAGCCCACCCTGGACCTTCAACTGCCCGACGGCAGCCGGTTGGCCGCCGTGTTCCTGGTCAGCCACCGCCCGTACGCGGTCATCCGCAAGCACAACACGCTCGACGTGACCCTGGACGACCTGGCCGGGGCGCGGGGTGACCTGGACGAGATGGTCGACCCGCTGCTGCGGGACTTCCTCCGCGCGTCCATGCGCGCCGGACTGAACATCATGGTCGCCGGGCTGGCCGGTGCCGGTAAGACCACGGTCATCCGAGCGCTGATGAGCGAGATCCCGCAGGACGAGCCGTACGTGCTGCTGGAGGAGAGCCGGGAGTTGCTACCGGCCCGGCGCGGTCAGCGGCACCGTGCGGTGATGAGCTTCGAGGCGCGGGAGGGGCACGGCGAACGCGGGCCGGACGGCCGCCCGGCGGGCGAGGTGAGCATCGCCGACCTGATCCCGGTCTCGCTCCGGATGGGTGTGCTGCGGATCATCGTCGGCGAGGTGCGGTCCCGGGAGATCGTGCCGATGCTCCAGGCGATGACCACCAGCCGGGGGTCGATGTGCACGATCCACGCGCGTACCCCCGCTGGGGTGAGCGAGCGGATCATCGAGTTGGCGCTGGCGCACGGCCGCGAGATGACCGTCGACCAGGCCCGCCGGATGGCCGGCAACGCCCTCGACCTCATCGTCTATGTCAACGTGGAGGACGAGACCGGGATCGGTGGCCGCAAGCACCGGTTCGTGTCGCACGTCGAGGAGGTGCTCGGCGTCGGCGAGAGCAGCCGCATCACCACCACCCAGGTGTTCGGACCGGGCCCGGACGGCCGGGCCGTCCCCCGGCACCTGCCGGAACGGGTCCGCGGCCAACTGCTGCGGGTGGGCTACGACGCCCGGCTGCTCAGCCGCTGGATCGAGGCCGGCCAGGGCGCGTGGCGACGCCCCAAGCAGACCCGACTCGGGCGGCGGTGACCCGTGCTCGACAACATCCAACTCATCGCGGTGGTCTCCGGGGCGGCCTGTGTGGCCGGGCTGGTGCTCACGGTCGTCGCGCTGGTCGGCACGCGTCGCCCGCCCGGCCCGGCACCCGGCGCGGGCCCGGGACTCAGCCGGCTGTGGCGTGGCTCCGGCACCACGCTGCGCGAACAGCAGACCCATCAGGCGTTGCTGATCGGCGCGGTGGTCGCGGGCGCGCTGGCCTTCCTGGTGACCGGGCTACCGGTGGTCGGGCTGCTGGTCGCCGTGGCGGTGCCCGGTACGCCGTGGCTCTTCTCGGTCGGCCGGGCGGAACGGCGGGCGATCGCGCGGATCGAGGCGGTCGGCGAGTGGACCCGCCGCCTCAAGGACGTCTCCTCCACCGGGCAGGGTCTCCAGCAGGCGATCATCGGCACCGTCGGCACCGCACCGGAGGAGATCCAGGAGGAGATACGCCTGCTCGCCGCCCGGCTCCAGGCCGGGTGGCTGGCCCGCTCCGCCCTGCTGGCGTTCGCCGACGACATCGGCGACCCGGTCTGCGACCAGGTGGTGGCGGCGCTCATCCTGCACCTCACCGACCGGGGCGAACGCCTCGGCGACGTCCTCGGCTCGATCGCCGCGGCGGCGTCCGCCGAGGTCGCCACCAGACGCGAGATCGAGGCCAAGCGCACCCAACCCCGGTTCGCGGTCCGCTTCCTGACCGGGATGACCCTGGCCACCATCGGGTACGGGCTACTCAACCGCGAATACGTGCAGCCGTACGACACGCCGTTCGGCCAGGTGGTGATGGCGGTGCTCGGCGCTGCCTTCGTCGGCCTGCTGGCCTGGGTGCGCTCGATGAGTCAGCCGCCCCGACCGGCCCGCTTCCTGCCCGCCCCCGATCCCCGGGAGGTGGTGGCGTGAACCTGCACCTCACCATCGCGGTGCTCAGCGGTGCCGTGGTCGGGCTGGGCGTGTACCTGATCGTGCGCGAGCTGGTGCCGGCGACCCCGGCGCTCGGTCCGGCGCTGCGCCGACTGCACCAGCCGCCGGGCGCGACCCGGCTCGGTCCGGCCGACCGCCGGCTGGACTGGCTGACCGGGCTGGCCCGCTGGCTGCGCCCGCCGCACCGGCAACTGGCCCTGCTCGACCGCACCCCCGAGCAGTACGCCCTCTCCATGCTGCTGTCCGCGTTGATCGGGCTCGCCGCACCGGCCCTGCTCGGCTTCACGCTGTTGGCCGTGGGCGTCTCGCTGCCGCTGACCGTACCGGTGCTGGGCAGCCTCGGTCTGGCAGTGCTCTGCGCGCTGGTCGCGCACCGGTCGATGATCGCCCGCGCGGAGGCGGCCCGGGACGAGTTCCGGCAGGCGGTCTGTACCTACCTGGATCTGGTCGCGTTGCAGCTCTCCGCCGCGCATGGCCCGGTGCAGTCGTTGGAGCGGGCCGCCGCCATCTGTGAGGGCTGGGTCTTCGACCGGATCTCCGAGGCACTGCGCATGGCCCAGATGCAGATGCACTCGCCCTGGGACGAACTCCGCGGCCTCTCCGACCGGATCGGCATCCCCGAGCTGGGCGACGTCGGCGCGATCATGCGCTCGTCCGGCAGCGAGGGCGCCCAGGTGCACGAGACCCTGCGCAGCCGCGCCGACTCGCTGCGCGACCAGATCCGCACCGACAACCTGGCCCGGGCCGAGGGGGTGACCAGCCGGCTCGACATTCCCGGCGCGCTGCTGGTCTTCGTCCTGCTCGGCTTCGCCATCTATCCCTTCCTCGCCCGCCTTTAGCACTCGACCTCAACCGAAGGAGCCCCCGATGTCCGTCCTCACCGAACTGAACGCCGCGCTGGGCGTGCGGCTGACCCACGTACAGACCGCGCTGCGGGCGCGGCTTGTGTACCTGCGGGGGGACCGTGGCGACAGCCCCGTACCGACCGCCGTGATCATCTTCGGCCTGGTGACGGTGGCGTTGGCGGTCACGGCAGCGGCCCTGACCGCCGCCAACAACTGGATGGGCCGCATCCCCGGGCCGCCGGCACCGTGACGATGCGCCGCCGCCGCTACGCCGGGTGCCGGATGGTCACGGCCATCCGGCACCCTCGGCTGCCCGGTGACGGCGAACGCGGCGGCAACCCGGTGGAGCTGGCGGTGGCGCTACCGGCGATCCTGATCCTGCTGTTCGGCTCGATCCAGGTGGCCGCCGTCTTTGTCGCCAGGTCCACCGCGCTCAACGCGGCACAGAGCGGAGTCAACGCACAGCGGCTTCACCAGGCTCCGGCCGGGGCCGGCGAGGAACGCGCCGCGCGCTTCCTCACCCAGGCCGGTGGCTGGCTGGTCGACTGGGACGAACCAGGGCCGAGCTGCGTCACCTCGGCCACCGACGTGACGTGCACGGTGACCGGCCGCTCTCTGTCGGTGGTGCCGGGAGTCAGCTTCTCCATCGAAGAGACCGCACACGGGACGGCGGAACGATGGACCGCACCATGAGCCGGGGCTCGGTCTCGATCGAGGTGGCCGTCCTGGCACCCGCGTTCCTGGCCATGATGGTGCTGGCCGGAGTCGCCGGGCGTACCGCGGTGGCCAGCGAGGCACTGGAGGCGGCGGCACACGACGCCGCCCGCGCGGCCTCCATCTCCCGCGACGCCCGCACCGCCCGCACCGAGGCCCTCGACGCGGTCCGCAGCCAGCTCGACTGGAGGGGGTTGGCCTGCTCCGGCGAGCCGCAGGTGACCTTCAGCGGATCGGTCGACGGACGGTCCACCACCTTCGGTCAAGCCTTCAGCAGCTCCGTCGGGCAGGACGCCACGGTCACCGTGCAGATCGCTTGTACCGTCTCCTACCAGGACATCAGGATCTCCGTCCTGAGGATGCCGAGCGGAAACCGGGTCACCGCCTCGTTCACCTCGCCGTTGGACCGTTACCGGAGCCGGGGATGACGGCCGGGCGCGGGGACGCCGGGCGGGTGAGCATCTTCCTCGCCGTGGCGATGATCGGCGTGCTCGGCATCATCGGCATGGCGTTCGACGGCGCCGGTCAGCTCCGCACACTGCAACGCGCCGAGAACCTGGCCGCCGAGGCGGCCCGGACCGGTGGCCAGGCCATCGACCGGGCGACCGCCATCGAGGGCGGCCCGAAGCGCATCGACCAGACCGAGGCCCGCGCGGCCGTCGCGGACTACCTCGCCGCCGCCGGGGCCACCGGCCACGACGTGACCTTCCCGGTGGTCGACGGCGAGACCGTCATCCGGGTACGGGTGTCCGTCACCTACCGCCGGGCGATGCTCGGCCTCTTCGGCTTCTCCAACACCGTCACCGTCTCCGGTGAGGCGACCGCGCGGGCGCTGACCGGGGCTCCCTAGGGAAGGAAGGTAGCCATGGCCGCATCGGGTGGCACCGCCGTACGGCGGGTCGGTCGGGTGCTGACCGGATTCGGCGCACTGGTGGTGCTGATCGGCCTGCTGGTCGGCGGTCCGATCGCGTTGTTGGCGTTCGCCGGCAACCCTCTGCCGGACCACGTGCCCACACTCGCGGAGATCGGCACCACGCTGACCAGCCGGGACGACGGGCAACTCTTCCTGCGGGCGTTGGCGATCGTCGGCTGGTTCGGCTGGGCCAGCTTCGCGCTGTCGGTGCTCGTGGAGTTGGGCGCGCAGTCGCTGCGCCGCCCGGCGCCCCGGCTGCCCGGGATGGGTCGGCAGCAGCGGGCGGCGGCGGCCCTGGTCGGCTCGGTCGCGTTGATCATCGCCGCCAGCCCGGCGGCCACGGCCGCCACCACGGCCTACACCGCCCCCGCCTACTCGGCGCCGGCGGCGGCCACCGCGACGCTCGCCGGGCCGCCCACGGCGTACGAGCCGGTGTCCTCGGGGACGGAACGCGCGACCGCCGACGCGCCGGTATACAAGGTGGCGAAGGGCGACTACCTCGGCAAGGTCGCCGACCGTTACCTGGACGACTTCGAGGACTACCGGGAGTTGGCCGCGCTCAACAAGCTGCGGGACCCGGACCGGATCCGCCCCGGCCAACTGATCACGCTGCCGGCGAATGCGGACGACCAGGGTGCCCGGCCGCACGCGACCGGCCGGCTGGTCGGTGCGCAGGCCCGTCCCGCTCCCGAGCAGTCGCGTCCGACGCCGTCGAAGCCGACGCCGTCGAAGCCGGATGTGGAGCAGCCGGAGTCCGCCGCGCCCACGCCGCCCTCTCCCGCCGCCACGCCGCAGGGACGGCCGGCACCGCACGACGAGGCACCGGAGGGGCATCCGCCGGTGGTGACGGTGGGCGCGGCACGGGCCGGTGAACCGGACCGGGTGAACCGTCCGCTCGCCATCTCGGCGGTGCTCGCCGTGGCCAGCATCGTGGGGGCCCAGATCGGCGCGGTGCTCGGCCTACGGCGTCGCCCGGTGCCGGTGGCCGCCACCCGGCAGCCGGTCCGGAGCGGTCCGCCCGCCGAGCTGCCGGTCGGCCGTCACCGCAAGGACTGACCGGGGCCGTCGCCTCACGGCAGCCGGGCCTCCACCCGGCCCGCGACCACCCGGGTCGGCAGGGTCTGCTGGTCGTTGCCGGACGGGCCGTGCACCACCTCGCCGCCGTTGAGGCGGAAGGTGCTGCCGTGCCACGGACACACCACGCAGGCGTGGCCGTCGATCTCGGTGACCTCGCCCTCGCCGAGCGGGCCGCTCTGGTGCGGGCAGCGTTCGAGCATCACCGTGACGTCGTCGCCATGCCGATAGAGGATCACCGAGACGTCGTCCACCTTGCGGGTCACCAGTTGCCGCTGCGGCAGCGTGGCCATCTCGGCGACCGAGTGCCAACCGTCGCTGATCAGGTGCAGGTCGGAGACGCTCACGTTGACCTGGGCACCCTGCTTGTACGCCAGGTGTCCCCCCAGGTACGCGCCGGCACCGGCGGCACCGAGCCCGAGCCAGCCGAGGGTCCGGCCGAGTTGGTGGCGGCCGGAGAACCGCGCGGCCACCGAGCCGGAGTAGAGGACCAGCGCGACGGTGTTCGAGGCGGCGTGCACCAGGCCGACCCGACGCTGGTCACGGGAGAGCGCGGCCCAGTCGTTGAGCCCGGCGACGGCCGCCGGCAACGCGCTCACCGTGCCGATGGTGGTGAGCGTGGTGGCGGCTCGATGCTGGCCCGGCAGCAGGTCCAGGATCGCCGCACTGACCCACGAGCCCACCGGCACCTGCACCATCGCCGGGTGCAGCGGATGACCCAGCCAGACACCGTGCAGCAGGTCCCGGACCCGCTGCCCGCGCAGGGTGCCCTGCACCGCTCGCTGCAACCGGTCACCGAACCGGTCCAGCCCGGACGCTTGCTCGATCTTCGTCAACAACGCTCGCACCCGTACCGACTTCCCGCCGTACGCGGTCGCAAACCGGTCGTCGGGGACGAACCGTCAGCGACCGTGTCACGCCGTCTCCGACGGACCCCCGCGATCATGGAGTTGTGGCGGACTCTTTGCCCTTCTTGTGGGCTATCGGGAGTGCCACAACTCCATGATCGACGTCAGGGCCGGCTATCGACGTGAGGGCGGAGTGTGGGTCAGTTGCGGTTGATGGTGAAGGTGGACGTGGTGTTGCGGATGTCCTGCCAGTTGTCGCTCAGCCGCAGGTTGGTGAAGGTGACCGAGCCGACTGCCGGGCCCTGACCCGCCTCGGGCATCTCGTTGACCCAGATCCCGAAGCCCGACTTGGCGTCGAAGGCGTCACCGCTGCGCCGGGCACCGCTGATCGACACGTTTGTGAAGACCGTGTCGGTGATCGGGTTCTCCGGTTGACTGCCGGTGTACTTGGTCTGGAACATGATGCCGGAGTAGGTCGGGTCGACGATGTCCACGTCGCTGACGCGGATGCCCCGGAACTCCTTGGACGCGGAGAACACCCAGATCGCCGGGAAGGTCTGCGCACCCCAGAAATGACCACCGGCCCGGACCAACGAGATGTTCTCGAAACGGGTCGGTGGGCTGGACCCGAATCCGACGAACGGATATCCGAAGTCCAGTGAACTGATGGTGATGCCCGAGTACGTCAGCATGTCCGCGATGTAGAGGTTGCGGAACACGTTGTCGTAGCCGCCGTACACGGCGATCCCGGCCGCCCGCCAGGTCAACGTGGCGGTCAGGTTCTCGAACACGTTGCCGTGGTTGCCGGTCGACGCGCCCTGGTCGGTCGCGGAGAAGAGCGCGAAGGCGTCGTCGCCGTTGGACCTGCCCTCCGAGTTGCTGACCAGGTTGTCGGTGCTGCCGTTGGTCAGGTTCACCGCGTCGGCGAAGGTGTTCCGGAAGCGGCTGTCGGTGATCTTCAGGCCGCTGACGCTCACCCCCCAGTACGCGCAGACCGTGTGCTCGACCCAGACGTTGTCCAGGGTGAGGTCGTCGACGTCCTTGAGTTCACCCCAGACCTTGCCGGGCCCGTCCTGCCGGACCGTGTAGTTGCCGAAGAACGCCAGGTGGGAGAAGGTCGACCCGCTGGCGCTCGGCTCCACCCGGAACCCGGCGTCGGTGTTCTGCTGCGACGACGGCGTCTGGAACCGGGTGAACCACATGCCGGCGCCGACCACCTTCACCGCCTTGCCGTACACCTGGAACTTCTGGGCGGTCTCGTACGTGCCGGCGGGCAGGTAGACACCGACCAGGTTGCCGGTGGTGTCCATCCGGACCGCGTCCAACGCGCTCTGCACGTCGGCGTGGCTGAACCCGTTCGGCACCCGGTACCGCGCCGGGTCCGGGTTCTCCCGGGGAGTCACCTGCTCCAGGTCGACGAAGTCGACGGCGTACGTGGTGGTGTTCGCCGGGTCCTTCTGCAACCGGATCCGGCTGCCGGCCGGGATGGTGGAGTTGAGCAGCACGTTCGCCTCGTCGTAGAGGTGCCGGGGCGGGCCCGCGCTCGGCGAGTCGCTCGGGCTGGCCTCGGCGCCGTACAGCCAGATGTGCTTCGAGGTGAGGCTGATCGGCTTGTGCAGCACCCCGTTGACATAGATGTTCAACGTCGAGGTGATCCCGCCTCCGTTCGGGGCGTCCGGGATGGAGAAGCGGGTGACCAGGGCGTTGGCCGGCGCCTTGGTGGTCCACTCGACGTACGCGCCGGTGGTGTTGAGGGTCACCGCCCGCCGGCCGGACGCCTCTCCGGCCAGGTCGCCGATGGTCCGGTTCGGCCCGATCACCTGGGCTCCGCCGCCGACCGAGCCCTCCTCGGCCTCGTAGTGGTCGTACGGCAGGTTGGCGCCGCGTCCCACGAACAGCGGACGTTCGCTGGTGTTGTTGGCCCGCTTCACCGGCAGTTCGTTGGCGTCGGCGGCGATCACCACCCGGACGGTGTACCGGCCGTTGGCCGCCGTCCAGGTGCCCAGGTCGACCGGGCTCGCCGTGACACCCGCGCCGATGCCGCCGCCCGTCGATCCGGTGAGCGTCCGCACCGCCGTGCCGGCGTCGTTCAGCACGGTCAGCGTGATGCCGTGCGACCCGCTCGCCGAGGCGACGGTGCCCTGGTTGCGCAGGGTCACCGAGAAGCGGACGGTGGCACCCGCGCCGGGTGTACCCGGTGACCAGGTGACCGCCGAGGCGACCAGGTCGGAGCTGGCCACCGGGCCGACCGTCAGCCGGGTCGGGTTCGTGTACGCGTTGTTGCCCTCGTTCTGCTCGATGATCGTGTTCGCCGGGTCGACCGTGGCGCTGAGCTGGTAACTGCCCGCGTTCCGGGCCGAGACGGTGGTCGAAACGCTCGTCGACGCACCGGCGGCGAGCGCGCCGACGGCCGCCTGGCCCACCTTCGTCCCGTCCAGGGCGAAGTCGACCGTGGTCGCGCCGGCGGCCAGGGTGCCCGCGTTGCGGACGGTGGCGGTCAGCGTGAGCTGATCGGTCTCCACCGGGTTGGCCGGGGCGGAGGTCACCGTGGTGACGGTGAGGTCCGGGTTCGGTGCCGGGGTGCCGATCACCTGGAGTTCGGCGACCTGCCCGTTCGACGACCCGGTGTTGGCGGTGAAGGAGAGTCGCACGTCGGCGGCGGTCGCCGAGACCGGGATGGTGACCGTGTTGCTGCCCGCCGGGCTGAACGAGTAGGTCGCCGAGCCGACCAGCGTGCTGAAGCCGGAGGCGGACTGCTCCCGGCCGAGCACCGAGAAGGTCTGGGTGCGCGGACCCCACGCCGGGTCCGGGTTCAGCTTCACCACGATCGCGCTGACGCTGGCGTTGGCGCCGAGCGCGACCGTCAACGTGCCCGGGTACGCGCCCGGCGCCCCCTCCCAGTAGGTGGTGACGTCGCCGTCGACGGCGTTGGCCGCGGCGAAGACGTGCACCATCGACGAGGCGGTGGCCGGCTTGCCGGCGGCCAGGTCGGTGCCGCCGGGCGTGCTGCCGGTACGGGTGACGGTGTTGCTGTTCGCGGAGACGTTGCCCGCCGCGTCCCTGGCCCGTACCACGTACGACACCGTGGCACTCGCCGGCTGCGTGTCCGAGAACGCCAACGTCGTACCCGACACACTCGCCCGCAACGCACCGTTGGCATACACGTCGTACCCGGTCACCCCGACGTTGTCCGTCGACGCCGACCACGTCAACCGCACCTGCCCACTGCCCGGCTCGGTGAACGCCAGGTTCGTCGGCGCGGTGGGTGCCTGGGTGTCGCCGGAACTGCCGGTACGGGTGACGGTGTTGCTGTTCGCCGAGACGTTGCCCGCCGCGTCCCTGGCCCGTACCACGTACGACACCGTGGCACTCGCCGGCTGCGTGTCCGAGAACGCCAACGTCGTACCCGACACACTCGCCCGCAACGCACCGTTGGCATACACGTCGTACCCGGTCACCCCGACGTTGTCCGTCGACGCCGACCACGTCAACCGCACCTGCCCACTGCCCGGCTCGGTGAACGCCAGGTTCGTCGGCGCGGACGGCGGCTGGGTGTCACCGGTGGCCGGGCCGTACACCTCGATCTCGGCCAGTTGCCCCGCCGACCAGCCGGTGTTCGCGGTGACCAGCAACCGGACGTAGCGGGTGGCGGCCGAGCCGACGGTGATGCTCACCGTGTTGCCGCTGGCCGGGTTGAAGGCGTACCCGGTGGAGGCGACCAGGGTGGTGAAGTTCGTACCGGTGGTGCTGCCCTGCACGGTCGCCGTCTGAGTGCGCGCGCCCCACCCGGCGGGCAGTTTGAGCACCAGCCGGTCGACGGTGACCGTGGCGCCCAGGTCCACCTGGATCCACTGCGGGAGGGCGTTGTTCGGGCTCTCCCAGTAGCTGCTCTGGTTGCCGTCGTTGGCGTTGCCGGCGACGTAGACGTCGGCGTGGCCGCTGGCGGACATGCTCCGACCGGCCGCCAGGTTGGCCGACGAGGCCACTGCGCCGTACACCTCCAACTCGGCGAGTTGCGCGGCGGACCAGCCGGTGTTCGCGGTGATCGCGATCCGCACGTACCGGGTGGTGGTGGCCGGGAAGTCGAGGGTGACCGTGTTGCCACCGGCCGGGCTGAAGGTGCGGCCGGCCGAACCGACGATCGTGGCGAAGGCGCTGCCGGTGGTGCTGCCCTGCACCGACAGCGTCTGGGTGCGGGACTCCCAGCCGGCCGGCAGTTTCAGTTTGACCTGGTCGACGGAGTGGGCGGAGCCCAGGTCGACCTGCACCCACTGCGGGAGGGCACCACCGCTCTCCCAGTAGGTGCCGGCGTTGCCGTCGGTGACGTTGGCCGCGACGAACGAGCCGTTGACGCTGCTGGCGGTGGCCGGACGGCCGGCGGCCAGGTTGGGCCCACCGGCTGCGGCGGCCGGCGGTGCGGGGGCCGCGGTGAGGACGAGGCCGACCGCGACGAGCACGGCGGACAGCCGGGTACGGAGTCTGGACATGGGGGATCGACACCTTCTTCCGGGGATGTGGAGAGGCGTTACCGGGTGGCGCTCTTACGGCGTGGGTGGGCCCCGCCTCGGCGTGCGGGGCCCACCCACGGGTCAGGTGGCGTGGACCTCGAACTCGGCGATCTGCGCCGCCGGCCAGCCGGTGTTGCCGGTGACGCTGAGCCGGACGAACCGGCGGTCACCGGTGGAGAGGCTGATCGACACGCTGTTGCCGGTGGCCGGGTCGAAGGTGCGGCCCGCCGAGGCGGCGAGCGTGGTCCAGGTGGTGCCGTCGGTGGAACCGAGCACCGACACCGTCTGGGTACGCGTCTGCCAGGCCGGTGACGGTGGCAGCCTGAGCACCACCCGACCCACCGGACGGGCGGTGCCGAGGTCGACGGTGAGCGTCTGCGGGAACGCGTTGTTGGCGCTCTCCCAGTACGTGCCCGCGTTGCCGTCCACCGCGTTACCCGCCGCGTACACGTCGACGTGGCTGGTCGCCACTACCGGCCGTCCCTGGGCCAGGTTGCCGGTCGGTGGCGCGGTGGTGGGCGGTGGGGTGGTCGGCGGCGGGGTGCTGCCGCCGTACACCTCGAACTCGGCGATCTGCGCCGCCGGCCAGCCGGTGTTGCCGGTGACGCTGAGCCGGACGAACCGGCGGTCACCGGAAGGCAGACCGATCGACACGTTGTTGCCGGTGGCCGGGTCGAAGACCCGTCCCGCCGAGGCGGCGAGCGTGGTCCACGAGCTGCCGTCGATCGAGCCCGACACCGACAGCGTCTGCGTCCGCCGCTCCCAGCCGGCCGGCAGCCTGAGCACGACCCGGTCGACGGCACGGGCCGCGCCGAGATCGACGGTGAGCGTCTGCGGGAACGCGGTGCCGCCGCTCTCCCAGTACGTGCCCGCGTTGCCGTCGACCGCGTTGCCCGCCTGGTAGGTCTGATTGTGGCTGGACGCGACGACCGGCCGTCCCTGGGCCAGGTTCCCGCCCGGCGGCGGCGTGGTCGGGGGCGGCGTGGTGGGAGGTGGGGTGGTCGGCGGCGGCGTGGTCGGCGGTGGGGTGGTCGGTGGCGGGCTCGTCGGGCCGCCGCCCCACTGCGGTTCCGGCCACGGACCGCAGTACGGGTTGGCGGTGTACCAGCCGGAGTTGCCGGCACCCTGGCTGATCTGGAAGCCGCTGCCCACACAGTTGTGGATCGGGTTGGGCTGGGCGATGCCGGTGGCCCGTACGTTGGTGAAGGAGACCTGGCTGGGCGCCTGCACCTGGAGCGCGTACGTGCCGGTGCCGTCGATGCGGACGTTGGTGAAGCTGATGCCGCTGCTGACGCCCTCGATCCAGTGCAGCGCCGCATACGAGCTGTCCAGGATGTCGGTGTCGCTGACCTGGATCGACGCGCCCTGGAGCGGCTCGTTCAACGCGGAGAACCAGATCGCGCCGACCCCGAACCGCCAGTTGTAGTCGGAGTTGCCGTTCCGGATCAGCGTGTTGCGCGCCACGGTGATCGTGCCGGCCACCGCGGTCGCACCCTGCACTCCGGTGTACCGGTTCGCCACGTGGATGCCACCACCGTTGGTGACTGAGTCGGCGGTGACGTTGTCGGTGATCCGGATGTCCCGACCGCCGTACGTGACCAGGTGGTTGGCGAGAACGGTCACGCCGATGGTGTTGCGGGTGAAGGAGTTGCCCACGTTCGGCACGGTGTCCGCCCACATCGCCAGCGCGTCGTCACCGGTGTTGCGGACGAACGTGTTGGTGACCGTCGAGTTGGTGACTCCCCAGTGGAAGTTCACCCCGTCGGCGGTCTGGTCCAGGATCCGGCTGTTGCGGAGGGTGAAGTTGTCCATCGGCCCGTCCATCCACGCGCCGACCTTGGTGTGCTGGAGCCACAGGTTGTCCACCACCGAGTCCGACATCGCCCCACCGATGGCGTTGACCTGGTCGTCGTCGACGCGTTCCCGGATGTCACCGATGATGGCGAAGTCGCGCAGCACCACGTTGCGGCTGGGCCCGCCCGCCTCGTGCGGCCGGATCTCGCCCCGGTATCCGCCGCCGGAGACGTACTTGCCGTAGACGCCGGCGGCCCGCTTCCGGTCGGTGGGGTGTCGGCCGCCGAGCACCGAGTGCCACGGCCCCGCCCCGCGCAGGGTCACCCCGTCGACCACCACGTGGTCCCAGAGCGTGAAGGTGCCCGGCGGGATCCAGACCGTACGCCCCTGGGCCTTCCCGGCGTCGACGGCGGCCTGGAAGCGGGCGGTGGAGTCGGTCGCGCCGGTCGGGTCGGCACCGAAGTCGGTGACCACGTCGAGCACGTTCGCCGGCTTGGTGATCGGCGCGGCGACCAGCTCGAAGTCGGCCAGGTCGATGGTGAACGTCGGGGACTGCGCGGTCGACGAGACCTGGAGCCTGATCTTCGTACCGGTCGGGTAGGTGGTGCCGAAGAGCGTCCGTGCCTCGTCGTAGAAGTGGTGCGGGTTGACGTCACCGGGGTTGTTGTTGAACGGGTAACCGCCGTAGTACCAGCCGTACTTCGAGGTCACCGGCACCGGCTTGACCAGGCTGCCGTTGGCCCGCAGGTCGATCGTGGCGTCCCGGCCGGTGCCGGCGGCGTTGTCGGGGAGGCTGTAGCGGAACGTCACCGCGTTCGCGGGTGCGGTGAGAGTGAACTCGACGTACTCCCCGACCGCGTCGAGGGTGACCGCCTCCCGGCCGCTGGCCTCCGACGGCAAGGTGCCGTAACGGCGGTCCGGGCCGATCCGGGTGCCGGTGTGCGCGGCGTACTCGGCCTCGTGCTCGACGAACGCGACGGTGGCGCCCCGACCGACGATGTCGAACGGGCTGAGCCCGGCGGCGCGTGCCGGGGTCGCGGTCCCGGCGAGGGTGACGACCGAGATCGAGGCGGCGGCGAGGGCGGTGCCGGTGAGGGCGGCCAGCGTGGTGCGGAGCCGGTGGCCGGGTGGATGGGGGTGGTGCGGGACGGTGTGGTCGGCCATGAGCGGCGCTCTCCCTTTCCTCAGGTGGCCAGGTCCCCCGTGGTGATGGTGCCGGTGCTGCCGTCACCTCCTCGTCGGTTCCGGACGCGCCCGGTGCCGGCGGCGGGACGGAGCCGCCGACACCGGGCGCGGAACTAGGCGGATTCGGGTGCGGTCCGCAGCCAGACGGCGGTGTCCGGCGGCAGCAGGTCGTCGTCGAGCGGCCCGCTGGCGAGCAGCCGACCGGTGTGCGGCGGTAGCGGTACCGCCACCGTGGAGAGGTTCACCGCGCAGGCGAAACCGGGGTCCCGCCGGAACGCCAGCACCCCGTCCGGGGCGGGCAGCCAGGCCATCGGCCCGTCGCCGAGCGCCGGTTCGGCGCGGCGGACGGCGATGGCGGCCCGGTACAGCTCCAACATCGACCGGTCGTCACCGGCCTGCGCGTCGGCGGTGCGGTCCTTCCAGTCGGCCGGTTGCGGCAGCCACGGCGTGGCCTGCGCACCGTCCGGACCGAAGCCGAACGGCGGCGACTCCCCCGACCACGGCAGGGGTACGCGGCACCCGTCCCGACCCGGGTCGATCCGCCCGGACCGCTCCCACATCGGGTCCTGGCGCAGCTCGTACGGGATGTCCTCGACCTCCCAGAGACCCAGTTCCTCGCCCTGGTAGACGTAGGCGGCACCCGGTAGCGACAGGGACAGCAGCGCGGCGGCGCGGGCCCGCCGGGTGCCCAGTTCCAGGTCGGTCGGGATGCCCTCGCGTTTGGCGGCGAAGCTGAACGTGGTGTCCGCCCGGCCGTACCGGGTGACGTGCCGGGTGACGTCGTGGTTGGAGAGGACCCAGGTGGCCGGCGCGCCGACCGGCGCGTGGGCGTGCAGCGTGCCGTCGATGCTCTCCCGCAGCGCGGCGGCGTCCCAGGCGCAGCCGAGGAAGTCGAAGTTGAAGGCCGCGTGCAGTTCGTCGGGCCGCAGGTAGGCGGCGAACCGCTGCCGGTCGGGCAGCCACACCTCCCCGATCAACGCCCGCTCCCCCGGGTACGCGTCCGCGATCCGTCGCCAGTCCCGGTATATCTCGTGCACCCCGTCGAGGTCGTGGAAGGGGTGCGGCCGGTCTGCCGTCACCTCGGGCAACGTGGCGTCCTTGACCAGCAGTCCGGCGGAGTCGATCCGGATGCCGTCCACTCCCCGGTCGAACCAGAAGCGCAGGACGTCCTCGAACTCGGCGCGGACCCGGGGGTGGTCCCAGTTGAAGTCCGGCTGCTCCGGAGCGAACAGGTGCAGGTACCAGTCACCGGGACGACCGTCCGGGTCTGTGGTCCGGGTCCAGGTGGGGCCGCCGAACTCGCCGACCCAGTCGGTGGGGCGCTGGTCACCGTCGGGGCCTCGTCCCGGGCGGAACCAGAACAGCTCCCGCTCGGGGGCGTCCGGCCCCCCGGCCAGCGCGGCCCGGAACCAGGGATGCGCGTCGGAGCAGTGGTTCGGCACCACGTCGACGATGGTCCGGATACCGACCGCGTGCGCCTCGGCGATCAACGCCTCCACCTCGCCCAGCGTGCCGAAGACCGGGTCGATGTCGCGGTAGTCGGCCACGTCGTAGCCGGCGTCGGCCATCGGCGAGGGATACCAGGGGCTGAACCAGATCGCGTCGACCCCGAGCGTGGCGAGGTAGCCCAGCCGGGAGCGGATGCCGGCCACGTCGCCGATGCCGTCACCGTTGCCGTCGGCGAAGCTCCGGGGGTACACCTGGTAGATCACCGCGCCTCGCCACCACGGACCGCTGTCTGCTGGGGACACGAGCACCTGCTTTCTGCGTTTGGGGGCTAGCCCTTGAGTCCGCCGGTGGTCAGGCCGGACATGATGTTCCGTTGGAAGATCAGGAAGATGACCACCGTCGGTATCGCGGCGATCACCGAGGCGGCGATCACCACGTTCATCGGCGTACCGCCGGCGAAGGCGTAGATGCCGACGCTGACCGTCCGGGTCTCCGGCGAGGGCATCACCAGCTTCGGCCAGAGGAAGTCCTTCCAGACCGCGGTCACCGCGAAGATCGAGACCACGCCGAGGATCGGGCGGGACATCGGCAGGACGATCGACCAGAGGGTGCGCAGCGGCGTCGCCCCGTCCATCAGGGCGGCCGACATCAGGTCCTCCGGGATCGAGTCGAAGAACCGCTTGAGCAGGAAGATGTTGAAGGCGTTGGCGACCAGCGGCAGCCAGATCGCGAACGGCGAGTCGAGCAGGCTGACGTTCAGGATCGGCAGGTCGATCACGGTCACGTACTGCGGGACGATCAGGACCATCGCCGGGATCATCAGCGTGGCCAGCATCAGGCCGAGGATCGCGGAGCCGAGCACCGGCCGCAGCTTCGACAGCGAGTACGCCGCGGCGGTGTCGAAGACGAGCTGGAACAGCACCGCGCCGGCCGCGTAGTAGAACGTGTTGAACAGCAGCTTGGCCAGGGCCAGGTGGTGCCACGCGTCGACGTAGTTGCGCCACTGCGGGTTCTGCGGGAACAGCGACGGCGGGGTCTGCGCGATCTCCTGACCGGACTTGAGCGCACCGGTGACCATCCAGTACAGCGGCCCGAGGAAGACCAGCGTGAAGCCGACGACCACGACGACGAGCAACGTCCAGTAGATCGCCCGGCCGGGGCCGCGCCGGAGCTGCGCCTGCGAGATGAGGGTACGGGTGCCGGAGTCCTGTGCCATGGCGTCGGTGTCCTAGTCCTGTTTCGCGGTCAGCCGCAGGTAGACGGCGGAGAAGCCGGCCAGCACGACGAGCATGATCACGCCGAGTGCGGCGGCACCGTTGAGGTCGTTCTGGAAGAACCCGTGCTGATAGATGAGGTACGCGACCGAGGTCGCCGAGTCCTCCGCGCCCGCGCCGTTGGCCAGGATCAGCGGCTCGATGAAGAGCTGCATGGTGGCGACGATCTGGAGCATCGCCAGCAGGGCGAGGATCAGCCGGGTCTGCGGGATGGTGACGTGCCGGATGCGTCGCCAGATCCCCGCGCCGTCGAGTTCGGCGGCCTCGTACAGCTCACCGGGGATGTTCTGCAGGGCGGCCAGATAGATCAGCACCGCGCTGCCCATGTTCATCCAGGTCGACGCGATGACCATGGCCGGCACGGTCATCTCCGGGGACTGCATCCACTGCGAGGTGGGCAGGCCCAGTCCCTTGAGGATCGCGTTGAACAGACCGGCGTCGCCGGGGTCGTACGCGTAGAACTTGAACAGGAACAGGGCCGAGGCGGGGGGCAGCATCACCGGCAGGTAGACCAGGATCCGCAGATATCCCCGGGCGTGCCGGAACTCGTTGAGCAGGATCGCCACGAAGAACGGCACCGCGTACCCGAGGACGAGCGCGAGACCGGTGAAGTAGAAGGTGTTCTGCCAGGCCGTGGCGAAGCTGGGGTCGTCGAGGATGCGCAGGTAGTTGTCCCAGCCGACCCAGGTGGTCTCGCCGCGCCGGGTGCGCTGGAAGCTCATCACCACGCCCCGGACCATCGGGTACCAGGAGAAGACCGCGAAGCAGAGCACCGCACCGATCAGGAACGCGTGCCCGGTGAGGTTGTCCCGGACCTTGCGGCCGAGGCTGGACCGAGGCGGCCCGGCCGGGGCCGGTGAGGGGGTTCGCCCCGGGGCTCGGGTGGCGGCCGGGGCAGCGGTGATCGCCAAGGCAACTCCTGGTGGGGTGGGACGACCTGGGTGGTACGGCGGTGGTGCGGGTGGGGGCCGGCGGGCCGGTCCCCACCCGTGCGGGTCAGCCCTGCGCGGCGAGGAGTTGGTTGACCTTCTCCTCGGCCGTCTTGAGCAGCGCGTCGATGTCGGCGTTGCGGTTGGTGAGCACCCCGGACATCGCGGCGTCCAGGACGGCGTAGATCGCCTGTGCGTTGCGCGGCTCGCCCTTGATCGGGACCGGGTTCGCCTCGAAGAGGGCGAAGTTCGCGGTGTCCACGTTCGCGTTCGCCTTCCGCAGGTCGAGTTCCTGCTTCTGGGCGTCGCTGCCGTTGCTGAACAGCAGCGGCTGCGGCAGACCGACCGGGTAGTTCTGCGGCTTGGCCCGGGCGTAGTCGAGCTGCCCCTTGCCCGGCGTCAGCTTCTGGTAAGCGATCCACTTGAGACCGGCTTCGACCTGCTCCGGGGTGAGGTCCTTCTTGAAGAAGTAACCCTCGCCGCCGCCGAGCGTGCCCGACGCCCTGCCGTCCTGGCCGGGCAGCGGTGCCATCGCCCAGTCCTCGAACTTGCCCTGGAACTGGCTGACGATCGCCTGGGTGGTGTCGGGTGCGCCGACGAACATGCCGACCTTGCCCGCACCGGCGTTGGTCAACAGGTCACCCCACTGGAGCAGCTGACGGTCGCCCATGCTGTCGTCGCCGTACCGCATGTCCTTGAGGTTCTGCAGGACCTGGCGGCCCTGCGGGCTGTTGAAGGCGGCCTTGCCGCCGTCCTCGGTCAGCACCTGGCCGCCCTGGGAGTAGAGCAACGCGGTGAAGTGCCAACCGCCGGTGTTGCCGGCGCTGTACTCGGCGTAGCCGGCGATCCCGCTGCCCAGCGCGGAGATCTTCCTGGCCGCCTCCCGGACCTCGCCCCATGTCTTCGGCGGGTTGTTCACGTCGAGCCCGGCCTGCTGGAACAGCACCTTGTTGTAGACCAGGCCCATCGAGTAGTTCTTCACCGGTACGGCGTAGAGCCTCCCCCCGTCGGTGAAGACCTCCTTGAGCGCCGGGTCGACGCTGTCCCAGGTCGGGACCGTCTCGGCGGTGGCGTACTCGGTGATGTCCATCGCCTGGCCGGAGTCGAGCACCTGCTGGAGATCGGTCATGTACCCGTAGAACACGTCGGTCACCGTGCCGCCGGCCAGGCGGGCGGTGAAGTCCGGCGGGTTGTTGCACTGCTCGCCGACGCTGACGCTCTTGACCACGATGTCGGGGTTCTGCCGCTGGAACTCGGCGACGTCCTCGTTCCAGTTCTGGAGCAGCTCCTTCTGCGCGCCGACCGGCTGGCAGTCGACGGTGATGGTGACCTTGCCGCTCGCGTCGTCGCTGGTGTCGCCGCTCTTGGTGGAGCACGCCGTGAGGCTGAGCCCGGCCACGAGCGCCAACGCCGCAGCCTTCCGGTACTGCGGTACGGACATCTGTCCATCCCTTCGGGAAAACGAAGTGTCGCCGTGAAGTTCGCTGAACCGCGGTGATCGCCACCGCCGCGATGCCTGCTGCTGATCGGTGTCCTGACCCCGTGTGACTGACCGGGGGCCGGGTGTGAGTGGAGTCACTGTAGCGAGGGCGACTCTTCTCAGCAAGGTTTCGATCTGATGATGAAATTTAGCGACACTATGCCGAGAGACAAAGACATGGGCCTCGCTCGGGATCACGACGAAGGCCGCCGACCGCGAGCAGCGGTCGGCGGCCTCTCGGGTCGCGCGGGATGGGGGTCAGCGAAGGGCAGGTGTCGGCCGGGACCGACGAACCGGGACGGCGGGCGGGATCAGCGGCCGGGCGCGGGCGCGGTCGACCCGCGCACCACCAGCTCCGGCTCGAAGAGCAGTTCGTCGGTGAACACGCCGCCACCCTCGATCTGGGTCACCAGCAGGTCCACGGCGGCCTGCCCCATGGTCTCGATCGGCTGGCGCACCGTGGTCAGCGGCGGGTCGGTGCAGGTCATGAACGCGGAGTCGTCGAAGCCGACCACCGAGACGTCACCCGGCACCGAGCGGCCGAGCCGACGGACCGCGCGGATCGCGCCCAGGGCCAGCACGTCGCTGGCACAGATCACCCCGGTCACGCCACGGTCGACCAGTTTGCTCGCGGCGACCCGGGCGCCCTCCATGGAGAAGCTGGACCGCGCGACGAACTCGGTGTCGTCGGCCCAGCCGGCGACCCGCCCCAGGGCGTCCAGCTTGCGTCGCGACGGCACGTGGTCCTCCGGGCCGAGCACCAGGCCGATCCGCTCGTGCCCGAGCGAGCGCAGGTGGCCGTACGCCTGCTCCACCGCCACCGCGTCGTCGGTGGAGACGCGGGGGAAGCCCAACTCGTCGACGCCGGCGTTGACCAGCACCACCGGCAGGCCCCGATCGGTCAGCCGGCGGTAGTGCTCGTGCGAGGCGTCGGCCAACGCGTACGAGCCACCGGCGAAGATGACCCCGGAGACCTGGTGGTCGAGGAGCATCTCCACGTACGCCGACTCGGAGACCCCGCCGATCGTCCGGGCACAGAGCGCGGGGGTGAACCCGCGTTGCGCCAACGAACCGGTGACCACCTCGGCGAGCGCCGGGAAGATCGGGTTCTGCAACTCGGGCAGCACCAGGCCCACCAGCCGGGCCCGTTCGCCACGCAGCTTGCTCGGGCGCTCGTAGCCGAGCACGTCCAGGGCGGTGAGCACCGCGGTCCGGGTCGCCTCGGCCACGCCACCGCGGCCGTTGAGCACCCGACTCACGGTGGCTTCGCTGACGCCCGCCTTGCGGGCCACCTCGGTCAACCGTTTCGTCACGGCCGCAATCCTACGTCCTGAGACTGCAAAAACAGAACAGCCACTTGTCGCGGACTGACGGGTGACGTCAGATCACGAACTCAGATCACGCAACGCCTCGGACACCGCACGGTGGAAGGTCGGGTACGCGTAGATCATGTGCCGGAGCTGCGCCACCGGCACCGCCGCGTGCACCGCCACCGCCAGACCGGAGAGGACCTCGCCGCCGGCCGGACCGGCCGAGGTGGCGCCGACCAGCACCCCCTGGTCGGCGTCGGCGACCACCTTGATGAACCCGGCCCCCTCGGTGCGGTGGATCCAGCCCCGGGTGGACGAGGCGAGTGGGGTGAAACCGACCTGCACGTTGACGCCGCGTTCCCGGGCCTGCTGCTCGGTGAGGCCGACCGCGCCGATCTCCGGGTCGGTGAAGGTCACCCGGGGCAGGGCCCGGTAGTCGGCGCGGGGCACCGACCCGGCCCCGCCGCTCGACCCGGTGGCCGCCAACGAGCCGGCCACGCCGACCGCGCCACCGACCACACTGGAGGTGCCACTCGGATCCGCGCCGCCGTCCGTCCGCCGCACGTGGTCGAGCAGGTCGGCGACCACGATGGACGCCTGGTACATGGCGATGTGGGTGAAGGCGCCCTCGCCGGTCACGTCGCCGACCGCCCAGATCCCGTCGGTCACGTGCAGCCGGTCGTCCACGGCCAGGTACCGCCGGCTCGCGTCGACACCCACCGTGTCCAGCCCCAACTCGTCGAGGTGGGCGCGGCGGCCGGTCACCACCAGCAGCCGTTCGGCGGTGAACTCCGCGCCGTCCGCGCCGTGCAGGGTGAACCCGTCCGGGCCGTGCGTGACCCGGGTCGCGCGTACCCCGGTGTGGATCTCGACCCCGTCGGCGCGCAGCGCGGCGGCGGCCACCTCGGACGCCTCCGGCTCCTCCACCGCGAGCACCCGGTCGAACGCCTCGACCACGGTGACGCGTACGCCGAAGCGGGCGAACACCTGGGACAACTCCAGGCCGATCGCCCCGCCGCCCAGCACCAGCACCGACTCGGGCAGCTCCTCGACCTCGACGGCCTCCCGGTTCGTCCAGTACGGCGTACCGGCCAACCCGTCGATCGGCGGCACCGACGGCGCGGTGCCGGTGCCCAGCACGATCCCGTGCCGGGCCTGGAAGACCTGGTCGCCGACGCGCACCCGCCCCGGTCCGTCGAGGCGGCCACTGCCCCGGACGAAGCGTCCGCCCTTGCCGGTGAACCGCTCCACGGCGGCCCGGTCGTCCCAGTCGTCGGTGGCCTCCTGGCGGATCCGTTGCGCCACCGGCGCCCAGTCCGGCCGGACCTCGGCGGTGCCGGCCAGCCCGTCGACCCGCCGCGCCTCGGCCAGCGCGTTCGCCGCCCGGATCATCATCTTGCTCGGGATGCAGCCCCAGTACGGGCACTCCCCACCCACCAGGTTCCGATCGATGCCGACCACGGTGAGACCGGCCTCGGCGAGTCGCCCGGCCACCTCCTCGCCGCCGACACCGAGCCCGAGCACGACCACGTCCACCACTTCCGGCTCCGCCATGCCGTCAGCATCGCGCACCGTCCGCCCGCCGACCACCCGGCCACGCGGACCGTCTCAGCGCAGCCAGACCGGATCGACCCCGCGCGCCGCCGTGGGCGGCGGGTAGTCCAGGCTCCGGCGGAGCGCCTCGGGCAGCCGCCACGGCTGGTGCACCGCCTTGCCGGACACCGCCGCCAGTTCCGGCACCCAGCGCCGCACGTACGCGCCCTCCGGGTCGTACCGTTCGGCCTGCCGGATCGGGTTGAACCCCCGGTACGGCCTGGTGTCGTTGCCGGTGCCGGCCACCCACTGCCAGTTGCCCGAGTTGTTGGCCACGTCCCCGTCGAGCAGCCACCGGAAGTAGAACGCCAGTCCGGCGCGCCAGTCCAGGCCGAGCGACTTGGTCAGGTAGCCGGCGGTGATCAGGCGGGCCCGGTTGTGCAGCCAGCCCTCCGCCCGCAACTGCCGCATCCCGGCGTCCACGATCGGTACGCCGGTGCGGCCCACCGTCCAGTCCGCGACCGCGCCGTCGTCGTACCGCCACTGCTCGGTGGCGCCACGCCGGTAGACCTTCCGGGAGATGTCCGGAAAGGCGGCGGTGACCTGGTAGTAGAAGTCCCGCCAACAGACCTGGCGGACGAAGGGCGACGCGGGGTCGCCGGCCCGGTTCGCCACGGTCAGCGGCGACACGCAGCCGAACCGCAGGTAGGGGCTGATCCGGGAGGTCGCGTCACCGGCCATGTCGTCGTGCCGGTCGCCGTACTCGGCCAGGTGCGGCATCCACCGGTCGAGGCGACTCCGCGCCTCCGTCTCGCCACCCACCGCCGCGTCCGGTGACTCGCCGTCGGGCAGCGCCGGCAGGCGGCCCACCGAAACCCCGCCCGGCAGCGACACCCGGGACGGCGCGGCCAGTTCGTCGCGCCACCGCTGCCCGCTCCAGGCCCGGTGGTACGGGCTGAACACCCGGTAGTGGTCGCCGCTGCTCGGCGTCGTGGCCCCCGGCTCCACCACCGTCAGACCCGGGAAGAAGCGCAGGTGCAACCGGTGCCGGTCGCACTCGGCGCGCAGCCGGTCGGCCCGCCGGGTGGCGTACCGGGAGACGTCGGCCGAGAGCGCCACCGCCTCGGCGCCCACCTCCCCGGCCAGCCGGACCGTCTCGGCCACCGGGTCGCCGTGCCGCAGCACCAGGTCGCCGCCGAGCCGCCGCAGCGCGTCGCGCAGGTCGGCGAGACTCTGGTGCAGGAAGCGGGTGCGGTTGGGCGACAGTCCGGCCAACGCCGGGTCCAGGACGTACAACGGCACCACCCGGTCGAAGGCGGCACAGGTCGTCGCCAGCGCAGGGTGGTCGTGCACCCGCAGGTCGCGGGTGAACAGCACGACGGCGGTACGCACGCTCACCGCAGCCGAGGCCCGGGCAGCTCGACCGGCGTGCCGGCCGGGGTGAGCAGGGCACGCGAGGCGACCGCCATCCGGCGTCGCCGGGGCACGGTGGCCCGCCGGACGAACACGTCGTAGTCCTGGGCGGCGACCTCGTCGAGGATCCCGCCGTACAGCGCGTACGCGGTGCGGATGCACGCCTGCGAGGCGGGGTCGAGCAGGAGCACTCCGGGTGCCGCGGCGGCGTAGTGGGTCTGGGCGCGATCCACCTCGTGCCGGATCAACTCGCGGACCGGTTCGGTGGCCCGTCCCGCCGCACGGCAGGCCAGCAGGTCCTCGTGGGTCAGGCCGAAGGCCGCCAGGTCCTCCTCCGGCAGGTACGTCCGCCCCCGGTCCAGGTCCTCGGCGACGTCCCGGACGAAGTTGGTGAGCTGGAACGCGAAGCCCAGTTGACGGGCCGGCTCCCGGGCCGCCGCCGGGGCGGAACTGCCCAGGATGGGCAGCATCATGGTGCCGATGACCGCCGCCGAGCCCTCCATGTAGTCCAGCAGGTGGGCGTAGGTGCGGTAGGAGGTCACGGTCAGGTCCATCGCCATGCTCTTGAGGAACGCGGCGAAGTCCTCCCGGTCCAGGTCGAACACGGCGATGGTGTGCAGCACCGCCGGGAGCAGCGGGTCGTCGACCTGCTCGCCGTGCAGTCCGGCGATGAACCGGCCGCCCCAGTCGTCCAGCCGGGCGGCACGCGCCGGCGGTGGCAGCTCCTCTGTCTGGTCGACGATCTCGTCCGCGTACCGAGTGAATCCATATAAGGCGTGCACATGACGCCGTTTCCATGCGGGTAGTAGCCGGGTGGCGAGATAGTAGGTACGCCCGTGGCGTTTGTGCAGCTCACGGCACCTCTCGTAGGCGGCACTGAGATCCGTCTCCACGAGCCCTCCTCGAAAATCGACGCACCAATCGACGCAACTTGAAACCTTAGGGTACGCTCAGCCGCATGGCCAGCGACCGACTTACCGGTAACCTGCTTCGCGTGGGGCCTGAGCAGCCGGTCGGGAACGACGATCCGATCCGGGCCGTTCTGGCCGCTTACACCCGGGATCTCGTCGCCGCCGTCGATGAGACCCTCACCGACTTCCTGAACGCCGAGGTCGACGCGCTTGCCGAAATCGACGCGGCGATGGGTGGTTTCGCCGCAACGGCACGTGACTACGTCCTCGTCGGCGGCAAGCGGGTCCGACCGACGTTCGCCTACTGGGGATGGCGCGGCGCGGTGGGCGGCGACGAACCGCTGGCCCCGGTGCTGCCCGCACTGGCCACCCTGGAACTGCTGCACACCTTCGCGCTGGTGCACGACGACGTGATGGACGCGTCCGCCACCCGTCGCGGCCGACCCACCGCACACATGGCGGTCGCCGCCCAGCACGCCGCCGCCGGCCGCAACGGCGACTCCGGCCGCTTCGGGGAGGCCGTCGCGGTGCTGATCGGCGACCTCTGCATGGTCTGGGCCGACCAGTTGCTCTCGCGCACCGTCCTGCCCCCGGACCGGCTGCTCGCGGTCCGCCGCGGGTACGACCGGATGCGGGTGGAGACGGTCGCCGGGCAGTACCTCGACATCCTCGGCGAGGCCGACCCGGCGAGCTGGTCGGTCGACCGGGCCCTGCGGGTGGCCCGCTACAAGACCGCCAGCTACACGGTCCAGCGTCCGCTGCTCTTCGGCGCCAGCCTGGCCGGCGTGACCGGCGACGGCCGCCTGACCGCGGCGTACACCGCCTACGGCCTCTGCGTCGGCGAGGCGTTCCAGCTCCGCGACGACCTGCTCGGCGTCTACGGCGACCCGGCCACCACCGGCAAGCCGGCCGGCGACGACCTGCGCACCGGCAAGCCGACCGCGCTGCTCGTGCTGGCGCGGGAGATGGCCACTCCGACGCAGTTGCGGGAACTGGACGGCACCGGCGACCCGGTCAGCACGCCCCAGGTCGCCCGGCTGGCTGAGGTGGTGGTGGACACCGGCGCGGTGGACCGGATCGAGCGGATGATCGACGAGCGGGTCGACCAGGCCCTGGCGGCGCTCGACACTGTCGCCGTGGACGAGACGGCACGGGTGGCGTTGGCCGGTCTCGCGACTGTGGCCACCCACCGGAGAGCATGATGGGGAGGTTCTCGGTGCGAACCGTGGACGGGCGTACGGATCAGGTCGTGGTCGTCGGAGCGGGCCTCGGTGGCCTGGCCTGCGCACTGCACCTGGCGGGCAGCGGGCGGCAGGTGACCCTGCTGGAACGTGAGCCGGTGCCGGGTGGACGGGCCGGACGGCTCAGCGTGGACGGCTACGAGTTCGACACCGGCCCCACCGTGCTCACCATGCCCGACCTGATCGCCGAGGCGCTCGGCGCGGTGGGCGAGGAGCTGTCCGACTGGGTCGACCTGATGCCGCTCGACCCGGCGTACCGCGCCTACTACCCGGACGGCTCCACGCTCGACGTGCTGACCGACACCGCCCGGATGGCGGCGGAGATCTCCCGGGTCTGCGGGCCCCGCGAGGCCGACGGCTACCTGCGGTTCGTCGACTTCGCACGGAACCTGTGGCGGTTGGAGCGGGCCGACTTCATCGAGCGCAACCTCGACGCCCCCACCGACCTGCTCACCGCCAACCTGCTCAAGCTGGTCGCCACCGGCGCCTTCCGGCGGCTCCAGACCAAGATCGACCAGTTCTTCCGCGACCCGCGTACCCGGCGCATCTTCTCCTTCCAGGCGATGTACGCCGGCCTCGCCCCGCACGACGCGCTGGCCATCTACGCGGTCATCGCGTACCTCGACTCGGTCGCCGGGGTCTTCTTCCCGCGCGGCGGCATCCACGCGGTCTCGCGCGGGCTGGCCGGCGCCGCCGAGAAGCACGGCGTCAAGATCCGGTACGGCACCACGGTGACCCGGGTGGAGACCGCCCACGGCCGGGCCACCGGCGTGCTGACCGCCGACGGCGAGTTCGTCCCCGCCGACGTGGTGGTCCTCAACCCCGACCTGCCGGTGGCCTACCGCGACCTGCTGCCGGCGACCCGGCAACGCCGCCTGACCTACTCGCCGTCCTGCGTCGTGCTGCACGTCGGCTCGACCCAGGGCTACCGGCGCATCGCGCACCACAACATCCACTTCGGGCGCTCCTGGAAGGGCACGTTCGACGAGGTCATCCGACGCGGTGAGCTGATGAGCGACCCGTCCCTGCTGGTCACCAACCCGAGCCGGACGGACCCGGCGGTCGCGCCTGCCGGACGGCACACCTACTACGTGCTCGCCCCGGTGCCGAACCTGGAGCGGGCACCCTTCGAGTGGCGCGGCGACCTCACCGCCCGCTACTCCGACCAGCTCGTCGCCACCCTTGAGGAACGCGGTTACGTCGGCTTCGGCGACGGCGTCGAGGTGCTCCGGGCGGTCACCCCGGCCGAGTGGGCGGAGCAGGGCATGGCCGCCGGCACGCCGTTCGCCGCCGCGCACACCCTGTTCCAGACCGGTCCGTTCCGCCCGTCGAACCTGCACCCGTCGCTGTCCAACGTGGTGTTCGTCGGCTCGGGCACGCAGCCCGGCGTCGGGGTTCCCATGGTGCTCATCTCGGGCAAGCTGGCCGCCGGTCGCATCACCGGCCGTGGCCGCTGAACGAAGGATGGCTCTGATGTCACTGTCGCGGGAAGCCCACCTGGTCGAGCTGGTCGACGATTCGGGCCGGCGGATCGGGTCGGCCACCGTGTCCGCCGCCCACCAGACCCCCGGTCAACTGCACCGTGCCTTCTCCGTGCTGCTCGTCTCGCCGGACGGCCGGATCCTCCTCCAGCGTCGGGCTGCGGCGAAGACACGGTTCCCGCTGCGCTGGGCCAACACGTGCTGTGGTCACCCGCAGCCCGGTGAGGACGTGGCCGAGTCCGCCAACCGCCGGCTACACGAGGAACTCGGCGTCGGCCCGGTGGTGCTGACCGAGGTCGGCGTGCACGTGTACCGCGCCGAGGACCCGTCCACGGGTCGGGTCGAAGTCGAGTACGACCACGTCCTGCGTGGCGAGTTCTCGCCGGACACACCACTGAGTCCCGAGCCTGCGGAGGTCGCCGAGCTGCGCTGGGTCGACCCTGCGGCACTGGCCGCCGAGCTCGACCGTGACCCCGACGCGTACGCGCCGTGGCTGGTCGGCGTGGTGGACCGTCTGCTCCACCCCTCGGCCCCGGCCGGCGACGGGCCGGAGCGGCCGGGTGGCCGATGAGGCACTGAGCGCGGGGGCGGTCGCCCGACGACTCGGCGTCGCGGTGACCACGCTGCGCACCTGGCACCAGCGCTACGGCCTCGGGCCCAGCGAGCACGTACCCGGACACCACCGCCGCTACACGACGGCCGACCTCGCCCGGCTGGAGGTCATGCGACGGCTCACCGGCGAGGGGCTCAGTCCGGCGGAGGCGGCGCGATGGGCCCGGCAGGCTCCCGCCACGGCGGCGGGTGGTGTCGCCCGGTCGAGGACCGCGCGGGACGGCGGAGGCAACACCATTCCGGTGGGCCGCGCCGGTCCGGCGGCGCGCGGCCTGGCGCGTGCCGCGATGCGGCTGGACGCGGTCGCGATCAACGAGGCGATCTCACGCAGCCTGGCCACCGAGGGTGTGATCGGCACCTGGGACAGGCTGCTGCGCCCGGTGCTCGCCGGCATCGGGCAACGGCACGCCGCGACAGACGTGTTGATCGAGGTGGAGCATCTGCTGTCGCGCTGTGTCTCGGCGGCGTTCGCCTTGGCGGCGGCCACCCGTCCCGTCCTCGGGCCGCCGCGCATCCTGCTGTCCTGCGCCGACGAGGAGCAGCACAGCCTGCCCCTGGAGGCGCTGGCCGCCGCGCTGGCCGAGGCCGGTGTCGCGCACCGGATGCTCGGCGCCCGGGTCCCGGTGAGGGCGCTGCTGGACGCGATCGACCGGACCGGACCGGCCGCCGTGGTGGTCTGGTCGCACACCCGGGCCACGGCCGATGCCACCCAGCTCAGCGCCTTGCTGACCGTTCCGCGTCGACCGCTGCTGGTCCTCGCGGCGGGACCGGGGTGGCGGGCCGAGAGCCTGCCGGCCGGGGTGGTCCGGCCGATCGACCTGACCGAAGCGGTCTCGCTCATCGTCGCCGTACGCGACTCGCTCGACCGTTCGGCCGCATCCTGAGAGAAATTTCGGGGCCTTTGCAGGCTTCCATAGGGGTTCACGGCATTAGGTCGGCACGGAAAGCGGTGGCGTCCTGACCCGGCGTTTGTCTACTCAAATCGGGTGAACTAGCGTCGGGCAGTCCGTCGAACCCGAACCCCTCTCGGGAGCGAACGATGCGTACCCGTGTCCTGCTCGCGTGTGTCACGAGCCTGGTCCTCCTGGTGACCGGCTGCGGCGGTGGCGGCGAGTCGCCCCAGGCGACCACCCCGTCCAGCCCTCCTCCGTCGGCCGCCCTGCCCCCGGAGCCCTCGCCGTCACCGACGCTGGCCCCGCCCAAGCCCCCACTGCGGGCCCTGCCGGCCAAGCTGCCGGCCGGGCTGGTCCGCACCACCGGGGCCGAGGGGGTGGCTCTCACCTTCGACGACGGACCCGATCCGACCTGGACGCCCAAGGTGCTCGACCGCCTGAAGAAGGCGGGCGTCACCGCCACCTTCTGTGTGGTCGGCGCCCAGGTCCGCAAGCATCCCGACCTGCTCCGGCGGATCGTCCGGGAGGGGCACCAGCTCTGCAACCACAGCTGGAACCACGACCTCGACCTCGCCCGGCGGCCGGTCGCCGAGATCCGCGCCGACCTGGTCCGGACGAACAAGGAGATCCGGCGGGCGGTACCCGACGCGGAGATCCCGTTCTACCGCCAGCCCGGCGGCCGGTGGACCGCCGAGGTGGTGCGGGTCGCCAAGAAGCTGGACATGCGGTCGCTGCACTGGACGGTGGACCCGCAGGACTGGGCCAAGCCGACCGCCGCCACGATCGAGAAGCGGGTGAAGCGCAGCGCCAAGCCCGGCGCGGTGGTGCTGCTGCACGACGGAGGCGGCAATCGGGCCGCCACGCTCGCCGCCTGCACCAGGGTGATCGCCGCCCTGAAGCGCGACCTCGGCATCACCAAGCTCGGATAGACCCGTTCTGAGCTGCACTTTTACGAGACGTTGCGGCGGTAGCCACACCGGTTTGGCCGACCGGTGAGACATCACGTATGCTTTCCAAGCCTCCGGCGGGGCCGGATGGGAGCAAGTCCGCTCACGTTGCGAATGTGCAATGATAGCGGGGCCGCCCTCATCGTCTAGCGGCCCAGGACGCCGCCCTTTCAAGGCGGTAGCACGGGTTCGAATCCCGTTGGGGGCACGGTTCGACTTCGGTCGAATGCAACACCAGCTAGGTCCTGTGGAGCAGTTGGAGTGCTCGCCGCCCTGTCAAGGCGGAGGTCGCGGGTTCAAGTCCCGTCAGGACCGCAAGCGCTGACGCCGCGCACCTCGCGCGGCGTTCTGCGTATCGGGGCATGTGACCCTCCCGACGGGGACCCGGTGGGACGGGTAGCATGAGCCGAGCACCACGGCCAGGTAGCTCAGTTGGTACGAGCGTCCGACTGAAAATCGGAAGGTCGGCGGTTCGACCCCGCCCCTGGCCACATAGCCTTTCGCCGGGCTACAGCAACGCCGACCAGCGGAAACGCCGGTCGGTGTTTTGCTTTCCCCGGTAACGCCGCTCAGCCGTCCTGGCGACGTTGTGCCAATCCGCTCTGGATGGCGTCCCACACGCTGCGCCCCGCCTGCAGGATGCTCTCCCCGGTCTGCTCGGCCAACTGCCGGGCCGCCGACGGCTCGGGTCCGTTCGACTCGGTGGTGCCCGCTCCGGAGGCCGCCATCCGCCGATGTCCGTGGCGGACCGGAATCGACCCGTAAGCGGATCTTCCGGCAGGTCTCGGCCTTGCGGGAAGCTGCGCACGCGGGCATGAGCCGGTATGGTCCGGGCCTATGGGACAGGGGATTACTGATCCGATCGACATCCGACAGGATCACGAGCGGTTCACGATCCACAGCGCCCTGGTCGTCCCGGCCGCCCCCGAGCAGGCCTACGCGGTGTTCACCAGCAGGCTCGCCGACTGGTGGGTGATGGAGTACACCTGGTCCGGCCCGGAGGCCCTGGCCGAGCTTGGCATGGAGCTGCAGGCCGGCGGCATGCTCTATGAGATCGGCCCCTACGGCTTCCGCAGCGACTGGGGCCGGGTGCTGACCTGGGATCCGCCCCGGCGGCTGGTGTTCACCTGGCAGATCGGGGCGGACCGCGCCCCGGTGCCCGATCCGGCGCAGGCCAGCGAGGTCGAGGTGCTGTTCACGCCGGAAGGCTCCGGCACCCTGGTCGAGGTCGCGCACCGGCACTTCGACCGGCACGGCCAGGCCGCGGAGGGCTACCGGCAGGCGCTGACCGCCGGCTGGCACGAGCTGCTGTCCCGGTACGCCACCACGGTGGTCCAGTCCGGCACCTGAACGGGCTGCCGTTGTCGCTCAGGCGGACCGGTGCCGCAGGGTGGCCACCGTCGAACCGGCGAGGGTCAGCAGGCACTCCGGCAGCAGCCCGTCGGCCACCGCCGCACCGAACAGGGCACGGGCGGTGTCCAGGTCCGAGTTGGCGTACGCGCTGACGAAACGGGCCACCCAGCGGGCGTCGTACTCGGCCTGGTCGATTTCGGGGAAGTCGAGCGCGCAGGCGCCGGGCGGCACCGGATCACCGACCATCGTCGCGGCCAGGCACCACGCCACGTCGTACGCCCCGACGAGGCCGGCCCGGTCCACCACCGCGTCGAATGTCCCGACCACACCGTCGGAGTCGCCGTCGAGCGCCGAACTGAGGATGGCGGAGGCGTCGTCGTACGTCTGCTGTGGCGAGTCGGTCACCCACCGCACGGTAGGGGGCCCGGTCAAGCGACCACCGATGGTGACTCTCCGTAATTAGGGAGGGCGACCTGCGGATAGACACGCCTCCACGGTCCCGCCGTGCGTCACGGCACGTTAGTCTGCGCAGCGGACCTTCGCCGTAGGAAGGACGACGATGCACATGTCACGCGGCTTGCGGGCGGCCATCATGGCCACCTGCGCCACCCTCCTGCTCGCCACCAGCGCGTGCGGGAACGACCAGACCGAGGAGGCGGGCGCCGACCAGGTGCGCCTCTACGGTACGGACGGCAACATGCTCAACTCGTACCCGGAAGAGTTGCAGGATCGCGCCAACCTCGTCGACGGCATGAAGGGCACCACTCCCCTGACTCCGCTGCCGGAGGACTTCAAGAACCGGCTCCGGTCCATGGACCCGGGGCTGAACGACTTCCTCTACGCCGCCGAGGCGTACGACGCGGTGGTGATCAGCGCGCTCGCGACGGAACTCGCCGGCAGCACCAACCCGGCGGCCATCGCCCGGCAGATCGTCGGCGTCACCAACGAGGGCACCCGCTGCGAGACCCCCGCCCAGTGCCTGCGGCTGGCCCGCGACGGCGACGACATCGAGTACCGCAGCGTGTCGATCACCCGCGCCGGGTTCACCGACGCCGGTGAGCCCGCCACCGCCAGTTACGCCACCCTGCACTTCGACAACCAGCAGCTCAACGACGCCAAGACGGAGTTCGTCGGCGCCGGGGACGAGTCGGCGGCGAGCACGAAGGCGCCGCCGCGTGGCAGCCAGCAGCCCAGCGGCGCGCCGCTCGTCCTCGGCGGTCTGCTGCCCAAGACCGGCGACCTGGCCCTGGCGTACCCGCCGATCGCAGCCGGTGTGGGCCTGGCGATCAAGGAGATCAACGCGGCCGGCGGTGTGCTCGACGAGGACGTGGTCTGGATCGACGGCGACGACGGCACGGACCCGACGGTCGCCAAGCGGACGGTCGCCAGCCACGTCGGTGCCGGGGTGCACGTGATCATCGGGGCCGGCGCCTCCGGTATCTCAGCCGCCGTCCTGCCGGACGTGGTGGCGGCCGGCCGCATCCTCTTCTCCCCGTCGAACACCGCCGCGTCGCTGACCGACGCGGAGGACAAGGGCCTCTACTTCCGTACCGCGCCGCCGGACAGCCTCCAGGGTCGGGCGTTGGCCGACGTGATCCTCCGCGACGGGCCGCAGAAGATCGCCATCGTGGCCCGTAAGGACGCCTACGGCGAGGGCCTCCAAGAGGCCGTCCGGGCCGAACTGGAGCGGGCCGGGTTCGGCGGCGACAAGGTGACGCTGCTCGGCTACGAGCCGGGCGAGGGTGCCGACGCCGCACCGATCAACTTCAGTGACGGTGCCAAGCAGATCAAGGATTTCGGTGCCGACGCCGTACTTCTCATCGGCTTCAGCGAGTCGGCCGCGGTGATCCGGGCGCTGGCGGACGCCGACGTGCCGCTGGCCGCGCTGGGCCGCTGACCGATCCGACAGCGACGGCCGCACCGGAGGGTTCCGGTGCGGCCGTCGTGGTCTCTGCGGTCGGTCTCAGCGACCGCGACGCCGGTCCAGGAAATCCGTCATCCGGCGGTACTTCTCGTCGTCCTCGAAGAGCACCGCCTGGCTGACCAGGTCCAGGTGCGGATGGGCGGCGGGCGGCGCGTCCACGGCGAGCTTGGTCAGCCGCAGCGCCAGCGCCGAGCCCTTCGCCATCTCGTCGATCAGCGCGTGGGCCGCCGGCAGCAACTCCTCCGGCCCCGCCACCACCCGGTTGACCAGTCCGATCCGGGACGCCTCCGCCGCGTCCACCCGGCGACCGGTGAACAGCAGTTCCTTGGCCCGAGCCTCACCGACCAACGCCGGCAGCCGGTGCGTCGCGCCGGCACCGGCCAGGATGCCGAGCCGCACCTCCGGCTGGCCGAAGACCGCCCGCTCGGTGCAGACCCGCAGATCGCAGGCGTACGCGAGCTCGGCGCCACCGCCCAGAGCAGGACCGTCGACGGCCGCCACGGTCGGCATCGGCAGCGCCCGGATCCGGGCGAAGGCGGCCGAGTTGATCGCGGCCAGCGCATCCAGGCGGCCCCGCTCGCGTAGCTGACCGATGTCCGCCCCACCGGCGAAGATCCCGTCGGTGCCGCCGGTCAGCAACAGCATCCGGGGACGGGCCTCCAGGTCGGCGCAGACCTCGTGCAGCGCGGCGATCAGGTCGGCGTCGATGGCGTTGCGCTTCTCCGGCCGGTCCAGTGTGACCACCAGCCGGTCCGGGCGTTCCTCGACCCGCAGCCCGCCGCTCATCGGACCGCGCCCGTCCGGCCGGCGGAAGCCGCGCCCGGCGTCCCCTCGCCCGTCTCAGGCCGCGCCGTGCCGTCCGTACGCACACCGTCGACCCAGTGATAGAAGCCCTGCCCCGACTTCTTGCCCAGCCGACCGGCCGCCACCATCTCGGTCAGCAGCGGTGGCGGCGCGAACCGGTCCCCGTACGCGGCCTGGAGGGTGCGGGCGATGTCGAGGCGTACGTCCAGACCCACCAGGTCGGTCAGCTCCAGTGGCCCGACCGGGTGCCGGTAGCCGAGCACCATCGCCTTGTCGATGTCGGCCGGGTCGGCCACCCCGTCGGCGACCATCCGGATCGCCTCCAGACCGAGGGCCACCCCGAGCCGGGAGGTGGCGAAGCCCGGCATGTCGCGTACCACCACGGGGTCCTTGCCCAGCCGGGTGGCGAGCGTGACGGCGGCGGCGGTGGTCTCCGGCGCGGTGGCCGCGCCGACCACGATCTCCAGCAGCGCCATCGCCCAGACCGGGTTGAAGAAGTGCAGCCCGCAGAAGCGCTCGGGCCGGCGCAGTCCCTGGGCCAGCTCGGCGATCGGGATGCTGGAGGTGTTGCTGCCCAGTAGGGCCGGGTGCAGCGCCTCCGCCTCGGCCAGCACGGCCCGCTTCAGGTCGAGCCGTTCCGGCACCGCCTCCACGATCACCTGTGGCTCCGCAGCCACCTCGGCCAGGCCCGCCCGCAGGGTGACGCGTTCCTGGTTCGCGGCGGCCTGCGCCACGGTCAACCTGCCGCGCCGGACGCCCCGGTCCCACAGCTCGGCGAGCCGGATCATTGCCTCCGCACCGCGTTCCCGGTCCACCTCGACCAGTTCCACCGTGTGGCCGGCGCCGGCCGCCACGTACGCGATGCCGAGGCCCATGGTGCCGGCACCCACCACCACGAATCGTTCAGTCATGGTGCCACCACCGCAGGGTGACGACGACACGCTCTCCGACGCCGTCGACGCGCGGGATCGCCGCCACGCCGCAACCGGCCCGTACGCTCCGCTCAGTCATGCTGCGACCCTATGCAGCACCGACCGGGCCCGATGCGTGGGGGCGGACGGGATCGGGTACAGACCGCCGACAGCCAAAGGGAAGGACGAACAGATGAGCCAGGCACCGGAGACCACGGGCGACTCGGGCACCCAGGAGACCGTCGAGACGCGCGGCGACGAGCGCATCGAGTTGCTGCGCGCCGACACCAACAACGACGGCCGTACCGACGTCTGGGTGGTCGACACCGACGGTGACGGCAAGGCCGACCTGTTCCAGTTCGACACCGACGGCGACGGCAAGGTGGACGTCACGATGGTCGACATCGACGAGGACGGTCAGCCCGACGAGGTCGTCGACGGCGACGGCGGCCTGCCGCCCGAGCAGCTCCCCCCGACCGTCCAGGTCTAAGCCTTCGGAGCAAGGAAGGGTCCCCTGCTAACGCCTACGGCATAGCAGGGGACCCTTCCTAACATCCGGCGGCGCCCAGGCGCTCAGCTCAGGGCGCCCAGGCGCTCAGCTCAGGCGGCCTTCGGCGCTCAGCTCAGGCGCAGGGTGGCGAGGTAGTACGGGGCGTCCCGGTCGTCCACGTCGGTCAGTCGCCATGCGGTGCCCCGGACCAGTTCGGCGAGTTCGGCCGGCGAGCAGACCAGGTAGTCGAACCAGGGCGTACCGAGTTCGCGGTAGCGCAGCCGTAGCCGGAGCTGCCCGCCGAGGCGGCCCCGTCGACGGTTGCGCTCGTGGTAGCCGCTGTGCAGCGGATCGGTGGTGCCGTACGGGTCGGTGCCGTGCGCGATCACCTGCGCCCCGGGGTTGGCCATCGCGGCCAGGGCCGCCAGGAAGGCGGGTGCGCGCTCCCGACCCTCGAACAGGCCCAGGTTGTTGCCGAGCAACAGGAACGTGTCGTAGCGCCGCCCGTCGGCGCAGTGCTCGTCGACCGTGCCGTGCACCAGATCGCGTACGCCCCGACGACGGCACACCGCGAGCGCGCCGGGCGAGACGTCCAGCCCGGTCACGGGTACGCCGCGCTCCTGCAACAGCAGCGCGATCCGGCCGCCGCCGACGCCGACGTCCAGTGTCGCGCCCCGCACCCGGTCCACGGCCCGGTGGTCGTGTGGTTGCCACTCCTGCGGCCCGGCCAGGTAGTGGGCGGCGGGCGCGCCGTTGACCAGCCCGTCGTCCCGTTCGATGATCTCGATGACCGGTCGGGGCAGCCGCCCGCCGGCCAGCGGCCGGGGACCGACCCCGGTCGCCACCGCCAGCGCGTCGCGCAGCAGTTCTCCGAAGACGTCACCGATCCGTGGTTCCCCCGTCACGTCCTTAACGCTAACGGGCTGCTCAGTCGCGCGCGACGCCCGTATCCTGGGCGGCGTGACCACGTTGGACCGCCTCTCGGCGGAGAAGTACATACTCCTCACGACCTTCCGCAAGGACGGCCGCGCGGTGCCGACCCCGGTCTGGGCGGTACGCGACGGCGACGCCCTGGCGGTGTGGTCCGCGGCGGATGCCGGCAAGGTGAAGCGGATCCGGCGCAGTGGGGATGTCACGGTGGCGCCGTGCGACGTGCGCGGTCGACCCCATGGCGAGGCGGTGCCCGCCCGGGCGAGCCTCTACGACCCCGGAGCGACCGATCGCATCCGGGGGCTGATCAAGCAGAAGTACCGAGTGATCGGGCGGCTGACGCTGCTCGGCAGCCGACTCCGCCGGGGCACCGGCGGCACGGTGGGGATCCGGGTCGAGCTGACCGGCTGAGGCCGGTACGCCGACCCGGCCGCCGGGTCCGGACATGTCGAAGGGCGACGGATTCGAGAATCCGTCGCCCTTCGTGGTGTCTCTGCTATCTACCAGCCGGTCAGTCCCCCTGACGCTGCTGCGGGATCTGCCCCTGCAACAGCGCCCTGACCTCGGACTCGCGATACCGGCGGTGGCCGCCCAGGGTCCGGATGGCGCTCAGCTTGCCGGCCTTCGCCCAGCGGGTCACCGTCTTCGGGTCGACACGGAACATCGACGCCACCTCGGCCGGTGTGAGTAGCGGCTCTGGTTCGTGCGTTCGCGATGCCATCGGTCACTCCTCCACATGTAGAGACATCGGCCGGGGTCCCGCCGGCCGACGCGTCTCCCATGGTCCGGCTAGTCCCCGATGTCCGACATGGGCCGAACGGCCGAACGTCCCTAGACGGACGGATGAACCATGCCCGATTTATGCGACTATTACACGCCAGAAAGTACCTTATTCGGACTCATAGTCACGGCTCGTGACGCAACAACTACGAGCACGCCTCATGTTGCAGCCCGAAATTTGGGCAAAAGCGGACTAGTTGCAGCGTTCTAGAAGTTGCACGGCCCGCCAGCGCGCAACGAGCTTGTCGTACGCCGCAGACGCCTCCTCGGCCTCGCCACGCGACAGTCCGGCGAGTCCCGTGGCGACGAGTTCCGCCGAGTCGTCCTCGGCGAGCGTCTCGTCGGAGAGCAACTCGACCAGACCCCCGTAGTCCAGCTCCACCACCGAGCGGGGGTGGAACTCCTCCAGCCACCGGGCGGCCTCCTCGACCGCCTCGGTGATGGGCGCCTCCCCCACCGACTTACGCAGCACCGACAGCGCACGCGACGACCGGCGGCGGGCCTTCGAGATCTCCGTCCGGAAGCGCAACGCACGACGCTCCGGTGCGGTCACGTGGTGACGCTCCTGCGGCTCGAAGAGCACGAACCAGCGCAGCGGCACCCCCCAGGTGGCGATCTGCTCGTGCACCCGGGGTACGCCGTGCTCCAGCACCCGGGCCCCGCTGCGCCAGTCCTCCACCACGGCCTTGGCCTGCCCGGCCAGCACCGGCGGCACGAACGCGTCGGCGAGCACCGCCGGCACCCCGTCCCGGGCGCTCAGCGCGGCCTCGGCCACCCGGATACGCAGGTTCCACGGGCACACCAGCAGCGTCTCGTCCGTCTCCAGCACGTACGCCTCGTCGGGCAGGTCGGGCAGCCGGGTCCAGCCGGCACCGAGCGCCTCGATCACCGAGGTCCGTTGCCGTACCGGTCCCTCCACCGGCGCCACCGCCCGCCCCTGCTCGACGTAGCGCCGCCAGTACGCCTGACGATCGCGATCGAAGGCGGTCAGCGGCTCGTACACGCGCAGGTATGAGGCGAAGAGCGACGGCACGGCGCGATCCTCCCACGAACGGCAAGCCGAGCGTTGCTCGGCGTCACCCGGCCGGTACCGCGTGGCGAGCCGAAACGGGGGTCCGGCGCCCTCGTCGCGCCCTACGGCGCGGGCGTCGGGACGCCCGGTGCGTACGCCCGCTGGGCGGGACGTGGACGCCCGGGAGGGGCCGGGGAGCGCCCGTCGATACTAGGCTCGCACCACCGGCAGCATCCCCGCCGGCTCGACCGAGGTCCGCGTCCCACAAGGACGCCCGCCGACACAGGAGCCAGTCATGGGCGTATTCGCCACTTCCGACGACCCGGGATCCACGGGCCACGAGCAGGTCGTGTTCTGCCAGGACAAGCAGACCGGCCTGAAGGCGATCATCGGGATCTACTCCACCGCGCTCGGCCCGGCGCTGGGTGGCACCCGCTTCTACCCGTACGCGAGCGAGGAGGCCGCCCTCGCCGACGTGCTCGACCTGTCCCGCGGCATGGCGTACAAGAACGCTCTCGCCGGGCTGGACCTGGGTGGCGGCAAGGCGGTCATCTGGGGTGACCCCGAGCAGATCAAGAGCGAGGCGCTGCTGCGCGCGTACGGCCGCTTCGTGGAGTCGCTGAGCGGGCGCTACTACACCGCCTGCGACGTCGGCACGTACGTGCCGGACATGGACGTCATCGCCCGCGAGACGCGGTACGTCACCGGCCGCAGTGTCGAGCACGGCGGTGCCGGCGATTCCTCGATCCTCACCGCCTGGGGCGTCTTCCAGGGCATGCGCGCGGCGGCCGAGCACGTCTGGGGGGTCCCCACGCTGCACGGCAGGCGGGTCGGTGTGGCCGGCCTGGGCAAGGTCGGCAAGTACCTGGTCGGTCACCTGCTGGAGGACGGCGCCGAGGTGGTGGCCACCGACGTGAGCCCCCGCGCGCTGGACTGGGCGCGGACCACCCACCCCGAGGTGACGCTCGTCGAGGACGCGTCCGCGCTGGCCGCCGCCGACATCGACGTGTACGCACCCTGCGCCCTGGGCGGCGCCCTGGACGACGACACGGTCGGCGCGCTGCGGGCGAAGGTGGTCGCCGGTGCGGCGAACAACCAGCTCGCCCACTCGGGCGTGGAGAAGCTGCTCGCCGACCGGGGCATCCTCTACGCGCCGGACTACGTGGTGAACGCCGGTGGTGTGATCCAGGTCGCGGACGAGATCGAGGGCTTCGACTTCGACCGCGCCAAGCTGCGGGCGACCCGCATCTTCGACACCACGCGGGAGATCCTCCGGCTCGCCGACACCGACGGTGTCCCGCCCGCCGTGGCGGCCGACCGGCTGGCGGAGCGGCGGATGGCCGACATCGGCCGGCTGCGCGCGATCCACCTGCGGTGACCTCGCCGAACGTTGAGGGCGGGCCGCGTTGCTCCCGCCCTCAACGGGCGCATCCGGCTAAACTGAAAATACGACGCGTTCATGGAGTTTTACCCCGTGTCAGGACCGTTCCCGGCATCGCTCCTTACCGGGTACAATGGGTGACGACCGGTTGACCGCCACGCGCGGCGGCGGTCAGCGGTAACCCGAGGTGCCGAACGGTGGCATCCCCATGTACCGTAAGAGCCACGAGAGATGCCTGACGTCATCGGGGCCCGCCTTCGGGCTGCCCCGCATTCTGTGCGAGGGGGTCGAGCCATGGGGCGCGGCCGTGCTAAGGCCAAGCAGACAAAGGTGGCCCGGGAGCTGAAGTATCACTCCCCGAACACCGACCTCGCCGCCTTGCAGCGAGAACTCGGCGGCAGCGGCAAGTCGGACCACCATTTCGACGACGACAAAGAGTACGTCGACGATGATGAGGACCACGCCGAGGACGACCCGGACACCTGGGTCCGTCCCACCCGCTGACCCCCGGTCACATCCGAGCACGCGGTAACTCCCCGCGTGCTCACGTATGTGCCCGGCACGCGGCGGCGTACCACCCGACGCTCAAGGGCCTGCCACGCCCGGAGGTAATCCGGGAACGTGGCGGGCCCTCGACTCCGGCCGGTCAGCGAGGCCGGTTGTTCCAGTTGTAGAACGTCGGGATGTTCTCGAAGTGGTTCCAGGCGCAGACCGCGCTCGCCCCGTCGCCGCCCGCCACCTCCGCTCGTAGCCGTCGTGCGGCCTCCGCCTCCTGGAGCAGTGCGGTGAGCCCGGCAGCGGCCTCCCGCACCCGGTCGGTGACCCGGTCGGCCTCGTTACCCGTCACCCGCTCGGGCTCCCGGTGACCTGTGGTCTCGGGCATGATCCAACACTCCCTCCAGTAGGCGGATCTTGCTGTTGCGGCAGTGCTCGGTCTCCGTACCGTCGAAACGGCCCAGCTCGAAGTAGCGGTTGGCCGCGTGGCCTCCGCCACAGAAACCGAAGTACGGGCAGGACGAGCGGCAGGCTTCCACCCCGCTCAGGAACTCACCGACCCAGCCCGTGCCGGCCGCACCGGCGAGAATCGAGTGCAACGGTGTGGCCAGGACGTTCCCGCTGCTGAAGTCGCCGTGGCGCGGATCGGTGAATCCGGCCAGCTCCGGTGAGAGCACGACCACCGCGCCGTCGTACGCCACGGTGGGGATCGGGTCGAGACTGGCCGGCAACAGGTCGTCCGCCGTGCCGTCCAGGACCGCGGCGGCGTACCGCAGCGACCACTCGACCTCCCGCAGGTGGATCCGTGGCTCGCGTCGCCAGGCCGCGACCAGCTCGGCCCAGAAACCGGTCACCGCGGCGGCGTCGTGAGCGTTGTCACGGGTGTTGACGCCCTCGGTCTCCTCGATGTTGACCCCGAGCACCTCGCACCCGAGGTCGAGGAAGTAGGCGTACAACTCCGCCGCCCGCTCCGGCGACGGGTCGTTCACCACGGCCAGCGCCGAGAACGGCAGGTCGTGCCGGCGCAGCGTCGCCACACCCCGCACGATCCGGTCGTACGCCGGATGACCGGCCCGGGTGACCCGGTCCCCGTTACGCGCCCGGGGCCCGTCCACGCTGACGCTGACCCGGATCCGGTGCGTCACGAAGAACTCGCACCACGCGTCGTCGATCAGCGTGGCGTTGGTCTGCACGTGGTGTTCCACCTCGGCGGCGAACGGCGCCATCAGCGCCGCCAGTCGCTCCCGGCCCGCCGCGAGCGGCTCCCCGCCGTGCCAGACCACCGAGAACCGCCCGGAGGCGGCCCACGGGTTCACCGAGGCGGCCACCGCCTCCGCCACCGCCACCGGCATCCGCCGGTCCGCCGCGCGCAACGGCAGATAGCAGTACGCGCAATCCAGATTGCAGAGGGTGGTGGGCTGCATCACGACGTACGACGGGACGCCGGCCAGACCCCGCATCCCCCGCAACGACCGTCCCCGTGCAGCCATCGCCCTCCTCACCGGTTGACGGCTACCGGGCACACCACGGCACTGGCGCACCCACAGCTTCCGAAGCAGCGCCTCAAAGGCGAAGCAGCCTCTAAGGCTAGGCCGCGACGGCCACTTGGGTGAACCCCTGACCAGGTGGTTGGACGATCGGTGTCAGATGATCAGCCGCGAGTGTGCTGTCCGATCATCTGCACCTCACCGGTGCCCTCGATGATCTCGCCGGCCTGCCACGCGTCCACCCCGCGACCGGTCAGCGTGGCCAGCGCGCGGTCGGCGTCCTCGGCCGAGACGATCGCGAACATGCCGACGCCCATGTTGAAGGTCGCCTCCATCTCCGGGTCGTCGATCCGCCCCTTGGACTGGATCAGGTCGAAGATCGGCTGCGGCTTCCAGGTGGAGCGGTTGACCACCGCGTCCACGTGCTCGGGCAGGATGCGCACCAGGTTGCCGGGGATGCCACCGCCGGTGACGTGGGCCAGCGACCGCACCTCCGCCTCGGCGATCAGCTTGAGGCAGTCCTGCGCGTAGATCTTGGTCGGGGTCAGCAGCTCCTCGCCGAGGGTGCGCTGCCGGCCGAAGTCGTCGATCACCACGTCCAGCCGCATCCGGCCGGCGCCCAGCAGCACGTGCCGGACCAGGGAGTAGCCGTTGGAGTGCAGGCCGGACGAGCGCATGGCGATCACCACGTCACCCACCTCGACCCGCTCCGGGCTGAGGAGTTCGCTCTCCTCCACCACGCCCACGCCGGTGGCCGAGATGTCGTACTCGTCGGGGCGCAGCACACCCGGGTGCTCGGCGGTCTCCCCACCGAGCAGCGCGCAGCCCGCGTACCGGCAACCGTCGGCGATACCGGCGCCGATCTCGGCGACCCGGTCCGGCACGACCTCACCGGTGGCGATGTAGTCCAGCAGGAACAGCGGCTCGGCGCCGCAGGCCACCAGGTCGTCGACGACCATCGCGACCAGGTCGATGCCGACCGTGTCGTGGATGTCCAGCTGCTGCGCGATCACCAGCTTGGTGCCGACGCCGTCCGTGGAGGAGGCCAGGATCGGGTTCTTGTACTTCGTGGTGTCCAGCCGGAACAGGCCGGCGAAGCCGCCGAGGTCGCCCATCACCTCCGGCCGTCGGGTCTGCTTGACCTTGGACTTGAGCAGCTCGACCGCGCGGTCGCCCGCCTCGATCGACACGCCGGCGTCCGCGTACGAGACCGAACGTTTGCGAGCGGGGCGGCCGGTGCCGGCCGTCCAGGACTGACGGTCGCCGCCGCCGGTCGGGCTGCTTCCTGCGCCGCTGCGCTCGGACACGTGCGTCACGGTTCTCCCCTTAGTGGTTCTCGGCGGCCGCGTCGGCGGTGACCGGCGCCGCAGCCGGATGGTGCTACGGGCGGTGTGTGGTCGCCGACATCGTCACGTCGGTGCGGGGCGTCGTGCCGGCCTGCTCACCGGTGTCGACGTCGTCGTCGACGCGGTTCGCGACCCGGCGGCTGATCCCTTCGAGCACGTGCTTGCCGATCAGGTTCCCGACGGGCAACTCGATCGGGTACTCCCCGTCGAAGCAGGCCCGGCACAGCCGGGTCTTCGGCTGCTCGGTCGCGGCGATCAGACCGGGCAGCGAGACGTAGCCCAACGTGTCAGCGCCGATGGAACGCCGGATGCCCTCGTTGTCGAGGCCGTTGGCGAGCAGCTCGGCGCGGGTGGCGAAGTCGATGCCGTAGAAACAGGGCCAGGAGACCGGCGGTGAGGAGATGCGGACGTGCACCTCCACCGCGCCGGCCTCGCGGAGCATCCGGACGATCGCGCGCTGGGTGTTACCCCGCACGATCGAGTCGTCGACCACGACCAAGCGCTTGCCGCGTACGTTCTCGCGCAGCGGGTTGAGCTTGAGTCGGATGCCGAGTTGACGCAGGGTCTGCGACGGCTGGATGAAGGTACGCCCGACGTACGGGTTCTTCATCAGGCCGGCGCCGTAGGTGATGCCGGACTCCTCGGCGTAGCCGATGGCGGCCGGCGTGCCCGACTCGGGCACCGGGATGACCATGTCCGCCTCGACCGGGTGCTCCTTGGCCAACTGGCGGCCGATCTGCACCCGTGCCGAGTGCACGTTGCGCCCGGCGATGGTGGCGTCCGGGCGGGCGATGTAGACGTACTCGAAGAGACAGCCCTTGGGCTCGGGCGCGGCGAACCGGTTGGAGCGCAGCCCCTCGGCGTCGATCGCGATCAACTCACCGGGCTCGACCTCGCGGACCACGCTCGCGCCGACGATGTCCAGCGCCGCCGTCTCGCTGGCCACCACCCAGCCCCGCTCCAGGCGGCCGAGCACCAGCGGACGCACGCCGTGCGGGTCCCGGGCGGCGTACAGCGTGGTCTCGTCCATGAAGGCGAAGCTGAACGCGCCCCGCAACTGCGGCAGCACCTCCAGCGCGGCGGCCTCGACGGAGAGATCCGGGCGACTGGCCAGCAGCATGGTGACCAGCGAGGTGTCGTTGGTCGAGCCGTCGGTGCCCAGGCCACGCTCGGCGACCTCACGCTGGAGATCGGCGGTGTTGACCAGGTTGCCGTTGTGCGCCAGCGCGATCGTGGTGCCCGAGCTGGTGGCCCGGATGGTCGGCTGGGCGTTCTCCCAGGTCGAGGCACCGGTGGTCGAGTATCGGGTGTGGCCGATGGCAACGTGCCCGCGCAGGCTCGCCAACGTCGGCTCGTCGAAGACCTGGGCGACCAGGCCGAGATCCTTGTAAACCACCACGCCGGAGCCGTCGCTGACCGCTATCCCGGCCGCTTCCTGCCCACGGTGCTGCAACGCGTACAGCCCGAAGTAGGTCAGGTTGGCGACCTCTTCCCCCGGCGCCCAGACACCGAAGACGCCACACGCGTCCTGGGGGCCTGGCCGTTGGGGATCAAGGTCGTGGCTCAGCCGGCCGTCGCCTCGGGGCACCTGCCGCTCCCTCTTGCTGGTCTGGACTGGCCTGTCGGAGCCACCGGGGCCGCTCCGCGCTGCATCGGCCGGAACCACACTGTCGTCGCCTGACAGTGTACGCGAATCCATGTCGCCACATACAGTCACACTGATGCGGCGTAGTGTCATCGCGCCACACGCGTCACTCCAGTTCGAGCGGCAGGTACGCGGACAGATCCGCTCGCGCGCCACTCGCCCGTACGCGACCCTCCGTGACGGCCCGCTCCCAGTCGAGCCGTCCGGTGGCGAGAAGGACCCATGTCTGCGGATCCATCTCCACCGTGTTCGGCGGAGTACCGCGGGTGTGTCGTGGCCCCGGAACGCACTGAACTGCACCGTAAGGTGGGACACGCACCTCCACCGATCGGCCGGGGGCACGCTCCGCGAGGGTGGCCAGCAGGGCCCTGACCGCCGCACGAAGCACCGGCCGTTCGGGCGCGCGCCCCTCGTCGAGCGCCGACAGCACTGCGGCCACCGCAGCGGACTTAATGTACGGAGAGGACACGACGGGACGATACGGCGCGGTCGCCCGGCGCGTCACGATGGCCCTGGGTCGCGCCGATCCGACCCGACAAGGCATAGTTGCCGACGGCGTATTCGTACCGTGATGTTCCTTCGGCCGGCGCTCGCCGGTACGAGGAGGTCAGTCCGGAAGGCGGTGGACGTGTCAACACACCGACGAGCCTGGCAAAAGCGGGCCGGTGTGGTCGTGGCGCTGATTGTCGGTGCCCTGCTCGCCGTCCCCGCCACACCCGCACTCGCCGCGAACCCGGACGTCCAGATCACCAACCTGCCGAACGGCACTCTCCAGTCCGGACAGCAGACGTCGATGACGTTCCGCGTCACGAACAACAACGGCGTGTCAATGCCGTTCAGCATCTCCGTCGGTACCTTCAACGGGCTGAGCTGCCAGGGCGAGTGCAACATCCCCGCGCGCGAGATCGGGGCCAACGCAGACGAGTCGGTCACGGTCACCCTGGTCGCGGGCGACGTGGCGGCCGGTCAGGAGCGTTCCGGGAAGGTACGGGTCTCCGCCCGCGCCATCACTGGCGAGCAAGGTGGCGACGAGCGCGACATGACGGTGCGCGGGCCCAACCCCGCGCCCACCTCCCAGGCACCGCAGACGGTGCGCTCCATCGCGGGCAAGGTCGTGGCGCGCTCCGGTGACGGGGTGCCGAACGCGTACGTGCTGCTGGTGGACAGCGCCGGCCGTCAGCGGGACACCACCAGCGACGGCAACGGCAACTTCCGCTTCACCGGCAACAGCGGCAACCCGATCGCGCCCGGCCGGGTCGATATCGGCGCGAGCAAGGACGACATCCGGGCCACGGTGAGCTTCACCGCCAACGCCGGCCAGCAGATCACCGGGCGACGGATCACCCTCGCCATCGAGACCTCGGCCAGCCCGAGCGCCACCCCCTCGGAGAGTGTGTCGGCGGAGCCGACCGAGGACCCGTTCGCGGACGACGCCACCGACGAGACGGACGCGCCTCCCGGCGACGCTCCCGCCGCCCAGGCCCCGGCCGGCAACGAGAGCTCCGGCGGCTTCGGCAACTGGCTGCTGATCCTGCTCGGCGGGCTCTTCGTGGCGATCGGTGTCGGCACGATCGTGCTGCTCTGGATGAAGCGCAAGGAGAACGAGGACCCCGATCCCGACGGTGAGCCCGTCGCCGGGGCACCGGCCGGTGCGGTTCCCGCAGCCCGTGGCTCGTTCGCCGGGGCGGACGACCAGACCCGGGTGGTGAACCGGGTCGGCTCCGCTCCAGATCCGACCATGGTGGGCGGTCCGGGCCTGGCCAACGCGCCGACGATGATGCACCAGCCGGTGGTCGACGACGTCCCGCCGGACCCGTACGGTGCGCCTCCGCAGCCGTACGGCGCGGCGGGCGGTTCGGGGCAGCAGGCATGGTCGGGCGGTTACGGCGACGAGCAGGGCGGCGGCTACGGCGGCGGTCCGGGCTACGGCAACGCCCCGTCCTCCGGTGGCGGCTACGGCAACGCACCCTCCTCGGGCGGGGGCTACGGCACCAGCCCGTCCTCGGGTGGCGGCTACGGCAGTCGTGACTACGGCGCGGGCGGCAGTGGGTCGGAGTACCCGCCGGCCGGTGCCGGTGGTGCCGCCGGCTACGGCGAGCGGTACGACGAGCCGACCGGCCGCTACCAGGGCGACGACACCCGTTACCCGGCGCCTGCCGACCCGTACGCGACCGGCGTCTACCAGCCGGAGGGCGGCCAGGGTTACGGCCAGCCCGAGCCTGGTGGCTACGGTCGCGGCGAGCCCGGTGGTGCCGGCTACGGCCAGGGCGAGCCCGGTGGCTACGGCCAGGGCGGCGACGCCACCCGAGGCTACGGCCAGGGCGACCCGACCGGCGGTTACGGCCAGGGCGGGCCCGGCGGCTACGGCCAGGGCGGCGGTGACGCCCCCCGGGGCTACGGCCAGGAAGACCCGACCGGCGGTTACGGCCAGGGCGGCGACGCCACCCGTGGCTACGGCCGGGGTGAGCCGACCGGCGGCTACGGTCACGGCGCGGAGCCGACCGGCGGCTACGGCCAGGGCGCCGGTTACGGCCAGGAACCACCGCAGCAGCGCGGCGGCTACGACAACTACAACGAGCCCACCGGTTACGCCCCGGGTGGCTACGGCCAGGGCGGCGGCTACGGCCAGGAACCACCGCAGCAGCGCGGCGGCTACGACAACGCCTACGAGCAGGGCGGCTACGGCCAGGGCGGCGGCTACGGCCAGGAACCGCCACGCCAGCGCGGTGGCTACGACAACGACTACGAGCAGCAGCAACAGGGTGGCGGCTACCACAGCGATCCGGCGCAGAGCGGTCGCGGTCGGCCGGACGGCCCGGGACAGGAGCGGGGCGGTCGCCGGCTGGACTGGATGGACGACTGACCACCCGGACCTCGTATCCCGCTGACGCGGAGGCACCGACGAGAAAGAGCCGTGGACCTTCCGGTCCACGGCTCTTCGTCGATGGTGGATCGGTCACGTGTCCGCAGTGATCGGTCGGAACGGTCAGGCGGCGGAGTAGACGCCCTGCCGCAGGAGCGGGACCACATCGGAGGCGTCGACCCGTACCGCGACCTCGACATCGTCGGGGAAACCGGCCTCGATCAGCTCGCGACCGGACACGCAACCCCGGACCGCCGCAGGCACATCCGGCGTGCTGGCCAGCGAGGCGAGTGCCATTGCCGCCTCCACCGACAGACCACCCGGCACTCCGGAGATGGCGTCCAGTACGCAGGCCGCACCGAGCTGGTCCTCCACCGCCGGCCTGAGCGAGCCGTCCGGCCACTGCTCACCGGCGGCGACCACGCCGATCGGATCGGTGGTCGAGCCGTACCCCTGGCGCAGCAGCCAACTCCCGACGGCGCGGGCGTTACGCAGGTTGGCCGCCACCACCGGCAGGCCGGTGGCGCTGGCGGCGGCGCTGATGGCCGATCCGTTCGGGGAGGGCAGCACCAGTTCGGCGACGAAGGGTGCCCGGCTCAACGCGGCAGGCGACAGCGACCACGGATGTTGCGCGGTCTGCCGCCGACCGGTCGCGACCACCGCACCGATCCGCTGTGCGTAGTCGGCGGCCTGGGCGCCCCAGGGGAACGGGTGCACGCGCATCCCCCGGCCGACGGCAACCTCGACGGTGGTGGTGAACGACAACACGTCCACCACCACCAGTGCCGCGCAGACCCGGCCGAGTTCGGCCGCTCCCGCGAGGCCCCAGTCGAACCGGGCTCCCGATCCGGGTTGGGCGAAGACGGCCGAGGCCACCGCCTCAGCGCTCGTCGGATGCGGCAGGCTGCTCAGTGGCACCGGGCTGCGGAGCTTCGGCGCCGGCCTGGTCGACCGGCGCGTTCCCGGCCGTCGAGGTCTCACCGGCGGCGTTAGCCCGGACCGGCGGCGTCGCCCGCTCGGCCGGCCGCTCGGCCACCGACTCGTCCTCGTCCTCGGCACCCGCCGTCGTCGGCTCCTCGGATGCGACGACCGGGCTGTCGGTCGCCGGCACCTCGTCCGCCACCGCCGCCTCGTCCACCACGTCGGCGGTCTCCGGCGTCGCGTCGGCGCTCGGAGCCGCCTCGGCGACCGGAGCCGCCTCGGCGGCGTCGGCGGTCGGGGCGACGTCGGCCTGGGCCGACGTCCCGACGGCCTCCGGCGCGGTCACCTCGAACGGCTGCACGCCCCCGAAAAGCTTGGGCAGGGTGCCGGTGTGCGCCTCGCGCAGCTCGTCCAGCTCGACCCGGAACTGGCCGTGCACCTCGAGTGCGGCGGCGGTGGAGTCGGTGACCCCGATCAGCTCCCACGGCACACCGTGCTCGGCGCAGAGCGCGGTGAACGCCTTCTCGTGCCCGCGCGGCACCGAGACCAGCACCCGACCGGCGGACTCGCTGAACAGGAAGACGAACGGCATCGAGCCGCCCTCGAACCGTTCCGGCACCGCGATCCGCGCGCCGACGTTGTGGCGCAGGCAGGACTCCACCAGGCTCTGCGCGAGACCACCGTCGGAGAGGTCGTGCGCGGAGCTGAGGTGACCGACCCGGGAAGCGGCGGCCAGCAGCCCGGCGAGCTGCTTCTCGCGCGTCAGGTCGACCTGCGGGGGTACGCCGCCGAGGTGCTCGTGGGTGACCCAGGCCCACTCCGAGCCGGAGAGCTCGACGTGCGTCTCGCCGAGCAGGAAGAGCTGGTCGTGTTCGTTGGTGGGGTGCGCGACGAAGCCGGACGCCACCCGTTCGGCCACGTTCTCCAGCACACCGAGCACGCCGACGACCGGAGTCGGGTGGATTGCCGCCGCACCGGTCTGGTTGTAGAAGCTGACGTTGCCGCCGGTGACCGGGATGCCCAGTTCGGCGCAACCGTCCGCCAGACCGCGTACGGCCTCGGCGAACTGCCACATCACGCCCGGGTCCTCCGGCGAACCGAAGTTCAGGCAGTCGGTGACCGCGATCGGCGTCGCACCGGTGACCGCGACGTTGCGGAACGCCTCGGCCAGCGCCAGCTTGGCGCCGTGGTACGGGTCGAGCCGGGCGTACCGGCCGTTCCCGTCGACCGAGAGAGCCACGCCCAGGCCGGTCTGCTCGTCGATCCGGATCACGCCCGAGTCCTCCGGCTGGGCGAGCACGGTGTTGCCCAGCACGTAGCGGTCGTACTGCTCGGTGACCCAGGTCTTGTCGGCCAGATTCGGCGAGGCGATCATGCGCAGCAGGGTCTCGCGCAGCGCGTCCGGGTCGGTCGGCCGGGGCAGCGTCTCGGCCCGGTCGGCCTGGAGCAGGATCAGGTCGGCCGGCTCCCGCATCGGGCGGGCGTAGACCGGGCCGTCGTCCACCAGCGACCCCGGCGGCACGTCGACCACCAGGTGGTCCCGCCAGGTGATCAGCAGCCGGCCGGGCTGGCCGTCCTGCTGCGGCGCGGTGACCTCGCCGATGGCGGTGGCCAGGACGCCCCACTTCTCGCAGGTCTTGAGCACGGCGTCGAGCTTGTCCGGCTCGACGACCAGGAGCATCCGCTCCTGCGACTCGCTGGCGAGGATCTCGTGCGGCTCCATCGACGGCTCGCGCAGCGGCACCCGCTCCAGCCAGACCCGCATGCCGGTGCCGGCCGCCGCGGCGGTCTCGGTGAGCGCGCAGGTCAGCCCGGCGCCACCGAGGTCCTGGATGCCGGCGACGAGCTGGGCGTCGTACAGCTCCAGGCACGCCTCGATCAGCAGCTTCTCGATGAACGGGTCACCGACCTGCACCGACGGGCGGCGCTTCTCGCTGCCCTCGGTGAAGGTGGCGCTGGCCAGCACGGAGACACCGCCGATGCCGTCCCGGCCGGTCTTGGCGCCCATCAGCACCACGACGTTGCCGGGGCCGACGGCGGCCTTGTTCTGCAGGCGACTGACCGGCAGGACGCCGAGGCAGAGCGCGTTGACCAGCGGGTTGCCCTGGTAGCAGGGGTCGAAGACGACCTCGCCGCCGATGTTGGGCAGACCGAGGCAGTTGCCGTACCCGCCGACTCCGGCCACCACGCCGGGCAGCACCCGGGCGGTGTCGGGGTGGTCGGCGGCACCGAAGCGCAGCGGGTCCATCACCGCCACCGGGCGGGCACCCATGGCCAGGATGTCGCGGACGATGCCACCGACGCCGGTGGCGGCACCCTGGTACGGCTCGACGAAGCTGGGGTGGTTGTGCGACTCGACCTTGAAGGTCACCGCCAGCTCGTCGGAGATCTGCACCACACCGGCGTTCTCCCCGATGCCGGCCAGCAGCCGGTCGCTGGGCGGGGCCTTCTCGCCGAACTGGCGCAGGTGCACCTTGCTCGACTTGTAGGAGCAGTGCTCGCTCCACATGATCGAGTACATCGCCAGCTCGGACTGGGTCGGCCGGCGGCCCAGGATGTGCCGGATCCGGTCGTACTCGTCGTCGCGGAGCCCGAGCTCGGCGTAGGGCTGGAGCTCGTCCGGGCTGCCGTCGGCGGCCGGGACGGTGTCCACCCCGCCGGTCCAGTCGGTGGCCTCCTGCGCGGCGGCGTGCCGGGGCGGGGCGACCGGGGAGGCGGCGGCAGCCGGGTTCGGCTGGACCGGCGCGGCCGGGTATGCCTCCGGGGTCTCCCGTACCGGGTCCGGATGCGTGGTCATGACATCTCCTCGTTGCGCTCGCCGCCGGGGAGGCGGTTGAGCTGACCGTTGATCCCGCAGCCGACGGTCACGCCGGCGCCCCCACCAGGTGCTTGAGCACCGAGGTGAAGAAGCCGAGGCCGTCGAGGGAGGGGCCGGTGAGGGCCTCCACCGCGTGCTCGGGATGCGGCATGATGCCGACCACATTGCCGGCGGGGTTGGTGATCGCGGCGATGTCGCGCTGCGACCCGTTCGGGTTGCCGCCGAGGTACCGGGCCACCACCCGACCCTCGGCCTCCAGCGCGTCGAGCGTCGCCGGGTCGGCGACGTAGCAACCCTCGCCGTTCTTGACCGGGATCAGCACCTCCTGGCCGGGCTGGAACGCGTTCGTCCAGGCCGTGCCGGTCGCCTCGATCCGCAGGACCTGGTCCCGGTTGCGGAAGTGCAGGTGCTGGTTGCGGGTGAGCGCGCCGGGCAGCAGGTGCGCCTCGCAGAGGATCTGGAAGCCGTTGCAGATGCCGAGCACCGGCAGACCACCGGCTGCGGCGTCGACGATCTTCTCCATCACCGGGGCGAACCGGGCGATGGCGCCGCACCGCAGGTAGTCACCGTAGGAGAAGCCGCCGGGCAGGACGACCGCGTCCACCCCGTGCAGCTCGGCGTCCCCGTGCCAGAGGCGGACCGGCTCCGCGCCGGCGATCCGGACGGCCCGGGCCGCGTCCCCGTCGTCGAGCGAGCCGGGGAACGTCACCACACCGACCCGGGCGGTCACGAGCGGGCGTCCGCGGCTTCGTCGGCCTCGACCAGGTGGACGGTGAAGTCCTCGATGACCGGGTTGGCGAGCAACTTGTCGGCGATCTCCCGGGCCCGGTCCAGGTCCGGTTCACCGGTGAAGTCGATCTCGATCCGCCTGCCGATCCGTACCGAGGCGACGTCGTTGACGCCGAGCCGGGGCAGCGCGTTTGCGACGGCCTGGCCCTGAGGATCGAGGATCTCGGGCTTGAGCATGACGTCGACGACGACGCGAGGCACTGGGCACTCCTGACTGTGTACGCAGTTGGGTGCCGACCCACAACGGGCGAGCGCAGCCAGCCTACCTGGCAGATACGGCGCCAGACGCACCGGCCGGACGCGGTCCCGGCGGTGTCCGACCGTTCCCGCGTGGGGCCTTCGGGACCGATACGGGTTCGTTGCAGTCTCGATACGGGTTCGTTGCCGGACGGCCCGGTCCGGGCAGGTTTCACCCCCCTCCAGGCGGTCGACGGGCCCTGATCGGCCCGATCCGGCCCCCCTTCCCCGACGCCAGCGAATCCGACTGTTACATCCGGCTGTTTCGATGAACCTCTTGTGAAACACCTCACCGGGCCCTACGGTACATCGTCAGACGTCGATTAACTGTCGTCGCGGTGGCGGTTCACCCCCTCCCGCCAGCGCAGATCGACTCGGTCAACCCGGGTCGCCACACCCCGAAGGAGCCCTACCGATGCGCATCCGATCCCTGATCGTGGCCTTCGCCACAGCCATGGTCGGCGTCGTCGGCGCCAGTTCCGGCGCCGTCGCCTCCCCCGTCAGCCCGTACATCATCGGCGGCAGCACCGTCTCCTCCGCGCCGTGGGCGGCAGCGGTGTTCAGCAACGGCTCGTTCACCTGCTCCGGCACGATCATCGCGCCCCAGTGGGTGCTCACCGCCCAGCACTGCATCGGCAGCAACATGTCCGTCCGGGTGGGCAGCGTGTACCTCTCCTCCGGCGGCGTCACCCGCACGGTCAGCGCCACCTACGGCCGCTACGACCTGGCCCTGATGCGGCTCTCCAGCACGGTGAGCACCAGCTACGTCACGCTGGCCAGCAGCAACCCGCCGGTCAACTCCACCAACTCGATCTACGGCTGGGGCCGGACCTGCTACAGCGGCTGCGCGGCCTCCCCCCAGCTCAAGACCGCGTCGGTCCGGGTGACCAGCACCGGCGTCACCGACGCGTACGGCGGGCAGGCGATCCGGAGCACCCGGATCAACGGCAACGCCTGGCGGGGCGACTCGGGCGGTCCGCAGTTCTACAACGGCGCGCAGGTCGGCGTCGCCTCGACGGCCGACGGGGTGAACATCCAGAACTACGGCAGTGTCGCGTTCAACCGTGCCTGGATCACCTCCGTGGCCGGTGTCTGACGGTTAGCGCCCGGTCGGCGCGGATGGTGGGCTGCGCGCCCGCCGTCCGCGCCGCGTCGTTTTGCAGCATCCGTTCAGGTGAACAACCCTCGCGTTGGCGACCCGCACCGACTGCCAGCATCAGAAACGTGCTGGTCGTGACGACGGACCAACTTCCCGGCTACGAGATCCGCCAGATCCTCGGCGAAGTGGTCTCCTCCATGGCCAGGACCCGCAACCCCTACCGCGAGGGGGTGAAGAACCTGCGCGGTGGCGCGTACGACCCGTCCGCACCGGACAACCTCACCCGCTGGCGTACCGACTCGGTGGCGCGGCTCGGGGAGGAGGCCCGACGGCTCGGCGCGAACGCGGTCGTGGGGATGCGGTTCGACAGCCGCGACTGCGGCGAGATGTGGATGGAGATCTGCGCCTACGGCACCGCCGTGATCGTGGCACCGAAGATGCCCGACGTGATGCCGCCGGACCAGCCCCTCGTGGCGGCCGAGACCGCCCAGGACCCGTCCTTCGCCGAGACCCCGGGCGGCATCGCCGAGCCTGCCAGCGCTCCCAACCTCAGCTCCGCCGCCGAAACCCCCACCCGCGACTGACACCCATCCACCCCACCCACCCACCCCACCGCCCTGAGTCGGCCGGTGGCGTTGATCAAGAAGTTTGGGTCCTCCGGAGCACTCCTGGGCGACCCAAACTTCTTGATCAACGCCTGCGTCGGCGGGTAGGGGGGAGGGGGTTAGAGGATTGGTGGGGGGGTGTAGGTGGCGGCGTGTGGGTGGGACTGGACGATCTTGGAGATCCGGGTGGTCACCGCCTGGATCTGGGCGGGGGCGGCGCCGACGAAGGCGGCCCGGTCGGCGACCAGGGCGTCGATCTCGGCGCGGGTGAGGCCCAGCCGGGGGTCGGCGGCGAGGCGGTCGAAGAGGTCGTTGTCGGGCGCACCCTGCTCACGCATGGCGAGCGCCACGGCCACCGCGTGCTCCTTGATCGCCTCGTGGGCGGTCTCCCGGCCCACGCCCCGACGCACCGCCGCCACCAGGATCTTGGTGGTGGCCAGGAATGGAAGGAAACGCTCCAACTCCCGGTTGATCACCGCCGGGTACGCGCCGAACTCGTCGAGCACGGTGAGGAACGTCTGGAACAGCCCGTCGGCGGCGAAGAAGGCGTCCGGCAGGGCCACCCGGCGGACCACGGAGCAGGAGACGTCCCCCTCGTTCCACTGGTCGCCGGCCAGCTCGCCGACCATCGACAGGTACCCCCGGATGATCACGGCGAAGCCGTTGACCCGCTCCGACGAACGGGTGTTCATCTTGTGCGGCATCGCGCTGGAACCCACCTGGCCCGGCTTGAAGCCCTCGGTGGCCAACTCCTGCCCGACCATCAGCCGGATCGTGGTGGCCAGCGAGGAGGGTGCGGCGGCCACCTGCGCCAGCGCGGCGATCACGGCCATGTCGATCGACCGGGGGTAGACCTGCCCGACGCTGTCCAGCACCCGCTGGAAGCCGAGGTGCTCGGCGACCCGCCGCTCCAGCTCGGCCACCTTCTCGGCGTCGCCGTCGAAGAGGTCCAACTGGTCGGCGGCGGTACCCACCGGCCCCTTGATCCCGCGCAGCGGGTACCAGGAGATCAGGTCCTCCAGTCGCTCGTACGCGATGATCAGTTCCTCGGCGGCCGACGCGAAGCGCTTGCCCAGCGTGGTGGCCTGCGCCGCGACGTTGTGCGAGCGCCCGGCCATCACCACGTCCGCGTACTCGTGGGCGTGCCAGGCGAGCCGGGCCAACGTCGCCACCACCCGGTCCCGGATCAGCTCCAGCGAGCGACGCACCTGGAGCTGCTCGACGTTCTCGGTGAGGTCCCGCGAGGTCATCCCCTTGTGCACGTGCTCGTACCCGGCGAGCGCGCTGAACTCCTCGATGCGGGCCTTCACGTCGTGCCGGGTGACCCGCTCCCGGGCCGCGATCGAGTCGAGGTCGACGTCGTCGAGCACCCGCTCGTACGCCTCGACCACCCCGTCGGGCACCGGCACGCCGAGGTCCCGCTGGGCTTGGAGCACGGCCAGCCAGAGGCGACGTTCCAGCCGGATCTTCTCCTCCGGCGACCAGAGGGCGACCAGCTCGGGCGAGGCGTACCGGTTGGCGAGCACGTTCGGGATCGTCGTCACCCCGCCATTCTCCCGATGCCGCCGCCGCCCGCCCCGACCGGGTACGGCCGACAACCCGGAGGTCAGCGTTCCAGGATCGCCGTCACGCCCTGGCCGCCGGCCGCGCAGATCGAGATGAGTCCCCGGCCGCTGCCCTTCTCGGCGAGGAGCTTGGCCAGGGTGGCCACGATCCGGCCGCCGGTGGCCGCGAACGGGTGCCCGGCGGCCAGCGAGGAGCCGTGCACGTTGAGCTTGTCGGTGTCGATGGTGCCGAGCGGGGCGTCCAGACCGAGCCGGTCCTTGCAGAACTCCGGCGACTCCCACGCGGCCAGGGTGGCCAGCACCTGCGAGGCGAACGCCTCGTGGATCTCGTAGTAGTCGAAGTCCTGGAGGGTGAGCCCGGCCCGGGCCAGCATCCGGGGCACCGCGTACGCGGGGGCCATCAGCAGGCCCTCGTCGCCGTGCACGAAGTCCACCGCCGCCGTCTCCGACCAGGTGAACCAGGCCAGCACCGGCAGTTGGTGTGCGGCTGCCCACTCCTCGCTGGCCAGCAGCACGGTGGAGGCGCCGTCGGTGAGCGGCGAGGAGTTGCCGGCGGTCATGGTGGCCCGCTCGGCGTCCGGGCCCTTGGCGCCGAAGACCGGCCGCAGCGTGCCGAGCTTCTCCAGCGTGGTGTCGGCGCGGAGGTTTCCGTCGCGGGTGAGCCCCAGGTAGGGGGTCATCAGGTCGTCGAAGAACCCCTTGTCGTACGCGGCGGCGAGCCGCTGGTGCGAGCGCAGCGCCAGCTCGTCCTGGGCCTGCCGGTCGATGTTCCAGCGCAGCGCGGTCTGCGCGGCGTGCTCGCCCATGGAGAGCCCGGTACGCGGCTCGGCGTTGCGGGGGACCTCCGGCTGGAACGGCTGGGCCGGGCGCAGCTTGGCGGCGATCCGCAGCCGCTCGCCCAGCGTCCGGGCCGAGTTGAGCCGGAGCAGCGTGCGCCGCATGTCCTCGTTGACGGCGAGCGGGGCGTCGGAGGTGGTGTCGACACCGCCGGCGATGCCGACGTCGAGCTGACCGAGGGCGATCTTGTTGGCGACCAGGATCGCGGCCTCCAGGCCGGTGCCGCAGGCCTGCTGGATGTCGTACGCCGGGGTGCGCGGGTCGAGCTTCGAACCGAGCACCACCTCGCGGGTCAGGTTGAAGTCCTTGGCGTGTTTGAGCACGGCTCCGGCGACCACCTCGCCGACGCGCTGCCCGGCCAGGCCGAAGCGGGCGACCAGCCCGTCCAGGGCGGCGCCGAGCATGTCACTGTTCGAGGCGCTGGCGTACCGCGAGTTCGAGCGGGCGAAGGGGATCCGGTTGCCGCCGATGACCGCGACCCGTCGAACCTTCTGCACGATCCGCCTCCTCAGGAGTGTTGCCGTACCTTACCCGCCAGTAGGCTACGCCTATGACCGACAGGTACGCGAGTTTTGTCCAGTCGAGCGCCGGTCGAGCGCTGGTCAAGCGCCTCGGACTACCCGATCCGCCACGACTTCGCCGACATGCGCCGGGTGAGCCGATCCTCCCCGGGCCGGTCCTGCTCGGCACCTCCACCGGGGGCCGGCTCGCCGAGCCGGTCGGCAGGATCCTGACCGGCGCCGGGCTCGCCCTGCGCGATCCGGCCACCGCCGCACCGGACCCCACCTCCGGCCGTACGCCGACCAGCTCCGCCCTGGTCTACGACGCCACCGGCATCACCGACTCGACCGGGCTGCGGCAACTGCACGACTTCTTCCACCCGCAGGCCCGGGCGGTGCAGCCCAGCGGCCGGGTGATCGTGTTGGGCACCCCGCCCGCCGAGTGCGACACGCCGCGTGAGGCGACCGCCCAGCGGGCCCTGGAGGGGCTGACCCGCAGCATCGGCAAGGAGTTCGGCCGGGGCATCACCGCCCAACTGGTCCACGTCACGCGGCAGGCCGACGAGAGCACCTGGACCAGCCTGGACGCGACCCTGCGGTTCCTGCTCTCCGGCCGCTCGGCGTACGTGTCGGGGCAGGTGATCCGGGTCGGTGCCGGCCGGGCGAGCGCACCGGTGGACTGGGACCGCCCGCTGGACGGGCAGGTGGTGCTGGTCACCGGCGCGGCCCGGGGCATCGGCGCGGCACTGGCCCGGGTGCTGGCCCGGGACGGGGCGACGGTGGTGGCGCTGGACGTGCCGGCCGCCGGGGACGCGCTGGCCGGCGTCGCCAACGAGATCGGCGGCAGCGCCGTACAGCTCGACCTGACCGCCGCCGACGCGCCGGCCCGGCTCGCCGACCACCTGGCCGAACGACACGGCCGGGTGGACGTGGTGGTGCACAACGCCGGCATCACCCGCGACAAGACCCTGGGCCGGATGGACGCCGACCGCTGGGACCAGGTCATCGACGTCAACCTGTCCAGCCAGGAACGCATCAACGACGTGCTGCTGGACCGGGTGATCCCGGACGGCGGGCGGATCGTCGGCGTCTCCTCGATCGCCGGGATCGCCGGCAACCGGGGCCAGACCAACTACGCCACCAGCAAGGCCGGTGTTATCGGGCTGGTCGACGCACTGGCCCCGGCACTGCGTGACCGGGGGATCAGCGTGAACGCCGTCGCGCCCGGCTTCATCGAGACCCGGCTCACCGCCCGTGTCCCGCTGGTGTTGCGTGAAGCGGGCCGCCGGATGAACAGCCTCTCCCAGGGTGGGCTGCCGGTGGACGTCGCGGAGACCATCGGCTGGCTGGCCTGGCCCGCCTCGGGCGCGGTCAGCGGCAACGTGGTCCGGGTGTGCGGCCAGAGCCTGCTGGGGGCGTGATGGCCACGCAACGGGAGCGGGTGACCCTGTCCGCACTGCCGGCGGCCGGGCCGTTGTACCGGCAGGCCCTGCTGAGCGCGGTGCCGGGGCGCGGCGGGCGGCGGACGGACGAGGTGCCGGCGGTGGAGTTGGCCGTCGACCGGGTGGCCGTGGATCCGGACCGGTTGGCCGACTACGACCGGGTGTGCGGTTTCCGGCTCGCCGACCGGTTGCCGGCGACCTTCCCGCACGTGGTGGGCTTCCCGCTGGCGCTGCGCCTGATCAGCGCACCGGACTTCCCGATCCCGTTGACCGGGGTGGTGCACGTGGCGAACCGGATCACCGTGCACCGCCCGGTCACCGTGGCCGACCGGCTGGACTTCACCACGTGGGCGGAGCACCTGCGCCCGCACGACCGGGGGCGCCAGGTCGACGTGGTCCTCGTCGGGTCGGTCGACGGCGAGGAGGTGTGGCGCGGCGTCTCGACGTACCTGGGCCTGCAGCGCACTTCGGGTGGCGGCGAACGGCGCGACCCGGGTGACCGTCCCGCGCCGCCGGCCGCGTCCGCGCGGTGGCGGGTCGAGCCCCGGGTGGGTACGGACTACGCGCGGGTCTCCGGCGATCACAACCCGATCCACACCTCGCGGCTGGGCGCGAAGCTGTTCGGCTTCCCCCGGCCGATCGCGCACGGGATGTGGAGCAAGGCCCGCTGCCTGGCGGCGGTGGAGAACCGGCTGCCCGAGGCGTACACGGTCGACGTGGCGTTCAAGCTGCCGGTGCCGTTGCCGAGCACGGTGGCGTTCAGCGCCACGGCGGCCCTGGCCGGGTGGGACGTCGCGCTGCACGACCAGCGAGGTCGACCGCATCTGGTGGGCACGATTCGCTGAGGTGAGGGTCGGGCACTTGCCCGGCCCTCCTTTTCGCGCTAAGTTGTTCTCACATAGAGATGTTCTCAGAGTGAGAGTGATTGAGCGTGAACGAGCAGGACTTCCTCGCCTCCTACGACCCACGGGCCTACCCGGCCGTGGCGGTCACCGCCGACGTGGTCGCGCTGACCATCCGGGACGACGCGCTGCACCTGCTGCTGATCCGCCGCGCCGAGCCGCCGTACGCCGGACACTGGGCGCTGCCCGGCGGCTTCGTCCGCCCGGACGAGGACCCGGCCACCGCCGCCCGGCGGGAGCTGGCCGAGGAGACCGGGCTCGGCGGGGAGCGGCTGCGTCGCGTCCACATGGAGCAGCTCGCGAGCTACGGCGCACCCGAGCGCGACCCCCGGATGCGGGTCGTCTCCATCGCCCACCTCGCCTTCGCCCCCGACCTGCCCGACGCCACCGCCGGCACCGACGCCGACGAGGCCGGCTGGGTGCCGGTCGCCGAGCTGCCCGGCCGGGAACTCGCCTTCGACCACCGCCGGATCGTCGACGACGGGCTGGAGCGGGCCCGCTCCAAGCTGGAGTACACGCCGCTGGCCACCCGCTTCCTCGCGCCCGAGTTCACCATCGGCGAGCTGCGCACCGTCTACGAGACGGTCTGGGGCCACCCGCTGCACGCCGGCAACTTCCACCGCAAGGTGCTCTCCGTGCCCGGCTTCGTGGAGAGCACCGGCGCCAACACCGAACGCGGCGGCAGCCGGGGCGGCCCGCGCGCCCGCCTCTACCGGGCCGGCGACGCCCGGCTGCTGCGGCCCGCCCGGGAGGAGACGGTGCGATGAGGACCGACGAGGCGATCCGCCTGGTCACCGCTGCCCGCGACGACCACGACCTGTTCGGCGCCGACGCACCGGACCGCCGCTACCGGGAACTGGTCACCGCCCTGCACCCCGACCGGCTGGACCGGACCACCCCGGGTGTCCGCGCCGAGGCCACCGAGGCGTTCGTCCGGGTCACCACCCGCTGGCGCGCCCGCCGGGTCACCGTCCTGCGCGGCTACCACTGCGGCGCACCGGCGTACTCGGGTGACCTCGCCGACCTCTACGACGTCGGCGGGGACCGGCTGCTCAAACTGCCCCGCGAGGTCGGCGACAACGACCTGATGATCCGTGAGCAGCGCGCGTTGCGCCGACTCGCCGACCACGGCGACCCCCGCTGGCTGCCGTACGTGCCCCGGCTGGTCGACACGTTCGCGCACCGGGACCCCGCCACCGGGGCGGAACGCCAGGTCACCGTCCTCGCCACCGCACCCGGCCTGCGCAGCCTGGTCGACGTGCGGCAGGCGTACCCGGACGGGTTGGACGCCCGCGACGTGGCCTGGATGTGGCGACGGCTGCTGGTGGCGCTCGGCCTGGCCCACCGGGCCGGCGTCGTGCACGGCGCGGTGCTGCCGCCGCACGTGCTGATCGAGCCGGACGCGCACGGCGTGGTGCTGGTCGACTGGTGCTTCGCCACCGAGCCCGGCGGCGTCGTGCCCGCGCTGGTCCCGGACCACCAGGAGTGGTACCCGGCCGAGGTCACCGGGCGTCGCCCCTGCGGGCCGGGCACCGACATCGACATGGCCACCCGGTGCATGACCTGGCTGATGGGGCACCGGGCCCCGCACGAGCTGCTCGCCTTCGCGGCGGGCTGCCGACAGCGATCGCTGTCGGGCCGCCCCGACGACGCCTGGCGACTGCTCGGCGAACTCGACGAGGTGCTGCACCGGCTCTACGGGCCGCGCACCTTCCGACCCTTCACCCTCACCCCCTAAGGAGGCTGCCATGGGCAGCGGAATGTGGTCCACCGACGTGTACACCGCCGCCGACCGGTACCGCCGGGCCACCGGCAAGAGCGCGTTCTCGTACAGCGACAGCGGAGCCAAGGTGGTGCACCCGCAACTGGACCCCCGTGGCGCGACGCGGGAGAGCCGTGACTCGGCCGAGCACCCGCGGTCGACCCCGGTCACGGTGCTGTTCGACGTGACCGGCTCGATGGGGCACGTGCCCCGCACCCTCCAGGCCAAGCTGCCGCAACTGCTGGGACTGCTGCTGCGCCAGGGGTACGCCCGCGACCCGCAGATCATGTTCGGCGCGATCGGCGACGCCACCTGCGACCGGGTGCCGTTGCAGATCGGCCAGTTCGAGTCCGACAACCGGATGGACGAGGACCTCGGGCGGATCGTGCTGGAGGGCGGCGGTGGCGGCCAGATGATGGAGTCCTACGAACTGGCGCTCTACTACATGGCCCGACGGACGGTCACCGACAGCTGGGAGAAGCGGGGCCGACGCGGCTACCTCTTCATCATCGGCGACGAGCTGGCGTACCCGTCGGTCAAGGCCGCCGAGGTGGCCCGCCTGATCGGCGACGACCCGCGCGAGGACGTGCCGGTGCGGCAGATCGTCGACGAGGTGACCCGCCGCTGGGACACGTACTACCTGCTCCCGGCCGGCAGCCACTACTCGGGCAACCGCAAGGTGCTCGACTTCTGGCGCGGCCTGCTCGGCCAGAACGCCCTGGAGCTGGACGACCTCGACGCGGTCTGCGAGACGATCGCGCTCACCGTCGGCCTCGGCGAGCAGGCCATCGACCTCGACACCGGCCTGCGGGACCTGGACCGGACCGGCTCGACGGCCACCCGCACGGTGTCGAAGGCGCTGGCCCGGCTGAACGGCGCGCGCCGCGCCGAGGTGGCCGAGCTGCCGGCCACCCGCACCACCGGCGGCGGGGTCGTCCGGCTGTGAACGAGCCGATGACCGTCACGCGCCCGGGTGTCCCGGCACCCGGGCGCGGCCCGGCAGGCGGGTTGGCCAGCGGGCCGGCGGATGGTCCGGCGGGCCGGTTCACCGGGGGCTCGGCCGGCGGGGCGGGTCCGGAGCACGCGATCGTGGTCGACCTCGGGTACGGCGACGCCGGCAAGGGCACGGTCGTGGACTGGCTCTGCGCCACCCGGCCGGTGCACACCGTGGTCCGGTTCAACGGGGGTGCGCAGGCGGCGCACAACGTCGTCCGGCCCGACGGCCGACACCACACCTTCGCGCAGTTCGGTGCCGGCACCTTCCACCCCGGCGTACGCACCCACCTGTCCCGGCACGTCGTGGTGGACCCGCTGGCGCTCGCCGCCGAGGCCGACCACCTCGCCGCCGTCGGGGTGCCCGACGCGTTCGACCGGTTGACCGTGGACGGGGCGGCGCTGCTGGCCACCCCGTACCACCGGGCCGCCAACCGGGCCCGGGAGACAGCCCGGGGAGCCGACCGGCACGGTTCCTGCGGGCAGGGGGTGGGCGAGACCGTCGCGTACGGGCTCGCCCACCCCGACGAGGCACCCCGGGTCGCCGACTGCCGCGACCCGGAGGTGCTGCGCCGACGGTTGACCGCACTCCGGGACCGGCTCACCGCCGAACTCGGGCCGCTGGATGCCCCACCGGTCGCGGACTGCCTGCCGGCGTACCGGGCCTTCGCCGAACGGGTGGCGATCGTCGACGGCTCCTGGCTGGCCGGGGCGCTACGGGCCGGGCCGTGCGTGTTCGAGGGCGCCCAGGGGGTGCTGCTGGACGAGTGGCACGGCTTCCACCCGTACACCACGTGGAGCACCACCACCTTCGCCAACGCCGAGACTCTGCTGGCCGAGGCCGGGCAGGGCGGATCGGCGCTGCGGATCGGGGTGCTGCGGACCGTCACCACCCGGCACGGTCCAGGACCGCTGGTCACCGAGGACCCGTCGCTGCCGCTGACCGACCCGCACAACGCGACGAACCCCTGGCAGGGCCGCTTCCGGTTCGGTCACTTCGACGCCGTCGCGCACGCGTACGCCCTGGCGGTCGCGGGCGGGGTGGACGGCCTGGCGCTGACCCACCTGGATCTCACCGAACGTGATCTCGACCTGCGCATCTGCCGCCGCTACGACGGCCTGGACCGGCTGCTCCCGGGCCCGGCCGGCGACCTCGACCGGCAGGCCGCGCTCACCGCCCGCCTGCTGCGGGCACGCCCGCTCTACGACGCCGGTCCGGCAAACTGGCCCGAGATGATCGGCGAGGCGCTCGGCGCTCCGGTGCTCCTCACCTCGCACGGACCCACCTCTGCCGAGAAGCACGTTCGTAAGGAAGGGCACCTTATTAACGCCTGGTGTAGAGGAAGGGCCCCTTCCTAACAGTCCGTGCCCTGAGCATGGAGACATGGAGGCCGCGCTCGACCTGCTCCGACAGACACTCACCTCACCCTGGGTGTACCTGCTGATCTTCGGGCTCACCGCCGTCGACGCGTTCTTCCCGCTGGTGCCCTCCGAGGCGGCGGTCATCAGCGTCACCGTGCTCGCCACCGGCGGCGAGCCGAACCTGGCACTGATCGTCGTGGCGGCCACGCTCGGCGCGACCGTCGGAGACCACATCTCGTACGGGATCGGACGCGGAGGTGGGTCGCGCCGGCTCGACCACTCACCGGTGGACAGCCGGCGCCGGGCCGGTTCGGAATGGGCCAGGCGGGCGGTCGACCGGCGCGGCGGCGTCATCCTCATCGCCGCCCGTTACGTCCCGGGCGGGCGGACGGCGGTCACCCTGGCCATGGGCGCCGTCCGTTACCCGCTGCGCCGGTTCTTCCTCTTCGACCTGATCGGCTGCGCCTCGTGGGCGGTGTACTGCGTCCTGCTCGGCATCTTCGGCGGACTCGCCTTCGAACAGCACCCGCTGCACGGCATCCTGGCTGGCATCGGGCTCTCGGTCTCGGTGACGCTGCTGGTGGAGCTGATCCGCTGGCTCCGGCACCGGGCGCACCGGCGGGCGGCGAGCGGTGCGGACGGCGGCTGTTAACAGGGGACCCCGCTACTACCGCAGGCGTTAATAAGGTGCCCTTCCTTACACCTCGGGCGGGTGCCAGCTCACGCCGCGCAGGAGTTGCCCGGCCCCCAGCCAGGCGGCGTTCATCATCCGGGTCGCGGTCTTCTCCGGGTCGGCGTCAGGGTGGTCCGCGAGCCAGTCACCCAGCGACTCAGTCGCCCCGACCAGGGCGTACGCGACGACTTCCAACTCGGTCTCGGCAGCGGTACGTCCCTCGGCCCGCAGCGCGTGGTCCAGCATCCCGGCGACCACCTCGACCATCCTGGCCCGCATCTGGGCCAGTTCCCGGGCGAACGGCTGCTCGGCGCGGGCCTGCCGGTAGAGCACCGACCAACCGTCCCGGTGTGCGCCGACGAAGCCGAAGAACGCCCGCAGGCCACGCCAGAGTCGTTCGTCGGCGGGCAGGTCGGGGACGGCCGCCCCGGCGATGGCCTCCATCATCCGGGTGCCCTCGCGGTGCAGGCAGGCGACGAAGAGTTCTTCCTTGGTGCCGAGGTACGCGTAGACCATGGGCTTGGAGATGCCGGCGTCCTCGGCGATCTCGTCCATGCTGGCGCCGTGGTAGCCGCGCCGGGAGAAGACCCGCACGGCGGCGTCGAGCATCTGCTGCTCGCGTACGGCCCGGGGGAGGCGCTTGAAGGCGGGTGTCGCGGACACCTTGCGAGCATACCTACTGGTGCGTAGGGTTACGCCTGAGTAACCACTGTTCGAGAGGTGCGTTCCATGACTGACTTCGACCCGGCCAACTTCGCCAACATGGGCCCGAAGGAGTTCGCCCAGCTCGTCAAGAGCACCCCGGATAGCAAGCTCGCCGAGATCATGTCGGGCGACCTGCGCGGAAAGATCCTCGGCGAGGTCTTCCGGCGACTGCCGCAGATCTTCCGCGCGGACCGGGCCGGTTCCACCAACGCGGTGATCCACTGGAACATCACCGGCGCCCCCGACGGCGGCACCGACACGTACGAGGTGGTCATCGCCGACGGCACCTGCACGGTCAACGAGACCCCGCAGCACGAGCCGCGACTGGCCCTGACGCTGGGCCCGGTCGAGTTCCTGAAGATCGTCTCGGGTGGCGCCAACCCGGTCATGATGTTCATGACCGGCAAGCTCAAGGCAAAGGGTGACCTGGGGCTGGCCGCCAACATCGCCAACCTCTTCGACATCCCCAAGGCCTGAGATGGTCGAATTCTCGCTCGACCTGAACGAGGAACAGCGGGATCTGCGCGACTGGGTGCACGGCTTCGCCAGCGAGGTCGTGCGCCCGGCCGCCGCCGAGTGGGACGCCCGGGAGGAGACTCCCTGGCCGGTCATCGGCGAGGCGGCCAAGGTCGGCCTCTACGGCTTCGAGTTCCTCGCCACCTGCTGGGCCGACCCCACCGGGCTCTCGCTGCCGATCGCCAGCGAGGAGCTGTTCTGGGGAGACGCCGGCATCGGGCTGAGCATCTTCGGCACCTCGCTCGCGGTCGCCGCGATCTATGGCAGCGGCACACCCGACCAGCTCGTCGAGTGGGTGCCGCAGTGCTTCGGTGACGTCGACTCGCCGGCGGTCGCCGCGTTCTGCTCCTCCGAGCCGGAAGCCGGTTCGGACGTCTCCGCGATGCGGACCCGGGCCGAGTACGACGAGGCGACCGACGAGTGGGTGCTGCGCGGCCAGAAGGCGTACGCCACCAACGGTGGGATAGCCGCCGTGCACGTGGTGACCGCCTCGATCGACCCGGAACTGGGCTCGCGAGGTCAGGCCGCGTTCGTCGTACCGCCCGGCACCGCCGGCCTCTCCGCCACCCGCAAGCTGCGCAAACTCGGCCTACGGGCATCTCACACAGCGGATGTCTTCCTCGACGACGTGCGGGTGCCCGGCCGGTGCCTGCTCGGCGGCCGGGAGGCGCTGGAGGAGCGGCTGGCCCGGGCCCGGTCCGGGCAACGCGCCTCCGGCCAGGCCGCGATGCGGACGTTCGAGCTGTCCCGACCCACCGTCGGCGCCCAGGCGCTCGGCGTGGCGCGGGCCGCCTACGAGTACGCCCTGGACTACGCCCGGGAACGGGTCCAGTTCGGCCGCCCGATCATCACCAACCAGGCGGTCGCCTTCGCGCTCGCCGACATGAAGACCGAGATCGACGCCGCCCGGCTGCTGGTCTGGCGGGCCTCCTGGATGGGCCGGAACAACCGGCCGTTCACGGCGGGCGAGGGGTCGATGTCCAAGCTCAAGGCCGGCGAGGTGGCGGTGGCGGTCACCGAGAAGGCGGTCCAGTTGCTCGGCGGGGCCGGCTTCCTCCGTGACCACCCGGTCGAGCGGTGGTACCGCGACGCCAAGATCTACACCATCTTCGAGGGCACCTCCGAGATCCAGCGCCTGGTCATCTCCCGGGCGATCTCCGGGATGCAGATCCGCTGACGTCCGGCCGTCCGACACGGACGGCACCCGGCCGGTGCTCCCTACGTGAGCGCCGGCCGGTTCCACGTGGGCGAACCACGCCGCCAGCAGGCAAGATCGGAAGGGTGGGCATCGGGCTGCGGAAGGAGAACTCCGGGCATGGGACTGCCGTTCGTCGTCACCACGTTGACCCGGCGGGGCCTGCTCACTCCGGGCCGGCCGATCCGGGTGGCCGCCCAACTCCACGCGCTGCGTACCTGGGGTTGGAGTCTTGCCGGTGAACTACGTCAGGCGGCGGCCCGCGATCCGGACCGGATCGCGATCGTCGACGAGCACGGCACCGAACTGACCTACGCCGACCTGCTCGACCGCTCGATGCGGCTGGCTCGCGCGTTGCGCGCCGGTGTCGGTGTGCAGGCCGGCGACCGGGTCGCCGTGCTCTGCCGCAACCATGCCGGACTCGTCGAGTCGATCGTCGCCGCCACCCTGCTCGGCGCGGACGCCGTACTGGTCAACACCGGTCTCTCCGCCGCGCAGTTGGCCACCGTGGCGCAGGAGCAACGCATCCGGGTGCTGGTGCACGACGACGAGTTCACCGAGCGCACCCTCGGGCTCCCCGCCGACCTGCACCGCCTCGACGAACGGGCCCGCGAGGACCTGATCGTCACCGCTCTCGCCGGTGAGCTGCACCCACCCGACCGTGACGGCCGGATCATCGTGCTCACCTCCGGCACCACCGGGACGCCCAAGGGCGCCCGCCGGCCCATCCCCAACGGTTTCGGTCCGTTGGTGTCCATCATCGACCGCATCCCGATGCACGTCCGGGACCGCGTCCTCATCGCCGCGCCGGTCTTCCACACCTGGGGGTACGCCGCCCTCCAGGTCTGCTTCGCGTTGCGGGCCACGATCGTGCTGCACCGACGGTTCGACCCGGCCACCACCCTGGACGCCCTGGTCCGGCACCGCTGCCAGGCCCTGTTCGCGGTGCCGGTGATGCTGCAACGGTTGATGGAGGTGCCGGCGCCGGATCCCCGTCCGCCGCTCTCCGTGGTGGCCGTCAGCGGATCGGCGCTGCCCGGCGGTCTCCCGGCAGCCTTCATGGACACCTACGGCGACGTGCTCTACAACCTGTACGGCTCGACCGAGGCGTCCTGGGCCTCCATCGCCACCCCCGTCGACCTGCGTACCGCGCCCACCACCGCCGGACGGCCACCGCACGGGACCCGGCTCGCGATCGTCGACGACGATGGCGAGCCGGTGCCCAGCGGCCGGGTCGGCCGGATCCTGGTCGGCAACGACATGCTCTTCGAGGGCTACACCTCGGGCGCCGACCGGGAACGCCACGACGGCCTGCTGGACACCGGCGACCTGGGCCGGATCAACGCCGACGGACTGCTTTTCGTCGACGGCCGAGCCGACGACATGATCGTCTCCGGTGGGGAGAACGTCTTCCCGGCCGAGGTGGAACAACTCCTCGCCCACCTCCCACAGGTACGCGAGGCCGCCGTCATCGGTGTCCGCGACGCGGAGTACGGCCAGCGGCTCACCGCGTTCCTCGCGCTGCACCCCGGCGAGACGCTCGACGCCGAGGCGGTCCGCGAGTACGTGCGGCACTACCTCGCCCGGTTCTCCGTCCCCCGCGACGTCGTCTTCGTCAAGTACCTGCCCCGCAACGCCACCGGCAAGGTGCTCACCCGGGAACTACGCCGCTACTACGGCTGACCGCTCCCGCAGCGTCAGCTGGCCAAACGGCCGGCATCGAGCAACTTTGGCACCTTAAGTTCGATAGGTCTGAATGTTCATGGGATTCTCATTCGTCTCGTCCCGTTGACCACATCCCATCGCCCTCTGTCTAATTGGCGACAGCGATGAGTCCGTCCACAGTTGACTACGGGGGAGGAACGACGAATGGCATCCACGAGCCGTGACGAGGAGGCCGACCAGGGAGAGAGGGCACGGGAACATCTGCATCCTGTGCACGCCACCTATCTCACCACTGCGATGGCGCTCCTGACCGTGCTGCTGTTGGCGGTTCTCGGCGGTTGCAGCAAGACCGACGGTACGGCCATCGCCGGGATCGCGGCGGTAGGAACGATCATGACGGCCGCGTTCGGCGTCGCCGCCGTGTATGCCCGCCGACCGTCCGGCCCCCGGTCCGGCAGCCGTCGTGACGACACGCCGGGGCGATGACCGGCAGCACCCCGCCTGGACGGATGGCAGAACACGTGTATCCGAGATGCTGGATGTAAGGAGGGGTCCCCTGCTAACGCCTACGGCATAGCAGGGGACCCCTCCTTACACGACAGCTCAGCGTTCGCTGACACGACCTATCGCGGCGGCGACTCCGCTGACCCGGTCGGCGAGCAGGCCGAGCGCGCCCACCGCGCGGTCGACCGGATCGTCGCCACCCCCGCCCAGTGCCTTCGAGCGCTGGAAGGCGTCCTTCACCTCGACCCACCGGGCGGCCTGTTCCGGGGTGAGCCGGCCACGCAGCTCGGCGAGCTTGAGCAGGTTCGCCTCCGCACCCGCCGCGAGCGTCTGCGCCTCGCCCAGGTAGTGGTCGTCGATCACCGCCTCCAGCTCCTCGTCGGTGAGCACCGGCACGATCCGCTCGGCGAGCTTGTTCATGTTCCGGTAGGAGCCCTGGAGCTGGAACTGCGGCTCGGTGCGGGCGTCGTCGGACTGGGCGGCCGAGGCGATGTACGCCTGGTTGTTGGCCAGCACCACCTGCTGCACCCGCAGCATCTTGCGCAGCACCGACACCATTTGTTCCAGCTCCACCGGCTGGTACGGGTGGGAGAGCTGGTCGGCACGGACCGAGTCGTCCCCGCGTGCCATCCGGACCAGCAGCTCCAGGTCGCCCCGGTCCCGCCCGGAGAGCGGTGCCAGCACCGGGTTGGCGGTGAGCGCGTTCTCGATGTAGCTGAGCGCGAACGCCTCCTCCCGCCCGGAGAGCACGTCACCGAGGTTCCACACGTCGGCCCGGTTGGCGAGCATGTCCGGGATCCGGAACCGCTTCCCCGACTCGGTGTACGGGTTACCGGCCATGCAGACCGCGAACCGCTTGCCGCGCAGGTCGTACGTGCGGGTGCGGCCCTCCCAGACACCCTCCATCCGGCGCTGCCCGTCACAGAGCGAGATGAACTTCTGCAACAGCTCCGGGTTGGTGTGCTGGATGTCGTCCAGGTAGAGCAGCACGTTGTTGCCCAGCTCCAGGGCGAAGGAGATCTTCTCGACCTCCTGCCGGGCGGTGGCGTCGGGCGCCTCGGCCGGGTCCAGCGAGGTGACCTTGGTGCCCAGGGCCGGCCCGTTGACCTTGACGAAGACCAGTCCGAGTCGGCTGGCGACGTACTCCATCAGGGTCGTCTTGCCGTACCCGGGCGGTGAGATCAGCAGCAGCAGGCCGGACTGGTCGACCCGCTTGCCGTCGCCGGTGGCACCGAGCTGCCGGGCCAGGTTGTCGCCGATCAGCGGCAGGTACACCTCGTCGAGCAGCCGGTTGCGGACGAAGGCGTTCATCACCTTCGGCCGGTACTCCTCCAGCCGCAGGCGGTCCCGCTCGGCGTCCACCAGGGCGTTGCGTCGCCGCTGGTAGTCCCGGTACGCGGGGACCAGGTCGGTGCGGAACGTCCGGGTCCGGGCCAGCATCTCGTCCAGCCGTACGTCGAGCGTGGAGCCGTCGATGCGGGGGTGCGCGCCGAGCAGCCCGCCGACCGTCTCGGTCATCGTCGCCGTGCTGTCCTGCCGGGCCGGCTCCGCACCGCACAGCTCGACGGCGACCGCCTCCGGCAGGTCGTACCCGGACAGGTTGCCGTCGTCGGTGGCCAGGAACGCGGTCAGCCACGCCTCCACCAGCTGGTGACGGCCGGCGAGGTCGTCACCGAGGGCACGCAGGTCGTCGTCGAACTCGCGGGACGACCGCGACTGCGGGCCGCCGAGTGCCCGGCGGAACCGGTCCAGCAGAGCCCGCGCCCCGCCACCGGTGACGAACCGCACCGGCGGTGAGGACAGTTCCTCGAACAGGTACTCGCCGGCCACCGCCGTCCCAGCGGGCGGCACCGGGAGTCCGGCGGACCGCAGGAACGTCTCGGCCGCCTCGGCGAGCTGCGCGCCGAGCCGGTCGGCGGCGTCCTCCCCCTCGGGACGGCCGAACCGCTGCCGGGCGCGGGCCAGCGAGGCGGCCCGGGCGGTCCAGGCGGACCGGGTCGGTTCGTCGGTGCCGTACCGCCAGAACAACTGCGCGGCGGCCCGGTCGGCCGGCGGGTAACGCAGCAGCCCGGCACCGGCGTGCAGGCGCAGCAGCACCCGCAGGATCTCGGCGGCGTCGTGGTCGTGCACGCCGCGCTCGTACCCCTCGTCGTAACGGGTCTCGGCGATCCGCCGCACCAGGTCCCGCAGCCCGTTCGCGTCCACCGCCGCGGTGTGCAGCGCGTCCAGGGTGAGCCCGTCACGACCCGCCTCGGCGGCGGCCAGGATCGCCGTGGCCAGGTACTCGGCCCGGTACACCTGCGCCGACTCGGAGACCAGCAGCTGGTCCCAGAACCGCCGGGTCTGCTGGAACTCCTCGTCGCGCACCGGTGCGCGGTAGTCGGTGCCGGTCACCGCCACCACCATGCGGCCCTCGGCCGGCACGACCGCCACGTCCACCGGTTGCGTGTTCACCGCGAAGCGGTGCCGGCCCAGCCGGATCGTCTCGCCGCCGTCGGCGTACAGGTCGAGGCGGTCGCGCAGACCGCGACCGGACTCCTGGCGAGCGGCCCGGATCCGGCCGTCCAGCTCCTCGGCCCGCACCGCGTCGCCGAGGGTACGCAGTTCCTCCACCACCGAGCGGAGCTTGCCCACCATCGGGTCGGCCGCGAAGTAGGTGTTGATCTCGTCCAGTGAGCCGAGCGTGCCGGCCCGCCGCTGCACGCTGACCAGGATCCGCTCGGCCGACCCGACCAGCCGGTCGGCCCGCCGGGACCGCTCGTCCAGCAGGGCCTGCTTGCGCGCCGAGAACGCCTCGTAGATGTCGGTACGCCGGGTCGACAGCTCGGTGAGGAAGTCGTCGAACTCGCCGAACCGGGACTCCAGCTCCTCCACGCGCAGCAGCAGCCGGCCGAGTTGCTCGTCGCAGCGTTCGGCGGTGTCCGCCGCCGCCAGCGCCCCGGTCACCGCCTGCCCGAGCAGGGCGAACTCGGCGGCGAAACCGGCCCGGCCCTCCACCGCGGCCAGTTCCTGGCGTCGCTTGTCGAGCACTGCCCGGGCCCGGTTGACCGCGCCCAGCACCTCACCGACCCGGCCCAGGATGCCGGTCCGTACGGTCGCGTCGGCGATGTCCAGCCCGCCGACGACGTCGGTGATGGTCTGCAGGCCGTCGGTACGGGCGGCCAGCTCGTCGCGGACGGTGCCGGCCTCGGCCACGGTGCCGATCTCGGCGGCCCGCGCGGCGAGTCGATCCACCTCCTGCTGGTAGCCGGTGAACGCCTCGTCACGGCGGAGGAACTCGACCGCGCGTCGACCGGCGACCGACAGTTCCTCGTCCAGCCGGGCGGCCAGCTCGTCGATCCGGTCGTGGTCGACGTACCGCAGTTCGCGCAACGACTCCAGGTGTCCGCGCGCCCGACGCAACCCACCGAGCTGGGTGACCCAGTCGTCGGCGGTCAGCGGCGCCTCGCCCCGGGCCCGGCGGGCCAGCGAGGCGATCTGCTCGGCGCTCTCGTCCAGCTCGGCGCGGGCCTGCTCGGTGAGCGTACGGACCTTCTCGTGCTCCTCCAGCACGGAGCTGGCGGTACGCCGCAGACCGCTCAGCGGGGTGGCCAGGTCACCCAGCTCGTCCTCGCCGAGCCAGTGGAAGTGGTCGGTGATCCGGGCACAGGCCGCGATCAGCGCCTCGTACACCCCGGCGGTGGCGCTGCCCTGCACCATCCGCGCCGCCGAGAGGCAGTCCGAGATGCCGCGTACCAGGTCGGCGTTGCCGATCCGCTCCAGCGGACCGGTGCCGGCCGGCTGCGCCGCCGCGTACGCGTCGGAGACGTACGGCGTCTGCCAGATCTGCATCGGGTGGACCCGGGTCGGCTCCTCGGAGACGGCCCGGAACACCACGAGCGTGCCGTCGTCGAAGAGGGAGAAGCCGTGGCACGGGATCGGCGCGGCCACCTCCTTGCGGATCGCGTTGTACGGCAGCAGCAGCGAGCGCCCCTCGGCCCGGGCGTGGAAGACGTAGAGCACGTCCTCACCGTTCGGCGAGCGCACCACCCGCTCGAACTCCAGGTCGGCGACCTCGGTGTCGAAGGTGCGGGTGACGCCGGTCGCCAGGTGGTACCCGCCCGGGAAGATGATGCCGTGGTCCTCGGGCAGCCGCTGGCAGGCCACCCCGATGCCGTCGAGGCGGACCACCTCCCGGGTGAGCGTGTTGAAGACCAGGTGCCGCCACTGTGTCTCCTTGTACGGCAGGATCCGCAGCAGGATCAGCGGACCCACCCGGGCCCACTGCACGTCGGCGTCGGCCAGGCTCTGCAACGGCTCGTCCACCGGCTCGCTGTAGATGCCCTCGCCGACCTCGGTGTTGTTCTCCACCTTGACGGTCAGCGTGCCGCCCACCGTCTCGACGAAGACCTCGCCGTCGATGTCGATGTGCGGGTGCCGGCCGAGGACGTGGTCCTGCCGGGTCGTCTCGATCCACTCGAAGTCGTGGCTCGGCGGGAAGACGTGGTCCCGCTCTCCCCGGCTGTCCAGGTACTCCGGGATGCCGTCCACGCCGACCTGCCAGCGCAGCACCCGGATGTCCTCGGTACGCGGCCCGGTCTGGAACACCGCCAGCAGCCGGGCGTCGACGCGGCGCAGTTGCAGCAGGCGCGCCTGCCGGTAGTAGCGGTACAGCTCGCCGAAGTCCCGGACGAACTGCGGGTGCCGCAGCAGGCCGGGCAGTTCGTCCTGACCGGCCTCGTCGAACCGGAAGGCGACCTCCTCCGATTCACCCTCGCGCTGTTCGCGGGTGAATCGGTGCAGCGAGAAGACGTCGTCGACGGTCGTCTCCGGCTTCAGGCCGATGAAGACGTTGTAGCCGAACAGCATCAGCCCGCCGACCGGGACGAGGTCCCGGGGCACGCAGTTGTGCTCCGTACGGATCCGCTCGGTGCTCAGCAGCCGCAGCTCGGTGCTGCCGAAGACCTCCAGCCGGCGGGCGTTGAGCGACTCGGCCCGCCGGGCCAACTCGGCGGCCTGCCCGGCGAGGCGCTTGCGCAGCACCTCGTAGCTGCCGTCGTCCAGCCCGGGCCGGGTACCGCCGTCCGACACGACCTCGGCCGGATCGGGTCCGTCGCCGGACCGGCCCGCCGGGGCCGGCCCGGCGGCACCGGGCATACGCCCGGTGGTCGCCGGACCGGCGGTCGGCTCACTCACCGGCGGGCTGCCGCGAACCGGTGAGGGCGGCGACCGGGGTGTCCGCCACACCCAGGCGCTGCGCGGCCTTCAGCAGCTCCTGGAGCTTGCCCTTGTCGGCACCGCCGGAGCGCATCTGCTGCGCCAGGAACGCCGACAGCGTGAGGTTCTGCACGTCGGCGGTGTTCAGCGAGCCGATCATCCGGGTCAGGTCGTCGGTGAAGCTGGCTTTGCCGTCCAGCCACGGTTGGGCGAGGTTCTTCGCCACGTCCGAGTGGGCCACGAAGCTGTCCACGCTCTTGCCGAACGAGATCGAGCTGAGCAGCCGGTCGAAGAAGACACTGTCCCCACCGACGATGTCGATGTTCGCCTTCTCCAGACCGGTGGAGACCAGGGCGGCCTGTGCCTCGGCGACCTGCCGCTGGGTGTCCAGCCCGGCGAGCCGGACCTCCTTCTCCAGTTCCAGGCGCAACCGGTACTCCTCGTGCTCGCGGGTCGCGTCGTCCAGCGCGGCCATCGCGGCGGCCTTCTCGGTGAGACCCTCGGCCTCGCCCTTCAGCTTCTCGCGCACCGCGTCGGCGACGAGCAGTGCCTTCTCCCGCTCCACCGCGACCTCGGCCCGACCGACCTTCTCGATGGCCTCGGCACTGCGCTCCTTGACCTGTACCTCGGCCAGGCCGGCCGCTGCGGTCTCGGCCTGGACTCCCTCGGCCAGCCGGATCTTCGCCCGGGCGTCCAGTTCTGCGGCCTGCTGCCGGGCCTCGGCCAGCACCAGTTCCTCGCGGGCCTTGTACTTCGCCGCCGCCTCGGCGGCCTCCGCCGCCTTGATGTCCTTGACCAGGCTCTCCTGCGCCTCGGCCTCGGCCTGGATGACCACCGCCTGGCGGGTCCGCTCGGCCTCCTCGACCACGCGCAGCCGCTTGATGTTCTCCTCCTGCTCGGCCACGGTCTTCTCCACCGCGATCCGCTCCCGGACGACCTCGGCGATGGCCCGCTTCTCGGCCTCCACCTCCTTGTCCTTGGCGATCGTGCTCAGCTCGGTCTCCCGCTCCCGGCCGATCACCTCCAGCATGCGGTCCTTCTCGATCCGCTCGGTCTCGATGGCGATGACCCGCTCGCGGTTCTTCTCCGCGACCGCGATCTCCCGCGCCCGGTTCTCGTGCTGGACGCCCAACTGCTCGTCGGTACGGATGTTCGCCGTCTCGGCCCGCAGCCGCTCCTCGGCGCGTACCCGGGTGGTCTCGGCCTGCTCGCGGGCCCGCACGGTCTCGATCTCGCGCTGCTGCTTGGCCTCGGCGTCGGCCTGCCGCCGCTCCAGTTCGAGGATCGCCTCCTTGGCGTCCACGTTCTGGCGGGTGATCTCCTTCTCCTCGCTGCGCCGGAACTCGTTCGTCCGGACGTGCTCCTGCGTGGTCAGCTCGGTGATCTTCCGGATGCCCTGGGCGTCGAGGATGTTCTTCGGGTCGAGCTGCGACATCGGCGTCTGCTCGAGGAAGTCGATCGCCGCGTCCTCCAGGCTGTAGCCGTTGAGGTCGGTGCCGATGACCCGGATGATCTGGTCGCGGAACTCGTCACGCTTGGTGTAGAGGTCGACGAAGTCGAGCTGCTTGCCGACGGTCTTCAGCGCCTCGGAGAACTTCGCGTTGAACAGCTCCTGGAGCGTCTCCCGGTCGCTGGCCCGCGCGGTGCCGATCGCCTGCGCCACCTTGATGACGTCCTCGTTCGTCTTGTTCACCCGGACGAAGAAGGTGATCCGGATGTCGGCCCGGATGTTGTCGCGGCAGATCAGACCCTCGTTGCCGGTCCGTTCGATGTCGATCGTCTTGACCGAGATGTCCATGATCTCGGCCTTGTGCAGCACCGGCATCACCACCGCGCCGGTGAAGGTCACGTCGACCCGCCGGATCTTGGAGATGATCAGCGCCTTGCCCTGCTCGACCTTGCGGAACAGCCGACTGACCATGAACACCACGCCGAGCGCGACGAGCAGGACGACGGCGAGGAGTACACCGATTCCGGTGGTGATCACTTCCATGGTTGGGCGCGCGGACGGCGGCAGCCGGCGACGGGGCCGGGGCGGGGCGCCGCGCATCCTCCTTTCGAGGGGATACGTCAGGGGCAGCGTGGCGGGCGGGCCGGACGAAGGGGGTTCGCACCGACCGCCTCGGGCGAGGTCGGGGTGATCCGCGCGGAAGCGGACTCACCAGGGGCGATTACTCGGGGGCATGTCTCAGGGGGTCGAAGGTGGGCCCGGCGGGCATCACCCAGAAGAACTCACCCTCGGTGTCGTAGTCGTAGATCAACGCGGAAGTGCCGGCCGTCATCTTCTCGTCGCCCGGCTGCCGGACCTGCACCACGGCCGACGAGCCGTCCGCCGCCGTCACCTCGGCCTGACCGAAGTCGGCGGTGACCGTACCGGTCCGCACCACACAGAGGCGGCCGACGAAGGTGTTACGGCTGGCGTCCGAATCGGTCGGGAAGAGGCGTCCCAACGGCACCGCGACCAGCCGGGTCACCGCGTACGCGCAGAACGCGGCGGCCAGCAGCACGCCGATCGAGACCGCGATCCGGGTGCCGGCGCCGAGCCCGATGCCGTCGAGCAGCGCGGTACCGGCCAGGCTGACGAACCAGGCCACCGCGACGAGCAGGGAGAAGATGATCGCACTGGGTACGCCGCCGAGCCCGAGACCGGCGAGGAACGTACCCGGTCCGCCGTCGACGTCCAGGTCGTCGCCCAGATCCAGCACCCCGGTCAGCACCAGCAGCCAGTAGCCGACGACGACCACGAGCAGGAAGCTGAACAGCACGGTGGGGAAACTGAGTGCCGTGCCGAGAAAGCCGGTCACCTTGTCCTCCTCCCCCGCACCCGGCGGCCCGAGCAGGCCACCGGCACGATGATCGTGACACGGGATGTCAACCGCATGGTCAGGGCCGATCGGCCGGTCCACCCGGTCTGACCGGCCAAGATCAGCCCAGGTTGGCCGTCACGAGAGCGTCCAGCGTCGCCGCACGGACCTGCGGCGTGTCCCCGGTCACGGAAACGAACAGGGTACGCCCGTCGGGAAGCCACGCCGACAGGTACGCCGTCGAGGTCGCCACGTCGTCCGTGGCCAGCACCTGCGCCGCAGTCGCCACGGTGACCTCGCGGGATACCCCGGGGAGCCCCAGCGCCGCCTCGAAGTCGAAGACCGCGACCACCCGGATCACCGGGCCGTCCCCCTCGTACGCCACCCGGTCGCCGGTCGGCACCGCCTGCGGACGCGCCATCCGCAGCACCGCCTCGGCGGGGTCGGCCGGCCGCAGATAGGCCGGCAGGCCACGTAGTTCGGGCACGGCCGGACTGGCGGGCGCCGCGGCCGGCGACGCTGGTGCCGGTCGACCGGCCGTCACCACGGTGAAGACCCCCAGGCCGACCACCGTGCAGAGCGCCAACGCCACGGCGACGGCCTGGGCCCGGCGACGACGACGCAGGCGGGCCCGCACCGCCGGGAGCGGATCCGGACCCGACATACCCCCGCCGGGCCCGCCGTCCCAGACCTCCCGAAGAGCAGCCCGGACGTCGGTCATCGCGCCACCTCCCGATCGACTCCGGTCATGCCGTCACATCCCGATCGGCTCCGGCCTCTGGGAACGGCTCCGGTCATCGCGCGGCCTCGGGGAACGGCGCCGGTCATCGCACGACCTCCGGGAGGGCTCCGGCACGGCCGGCCGGCAGTCCCGGGCGGATCGCGTCGAGCGCCCGGCGCCGCAGGGACCGGACGGCCGCCGGACGTCGCCCGACAGCCTCGGCGATCGCTGCGTCGTCGAGATCGTCGAGGTACGCCAGGACGAGCACCGCCCGTTGCACGGGTGGCAGCCCGGCCAGCAGTCGACGCAGCAGGCCACCGTCCTCGACGCGTTCGGACCCGAGGTCGGCCACGCGATCGGGCCCACTGTCGGCCACGCGATCGGGCCCACTGTCGGCCACGCGATCGGATCCGCTCTCGGCGACACGGCCGGGTTCGCTCTGGCGGCCGGACCTGCCGTCGGCGACCGGCGGAGACGCCGGCGGAGTGGGCCGGAGCAGGCGGACCAGCGTCCGGAGCCGACCGGTGTGCAGCCGGATCATCTCGACTTTCGCGTACTCGACCGGGTTGCCGTCGGCGAGCACGCGATGCCACACCCCGGCCACCCGGACGTAGGTCTCCTGGAGAAGATCCTCCGCCCGGTCCGGGTCTGCGGCGACCGCACGCGCGTACCGGCGCAGCACCGGCGCGGAGCGGTGGACGAACGTCTCGAACTCGTCGGCTGCCATCCCGCCTCCCTCCCTAGTGCGGTGTCCAGAAACGTTCACCGGGCCGCGCCGCGACACCGCCAACGTTCCTGGACACCGCACTAGCCACTAATACGCTGCGGGGAGGTGATTGCGTTGCGGCCCGTCGACCACAACCGCCGACCGTTCGGTCAGCGACGTCCGGCGCGGCGGATCGCCGGCCGAACCGGATCAGCACCATCAGGGCAGCCGGACAGCCGACCCGCCGGTCGACACCGGGCCGGTCGACAATCGCCAGGGTCGGGCGAGCCATCGGACTGGGCGACACCGTCAGGGCGCAGGCGACACCGGATTGGGTGACGTCGCCGGGGCAGGGACAGGCCGCCGGACTGGCCGGGGCCGCTTCGGAGGGCTCAGGCGGGGAGCGTGATCCTGCCGTCGATCGCGGACGAAGCGATGTCGCCACGGTGGTGCGACCCGGCCAGCGTGATGCCGCGTACCAGTTCGTAGGCGGCGTCGCGCGCGGCGGCCAGGTCGGGGCCGGTGGCCGTACCGCAGAGGACCCGGCCGCCGGCGGAGAGCAGGGCACCGTCGGCGGCCCGGCGGGCGGTGCCGGCGTGGATGACGCCCGGGCGGTCCGCGCCGGTGATCACGTCACCGGTACGCGGCGGGGCCGGATAGCCCTCGGCGGCGACCACCACGGTCACCGCCGCGCCGTCGTGCCAGCGCAGCGGCGGGTGCTCGGCCAGCGTGCCGGTGGCGGCGGCGTGCAGCAGACCGGCCAGCGGCGTCTCCAGCAGGGCGAGCACCACCTGGGTCTCCGGGTCGCCGAAGCGGGCGTTGAACTCGATCACCCGGGGACCGTCGGCGGTGATCGCCAGCCCGACGTAGAGCAGGCCGGCGAAGGGCGTGCCCCGACGACGCATCTCGACCAGCGTGGGGTGCACGACGTCCCGCATCACGTCATCGACCAGGTCGGACGGCGCCCAGGGCAGCGGCGCGTACGCACCCATGCCGCCGGTGTTCGGGCCGCTGTCACCGTCACCGACCCGCTTGAAGTCCTGCGCCGGCAGCAGCGGCACGGCGGCCTCGCCGTCGGTCACCACGAACAGCGAGACCTCCGGGCCGGCCAGGTACTCCTCGACGACCACCCGACCGCACTCGGCGGCGTGCCGCAGCGCGGCGTCGCGGTCCTCGGTCACCACCACGCCCTTGCCGGCGGCGAGCCCGTCGTTCTTCACCACGTACGGCGGCCCGAACTCGTCCAGGGCAGCGGCCGTACCCGCCTCGTCGGTGCAGGTGTGGGCGCGGGCCGTGGGCACACCGGCGGCCGTCATCACGTCCTTGGCGAACGTCTTGGAGCCTTCCAGCTGCGCCGCCTCGGCCGACGGGCCGAACACCGCGATGCCCTTGGCCCGCAGCGCGTCGGCGACTCCGGCGACCAGCGGCGCCTCCGGCCCGATCACGACCAGGTCGGCGGCCACCTCGACCGCGAGTGCCGCCACGGCTTCGGGATCGGTCGCCACGACCTCCCGCAGCTCGGCAACGCCCGCGATGCCGGGATTGCCCGGTGCCGCGATCACCTGCTCAACGGTCGGATCCTCGGCGAGCCGCAGCGCAAGCGCGTGCTCCCGTCCACCACTACCCAGCAACAGAACACGCACAGCCGGCATCCTACCCACCACCCTCCTCGACCCTGTTGATCAAGAAGTTCGCGTCTCAATTCCGGCGTGTAGACGCCCAAACTTCTTGATCAACGAGGTGGGCGGGGCAGTGCGGGCGGGGCAGGGCGGGCCGCGTGAGGCTGGGGCGGCGGGGTTAGTGGGGGGTGCGGAGGGCTTGTTTGACGGTTTGCGGGATGTAGTCGGGGTGGAGGGTGTCGGACCAGGTGAAACGGAGGATGCGCCAGCCGGCGTTGACCAGACGGTTCTGTCGCATCCGGTCCGCGTAGATCGCCTGCGGTCCGTCGTGCGGCCCTCTGCCGTCCGCCTCGGCGATCAGGCGGGCCCGGCGCCAGCCCAGGTCACCGACGCCCAGGAGCCAGCCGTCCTCGTCTCGAACCTCGACCTGGAGCACGTCCGGCGGGACACCGCCGTCGACGCACCGCAGCCGGGCACGCGTCTCCAACGGTGACTGGGCCCGGCCGTCCGTCTCGGTGAGGTGCCGCCGGGCGGCGACCGCACCGCGCCGTCCGGCGATCAGAGCGGGGATCGACGCCAGGTCCGCCTCGGTGAGCAGCCGCTTGTTGAGGGCCGAGTCCAGGACGCAGACCGCCGGGTACCGGTCTGCGCGCAGGATGACGTCGGCGACGGTACGCACAGCCGTGGTGACCGGCACACCGGCCAGCACCTCGACATCCTCTGAACCCAGGGTCAACTGGTGTACGACGATTTCCGGATCCGTACGCCGCTGCGGGCGCGGGCACTGCACCGGCACCGAGACGTGGATCTCGGACGCGGCACGCAGCCCGGCGATCCCGTGCATCTCGGCGGCGGTCCCCAGCACGGCCACCGCCTCCGGCCCCAGACTGTCCACCGCCGCCCGGATCCGGGCCCGTCGTAGCGCCAACGGGTCAGGTTCGGTGGACGGCGTGAAGCGCCCCCGGGCCAGCCTGACCCAACGCCCCGACCGGACCAGGTGGCGGATCTGCCCCCGAGTGAACCCCGCCGACAGCGCCTGTTCCACCGTCACCACACCGCTTCGCGCCCCGAGTCCCGTCTCCCCCATCCCCCCACCCCACCGCCCGCAGCCCCACTTTTCCACCCCTGTGGATAACCCGCCGCCCCCTGTGGACAACCTCCGCCGCCTGCGGAGTTGATCAAGGGATTTGGGTCACCCGGGACCTCCCACCGTGACCAAAACTTCTTGATCAACGCGGAGAGGGGGGTGGGGAGGAGGGGTTAGGGGAGGAGGGGGTGGCGGGTTACGTTTTCCTCGCGGCCGGGGCCTACGCCCACGACGCTGACGCGGGTGTTGCAGAGCTGCTCGATGCGGGCGATGTAGCGCCGGGCGTTCTCGGGGAGGTCGTCCTCGGTCCGCGCCTTGGTGATGTCCTCCCACCAGCCTTCGTGCTCTTCGTAGATCGGCGTGGCGTGGTGGAAGTCGGTCTGGGTCATCGGCATGTCGTCGACGCGCTTGCCGTTGATCTCGTAGCCGACGCAGATCGGCACGGTGGCCAGCCCGGTGAGGACGTCCAGCTTCGTGACGACCAGGTCGGTGACGCCGTTGAGGCGGCACGAGTACCGGGCCACCACCGCGTCGAACCAGCCGCAGCGGCGCTCCCGGCCGGTGGTGGTGCCGTACTCGTGGCCGACCTTGCGCAGGTGCGCGCCGTTCTCGTCGAAGAGCTCGGTCGGGAACGGACCCGAACCGACCCGGGTGGTGTACGCCTTGCTCACCGCGATCACCTTCGTGATCGCGGTCGGCGGGATGCCCGCGCCCACGCACGCGCCACCGGCCGTCGGGTTCGACGAGGTGACGAAGGGGTACGTGCCGTGGTCCATGTCGAGCATGGTGGCCTGGGCACCTTCGAGGAGCACGGTGTCGCCACGGTCCAGCGCGTCCCAAAGCATCGCGCGGGTCTCCGCGATGTACGGCCGCAGCCGCTCCGCGTACTCCAGGTACTCCTCGATGGTGGCGTCGACGTCCCCCGCCTTGCGGTTGTAGACCTTGAACAGCACCTGGTTCTTCTCGCGCAGCGCGAGTTCCAGCTTCTTGCGGAAGATGCCCGGGTCGAGCAGGTCCTGCACCCGGATGCCCATCCGGGCCACCTTGTCGCCGTACGCGGGGCCGATGCCCCGGCCGGTGGTGCCGATGCGGGAGCTGCCCAGGTAGCGCTCGACCACCCGGTCCAGCGCCCGGTGGTGCGGCATGATCAGGTGCGCGTCGCCGGAGATGCGCAGCCGGGAGACGTCCACGCCGCGCTCGGCGAGCCCGTCGATCTCGTTCAGCAGCACCTTCGGGTCGACCACCACGCCGTTGCCGATGACGATCACGGCGTTCGGGGAGAGCGCACCCGAGGGCATGAGGTGCAGCGCGTACTTCTGGCCGTCAGGGGTGATCACGGTGTGCCCGGCGTTGTTGCCGCCGGAGTAGCGCACGACGTAGTCGACCCGCTCACCCAGTTGGTCGGTAACCTTGCCCTTGCCCTCGTCACCCCACTGAGCGCCGATGAGCACGATCGCTGGCATCTCTTCGCCTCCAGAAGGCTCGGGTGCCAGATGGCGACCGTGTCAGCGAGCCCGGGGTGTCAGGTTAACAAGTAGTGACGGCACGACCGGCAGGGGTCGCGCCGAGAGGCAGGAGGGGCCTACCCGTGTACGACGTGGTGCTGCTCACCCTCGGCTCGGAGCGGGACGCTCCCGGGGCCGGTTGTGGCAGCGGCGGTGCCTGTTGCGGCGGAACGCCCGAGGCCGCCCCGGACCGGCCGGAACGCTGCGAGACGCCGCGCGTACCGGTGCTGGCCTGCGCAGACGCGCTGACCGCCCGAGGCGCACGGGTCGAGACGGTGACCGCCCGATCGGACACGGAGATCGACGAGGTGCTGGCCCGACTGGACGCACCGCCTCGGCCGGACGGGCTCACCTGGCCCGACCCGGACTCCAAGGTCCGCCTCGTGCTGGCAGTGGCTGGTGACGCACAGTTGCGGGCCGTGATACGCCGGTTGGTCCGGCGGTACGCCCCGCCGCCGAGTCGTCGTCCGGCCGACCTGGCCGACGGCCGGACCGTGCCGGACCTGCCGCCCGTCGGCGTACTGCCGCTGGATCCGGCCCGCAGCACCACGCACCGGGACCTCGCCGCGCAGCTCGGCCTGCCCCGTGATCCGGCGGCGGTGGCCGCCGCCGTACTCGACGGCACGCCCCGCCGACTGGACCTGCTGCGCAACGACGGCGGCTCGGTGACCCTGGACGGCGCGCTGCTCGGTGCCGCCGCCGAGGACGGGCGCCCGTTGCACTGGCGTGGTCGGGTGGAGGTGGACGACGCGGTGCTCTCCCACGGCGACGACCCGCTGCTGGCCTGCGCGATCGGCAACGCCGCCGGGTACGCCCGGCTCGACGACGTCACCCTGCTCGCCGCGCCCGACCCGACGGACGGGCTGGTCGAGGTCGCGGTGGCGGTCCCGGTGGTGACCCGGTCACGGCTGGGTCGCCGACGGGTACGCCTGGAGGTACGTCGGGCCCGGGGCCGGGCGGTGTCCGTGCTGCCCCGGGACGAGGCTGCGCTGCCGTATCTGGACGACGGCGTGGAGGGGCAGTTGACCCGTAAGCGGTCCTGGTGGACCGAGTCGGGTGCCTGGGCGGTCTGGGCGGTCTGACCCCCACCCCGCGTCGGCGGCCGAGGTCGGCCGGTGGGCCTATCCTCGGCAGAGGGAATGGGGGAGGAACCGTGGTGGACGAGAACGCCGACCGGGCGCACGTGCCCGGCCAGCAAGGGGCGCCGGAACGGGACATCGAACCACTCTGGCCGCCGGACCAGGTCGAGGGCTTCGGCACGCCCGCATGGGCGACGCCACCGACGCCTCCCGCCGCGCCGCCCGTTCCCCCGGACCGCTCGGCCTACCCGGTGCCGCCGACCGCCGGTCCGCCGGGTCACCTGCCGTCGACCGGTCAGCCGGCCGGTCCGCCATCGCCCGCCGACTACCCGTCACTGACCGCCGGTGGGCCCAATGGTGTCGGCGGCGAGTCAGGTCCGCCGCCGGGATGGGCGCCGACACCACCGCCCGTGGTCGGCGAGCAGGCGAACGTGCCACCGCCCGTGGTCGGCGGGCGGGCGAACGTGCCTCCACCCGTGGTCGGCGGGCGCGCGAGTGTGCCACCGCCCACCGGCTGGGCACCCGTACCGCCGCAGCCGGAGCACGGCCGGGTCGACCTGGACCTGCCGTTCACCCTCGACCGGCCGACCTCGCTCGCGCCTCCGCACGAGCGCACGTCCGGCACCGCGGGCCCGCCGCCGGACGCGACGGCCGACCACGGTCCGCGTGCCGACGCCGACCTGCGGCCCGCCGCCGACATCGGCTCGCCTGCGGACGACGGTGGGCCGGACCTGGACGGCGGGACCGAGGCGGGGACTGCGGAGACCTCGACGGGCGGCGGCGACCGTCCGCTCGGCGACGCCCCGCCGCCGCCCCGGCCGTCGACGGAGTCGCCCTGGGCTCAACCTCCGCAGCGCCCGACCGCCAACCTGCCGGAGGGCAGCGACCCGGCCCAGACCACCGACGGCCCGCCGCGTCCCGGTTGGGCCCCCGGTATGCAGCCGCCTCCGCCGGTGCCGTCGGCCGTCGGAACCAGTCGGCCGGTGCCGCCGCAGGCCGGGACGTACCCCGTGCCCGCACCGCAGCACGGCACCCCGGTACCGCCGCCGCACCGTGACGCGTTCCCGTTGCCGCACGTCGGTCCGTTCCCCGAGCACCAGGGCGCGGTCGTGCCGCCGGTGCCGCAGCACGGCGTCCCGATACCACCGCCCCAGTCCGGCCCGTTCCCGCCACAGCCCGATGCGGTGCCGTCCCCACCCGGCGCGGCATCGCCGCAACCCGGGGCAGTCCCGACCCAGCCCGGGGTAGCGCCGACCCAGCCCGGCGCGGTGCCGCCGTATCCGGACGGCTCGTCGTACCCGGCGCCGCATCAGGCGGAGTCGCCGCCCGGACCGTTCCCGCCGCAGCCGGCCTGGAACCCGGCACCCTGGCAGCAGGGCGCGCCGACGACGACGTCCCCGACGCCGCAACTGCCCTACCCGGGCGCGACCCCGACGCCCGTCGGCTACCCCGATCCGGCCTGGAACCCGGCTGAGCCGGGCGTCCCGCCCACCGCCGAGGACTTCGCCCGGCGGCGGCAGGTCCGCCCGGCCGACCCGGTCGCCACCATGGGCGTACGGGCGGTGGTGAACCGGACCGGCCTGGTGAAGCTGCCACCCGGCCGGCAGGAGCTGGAACTCAAGCGGGACATCGAGACGGTCCGCCGCAACTTCGGCGGGCTCCGGCAGGTGACCGTGGTCAACCCGAAGGGCGGGGCGGGCAAGACCGTCGCCATCCTGCTGCTCGCGATGACCTTCGGCCAGAAGCGCGGCGGGTACGTCCTGGCCTGGGACAACAACGAGACCCAGGGCACCCTCGGCATGCGCGCGCAGCAGGACTTCCACTCGCGTACGGTCCGGGATCTGCTGCGTGACCTGGGGCAGTTCCACGGTGCCCACGGGCGGGTCGGTGACCTGTCGCAGTACGTCCGCTCGCAGGGCGAGGGGATGTTCGACGTCCTCGCCTCCGACGAGTCGGCCACCGGCGGCGAGATGCTCACCGCCTCGGCTTTCGGCGAGATCCGTGAGGTGGTCAGCCGCTTCTACAAGCTGATCTTCGTGGACACCGGCAACAACGTCCGGGCCCAGAACTGGCAGGCCGCGATGGACGCCACCGACCAACTGGTGGTCACCATGTCGGCCCGTAACGACTCGGCCGAGACCGCTGCCCGGATGCTCGACCACCTGGAGCAGAGCGGTCGGCAACGGCTGGTCCGGCAGGCGGTCACGGTGGTCTCCATGCCGCCGTCGCGCAAGGAGATCGACCTGCCCGCGATCCAGGAGCACTTCGCCGCGCGTACCCGGGGCGTGTTGCTGGCACCGTACGAGCGGCTCATCGACACCGGAGAGCCGATCCGGTACGCCCAACTCTCGGCGGCGACCCGGGACGCCTGGCTCAAGATCGCCGCCTCGGTCGCCGAGGGACTCTAGACCCCGACCGCGTCACGTCGGGCCGCCGGCCCGGGGAGCGTCTCCCCCGAGTCGGCGGCTCGACGGGCGCTCAGTTGCTGGCCAGCGCGTCGGCGGCGGCCGGGTCGCAGTCACGGAGGAACTGGGCACAGCGGGCCGCCTCGTCCGCCTCACCGATCGCGTCGGCGGCGCGGGACAGCACATAGAGGCAACGCAGGAAGCCCCGGTTCGGCTCGTGCGACCAGGGCACCGGCCCGTGCCCCTTCCAGCCGCTGCGGCGCAGCTGGTCCAGTCCCCGGTGGTAGCCGGTGCGGGCGTACGCGTACGCGGCGACGACCTGGCCCTCGGCGAGGGCGCGGGCGGCCAACGCCGCCCAGGCGGCGCTGTGCGTCGGGAACCGGCCGGCCACCGCGGCCAACGCCTCGTCGCCGCCGTCCTGCTCGGCCGTGGCCAGCGTGGCGTCGGCCTCGTCGTGTGCGGGCAGGAGCGTGGCCGGGGGCTCCGGCAAGAGGTTCTGCATCGTCCCATTCAACCCGCTTCCGGCCATGGCCCGCGAGGGGGTCCGGCGAGCCGGCTGGCTGAACGGCCGAGAGGTCCGTCACGCCTGCGGCCCATGCCGCCGCCCGGTCCTTTCCACTACAACTAAAAGACCGGAGCCTCCCCAGGAACCGGAGTTGCGGGAGCTCGGCCAGGCCGCCGGGCTCCCGCCACCTTTCCCAGCCGGTCGGGGTCAGCTCGGGCACGGTTGCGGCAACCGGGCAGGATGGCCGGGTGCCGACCCCACCCCCCGCGGACGTCATCGAGCCGCACACCTGGTTGAACGAGATCCAGACCCGGGCCGAACTCGATCAACGGCTCGCCGACGGAACCCTGGTCGGGCTGACCGTCCAGGGGCTCCGGCTGGACCTGGACCCGGTCCCCGACCTCAGCGACATCGAGGTCGCCGGAGCCCTCTTCGTCGGCTGCCGCTTCGCCTCCCGGCAGGTCGGCGCGGACCTGGTCCGGCGCGGCGCGAACGTGGTGCCGCCCTTCTCCGGGCTGCCGTACCCGACCCAGCCACCGCACCTCTACACCCCCGAGGAACTGGCCGCCGGCTTCACCGAGGGCGGCTTCGAGGCGATGTACGACAGCCGCGTGTACGCGCACTTCCGCGCGCACGGCGGGGCACTCCCCGACGTACGCGAAGCGCTCGGCCAGCGGTTGCACGACCACGGCGTGGACAACGCGCTGGCCGACGCCACCCGGGCCTGGCTGGCCACGCACGGACCGCAGTCCGTCGTCGGGGTGATGGGCGGGCACGCCGTACGCCGAGGCAGCGCGCCGTACCGGACGGCCGCCGTGCTGGGCTGGGAGCTGGCGCGGGCCCACCGCCTGGTGGTGACCGGCGGCGGCCCGGGTGTGATGGAGGCCGCCAACCTGGGCGCGTACCTGTCGACCCGGTCGGCCGAGGACCTCACCGCCGCCATCGACCTGCTCGCCGCCGCACCCGACTTCACCGACCACGACCGCTACACGGCGGCGGCGCTGCGGGTGCGGGAGCTGTTCGGCCGCTCGGTCACGCCACCACCGGAGGACGACGGCGAGCCGGCCGTCGCGTACCGGGCCGACTCCGCCGCGCTGACCACCGGCGACCTGGACTGGGCCAACTGTGGCGGGCTGGCGGTGCCGACCTGGCTCTACGGCCACGAACCGGCGAACCTGTTCGCCGGCCGGATCGCCAAGTACTTCTCCAACGCCATCCGCGAGGACACCATCCTGCGGCTGGCCCGGGGCGGGATCGTCTTCGCACCCGGCCGCGCGGGCACGGTGCAGGAGGTGTTCCAGGCGGCCACGAAGACCTACTACGGCACGGACGGGGCCAGCGGGGCGTACGTGTTCCTGGACCGCGAGTACTGGACCTCGGAACTGCCGGTGGAGTCACTGCTGAAGCCCCTGCTGTCCACGTCGCCGTTCGGCGACCTCTCCGGCACCGTGCACCTCACCGACGACGTGCACGAGGCGGTCCGTCTGCTCCTCCGACCGTCGGCGGAGAAAGCTCCGTTCTCGGTGTAAGGAAGGGACCCCTGCTATACACCAGGCGTTAGTAGGGGACCCCTCCTTGCACGAAGCCCAGAAACGCGACGGCGGCCGGCCCCGTGGGAGGAACCGGCCGCCGTCGGCGGCGACGTCAGGACGTCACTTGGTCATCGTGGTACCGGTCGAGCGCAGGTGCTCGCAGGCCTCCGCGACCCGGGCGGCCATGCCGGTCTCGGCGGCCTTGCCCCACACCCGGGGGTCGTACAGCTTCTTGTTGCCGACCTCGCCGTCGACCTTGAGCACGCCGTCGTAGTTGCGGAACATGTGGTCCGCCACCGGCCGGGAGAAGGTGTACTGCGTGTCGGTGTCGATGTTCATCTTCACCACGCCGTAGTCCAGCGCCTCGCGGATCTCGGACAGCAGCGAGCCGGATCCACCGTGGAAGACCAGGCTGAGCGGCTTGTCCTTGCCGTACTTGGCGCCGACGGCGTCCTGGATCTGCTTGAGCACCTCGGGCCGCAGCTTGACGTTGCCCGGCTTGTAGACGCCGTGCACGTTGCCGAAGGTCAGGGCGGCCATGTAGCGGCCCTTCTCGCCCAGGCCCAGCGACTCGACCATGGCGAGTCCGTCCTCGACCGTGGTGTAGAGCTTGTCGTTGATGGCGTTCTCGACGCCGTCCTCTTCACCGCCGACGACGCCGACCTCGATCTCCAGGACGATCTTGCCCTTGGCGGCCTCGGCGAGAAGCTGCTCGGCGATCTCCAGGTTCTCCGCGACCGGCACGGCCGAGCCGTCCCACATGTGCGACTGGAACAGCGGCTCCTGGCCGTTCTTGACCCGCTCCTGCGAGATGGCCATGAGCGGCCGGACGAACTTGTCCAGCTTGTCCTTCGGGCAGTGGTCGGTGTGCAGCGCGATGTTGACCGGGTACTTCTTGGCCACCTCGTGCGCGTACGCGGCGAACGCCACCGCGCCGGTGACCATGTCCTTCACCGACGGGCCGGAGAGGTACTCGGCGCCACCGGTGGAGACCTGGATGATGCCGTCGCTCTCCGCGTCGGCGAAGCCCTTGAGCGCCGCGTTGAGCGTCTGGGACGACGTCACGTTGATCGCCGGGTACGCGTACCGGCCGGCCTTGGCGCGGTCCAGCATCTCGGCGTAAGCCTCGGGGGAAGCGATGGGCATGTCGAACGCTCCTTACTTGCCGCTGACGGCCGTGCGGCCGCCGCTCTTCGTGCGCCGGCCGTTCGGCCGCCTGTCGACGGTCGGCCGGGCAGCCGCGCGAAACTCCGTTGGCGGTCGGCCGGATGGCCGCCTGATCGCCATTGGTGCGCCGGACCGCGCTGTCCTACGCGGGCAGTATCCCGTAGCTGGACCAGCCCGGCACAACCGGCCCGGCGCCGGACGGCTCACCGACGGTCCGCACGGTCCGGCACCACGACGCTGATCAGCCAGGTCGCCACCGCCATCACGATGGCTCCCCAGAAGGCGGCCCAGAAGCCGTCCACGTGGAACGGCAGGTCGAGGGTGCCGGCGATCCAGTCCGTCAGCAGGAACAACAGCGCGTTGACCACCAGCGCGAACAGGCCGAGGGTCAGCAGGTAGAAGACGCAGCCCACCACTTTGATCAACGGCTTGAGCACCGCGTTGATCACCCCGAAGATCAACGCCACGATCAACAGGGTGAACACGGTGTCGTAGCCGGTGCGCCCGGTCACCTCGACCCCCGGCACGATCAGCGTGGTGATCCACAGTGCGACGGCGGTCGTCACCAGCCGGATGAGGAAGCCCACGGGACCATCCTGGCATCGGGGCGGCCCGCCGGTGGGCCGATTCGCCCGACTCGGCCGTACCCCGGGTGCGCTCTTCGCCCCGCCGGGTGGCGTGCCGGTTCCCAGCGCGACACCGGCACAGCCCGTACCGTGGAGCGGTACCGTCCACCGACATCCCGGAGGCACCGAATGGGCCAGCCCGGCGAGGACTTCGCCCCCGGCGACCACCTCAGCGCTGACGAACGCGACCTGGAGGCCGAGCCGGCCGACGCGGTCGAGCAGGCCACGGTGGTCAACCCCGCCGAGGTCGAGGACGAACCGCACCGCGGCCTGGAGGTCGCCGACTGGGACGCCATGGAGCAGGCCCGCGTAGTAGCCCCTGACGAAGACGACTACCGCTGACCTCCCAGCTCCTCTCCCTCCGCCCCCTCCCCGCACGCCCCCCAGGAGCAGCACGCACCTCCCCCGGCTCTCCCCGGAGCAGCACGCCCTCCCCTCGGCCTCCGACGGCGCATGCGCACGTCAGGTTTCCGGGGAGCCCCACCCGCGCAGGGATCAAGCCTGACCGCCCGGAGCGGGTGGGGCTCCCCGGAAACCCACCCCGAGTGAGCCCGCGAAACCCCCACCGCAACCATCCCCGCAAAAACCCGCAGACGCAAGATCGACCAACCTGGCACGATGAGCCGCGTGCTGCTCACCCTGACCACCACGCACCACCCCGCGACCGACCTGGGCCATCTCCTGGTCAAGCACCCCGACCGCACGCACACCTTCGACGTGCCCGTCGGCACCGCGCACGTCTTCTATCCCGAGGCCGGGGAGCGGCGCTGCACCGCCGCGCTGCTGCTCGACGTCGACCCGGCGAAGCTCGCCGCGCAGGGCCGGGGTCGGGGCCGCCACTCGGCCACCACGCCGGAGACCTTCACCCTCGGGCGGTACGTCAACGACCGGCAGTACGCCGCGTCCAGCCTGCTCGCCTCGGCGCTGTCGCGGGTGTTCCGGTCGGCGTTGCGCGGCGAGTCGCGGGACCGCCCGGAGTTGGCGGGTACGGCCATCCCGCTGGAGGTACGGGTGCCGGTGCTGCGCTGCCGGGGCGGCGCCGACGTGGCCGTACGCCTCTTCACTCCGCTCGGTTGGGCCGTCACCGCGACCGCCGTCCCGCTCGACGAGGCGTACCCGGAGTGGGGCGACAGCCGGTACGTCGATCTGACCCTCACCGGCACGCTGCGGGTGGCCGACGCGCTCAACCACCTGTACGTCCTGCTGCCCGTGCTGGACGACGCGAAGCACTACTGGGTGGCGCCGGACGAGGTCGACAAGCTGTTGCGGGCGGGCGCGGGTTGGCTCGGTGACCACCCGGAGCGTGCGCTGATCGCCCGCCGCTACCTGGCGCACCGGCGGGCGCTGGCCGGTGCGGCGTTGGAGCGCCTGGCCGCCCAGCGGCCCGTCGACGAGCCGACGGCGGACGACGACGTGGACGAGGTGCCGGCCCGCGCGGGCGGGGCCCGGGCGTCGCTGGCCGCGCGCCGCCGGACGGCGGTGCACGCCGCGCTGGTGGCTGCCGGTGCGCATCGGGTGCTGGACCTGGGCTGTGGCGGGGGCACGTTGCTGGCGACGCTGATCGGGGACCGGCGGTTCACCGAGATCGTCGGCACCGACGTCTCCGCCCAGGCGCTCGCGTCGGCCGCCCGGCGGCTGCGGCTGGACCGGTTGCCCGAGCGTCAGCGCGACCGGGTGACGCTGCGGCAGTCCGCGTTGACCTATCGGGACGACCGGTTGCGCGGGTACGACGCGGCGGTGCTGATGGAGGTGGTCGAGCACGTCGATCCGCCTCGGCTGCCGGCGCTGGAGGACAGCGTGTTCGGGTACGCCCGACCGACGACGGTCGTGGTGACCACGCCGAACGTCGAGCACAACGTGCGGTACGAGGGGCTGACGCCGGGTGCCTTCCGGCATCCCGACCACCGGTTCGAGTGGTCCCGCGCCGAGTTCGCCGACTGGGTGCGCCGAGTCTGCGCGACGTACGGCTACACGGCCGCCTCGTCCGGCGTCGGCGACGACGACCCGGAGGTGGGCGCTCCCACCCAGCTCGCCGTGTTCACCCGGATCTGAGCGTTCACCCGGATCTGAAAGTTAATAGGGGGCCCTTGCTCTACCGGAGGCGTTAACAAGGTGCCCTTCCTTATTCCAAGGAGCGATCATGAGCGTCCTGGACATCCCCGAGCTGGCGCTGGTGGCGTTGGTCGGAGTCTCGGGCTCCGGCAAGTCGACGTTCGCCGGCCGGCACTTCGCGCCCAGCCAGGTGCTCTCCTCGGACGCGTTCCGGGCGATGGTCGCCGACGACGAGAACGACCAGTCCGCCTCCGCCGACGCCTTCGACGCGCTGCACTACGTGGCCGCCAAGCGGCTGCGTGCCGGTCGACTCACCGTGGTCGACGCCACCAACCTCCAGCCGCACGCCCGCGCCGGCCTGGTCCGCGTCGCCCGGGAGCACGACGTGCTGCCGGTGGCGATCGTGCTGGACGTGCCGGAGGCGCTGGCCTGGGAGCGTACGGAGGCGCGCAGCGACCGCACCTTGGGTCGGCAGGTGCTCGCCCGGATGTCACGCGACCTGCGTCGCAGCTACGGCCAGTTGGCCCGGGAGGGCTTCCGCAAGGTGCACGTCCTGCGCGGCACCGACGAGATCGACCGCGCCGAGATCCGGTACGAGCGGATGTTCAACGACCGCCGGGAGCTGACCGGGCCGTTCGACATCGTCGGTGACGTGCACGGCTGCCGGGCGGAACTGGAGACGTTGCTGCTCCGGCTGGGCTGGCGGCTGCACCACGACGAGGCGGGTCGCCCGGTGGACGCGACCCACCCGTCGGGGCGTACCGCCGTGTTCGTCGGTGACCTGGTGGACCGCGGCCCGGACTCGCCCGGGGTGCTCCGCCTGGTGATGGGGATGGTCGCGGCCGGGCACGCGCTCTGCGTACCCGGCAACCACGAGCAGAAGCTGCTGCGCAAGCTGCGCGGGCGCAACGTGAAGGTGGCGCACGGCCTGGCCGAGACGCTGGACCAGTTGGCGGCCGAGCCTGCCGAGTTCACCGCCGAGGTGGCCACCTTCGTCGACGGGCTGGTCAGCCACTACCTGCTCGACGGCGGCCGGCTGGTGGTCGCGCACGCCGGGCTCAAGGAGGAGTACCAGGGCCGCGCCTCCGGCCGGGTACGCGCCTTCGCGCTGTACGGCGAGACGACCGGCGAGACCGACGAGTACGGCCTGCCGGTGCGCTACCCGTGGGCCCGCGAGTACCGGGGTGCGGCCACCGTCGTCTACGGCCACACCCCCACCCCCGAGCCCGAGTGGATCAACAACACCATCTGCGTCGACACCGGGTGCGTCTTCGGTGGGCGGCTGACCGCGCTGCGCTACCCGGAACGCGAGCTGGTCTCGGTGCCGGCGGAACGCGAGTGGTACGCCCCGGTGCGCCCGCTCGTCGCCGCTCCGTCCCGCCCCGACGAGGTGCTGGAGCTGACCGACGTGGCCGGGCGGCGGCACGTGGAGCACACGTACGGCTCGTTGACGGTGCCGGCGGAGAACGCCGCCGCCGCGTTGGAGGTGATGAGCCGCTTCGCGGTCGACCCGCGCCGGCTGGTCTGGTTGCCGCCGACCATGGCGCCCTGCTCGACGTCCCGCGTCGACGGCTACCTGGAACACCCGACGGAGGCGTTCGCCGACTACCGGGCGGCCGGGGTGGACCGGGTGGTCTGCGAGGAGAAGCACATGGGCTCCCGCGCGGTGGTGCTGGTCTGCCGGGAGCCGAACGGTGGCCCGTTCGGACCGGGCGGCGGGGTGGTCCACACCCGCACCGGACGGCCGTTCTTCGGCGAACCGCTCGACACCGAACTGCTCGACCGGGTCCGCGCGGCGGTGACCGCCGCCGGGCTCTGGGCAGAGATGGAGACCGACTGGCTGTTGCTCGACTGTGAACTGCTGCCCTGGTCGGCGAAGGCCGGTGGCCTCATCCGGGAGCAGTACGCCGGGGTCGGTGCCGCCGGCCGGGCGGCCCTGCCGGCGGCACTGGACTCGCTGGACGCCGCCGCCGCGCGCGGGCTGGACGTGACCGCGCTGCGCGACCGGACCGCCCGTCGCCGGGACGACGTGCTCGCCTACACGTCCGCCTACCGGGCGTACGTGGGACCCACGGACGGGTTACGCGGGGTGACGTTGGCCCCGTTCGCGGTGCTGGCCGGCGGTTCCGCCGGGTACGCCGACCGCGACCACGGCTGGCACCTGGCCCAGGCCGACCGGCTCTGCGCGGCGGACCCGGAGTTCTTCACGCCGACCCGACGCCAGGTGGTCGACCTCGGCGACCCGGACGCGGTACAGGCCGCGACCCACTGGTGGCTGGAGCTGACCGGGGCCGGCGGCGAGGGCATGGTGGTCAAGCCGTACGCCGGTCCGGCGGCCCGCAGCGAACGGGGCTCGCTGCTCCAGCCGGGCATCAAGTGCCGGGGACGGGAGTACCTGCGGATCATCTACGGTCCCGGCTACACCGAGCCGGAGGAGTTGGCCGCGCTGCGCAAGCGCTCCCTGGGACGCAAACGCGGGATGGCGCTGCGTGAGCACGGGCTGGGACTGGCCGCGGTGGACGCGTTGGTCGACGGTGCCCCGCTGTGGCGTCGGCACGAGTTGGTCTTCGCGATCCTGGCCTGCGAGTCCGAGCCGGTGGACCCCCGTCTCTGACGCCAACCGGGCATTGCTCGCGATCCCGGTAGCCTGGGCGGCCGTGGCGGGCGCCGCTCCGGCGACCGGGCGAGCGAGGCAGGAGACGGATTCTTCATGGCATTGGGCGAACGGGTAGGCCATGTCCTACGCGGTGGGGCCATCGGGGTGGCGGAAGCCGTGCCAGGGGTCAGCGGTGGCACCATCGCGCTGGTCACCGGGGTGTACGAACGGCTGATCGTGTCCGCCGGTCACGTGGTGAACGCCGTCCGGTACGCGACGTCGGACGTACCGCGTGGACGTGGCTGGACGCGGGCGGGACACCAGATGCGGCAGGCCCACTGGGACGTGGTGATCCCGTTGATGATCGGGATGGTGCCCGGCCTGCTGCTCGCCGCGAAGCTGCTGGAGCCGTTACTGACCGGCTACCCCGAGCACACCCGTGGCCTCTTCCTCGGCCTGGTGCTCGCCTCGGTGCTGGTGCCGGTCTCGATGGTCGGCAAGCCATGGCGCGCCCGAGAGGTGGTGGCCCTGGTGGTCGCCGTGGCGGTCACGTTCACGCTCACCGGCCTACCGCAGGCCACCCTCGAACCGCACCCGCTGATCCTGCTGATCGTGGCGGCGTTCGCGGTCTGCGCGCTGGTGATGCCCGGTGTCTCCGGATCGTTCCTGCTGCTCACCGTCGGTCTCTACGAACCGACCATCGCCGCCGTCAACGACCGGGACTTCGGCTATCTGGCAATCTTCGCCGCAGGCATGGTCATCGGCCTGGCGCTCTTCGTCAAGCTGCTGCAGTGGCTGCTGGACAAGCACCGTCGGATGACTCTGGCGGTGATGTCCGGCGCCCTGATCGGCAGCCTGCGCTCGCTCTGGCCATGGCAGTCCGAGGACCGGACCCTGCAGGCGCCCGGTGACGGCATCCTGCCCATCACCGCGCTGTTCCTGCTGGGCCTCGCCGTGGTCCTGGCCATGGTGGTAGCCGAGCGACGCCGGGTGAACCGGGCCGCCCGCGCGCTCACCGAGGCGTACGACGACGAGCCGACGCAGGTGCGCTGACGTCCACCGCTTGGTGGCTGCCCGGCTGGGCGGCCACCAAGCGGTTCCGGTTCAGCGAGCCTTCTTGGTGGCCCGCTTCCGCGGCGGAGTCAGCAGGTCGGCGATCGTCGCGATCGCACTCGGCACCAGCCGGTAGTAGGCCCACACACCACGCTTCTCCCGCTCCAGCAAGCCGGCCTCGGTGAGGATACGCAGGTGGTGGCTGACGGTCGGCTGCGAGAGACCGAGCGGTGCGGTCAAATCGCACACGCACGCCTCGCCCTCGGGCGCCGACTGGATCAGGCTGAGCAGCCGCAGCCGGGCGGGGTCGGCAAGGGCCTTGAGGACCCCTGCCAGCCGCTCGGCGTCGGCACGTTCGATCGGCTCGCCGGCAAGCGGCGAGATCTGAGGCATAGTCATTTCGGCCAACGCAGTTCCCACGTATTCCATCCTTCCACCAGCAGCATCGATCCGGCTGCATATCAGCAGATCCGAATCGGCAGACTTTTACGCCACAAGGCCGAGGTCAGCCAACGTATAGGCCGCCCGATAGGGCAATCCGGCGGCTCGCACCGCGTCGCCGGCACCACGATCAACGATAACCGCCACCCCCACCACGTCGGCCCCGGCCTCGCGAAGGGCCTCGACGGCGGTCATCACACTTCCGCCGGTGGTGGAGGTGTCCTCCACCGCCAGCACCCGACGTCCGGTCACGTCGGGGCCTTCGATTCGGCGTTGCAACCCGTGCGCCTTGCCCGCTTTCCGCACCACGAACGCGTCCAACGGACGGCCGGTCGCGTGCAGCATCGACATGGCGATCGGGTCGGCGCCCAATGTCAGGCCACCGACCGCGTCGTACGACCAGTCGGCGGTCAACTCCCGCATCACCCGACCGACCAAGGGGGCCGCCCGGTTATGGAGCGTGATGCGACGCAGATCGACGTACCAGTCGGCCTCCTGCCCGGAGGAGAGCACTACCCGGCCATGGACCACAGCCAGGTCGGAGATGAATTTACGCAGGTCGTCGTGGTCCCCCATGGCGATAGAGGGTACTGCGCAAGTCTGTGTGCCGGGTGGACGGGCCACCCTGGGCAACCCTTCCGGGGGACAGATGAGTGGCGATGTCCGACTACGCTACGTTGACCTGCGGTTCGGATCGAGTGATGCCGCACCCGTCGCCGCCGTACCGGTCGACGACGTGTCGCGGTCAACCGCGATCGCGGCCGATGCGTCCACGGGTGTCACGGGCGACCCGGTCCAGCAACCCGCGCGGGGCGTGCCGCAGACCGGCGACAGCCAGCTTGTACTTCCACGATGGAACGCTGACCAACTTGCCTTTTCGCAGGTCACGCAAGGCTTCTTCGACCACGGCGGACGCGTTGAGCCACAACCACTCGGGAGTTTTCGACATGTCGATGCCGGCTCGCTGGTGGAATTCGGTCCGCGTGTAGCCGGGACAGAGCGCCATCACGCGGACGCCGAAGGGGCGGGCGGACTGGCCGACGGACTCACTGAAGTTCGTGACCCACGCCTTGCTGGCGGAGTACGTCGATCCCGGCATGATCGCACCGAAACCCGCGACGGAAGAGACATTAATCACTGCCCCATCCCGCCGTTCGGTCATCGTGAGCAGCGCAGCGAGTGTCAAACGCATCACCGCGTGCACGTTGAGCCGGAGCAGGCGGGTCTCGTCGTCGAGGCTCGACCTGAGGAACGGTTTGTTCAGACTGATGCCGGCGTTGTTGACCAGAAGCCCGATCGGCGGTGCGGCGGCGAGCCGTCGCTCCACCTCGGCACAGCCGTCGTCGGTGGACAGGTCGGCCGGCAGGATCTCGGTCTCGACGCCGTACCGGCCGGTCAGCTCGGCGGCCTGCGCCGCCAGTCGGTCACCGTCCCGGGCGACCAGCACCAGGTGCCATCCGTCGGCGGCGAGCCGGTCGGCGAAGGCCGCCCCGATTCCCGCGCTCGCCCCGGTGATCAACGCCCATCGCTCGGTGCTCGGCTGGTCGGGCGTCACGGGTCTGTTCACCTCGGTGGGTACGGGGACGACGGCGGCGCCCCGGGCGGCGGATAGGTCTGGTGCGGCGCGACCGGCGGCGGGTACGCGGACGGCGGGTGGTGCGGCGGGTGGGGGTGGTGCGGGGGCACCGGGTGGCGACGGAACCAGGCGTTGGCGGACGGCATCGCCAGCAGTACGGCTACCACAAGGTAACCGAGCACCTGCCCGACCGAAAGGGTGGTAGTGACCGGAATCCACCACGACGGGTAGGCGTCCGCCACCAGAGCGACGAGTTCGGCGGCGGCCTGGTCGTCGCCGAAGTCCAGGGGCGTGGCGCGTTGGATCAGCAGGGCCCCGATGCCGCAGCAACCGAGGAGCGCCCCGAGACCGGCGACCACCCACGTGGACACCCGTGCGGCGGGTCGCCGGCCGGCCAGGCCCACCGCGAGGCCGGCGAGGAGCAGGGCCGCGAGCACGCTCAGCACGGCCGCTCCCACCACCACACCCCGCAGCAGGGTCACCATCGCGTCGACCTGGGCGGAGTCGGCCGACGTGCCGACGGCCGCCGCACGGAACCGGGACACCGTGCCGCCGACGGCACTCAGGCCGGTCACGGCGTACCCGAACGCACCCACCGCCATCACGACCAGCACCACCACGGCCGTCACGACCACGGCCGGCCGGCGGGGCGGCGCCTGTTCGGGGTACGACACGACGAGTCCCTCCGGTAGGTGTTCGGGTTGCAACCTACTCGGAGGGACCGTCGCAGTCGCGCCTAACTCACCGGCGGTCGGTTCGACCGATCAGTTCGGCCGGTCGGTCGGCGGCTGGTCGCCGGGCTGGCCCGGACCGCCGTACTGGGGAGGCTGTCCACCCGGACCGTCGCCCGGCCCGCCGGCGGGCGGCTGACCCGGAGTGGGCGGGTAGCCCGGCTCGGCCGACTGCGGCGAGGTGCCCGGGTAGCCCGGCTCGCCGGACTGCGGCGAGGTGCCCGGGTAGCCCGGTGCCTGCGGGTAGCCGGGCTGGCTCGGGTAGCTGCCGCCGGGCATCGGCGGCTCCCACTGCTGGGTCGGCTTGCGGAAGAACTCGTTCGCCTTCGGCAGTGCCAGCAGGATCAGCGCGGCCAGGAGCGCGAGCAGGCTGATCACACCGAGCAGGAGGCTGACCGGGGTGACCCAGCCGGGCAGCGCCTCCTCCAGCCGGCGCTGGACCTCCTCGGTGCTCGGCATGTCGCCGCTGGTCTCGGCACCGGGCGTGGTGAGGCCGCCGGCCAGCCCGCTGAGCAGACTGAAACCGGTGCAGCAGAGCATGATGCCGCCGACCACCCAGGTGGCGATCCGGGCGCCGTTCTTGCCACGCAGGTTCAGCAGGCCCAGGCCGAACAGCGCGAGCGCCACGACGAGAAGGAAGATTGCGGTGGCGACGCCGAGGACGACGGTGAAGTCGCCGAGGCTCTCCGCTCCTTCGACCGTGGAATCGCGGTACGCCTCGTCCATCACCTCACGGACGGTGCCGATCGTGGCCAGCGACACGACCACACTGATCAGTTGGCAGATCGCGAAGAGCAACAGCAAGTAGGTGGATATCGTCACCACACCCGGCCGCTGCCGGGCCGGGGTGTTTTTCGGGTCGACCATCTTTCTCCCTCCCTGGAACGCGACTCACCGTATCGGCAACAGGCCAACCCGGCACGACACGACGCCGTCTGGACGGCGCGTCCTCCTCCGCAACGCCAGGATCGGCGCTGAGCAGGTGAGCGGACGCACCAGCCGCCCGGCTCGGGAGCGGTGTACCCAGATCCGCCCTCGGTGATGTCGGCGCGGGTCGCTGTCGAGCCGAACCGGTGTCGCTCTCACGATCCGCGTCCCTGCGGGTGCACCGTCACGTCGCCCTCATCCAGCCGGCGGCCCAGCGCGACCTCCCAGCCCGCCTCGCCGTACGCCTCGAAGGTGAGCCGCGCCCCGCCCGGTGCCCGGTAGTCGTGGTACCGCATCGTCCCGGTCGGGGGGAGCCCGGTCAGCCCGGTCGCGGTGTACCGGGCCTGGCCGGACTCGTGCCAGTCGTACCGTCGCCCGGCGACATCGACCGCCGGGACACCGACGGTCCGCACCCTTCCCGGCTGTGGCTCCCAGAGCACCAGCGCGAACTCCGGGCTCTCGGCGACCGACAGGCGAGGACGCCCGCTGTCGTCGTCGAGCAGGTGCTCGGCCCAACTCCACTCGCCCTCGACCAGCCGGATCGATCCGCGTACCCGGTACGACAGGTCACCGATCTCGACGATGTCACCGACCTCGATGCGACGCGGGTCCGTCGACGGCCCGGCCGCGACGCGCCGACCGGGCGCGGTCGTCGGCCGGCCCCGCCGCCGCGCCACGAGCACGACGACGGCCAGCCCGGCCAGCAGACACCCGAGCGCGATCACCAGGTACGCCGTCACGTCGTCCACCCGTCACCTCCCCAGGTATTTCGGTGACGACGGTAGCCGTGACCGGCGCGGGTTAAGCCGTCGCCGGTCGACTATCGTCCGTTCCCGCCCGGATCCGGGGCCGATCGGTCGCCCTGGCCGGTTTCACCCGGGTCATCGTCCGACGGCGGTGGTTGCTCACCCGACGACGCAGGTGGTTCGCCTGCCGGTGCGGGCTGCCCAGTCGGCACGGGATAACCGGGCGGGACGGGATAACCGGGCGGCACGGGCATGGGGTAGCCGGGCGGCACGGGGTAGCCGGGCGGCACGGGGTAGCCGGGCGGCACCGGGTAGCCGGGCGGCAGCGGAAAGCTGGGAGGCACGACGTAGCCGGTCGGGACGGGACCGCCGAACGGCGCGGGATGGCCGGGCGGGACCGGATAGCCCGGCGGCAGCGGATAGCCGGGGGCGGGGTAGTAGGGCGTCGGGAGTGGGTAGCCGGCGAGGTAGGCGTTCGGGATGTCGCCTCCGGCGGTCAGCGGCCCGGCCGGCTCGGGCTTCGGCACGAACCAGCGGTTGGCCGGCGGAATCGCCAACATCAGCACGACCACCGCGGTGAGGGTCACCACCGTCAGGACGCCGAGACCGGCCAGCGGGAAGAACACCGTCTCGAAGAGGCGCGGCTCGCCGTACAGCGCCTCGAAGAAGTCCGACTCCTGCCAGAAGTCGTCCGGTGGTGGGCCTTCCTCCATCTCGACCGCCCCGGACGCCGCGAACGCGATGAACGGAACGAAGAAGAAACCGGCGCACGCCTGGAAGAAGCAGAGCAGCAGTTCGGCACCACCGGCCGCGAAGACCATGACCCGGGCGACGTTGCTGCCCCGGCGGACGCCGACCGCGGTCAGCGCCATCCAGAGCCCCAGGGCAAGGGCGGGGATGCCGAGGACCAGCGACATGGTCACGCTGCTGACCCGCTCGGCGCGTACCTCGTCGGGGTCGGCGTCGGGCACCTGGCGCGCCGCCCGGTCGATCGCGGCGTCCCACTGGAACGCCTCGACGACCACCAGCGCGACGAGTCCGAACAGGATCAGCGCGATCGTGAGCTGCAACCAGAAGGCCACGGTGACGGTGCCGGGGCGGGGTGGTCGAGGCGGGGGTACGGCGGCCGGATCTTCGGCGGTCGCGGTCATGGCACGGAGCGTAGGAGGATCAGACAAGATCCGGCAGCACCGATCGGACGGAGCCGACCGGCCGTCGGATCACGAATCGTCGAGTCGTCGGGCGGCGTACTCGCCGACCGTGGTGCGGTCCAGCACGCACCCGACGGCGGTGTCCACCTCCGCCGGATCGGAACGCAGCCTGTTCCAGGCCGTCCGCCCGGCCGCCGCGTCGAGCTGTTCGAGCAGCGTGGCGGCGTACACCCGGGCTGCCGGAGAGCCGGTGGTGAGCAGGCGGTCGAGCTGCCCGCGTACCTCGTCGGGGTGGTCGGCCGCGATCGCCGCGACGCGCTGGTATGCCTCGGTCTCCGGCAGCGTCGCGCCCGCGATCCCGACCCCGCCGAAGGCGACGCGGCCGGCGGCGGCCAGGGCCGCGACGGCAGCGGTCAGCTCCGGGTCCTTCCTGCGCCCGATCCCGAACATGTCTCCATCCTCACCCGGACGGCCCGCCGCCGCCCGCCGAGACGGGGGCGGCGGGGATCTCCGGCATCGTGGGTACGGGTCAGGCGGTGCTCACCGACAGGCCGTCCTTGGCGTCGGCGAGCTCCACCCGCACCGTGTCGCCGTCGCGGATCTGGCCGGCGAGCAGCGCCTTGGCGAGCTGGTCGCCGATCGCCGACTGGACCAGTCGGCGCAGCGGCCGGGCGCCGTAGATCGGGTCGTACCCGTGCTCGGCCAACCAGCCCCGCGCCGCGTCGGTGACGTCCAGCGAGAGCCGGCGGTCGGCCAGCCGTTTGCGCAGGCGGGCCAACTGGATGTCCACGATGGAGCGCAGGTCGTCGCCCCGGAGTGCGGCGAAGACCACGATGTCGTCGAGCCGGTTGAGGAACTCCGGCTTGAAGTGCGACCGGACCACCGCGAGGACGCCCTCCCGGCGCTGCTCCTCGGCGAGCGTCAGATCACTGATCACCGCCGACCCGAGGTTCGAGGTGAGGATCAGGATCGCGTTGCGGAAGTCGACGGTACGACCCTGACCGTCGGTGAGCCGGCCGTCGTCGAGCACCTGGAGCAGGATGTCGAAGACGTCCGGGTGGGCCTTCTCCACCTCGTCGAGGAGGATCACCGAGTACGGCCGACGACGCACCGCCTCGGTCAGCTGGCCGCCCTCCTCGTAGCCGACGTAGCCGGGCGGAGCGCCGACCAGCCGGGCCACCGAGTGCTTCTCGCCGTACTCGCTCATGTCGATGCGGACCATCGCCCGCTCGTCGTCGAAGAGGAACTCGGCGAGCGCCTTCGCCAGCTCGGTCTTGCCCACCCCGGTCGGGCCGAGGAAGAGGAAGCTGCCGGTCGGGCGGTCCGGGTCGGCGACACCGGCACGGGCACGGCGTACCGCGTCGGAGACCGCGCCCACCGCCTCGGCCTGGCCGACGACCCGCTCGCGCAGCGACTCCTCCATCCGGAGCAGCTTGGCGGTCTCGCCCTCCAGCAGGCGGCCGGCGGGGATGCCGGTCCAGGAGGCGACGACCGCCGCGATGTCGTCCGCGCCGACCTCCTCCTTGAGCATCGCGCCCGCGGACTGCAACCGGGCCAGTTCCTCCTCGGCCTTCGTCAGCTCGGTCTGGAGCGCCGGGATGCGGCCGTAGCGCAGCTCGGCGGCGCGTTCCAACTCGCCGTCGCGCTCGGCCCGCTCCGCCTCACCACCCAACCGCTCCAACTCCTCCTTGGCGGTGGAGAGCTTGGTGATGTGGCTCTTCTCCAGGTGCCAGCGCTCGGAGAGCACGGTGAGCTGCTCACGCTTGTCGGCCAGTTCCTTGCGCAGCCGTTCCAGGCGTACGGCGGAGGCGGCGTCCGGCTCCTTGGCCAGCGCCATCTCCTCGATCTCCAGCCGGCGTACCGCCCGCTCGATCTCGTCCACCTCGACCGGCCGGGAGTCGATCTCCATCCGGAGCCGGGACGCCGACTCGTCGACCAGGTCGATCGCCTTGTCCGGCAGGAAGCGGTCGGTGATGTACCGGTCGGAGAGCGCGGCGGCGGCGACCAGGGCGGCGTCGGTGATGCGTACGCCGTGGTGGACCTCGTAGCGCTCCTTGAGCCCCCGCAGGATGCCGATGGTGTCCTCGACGGTGGGTTCGCCGACCAGCACCGGCTGGAAGCGCCGCTCCAGGGCCGGGTCCTTCTCGATGTGCTCGCGGTACTCGTCCAGCGTGGTCGCGCCGACCATGCGCAGCTCGCCCCGGGCCAGCATCGGCTTGAGCATGTTGCCGGCGTCCATCGAGCCCTCGCCCTTGCCCGCGCCGACCACCGTGTGCAGTTCGTCGAGGAACGTGATGACCTGGCCGTCGGAGTTCTTGATCTCCTCCAGGACGGACTTGAGGCGCTCCTCGAACTGACCCCGGTACTGCGCACCGGCGACCATCGCACCGAGGTCGAGCGAGACGAGCTTCTTGTCCCGCAGCGACTCGGGCACGTCACCGGCGACGATCCGCTGGGCCAGGCCCTCGACGATGGCGGTCTTGCCGACACCGGGCTCGCCGATCAGCACCGGGTTGTTCTTGGTACGCCGGGACAGCACCTGGATCACCCGGCGGATCTCGGAGTCCCGCCCGATCACCGGGTCGATCTTGCCGTCCCGCGCGCTCGCGGTCAGGTCGACGCCGTACTTGGCCAACGCCTGGTAGGTCTGCTCCGGGTCGGCCGTGGTGACCCGACGGTCCCCACCGCGCACGGTCGGGAACGCGGCGACCAGCGTCTCCTCGGTGGCGCCGGCCGACGTGAGCGCACCGGAGACGGCACCGCCGACCCGGGCCAGCCCGGCCAGCAGGTGTTCGGTGGAGGTGTACTCGTCGCCGAGCGGCCGGGCGATCTGCTCGGCGGCACCGATGGCGTTGACGAACTCGCGGGCCAGGGTGGGCTCCGCGATGCTGGAGCCGCGCGCGGCGGGCAGCGCGTCGACCGCACGCTGGGCGGCCCGGCGCAGCTCGGCGGGGTCGGCCCCGACGGCGCGCAGCAGGCCGGCAGCGGTCGAGCCCTCGGTGTCCAGCAGCGACAGCAGCAGGTGCCACGGCTCCACGGTGGCGTGCCCGCGCTGGTTGGCCAGGGCGACGGCACCGGTGATGGTCTCGCGGCTCTTGGTGGTGAGGCGTTCGGTGTTCATGGGCTCCCCTGGATCGGTGTGTCCACTGGTACCGACAGAACCAGAGTTGAGCCTATTCCACTCAACCTCAGAGGTGTGACATCCGACACTCCTTCGTGCGGTGGACACCGGGCGCTGCTCACGTCCTGATCCTCCGCCACTGGTCAACGTGTGCCGGGAGCCCTGTCGAGCTGAACCGCCTGTGCTGTCAACGCGGCAGACGGGCCGCACAGGGGCAGTCAGGTGAGTGGCCGCCCGGCACGAAGCTGCCGAGCAGAGCCCAGCTCTGCAAGGAGTACGGCGTCTCGGACACCGTCGTCGGCAAGGCCATGATGATCCTGCGCGCGACCGGACTCACCGAGACTCTGGAGCGGATCACTCCGTCTCGATGGTCACCGCAGTCCAGACCTGGTCGCCGATGAAGCCCGTGCCGAGCAGGACGCCCTCAGGCCCTGTGGCGAAGGCCGTGCCGTCGGGGAGTATCCGCAGGTGATGTCTGTCGGTCAGCGGCCAGGGCAGGTCTACGTACTGGCCACCGACCAGCGCGCCCGCACCTCGCGGGCTGACCACCGCCACCACTCCGTCGCTCAGCGGGACGGCCTGCCCCGTCCCCGGATGCCCCTCGGCAGGCACCCTCTCCCAGGCGGGACCATGCCGCCACACCGCCGGAAACCCGGTGCGATCGGGCCGCTCGCCGACCAGCCACAGCTCACTCTGTACGCGCACCACCCGGAGCACACCCACTGCACCGTCGAACTCCACCGGGGTCGGCCGCCAACTCCGTCCCTCGTCGAGGGAGAGCGCCGCGTACGTTCGGCCGTCGTCGTCCACTCCGGCTGCCACCACCGGACCACGGTGCTCCCCGTCCGGACCCAAGATCCGCCAGTCACTCTCCAACACCGATTGCACCACCGGCAGCTTCGGCTGGACCGGCAGCGGGCGGAGCGTGCGTCCCGTCCAGCGGCCCACCTTTCCCGAACTCTCGATGAGCTGGAAGCGTCCCTGGGCCGCCTGCCACTCCCGGGGCGGGGCCTCACCGGGGGTGTGTCGGAAGGTGTCTCCGCGATCGGTGGACGTCCACCATCCGTGTGGCGAAGCGTGCAGGACCAGGATCCCTTCGGCGGTGTAGAGCTGCTGGACGTCGCCGTCCCGCTGCTGGGTGGTGTCCGGCTGCGGGTGGCGCAGTTGCTGCCAGGAGCGGCCACCGTCCCGGGTCGACCAGAGCAGGGCCGGGCAGTCCGGAGCGGTCGTCTGGTCGTCGCAGGAGGCGAAGAGGGCGTAGCCGTTCTCGGCGTCGACGAACTCGATCTGCGGCGGGGCGTACCGCTGCGGGACGGCCAAGCGGGTGGTGCGGGTCTCCGCGACCGGCGCGGGGGTGGCGGTGACCTGCGGCGGTTCGGGGGCGCTGCGCCGGATGTCGCCGATCGAGCATCCCGCCAGCAGCGTGAACAGCGGGAGAACTGCCAGGCAACGAGTTCGTCGGGCGGTCATACGGCCTCCGTCGCGAGAGTAGCCTGAGCCCGTGCGAGCACGCGTCGAGCAGACCGCTCAACCGGGCACCGGCGTACGCCACGACATGATGACGGAACTCGGCCGCTCGTTGGGGGCACCCTCCCGCCGCCGGGACGCCCTCGGCGCGTCCCGGTCGTCCGCCGTACGCGCAGCGGTCGCCTGAGCCTCGGATGCACGACTTCACCACCCTGCTGATCCAGGTCGGCGCGCTGTTGTTCCTGCTCGGGCTACTCGGCCGGCTCGGCCGGCGGATCGGGCTCTCCCCGATCCCGCTGTACCTGCTGGCCGGTCTGGTCCTCGGTCACGGCGGCGTGCTGGAGCTGCACGCCAGCGAGGAGTTCTTCGCGATCGGTGCGGAGATCGGCGTGATCCTGCTGCTGCTGATGCTCGGCCTGGAGTACTCCGCCGACGAACTGGTCGGCAACCTGCGGGCGGCGGCACCGGCAGGGGTGCTCGACGCGGTGCTCAACGCGCTGCCGGGTGCCGCGTTCGCGCTGCTGCTGGGGTGGGGCTGGGTGGCGGCGGTGGTGCTCGGCGGGATCACCTGGATCTCGTCCTCCGGTGTGATCGCCAAGATCCTGTCGGACCTGGGCCGGCTCGGGAACCGGGAGACGCCGGTGGTCCTGTCGGTCCTGGTGGTCGAGGACCTCGCGATGGCGTTCTATCTGCCGCTGGTGACCGCGCTGCTGGCCGGGGTCGGGCTGGTCAAGGGTGGGGTCGCTCTCGGCGTCGCCGTCCTGACGGTGGTCGTCGTGCTGGTGGTGGCACTCCGCTACGGCGATCTCGTCTCCCGGGCCATGTCCGCCGACCACCCCGAGTCGCTGCTGCTGGGCGTACTCGGTCTGACCCTGCTGGTCGCGGGCGTCGCCGCGAAACTCCAGGTGTCGGCGGCGGTCGGTGCCTTCCTGGTCGGCATCGCGCTCTCCGGGCCGGTGGCCCACCACGCCACCGAACTGCTGACGCCCCTGCGCGACCTCTTCGCCGCCGTCTTCTTCGTCTTCTTCGGGCTCGCCACCGACCCTCGGCACATCCCGCCGGTGCTGCTGCCCGCGGTACTGCTCGCCCTGGTCACCATGGCGACCAAGACGGCGACCGGTTACCTGGCCGCGAGGCGGGTCGGCATCACCGAACCGGGACGCTGGCGGGCCGGACTGACCCTGACACCCCGGGGGGAGTTCTCCATCGTCATCGCCGGCCTCGCGGTGAGCGCCGGCAGTGTTTCGCCGAAGCTGGCCGCCCTGGCCGCCACGTACGTATTGATCACCGTGGTGACCGGGCCTGTGCTGGCCCGACTGCCCGACGCCACCTGGTTCAGGCGCTGGTCGCGACAACGGGCGGCGACGCAGCAGGCCGGGTAGGCAGCGCCGGATCGACCGTGACCGGTGACGGCACAGGGACTGAAAGTGATCGTCGGCCGTCCGGACCACCCCGGCCAGGCAACCGATGCCGAATTGCTTTCCGTAGGGGCTACCCGTACTCACGGGTACCGCGTTACCGTTTCGCCCCAGCAGCCGGGGTTCGCGGGGGGCGGACGCCTCGGTGCCGACGCGAGCGGAAGGTTGGCCGGTGAGCGTGCAGGAATCAACGTTCCACGGCTTCGCCAACCCCGTCGACCCGAGTCCGGCGGAGTTGCGATCGTGGGCGTACCAGCCCGACTCGGTGCCGTTGACGTCCATGCCACCCGACTGGGACCTGCTCGTCTCCGGCGACCGCCTGATCATGACGTTGTTCGACCTGGCGATGGACGCGCACTGCCCGGCCCGCCGGTTCGCGCTGCACTGCCTCTACATCTATGCCGCCGACGGGATCCGGACGAACTTCCGGGCCCACCCGAAGCGTCGCTTCCGCAAGCTCGTCGACCAGGCCGAGCGCAACGGCGACGAGATGATGCGCACCTGGTCGCACAACAGCCGGGTGCTGCTGTCCCGACCGGAGCTGTTCGTGTACCGCGAGTGGTGCGAAGGCGGGTTGGTGCGCGAGGGGCGGCGGCTTTAGCTGCTTGCTGTGGGGGGTGCGGCCCTACCGTTGCTGTGGGGGTGTGGCCTACCGTGCCCGGCTCCGGGCGGTCAGGCTTGATCCCTGCGCCGGGCACGGTAGGGCCACACCTGATGCCGTCGCCTGCCGACCTCGTGAGGGGTGACGTATCTCGGGGGGCGGGGCGGGGGTGCCCACCTGCGGTAGGCGAGGTGCCGTTACCTGCGGTGGAACGGGAACGGGAACGGGCCGGGAGCCCCCGTGGCTCCCGGCCCGTACGTTGTGGCCCCTCAGCGGGGCGGGCCGCCGTGCTCGCGGCGGTGCTGGTCGGTCCGTACCCGACCGGCGCCGTGACCGGCTCGGCCCTGACCTGGGCCGGCGGACCGACCGCCCGACGGGGCGGGTCCGGTGGACCGGCCGCTCCGGCCGCTGAACCGGCCGCTGCGGATCTGATCGGCGAACCGCCCCTTGGTGATCCGGTCGAAGCGCCGTTGGACGTTCTCGGCCAACCGGTCGAGCCGGCGTTCCGCCTGCTCGGCCACCTGCTTCGCCTCGTCCGTCATGGCTCCCCCTGCCAGCGCCGAAGTCCGGATTGAGTTGTTTGGACCTGATTTCAGGGTAACGGAGACGGGCCGGGGACGGGGCGGAATCCGCAGGGTGCGGACCGCGAACGCGATGCCGCCCCGACGCAGACACGAGACGGCCCCGGCACGGTTGTCACCGCACCGGGGCCGTCTCGATCGTCAGCGGCCGGGGCTGCGTCGGGGACGCCAGACCACCAGGGCCGTGGAGGTCTGGTTGGTCGGCACCAGGTCGCGCCCGGGGAAGCGGGCCAGCGACTCCAGCTCGGCCAACCGGCGGTACGCGGCCTCCAGCTCGGCCTCCAACTGGGCGACCCGCTGCTGTGCCTGCTCGAACAGCCGCTCCAAGCCGATGATCCGCTTGATCCCGGCCAGATTGACACCGTCGTCCTGGCTGAGCCGCTGCACCTCGCGCAGCAGGACCACGTCCCGCACGCTGTAGCGGCGACCGCCACCGGCCGCCCGTCCGGCCTGCACCAGGCCGAGCCGGTCGTACTGGCGCAACGTCTGCGGGTGCATCCCCGCCATCCGCGCCGCGACCGAGATCATGAGCACCTTGGCTTCATAGGTGGGGTCATCCGAACCGACGAACCCGTCCATCCCGTTCACCTCCGCACCGCTACACCCATCATCCGCTCCGACGCACCCGCGCGTCGAGATGTTCTCGCGCCGCCGGCGGGGTCTGTGCGGCGAACGTCTCCAGGGCCGCGCGTGCCTCGTCGGAGACCCGGGCCGGCACCACCACGTCGAGTGTGACGAGAAGGTCCCCGGTCTGCCCGTCCCGGCGGCTCACGCCCTTGCCCCGGGCCCGCAGGATCCGCCCGCTCGGCGTACCTCCGGGCACCCGCAGGGTCACCGCGCCGTCGAGCGTCGGCACCCGCAGGTCGGTGCCGAGCACCGCCTCGGTGAAGGTGATCGGCACGGTCAGCGTGAGGTCGTCACCGGAGCGCCCGAACAGCTCGTCCGGACGCACCTTGACGTGCACGAACAGGTCCCCCGCCGGGCCGCCGCGCTCGCCCGGCTCGCCCCGGCCCGCCAGCCGGATCCGCTGCCCGTCGGCCACTCCGGCCGGAAAACGGACGTTGAGCGTACGGGCCTTGGTGACGCCGCCCGTGCCCTGGCACTCCGGGCACTTCTCGTCGACCACGGTCCCGGCGCCCTGGCAGTTGCGGCAGGGCTCGGCGAGGCTGAACGCACCCTGGTTGCGGTGGTTCACCCCGGCGCCGTGGCAGACCTGGCAGGTCCTCGGCACCGTGCCCGGCTTCGCACCGTTGCCGTGACAGGTGTCGCAGACTCCCGGTGCCCGCAGGGTCAGCGGCAGCGTGACCCCTCGGACGGCGTCGTCGAAGTCGAGCGCCACCTCGGTCTCGATGTCGCGACCACGGGCCGGGCCGGTGGCACCGCCACCACCCGCGCCGCCCGAGAAGATCGAGCTGAACAGGTCCGAGATGCCGCCACCGGCGAACCGGCCACCACCGGCCGACTGCGCGTTGCCGAACAGGTCGGAGACGTCGAACGGCATGCCGCCGGGCTGGCCACCCTGGCGGGCACCGCGCCGGAAGGCGCCCGAGCCGAACAGCGAGCGCATCTCGTCGTACTCGCGGCGCTTGGCGTCGTCACCGAGCACCGCGTACGCCTCGGAGACCGACTTGAAGCGCTCCTCGGCCTTGGGGTCGCCGGGGTTGTGGTCCGGGTGCGACTCGCGGGCGAGCTTCCGGTACACCTTCTTGATCTCGTCAGCGGAGGCGGTCTTCGCCACGCCCAGGACCGCGTAGTAGTCCTTCTCGATCCAGTCCTTGGAACTCAACCGTCCACCTCCTCCCCACCTCCGGCTCCGGGCCGTCCCGCCCACCGGAGTTCGGCGGGTGGGACGGCCCGGTCACCGTCGTGCACTATTCCGGGTCGGCGACCGCGACCATCGCGGGTCGCAACAGCCGCTCACCGATCTGGTAGCCCCGACGCATCACCTGCACGCAGGTGGGTTCGGTGACGTCGGCCGAGGTCTGGTGCGCCACGGCCTCGTGCAGCGTCGGGTCGAACGGGTCACCCTGCTCGCCGAACTGGGTCAGCCCGAACTTGCCGAGCGCGGTGGTGAGTTGCTCGGCCACCGAACCGAACGGACCGACCAGGTCGCCGTGTTCCCGGGCCCGGTCCAGGTCGTCCAGGATCGGCAGCAGCGCGGCCAGCACCGAGCCGGTCGCCTGCTCGGTGACCAGAGCACGGTCCCGCTCGACCCGCTTGCGGTAGTTGGCGTACTCGGCGGTGACCCGTTGCAGGTCCCGAGTGCGCTCCTCCAGGTCGGCGCGGAGCGCCTCCACCTCGGCGCCGAGCCCGCGACCGGCCGCCTCGGACGGTTTTCCGACCGGCTTGGCCGGGGAGTCCACCACGGGCGGGCCCTCGGTGGTCGGCTCGCTCAGCGCCTCGGTCTCGACCTCGATCGCGTCGACCACGACCTCGGCGTCCTCGACCAGCCCCTCGGCCGACGTGTCGGAGCCGGCGTCCGCCGCCGTCCCCTCCGGCTCGTGACTCTGGCTGATCTTGCGGTTGTTACGGATGACGACACGCGGCGTCTCGCCGGTGGTCGGCTCGGACGCCGAGCCACCCGGCGCCGACCCGGTGCTGCCCGGGTCGGCGGCTCGTGGCTTCTCCGTCATGCGACTACCTCATCCCTCTGCCCGTGGAGATCGGCTCGGCCAGGACCGTCACTTCTTGTCCTCGTCCACGATCTCCGCGTCGACCACGTCGTCCGCGCCGGGCCGCGCGCCGCCGGCCGGACCGCCGGTGGCGCCGGCACCAGCCGCGCCGGCACCGGCCGCACCCGCGCCCGCACCGGCCGCGCCGCCCGCCTCGCCGCCCTGGGGCTGCTCGGCCTGCTGCGCGTAGAGCAGCGAGCCCGCCTCCTGCGAGACCTGCGCCAGCCGCTCGTGTGCCGACTTGATCTTATCGATGTCGCTGCCACCGAGCGCGCCGCGCAGCTCACCGAGCGCCTCGTTCAGCTTGTCGCGGTTCTCGGCGGGCAGCTTGTCGCCGTTCTCGGCGAGGAACTTCTCGGTCTGCCACTGGAGGGCCTCGGCGACGTTGCGGCTCTCGGCCTCGTCGCGACGGCGCTTGTCCTCCTCGGCGTGCTCCTCGGCGTCCCGGCGCATCCGCTCGATGTCATCCTTCGGCAGCGAGGAGCCGCCGGTGATGGTCATCTTCTGCTCCTTGCCGGTGCCCAGGTCCTTCGCGTGCACGTTGACGATGCCGTTGGCGTCGATGTCGAACGTGACCTCGATCTGCGGCACGCCACGCGGGGCCGGCGGGAGACCGGTCAGCTCGAAGGTGCCGAGCTTCTTGTTGTACGCGGCGATCTCGCGCTCACCCTGGAAGACCTGGATCAGCACCGACGGCTGGTTGTCGTCGGCGGTGGTGAACACCTCGGACCGCTTGGTCGGGATGGTGGTGTTGCGCTCGATCAGCTTGGTGAAGATGCCGCCCTTGGTCTCGATGCCCAGGCTCAGCGGGGTCACGTCGAGCAGCAGGACGTCCTTGACCTCGCCCTTGAGCACACCGGCCTGGAGGGCGGCGCCGACGGCGACGACCTCGTCCGGGTTGACGCCCTTGTTGGGCTCGCGGCCGGTGAGCTGCTTGACCAGGTCGGTCACGGCCGGCATCCGGGTCGAGCCGCCGACCAGGATCACGTGCTCGACGTCCGAGACCTTGATCCCGGCGTCCTTGACGGCCTGCTCGAACGGGCCCTTGCAGCGGTCCAGCAGGTCCTGCGTCATGCGCTGGAACTCGGCCCGGCTGAGCGTGACGTCCAGGTGCAGCGGGCCGGCGGAACCGGCGGTGATGTACGGCAGGTTGATGTTGCTGGTGGTGGCGGCGGACAGCTCGATCTTGGCCTTCTCGGCGGCCTCCTTGAGTCGCTGCAACGCCATCTTGTCCTGCGACAGGTCGATGCCGTGCTCGCCCCGGAAGGTCTTCACCAGGTGGTCGATGATCCGCTGGTCCCAGTCGTCGCCGCCGAGCAGGTTGTCACCGCTGGTCGACTTGACCTCGATGACGCCCTCGGCCAACTCCAGCAGCGACACGTCGAAGGTGCCGCCACCGAGGTCGAAGACCAGGACGGTCTGCTCCTTGGAACCCTTGTCCAGGCCGTACGCCAGGGCGGCCGCGGTCGGCTCGTTCACGATCCGCAGCACGTTGAAGCCGGCGATCTCGCCGGCCTCCTTGGTGGCCTGACGCTGGCCGTCGTTGAAGTACGCCGGGACGGTGATCACCGCGTCGGTGATCTGCTCGCCCAGGTACGCCTCGGCGTCCCGCTTGAGCTTCATCAGCGTCCGGGCCGAGATCTCCTGCGGGGTGTACTTCTTGCCGTCGATGTCGACGGACCAGTTGGTGCCGATCTCCCGCTTGACCGAGCGGATCGTCCGGTCCGGGTTCGTCACCGCCTGGCGCTTGGCCACCTCGCCGACGAGCACCTCGCCGTTGCGGGCGAACGCGACGATCGACGGGGTCGTCCGCGAGCCCTCGGCATTGGCGATGACGGTGGGCTCACCGCCCTCCAGGACGCTGACGCAGGAGTTCGTCGTGCCGAGGTCGATACCGACCGCACGTGCCATCTTCGCTTCCTCGCTTCGTAACGTTGTGCAGGTGACGGGCCCCCCGTCGCCCTGACCGGCGGTGTCGCCCACAGCGACCCCACCTCAAGTTGAGTGAACGTGACTCAATAGTGCCACGCCCCCCGGAATCGTCAAGTCGAGGTTGAGTCGGGTTGGCGCAAGTCACCGTTCGATACCGACTGGTTGTCTTACCTTGTGTCGGTCGGGCACGCTTTAGCGGTGACGACGAACGGCGATTCCGCCTCACCTTTCGGCACGCCCGCCGTCGCAGCCCGCACCGGCTCCACCGGCGGGGAGGACCGGCCCGCGGCAATCGGGGACGACGCCCTGCCCGCCGTGCTGGCCAGCCTGCGGGCCGCGATCGGAACGGCGCGATTCCCGCTGGTCCTGCCCTCGGCGGAGCCCGCCGGACGGACGGCCGCCGCTCTCGCCGACCAGCTCGACGACTACCTGCTGCCGCGGCTCTCCCGCCTCGACGCGCCGCTGCTCGTGGTGGTCGGCGGTTCCACCGGCGCCGGCAAGTCGACCCTGGTCAACAGCCTGGTCCAGGCGCGGGTCAGTGCCGCCGGGGTGCTGCGCCCGACCACCCGCTCGCCGGTCCTGGTCTGCAATCCGGCCGACTCGCCCTGGTTCCGTCGCGGCGAACTGCTGCCCGGGCTGACCCGCACCAACCAGCCCAGCGACGACCCGCGTTCGCTGCACCTGGTCACCGCCCCGGCCCTGGCCCCCGGGCTGGCGTTCCTGGACGCTCCCGACATCGACTCGGTGGTCGACGCCAACCGCGCGCTGGCCAACCAACTGCTCGCCGCCGCCGACCTCTGGCTCTTCGTCACCACCGCCGCCCGGTACGCCGACGCCGTGCCCTGGGAACTGCTGCACGGTGCGCGGGCCCGGGGCGCGGTCATCGCGCTGGTCCTCGACCGGGTGCCCGCCGAGGCCACCGACGAGGTCGCCGCCCACCTCGCCGAGATGCTGGCCGAGCAGGATCTCGGCGCGGCGCCGCTGTTCGTCCTGCCGGAGACCTGGGTCGACGGCCAGGGGCTGCTGCCGGACCGGGTCACCGCGCCGTTGGCGGACTGGTTCGCCCGGCTGGCCGCCGACGCGGACGCCCGCGCGGCGGTGGTCCGGCAGACCCTCGGCGGCGCGCTGGCCGCGCTGGCGCCGTCGGTCGAGAGTCTGGCCGTCGCCGCCGACGAGCAGGTCACCGCCGCCGACGCTCTGGACGAACGGGTGCTGGCCGCCTACCGGGCGGCGAACCGGATGGTCGAGCAGGGTCTGCGCGACGGACGGCTGCTCCGGGGCGAGGTGTTGGCCCGGTGGCAGGAGTTCATCGGCACCAGTGACCTCTTCCGCAGCCTGGAGGCGCGGATCGGACGGCTGCGTGACCGCCTCACGGCGGCGTTCAGCCGACGCCCGGCCCCGGCCGTGGAGTTGCGCGACGCCATCGAGTCCCAGTTGACGACGTTGCTGCGGGGCGTGGCCGCCGAGGCGGCCGAGCACGCGTACACCGGGTGGAAGGCGCATCCGGCGGGTGCCGCACTACTCACACCGGATCTGGCACACCACGCGGCCGACCTGCCCGAACGGGCCGAGCGGCTGGTCCGGGACTGGCAACGCGGGGTGCTGGAACTGGTCCGGGCCGAGGGCGGTGACCGGCGTTTCGTGGCCCGTACGGCGGCGTACGCGGTCAACGCCACCGGGTTGGCCGTCATGATCGCGGTGTTCGCCTCGACGGCGTTCATCCCGACCGGCCTGGAGGTCGCCACCGGGGCCGGGACCACCGTCGCCGGGCAGGCCGTACTCCAGGCGATCTTCGGCGACCAGGCGGTGCGGACGCTGGCCGCGAAGGCTCGGGAGGACCTGCTGGACCGGGTACACGCGCTGCTCGACGAGGAGGCCGCCCGATACCTGGACCGGACCGACCAGGCCCGGCCGGCGGCCCGGCACGCGACGGCGCTGCGCGAGGCGGCCGCTCAGGTGGAGGCGGCCCGGACGCGCAGCGGCTTCGCCACGGACGATCGCAGTGGGGCGGCGGCGTGATGGGCATGGGGGGACGCCTCCGCGAGGCGTTGCGGATCAGCGACGGACGGGTGGACGCGGACCAGTTGGTCGCCCGCCTGGAGGCGGTGCACCGCTTCCTCGGCCTGGTCGACGGATACCTGCCGGACACCCCGTTGAGCCCGGCACGCACCCTGGTGGAGCGGGCCGGCACCCGGTTGTCGCTCTCCCGCGACCACACCGTCGTCGCGCTGGCCGGGGCGACCGGCAGCGGCAAGTCGAGCCTGTTCAACGCGATGGCCCGGATGGACCTGTCGCCGGTCGGGGTACGCCGTCCCACCACCGGCGTGACCCACGCCTGCGTGTGGGGTCCGCTCGACGGCGGCACCCGGCTGCTCGACTGGCTCGGTGTGCTGCCCAAGCACCGCTTCGTGCGGGAGAGCCTGCTCGACGGCGACGACGAGTCCACCCTGCACGGGCTGATCCTGCTCGACCTGCCGGACTTCGACTCGGTGCAGCACTCGCACCGCCTGGAGGTGGACCGGCTGCTCGGCCTGGTCGACCTGGTGGTCTGGGTGGTCGACCCGGAGAAGTACGCCGACCGGGTGGTGCACGCCGCCTACCTGCGCGAGTTCCAGCGGCACCGGGACGTCACGCTGGTCGTGCTCAACCAGGCCGACCGGCTGCCCCCGGCCGAGGTCCCCCGGGTGCTGGCCGACCTGCGCCGGCTGCTCGACGCGGACGGGCTGGACGGGGTGCCGTTGCTGGCCACCACGATCGTCGACCCGAGCGGCCCCGAGGTGCTGCGGGCGGAACTGGAACGCACGGTCGTCGAGCGGCAGGCGGCACTGCGTCGACTCACCGGCGACCTGGACGCGGTCGTCGACGCGTTGGACGGGATGGTCGGGGCACCCCGGTCGGCCCTCCCGGCCGACGATCCGGCGGTGGCCAAGCTGGACCGGGCGTTGAGCGCGGTGGCCGGGGTGCCGACCGTGCTCAGTGCGGTCGAGCAGGCATACCGGCACCGGGCCGCGTCGCGCACCGGCTGGCCGCTGGTGCGGTTCTGGCGGCGGCTGCGACCCGATCCGCTGCGTCGGCTGCACCTGCCCGGTCCGCAGCCCGTCGCGGACGATCCCGAGCGGGCTCTGGCCGCCGCGACGTCCGTGCCCGAGCCCGGTGCGGCCGACAAGTCGGCGCTGGCCCTGGCACTGCGTACGGTGGCCGAGCGGGCCGGGGAGGGGTTGCCGAGCGCCTGGCCGGCGGCGGTGAGCGCGGCGGCCCGCTCGCGCCTCGCCGACCTGCCGGACGCGCTGGACCACGCGCTGGCCGGCACCGACCTGGGGGTGAGCCGTCCCCGCACGTGGTGGCGTCTGGTCGGCGGGTTGCAGTGGGTGGTGACCGTCGCGGCCGTGGCCGGGTTGGGCTGGCTGCTCCTCGGCTACGCGCTGCGGATCCTGGGGCTGCCCGAGCTGGAGCATCCGATGGTCGGCGAGGTGCCGGTGCCGACGCTGCTGCTGCTCGGCGGGTTGCTGGCCGGGCTGTTGCTGGCCGCCCTGACCCGACCGATCAGCCGGTGGGCCGCCGGCCGGGCGCGCCGCCGGGCCGAGGCCCGGCTGACCAGGGCGATGAGCCAGGTCGGCGAGGAGTACGTGCTGTCGCCGGTGCGTGCCGTCATCGCCGCGCACGCCGACGCCCGCACCGTGCTGGAGGTCGCCCGGCACCGCTGAGCGCCGGCGCCCCGGCCACGCCGGTCGGTTGGCTCGGCACCTGCCCGCGCGAGCGGCGGCGTAGTGTCGGGTCATGGCCACGCCACAGACCCCCTACGACGCGGTGCTGCACGCCGCTCGCGACGTGACCAAGCTCGATACGGCGCTGGACGCGGAGATGCTCGGCGCGGCGCTGCTGGGCAGCGTCTACGAGGTGGCCGAGACCGACCGAGAGACGGCGATACGCGAGTTCGTGGGCGGGTTCCTCGCCGCCACCTCGCGACGACGGACCGCCGCGGCGACCACCGTCCGCGCGGTCTTCGCCGCCCTGGTCCCGGACGCCACCGGCGCCGACCGGGTACGCCCGGGCGCCACCGCACCGGCCTGGTCCGGCCAGCTCGGCAAGGTGCACCTCACCGGCACCTGGGCGTACGGCGACGTGTACGGCGACCAGACCTCCTACCTGGCCACCTTCGCCTACGACGACGCCACCGGCGGCCCGGAGCACGCGCTGGTGGCCCTGGTCGACCACAACATCGGCATCACCAAGGACGTCTTCGTCGGCGGGCCGGCCGCGCGGATCCTCGACCAGGTCCGGCAGCTCTGCGCCGACGACGAGCTGACCTGGTTCCGGGAGGAGGACCCGACCCGGATGCGTGCCGAGGTGGGCCGGCACCTGGCGGTGACCGACGGTCTGGGGCAGTTGCCCGGCGCGGGCTCGCTGGCCACCGACCGTGCCCTGGTCGGTGCCCGACTGGCGGTGCTACCGGCCACCCCGTCGGCACCGGATCGGGGCGACGGCGAGCCGCTGTCGGAGGCCGAGCGGTCCGACCTGATCCGGCGTTTCCTGGCCTCGCCGGAGGCGGCGCAGGCCGGGTTGGACACCATCGACGGCGGGGATCTCGCCTCCCTGCACTTCTGCCTGGGCCTGCTGCTCGACCACGCGGCCACCTTCCCGGACGCCGACCCGCTGCGGTGGAGCCCCACCGTGGCCGGGCTGTTCCTGCTCGACTGGGTGCACCGGCGGGCCGTGTTGGACATGGACGACGCGGCGATGCTGCCCCGGGTGTTGCGCGCCTTCACCGCGTACGCGGCCCGCAAGCGGGGACTGCCGCAGTCGGGGGCGAGCGCGACGGACACCGCGATCGAGGAGATGGTGCCGGAGTTCGTCCGGCTCTATGCCACCGGTGAGCGGCGCAGCCCGGCGACCGCCGCCGTCGCCCAGTTGATGGCCGACGGCGTCGACCCGGACGACCCGGCCGCCCTGGACGCCTGGATCGAGGCGAACCGGCACCGTCTCGCCGACGACGGCTGACCGCCTCACGGCTCGACCAGGGTGAGTCGGCGGGGTGCGACGTCGACGGTGAGGCGCTGCCCCCAGTCGAGCGTGAGCCGGTCGGCCTCCAGCCCGTCGGCGAAGACCACCAGACCGTCGGACTCGGCGGTCAACTCCAGCCGGTCGCCGTCGTCGAGGCGGCCGGCGGTGAGACTCACCCCGGTCACCGGGGACGGCCACGCCTCCCGGACGAACCAGCACAGGGCCGCCTCCTCCGGCGCGGGTGGGCGCGGCGCCCCCGGACGGTCCCGCGCGATGGACGCGCACCAGCCGGTCGCGCCCGTACCGCTGCCCACCACCACGCCGGAGGAGGAGTGCCGTTCCCGGCGCTCCCGCCCCTCCACGGGCACCGAGAGCAGGTAGCGGGCGGACTGGTGGGAGGCGTGGCCGACGTACACCTCGTTGAGGCCGAGAAGCTCCTGGCCGTCGTCGAGCGCGGCGCGGACCATCGCCCGGGAACGGGTCGCCGCGCGCTGCGCCGCCACCGCCGGCAGCAGCGCGGCCAGCCCGTCCGCCCGGTGCCGGACCAGCACCCCGGCGTTGCGGCCCGGCTCCGGGTCGACGCCGATGACCGGCTGCCCGGTCAGGTACTTCGCCACGTTCGCGACCAGGCCGTCCGGCCCGACGGCGACGACGACGTCCTCCGGCGCGAAGAGGAAGCGCGGCAGGTCGTCGCGGTCCACCGCGCCGCGTCGCCAGTCGGCCGGCACGGCGGCACCGACCGTGGTCAGCGCCGCCGCCAGTGCCTCGTGCCGGTCGATCACCTCGGTGAGCGACCGTCCCCGGGCGGCCAGGTACCACTCGGCGGCGGCCCGGGTGCCGTGCCGGGCCAGCAACTCGTCCAGCTCACTGCGCCGGCTGACCACCACCACCCGGGGGGCCAGCCCCGGCCCGGCCCACCCGTCGGGCCCCCGACCCGCGCTCATCGGCCCGGTGCCAGCCGGCCGAGCAGGTCGGTCAGCATGTCCGGAGTGACGGTGAGCTGACCGATCTGCGGCAACTGACCAGCGAGTTCCCGGACGGTCAGGGCCCGCAGCACGTCCGGCGGCAGCTCCGCGTACGCGGCCAGCCGGGCCGCCTCCGCCTCGGCCTCGGCGTGCCCGACGACGCGTACGCCCTCGGCCTTGGCGGCGGCCAGCAGCCGGTCCTTCTCGGCCTCGGCGGCGGCGAGCACCCGGGCCCGGTCGGCGGCAGCGGCGTCGGCCACCTTGTCCCGGTCGGCCCGGCCCTGGGCGGCGGCCAGCTCGGCGGCGGCCTCCAGCTCGGCCCGGCGGTGGGTGTTCGCGCCGTGCTGCTCGACGAGCTGCTGCTCGCGCCGGGCCAGCTCGATCTTGTTCTGGAGTTCGTTCTCGGCGATCGCGCGTTCCTGCTCGACGGCCTGTGCCCGGCGGGCGTACGTGGCCCGGTCGGCCTGGACCTGCACCGCCTCCCGGGTGGGGGTCTGTAGGGCGCGTTCCAGCTCCGGCTCGGGCCGGATCGCCACCACCCGGGCACTGACCACGGCCACCCCGATGTCGGCCAGCCGTGCCTCGGTGGCCAGCGCGTCGGAGACCGCCTCGCGGACCGGTGCGACGGTGGTCAGCGCCTCGGCCAGCGGCACCCGGGCGAGCAGGTCGAGGGCGGGTTGCTGGGCCAGCTCGGCGAGCAGGGTGGCCACCTGGTCCAGCGGGCGGGCCCGCGCCCTGCCGGTGCGCGGGTCGACCGAGAAGTCGAGCCGACCGGCGGCCAGCGCCGGGTCGGCGACCCGGTAGGTGACGGTGGCCTGCACGGTGATGTCGGCGAAGTCGCCGGTGCGGGCGTGGAAGAGCAGCGGCAGCTCGCGGTCGTCCACCGGCACCTCGCTGAGCACGGCGCGCAGCGGGCGGTACCAGAAGGACTGGCCCACTCCCTCCCGGCGGACCCGACCGCCCACGTGCAGACGCACCCAGCTGGTCGGGGTGCCGCGCAGGTGGCGCAGGAACAGTCGCCTCGTCACGTCGGCCATGACTCTCGCCTCCCTTTGTCGTCTACACGACGATAAAGGGTCTGCTACTTTGTCGTCAAGGTGGTGATAAAGAGATGGCCGAGTACCCGCCCTTCGCGGTGACCGCAGACCTGGTCGTGCTGACCGTGCGCGCGGAGCAGCTCTGCGTCCTGCTGGTCCGACGCGGCATCGAGCCGTACCTGCACAGGTGGGCGCTGCCCGGCGGGTTCGTCGGGATCGACGAGGACCTGGCCGCCGCCGCCACCCGGGAACTGGCCGAGGAGACCGGCCTGGCCGAGCCGGCCGGACACCTGGAGCAGCTCGGCACGTACGGCCGTCCCGGCCGGGACCCGCGCGGCCGGGTCGTCACCGTGGCCTGGCTGGCGCTCCTGCCCGACCAGGCCACCCCGGTGGCCGGCACGGACGCCGCCTCGGCCGACTGGTTGCCGCTGGCGCGCCTCTCCCCCGGTCAGCTCGCCTTCGACCACGAGCGGATCCTGGCCGACGGGCTGGAACGGGCTCGGGCCAAGCTGGAGTACACCCCGCTGGCCGCCGCGTTCTGCCCACCCGAGTTCACGGTGGCGCAGCTCCGGGCGGTCTACGAGACGGTCTGGGGGACATCCCTCGACCCGCGCAACTTCCACCGCAAGGTGACCAGCACACCGGGCTTCCTGGTCCCGGTCGGCCGCTCCACCGAGGGCGAACGCGGCCGACCGGCCCAACTGTTCCGGCGCGGCCCGGCCGCGATGCTGTACCCGCCGATGCTGCGACCCGACCCACCCCGCACCAGCAGGGGCTGACGCCTCCGGTCCTCAGCGCCCGGACCCGGGCCCGGCGGTCTCCGGCGTACACCCGTGCGCCTCAGACGTGCGACGCCCCCGCAGCCGGATCCGGGCACGCGACCGGGCACTGTCGTTGCCGCCGGAGGGCGGCAGCACCGGTCCGGGCAGCAGGCGGGACGGCGGGGCCGTCGGATCGGCCGGGTCCTCCGAGGTGGGACCGGCCGACGGCGGGTCACCCGAGGTGGTCGGGCCGCCCGAGGGCGGGTCACCCGACTCCGTCGGGCCGCCCGAGGCGGTCGGATCGGTCGAGGCGGTCGGGTCGGTGGACTCCGACGGGTCCGGCGTGGTGCCCGGGTCGGTGGAGATGCTCGGATCGGCCGAGGTCGTCGGGGAGGACGGCGCGTCGGTCGGCGACGGCGAGGGCGACGGCGAGGGCGAGGGCGAGGGCGAGGCGGTCGGCGGCGACGGGCTCGGCGAGGGGGTGGGCCTCGGCGTACGGCTCGGTGCCGGGATGGGTGCGGGCACCGGGGCCGGCGTGGTGGCGGGCGGTCGGGGCGCCGGGATCGGAGCCGGCGGCGCGGGACGGTGGCCCGGTGGTGGCGCGAACGGCAGGGCGGCCGGCATCGGGAGCCGATCCGGCCCGGGGTCGCCCGGCGGGGTGGTCGGGCCGACCGACGGCAGCGCGGGTACCCCGGTCGTCGGGGTGCCGGCGGGCGGCGGCGGGATCACCACCGGGCCGACCGAGGGCGTCGGGATGAACGGCGGCGTGCTGCTGCCCGGCAGTGCGGTGCTGCCGACCGTCGCCGAGCCGGTGCTGATCGCGGCCAGCACCGGCATCGAGGCCGTCCCGGCGAGCAGCGCCACGGTCAGTAGGTAACCCCGCGTCGGCGTTGCGGCTCGCGCGGCACGGTGGGCGCCCACCACCCGGCGGTAGCCGCCGGGTGCCCGGTGCCGGCCGAGGATCGGCCCCCCGGGCCCCTCACCTGGTTCGGACACCACGCACTCCTCGTCGTCGACCCCTGGCCGGGGCCGTCGACGCGGCCCCGGCGGACCGCCTGAGCTGCTTCGGAGGCCCGCGCGACCAGCGTGGTTCAGTGACTCTGCGTCAGCCAACCCCACACCGCGTGTCGACACGCTTATCTGCCCGAATGGTGGCAAACCATCACCGGATCGGTCGCGCGTCGTTCGACCCGGCACTCCGGTATTTCAGGTAACGAAGCGGACCCGTCCTGAGACGCGGGGCAGGTGGAGTGTGGGACGACTCACCTCTGATGCGAATATGGAGCCACGACGGCAGCGCAGCCGGGACCTCCGCGCACCCACGCGGTAGGCGCGACTGGGCGTCGGCGCTCCCGAACCGGGTTCGGTCAAGAATCCGGCTCACGCCGCGCGGCAACCCCCACCGGGGCTGAGCGTGGCCGCCAGGAACCGATCCCGGCACCAGCCGGGGCCGGCGCACGAGTCGCGCGGCCGGGTGACCCCCCGGTGCCGACGCAGACACGACAGGGAGAGACGGATGGCAAAGGGCGACCCCGGGGCCGGCCCCCGCGGCCGGCGAGCCGCACCCCGATCCAGGAAAGCCGCGACCGGCGACCCGGAACTCGTACAACTGCTCACCCCCGAGGGTGCGCGCGTCGACAGTGTGACCGGCCCGGACGGCGTCGAGTACCGCGTCGACTTCACCGACGAGGAGTACCGCGGCCTCTATCGCGACCTCGTGCTGGTGCGGAAGCTGGACGCCGAGGCGACGGCCCTGCAACGTCAGGGCGAGTTGGGCATCTGGGCGAGCCTGCTCGGCCAGGAGGCGGCCCAGGTCGGCTCCGGTCGGGCGCTGCGCACCCAGGACATGGCGTTCCCGACCTACCGCGAGCACGGCGTGCTCTATTGCCGGGGCATCGACCCGATCATGCCGCTGAGCCTGTTCCGGGGAGTCGACCAGGGCGGCTGGGACCCGAACGAGTTCAAGTTCAACATGTACACGATCGTCATCGGGGCGCAGACCCTGCACGCGACCGGGTACGCCATGGGCGTCGCGATGGACGGCAAGACCGGCACCGACGACGGCGAGGCGGTCATCGCGTACTTCGGTGACGGCGCCACCAGCCAGGGCGACGTCAACGAGTCGTTCGTCTGGGCCGGCGTGTTCAACGCCCCGCTGGTGTTCTTCTGCCAGAACAACCAGTACGCCATCTCCGAGCCGCTGGAACGGCAGACCCGCATCCCCCTGTACCGGCGCGCCGCCGGCTTCGGCTTCCCCGGCATCCGGGTGGACGGCAACGACGTGCTGGCCACGTACGCGGTGACCCGGCACGCGCTGGACAACGCCCGGCACGGGCAGGGCCCGAGCCTGATCGAGGCGTACACCTACCGGATGGGGGCGCACACCACCTCCGACGACCCGACCCGCTACCGGATCGCCAGCGAGGTCGAGGCCTGGCAGGCCAAGGACCCGATCGCCCGGGTGAAGGCGTTCCTGGAGCGCGAGCAGATCGCCGACGCCGGCTTCTTCACCGAGGTCGACGAGCAGGCCCGTCGCGAGGCCGTGGATCTGCGGGAGCGAGTGCTGGCCATGCCGGACCCGGAGCCCACCACGCTCTTCGAGCACGTCTACCCCAACGGTTCGCCGCTGCTGGACGAGCAGCGTGCGGAGTTCAGCCGGTACCTGGAGTCGTTCGAGGGGAGCGCGCACTGATGGCCACGGAGACGCTCACCCTCGGCAAGGCCCTCAACACCGGTCTGCGCCGCGCCCTGGAGAACGACCCGAAGGTCGTCATCATGGGCGAGGACGTCGGCAAGCTCGGCGGCGTCTTCCGGATCACCGACGGATTGCAGAAGGACTTCGGCGACCAGCGGGTCATCGACACCCCGCTGGCCGAGTCGGGCATCATCGGCACCGCGGTCGGTCTGGCCATCCGCGGCTACCGCCCGGTCTGCGAGATCCAGTTCGACGGCTTCGTCTACCCGGCGTACGACCAGATCGTGTCGCAGGTGGCGAAGATGCACTACCGCTCGCGCGGCAAGCTGAACATCCCGATGGTGATCCGGATCCCGTTCGGCGGCGGCATCGGCGCGGTGGAGCACCACTCGGAGTCGCCCGAGGCGTACTTCGCGCACACCGCCGGGCTGAAGGTCGTCTCCTGCGCCAACCCGCAGGACGCGTACGTGATGATCCAGCAGGCCGTCGCCTCGGACGACCCGATCGTGTTCCTGGAGCCGAAGCGGCGCTACTGGGAGAAGGGGCAGGTCGACCTGGACGCCCCGCTGTCCGAGGCGTACCCGCTGCACTCGGCGCGGGTGGTCCGGTCCGGCAGCCACGTCACCCTGCTCGCGTACGGCCCGATGGTGCGGACCTGCCTGGACGCGGCGACCGCCGCCGCCGAGGACGGCCGCGAGCTGGAGGTCATCGACCTGCGCACGCTCTCCCCGCTGGACCTCGGCGTGGTGTACGAGTCGGTGCGGCGCACCGGCCGCGCGGTGGTGGTGCACGAGGCACCGTCCAACGTGGGCCTCGGCGCGGAGATCGCGGCTCGGATCACGGAGGAGTGCTTCTACTCACTGGAGTCCCCGGTGCTGCGGGTTGCCGGCTTCGACACCCCCTACCCGGCGGCCCGGGTGGAGGAGGACTACCTTCCCGACCTCGACCGGGTGCTCGACGCCGTCGACCGCTCCTTCGGCTGGTGAGCGACATGTCCCGGATCAAGGAGTTCAACCTGCCCGACCTGGGCGAGGGCCTGACCGAGGGCGAGATCCTCGGCTGGCTGGTCAAGGTGGGCGACACCATCGAGCTGAACCAGCCGATCGTCGAGGTGGAGACCGCCAAGGCGGCGGTGGAGATCCCGGCGAAGTGGGCCGGTCAGGTGCACGCGATCTTCCACCCGGAGGGCACCACGGTCGAGGTCGGTGCGCCGATCATCGCGATCGACACCGACCCGGGCGCCGGGCCGATCGCGTCCTCGACGACCGGCGCGCCCGCCGACGACCTGCCCACCCCCTCGGCGGCCTCGCTGGCCGCCGTCGAGGTGGCACCCGCCGAGGGCGCGGTGGAACCGGGCCTGATCGGCGGCCCGGCACCGGGCGGCCGGACCGCCGTCCTGGTCGGATACGGCCCACGGACCACCACGGCCAAACGCCGTCCCCGCAAGGGCGTCGTCCCGGCGCAGGCCACCGCCGCCCCGGTCGCACCGGCACCGGTCACGCCCGTGGCGGCTCCGGTGGCGCCGGCCCCGACGGTGAACGGCAACGGTCGGCTCGCGGGTGCGGTGCTGGCCAAGCCGCCGGTGCGCAAACTCGCCAAGGACCTCGGCGTGGACCTCGCCACCCTGACCGGGTCCGGGCCGTCGGGTTCGATCACCCGCGAGGACGTGCAGCGGGCGGCGGCACCGGCCGCGGCGGAGCCGCTCACGGTCAGCGCCCCGGGCACGGCGGCGGCGAGCTTCGGCGCCGACCGCGAGCAGCGCATCCCGGTCAAGGGGGTACGCAAGCTCACCGCCGAGAACATGTCCCGGTCCGCGTTCACCGCACCGCACGTCACGGAGTTCCTGACCGTGGACGTGACCCGGGCGATGAAGGCGCTGGACCGGCTGCGCGGGCGGCGGGAGTGGCGGGACGTACGCGTCTCGCCGTTGCTGCTGGTCGCCAAGGCGGTGCTGCTGGCGGTCAAGCGGCACCCGATGGTCAACTCGACGTGGGCCGGTGACGAGATCGTCGTCAAGGAGTACGTCAACCTCGGTATCGCGGCGGCCACCGAGCGGGGCCTGATCGTCCCGAACGTCAAGGACGCCGGTCGACTCACGCTGCGCGAGCTGGCCGACGCGTTGACCGGCCTGGTGCAGACCGCCAAGGCCGGGAAGACCTCGCCGGCCGACATGTCCGGCGGCACCCTGACCATCACCAACGTCGGCGTGTTCGGGGTGGACACCGGTACGCCGATCCTGCCGCCGGGTGAGTCGGCGATCCTGGCCTTCGGTGCGGTCCGGGAGATGCCCTGGGTGCACAAGGGCAAGGTCAAGCCGCGTCTGGTCACCACGCTCGGCCTCTCCTTCGACCACCGCATCATCGACGGTGAGCTGGGTTCGAAGTTCCTGCGCGACATCGGCGACTTCCTCGCCGACCCGGAGGCGGCGCTGCTCGCCTGGACCTGATCGGCGCCACGACGGCCGGTGTGCCACGGGTGAACGCCCGGCACACCGGCCGTTGCCGTTGGTTGACGAAACCCTCTTCACAGAAGGCAGTCGACCTATGATTCGTAGGCTGGTGGCTCAGCTCACCTTCTAATCGCTGGAATTTGCGCCCTGCGTGCGGTTGAATAGAGGCATCGAGGGGCCGACAACCGAATAGCAGGAGGAGAACCCCCATGAGCATGATCGAGCGAATCCGTAGCCGCCGCGACGCCAGCCGCCGCGCCCGTGCCATCGAGCGGGCCCTGCGTTCGGCCAACTCGCCCGCGGTCCGTGACGAGATCCTCGTCATCGCCCAGCGTCACATGCACTGACGCCACACGACGTTAACCACCTCCTCCAGATCGACGACCCGCCCGGGTGACCCGGGCGGGTCGTCGGCGTTCGACCGGCCATTGACACCGGGATACCGCCCCGCCGCAGCGCCCGGTACGGTGGGGCACGGTCGTCGTCCACGGCCGAGAGAGGTCGAGGCGATAGAAGCACCTCGACACCGATCGACAACGGACGGTGACGACGAACGCTCCCCGGGAGCCCATCGGCGGCCACCGGGATACGGTGCGGGGAGCCGGCACGGCCGGCACGCCGGCACCGCCGGCTGCCCTGCCGAGACCATCGGCGACGGCGGCCGACATGTGATGGAGGAGGGGCACACATGACGTCCGAGGGCCCGCACCGCCCCGGCCAGGAGCCGGACGAGGCGCCGCCGGGCGGCGGACCGGCGCCATACGGCGACCGATCGGCTCAGCCGGACGGCGGGTACGGCGCAACCGCCCCCGACCTCGGCTGGGCACCCCCACCGCCCGCGCGACCCGACGCACCCGCGCCTTCCTGGGCGAACCAGCAGGGCACCCAGTGGGGCAGCGCGCAGGCGACCCGACAGGCGGACTCCCCGCCCCCCGGCAACTGGGACCAGGCTCAGCAGCAGTGGCCGGGCCAGGCCGAGCAGGCCCCACCGGCCTGGGCGACGCCCGCCGCGCAGTCCACTCCGGACCAGCCCGCCTGGGCCACCGGCGGACAGCCGAACCCGGCCTGGGGCGCCCCCGCCACATCGGACGCCCCCCAACAGCCGGAGTGGACGCCCCAGCAGCCCGCGCCCCACCAGCCCACGTCCGGGCAGCCCGACTGGGCCACCGCCCAACCGACCTCCGGCCAGCCGACCTCCGGCCCGGCCAACGGCTGGGGTGCCGGTCAGCAGCCGGAGTGGGCCACCACGCCACGAGGCGACGACCACACTCCGGGCTGGGCCGCCACGGCGACCCCGCCCGAGCCGGCCCAGCCCGACTGGGCGCCGGCCGACCCGCCGGCACCGGTCCGCGCCGAGCCGCCGGCCCGGGCCACCGCGCAGGTGCCGACGCCCAACCTGGCACCGCACCAGCCCGGCGTCGACGAGCCGGGCCGACCCGGCGCGTGGCAGCCCGAGCAGCAGGAGCAACCCGCCTGGGCCACCGGCCAGCAGCGCGAACCCGCCGCCGGCTGGCCCGGCGACCAGCAGGCCGAGAGCTGGCACCCGGGCGGTGACCGGCCGGCGCAGCCCGACTGGGCCACCCCGCACCCGGAGGCACCAGCCGACTGGGCGGGCACCCGGGCGGCAGCCGAGGAGCGGCCGCAGTGGTCGACGCCGCCTCAGGAGCAGTCCGCCCCGGCGTGGGCCCCGTCCGAGCCCGCCACCGGATCGGCCCGCCCCACCGACGCCGGTCCGCCCCCGACCTGGGCACCCGGTGGAGAACCGCTGCCCTCGCGTACCGCCGCCGACCGACCCGGGCTGACCGACGTGCAGCCGTGGGCGCCCGGCGAGGCGTGGGGCAACAGCGGCGCGGCGGAGGCCGGCTCCGACCGGGCCGACGTCGAGCCCGCGACGGGTCGGGCCGGAGACGCTCCGATCTACCAGCCCGCGCCGGCCCCGGGCATCTCCCCGAACAACATGCTGCCGTTGCCGCCGCAGGAGCAGCGCGTGCCCGGTGCCAGCCTGGCCGCCGGGCCGCCCGCCGACTACGGCCAGCCGGCGGCGTACGGCGTCGACCAGTCCGGACCCACCAGCCACCCCGGGGACCAGCAGGGCGGCGGCGTGGCCTGGGGTCAGCCCGAGCCGCGGTACGACGACCCGCAGGCCTCGGCCGCGCCGGTCATACCCGCGCCCCGCACCTCCCCCGAGGCCGACTGGTCCGCCCCGCCGACGGCCGCCGCCGGTGGGGTCTCCGCGAGCGCGTCGGTGCCGCTGGCCAGCCGGGTGACGCCGCCCGCCGACCACCCGCCGCACCCCGCCGGGCCGCCCGCCCCGCAGTCGCGGGTGTACGGCCGCCCCGCCCGCTCCGAGTCCGGCGAGTCGACCCCGGAACGGGACGAGCCGCCGGCACCCCGGTTCGACCAGAACCCGGAGCCGCACTTCGCCGACCACGAGCCGCCGGCCGGCGGGCCGGGCTCCTACTCCGGATCGGCTGCTCCCGGCTCCCCGGCGGCTCCGCCGGCCTTCCCGGCGGGGATGCCCTCCTTCGCCGACTCTCCGCCGACCAACCGTCCGGTCAACGGCACCAAGCCGCACCCGGAGCCGGAGCGTCCCGCCGACCCGTTCGGCGGCCCGCCCGGTGGCGACCGCTTCGGCGGCCACCCCGGTGGCGACCCGTTCGGTGGACCGGGTGCCGCTCCGTCCTTCGGTGGCGCACCCGGTGACCGCTTCGGCGGTCAGGGCAACGACCCCTTCGGCGGTCCGCCCGGCGGCGACCGTTTCGGGGCTCCGGGCGGCGAGCCCTTCGGCGGCCCGTCCGAGCGTTCGGGCGGCACCTACGGTGCCAAGCGCCCCGAGCCGGGCGCCGACCACACCGCGGCGTTCCCGCCGCCGGGACAGTCGCCGCCGCCGTGGGGCGCGAACGCCGGCACCGGTTCCGGTCCGTCCGACCCGGACCAGAGCCGCTTCGACTCCTTCAAACCGGTGGCCGAACCGGCTCCGGAGACTCCGGTGCCGAAGGTCCGCAACGGTCGGGTCCTCGCCGCAGTACTGGTCGCCGCCGTGCTCATCCTGGCCATCCCGCTCGGTCTGCTGCTGCTCCTCGGCAAGATCGGCGGATCGAACGAGGCAGGGGCCTTCGACCCGGCGGTCGGCACCTGCGTCAAGCGGTCCGGCAACAGCGCCGTCGAGGCACAGTGCGGCGACAACGAGGCGTTCACGGTGGTGTCCAAGGTCGAGACGAAGGACAGCTGCCCCGACCCGACCATGCCGCTGGTGGAGCTTCGCGGCGTCTCCTCGAACCCGTTCCTCTGCCTGAAACCGGCGACCGGGAGCTGACCACGTCACACCGAGGGCGGGGCACGATCACCGTGTCCCGCCCTCGGTGTTCGTGTGCGCGGACGACACCGAGGTCCAGCCGGTAGGGCACGATGGGGTGCATGAGTGCACGCGTACGGGCACCCGAGCTGCGGGGCCGGGCCTGGCTGAACACCGGCGGCAAGGACCTGGGTCTGGCGGATCTGCGGGGTCGCATCGCCGTCCTGGACTTCTGGACCTTCTGCTGCATCAACTGCCTGCACGTGCTGGACGAGCTGCGTCCACTCGAGGAGAAGTACGCCGACGTCCTCGTCGTGATCGGCGTGCACTCGCCCAAGTTCGAGCACGAGAAGGACCCCGACGCCCTCGCCGCCGCCGTCGAGCGGTACGGCGTGCACCACCCGGTGCTCGACGACCCCGAGCTGGACATGTGGCAGCAGTACGCGGCCCGCGCCTGGCCGACCCTCGCCGTGGTCGACCCGGAGGGGTACGTGGTGGCCACCATGGCCGGCGAGGGTCACGCCGAGGGGCTGGCCCGGCTGATCGACGACCTGATCGCCACCCACGAGGCCAAGGGCACCCTGCGCCGGGGCGACGGCCCGTACGTGCCACCGGCCGAGCCGCGGACGACGCTGCGCTTCCCCGGCAAGGCGGTGGCCCTGCCCGGCGGTGGCCTGCTCGTGTCGGACTCGGCCCGGCACCGGGTGGTCGAGCTGGCCGACGACGGCGAGACCGTGACCCGCACCATCGGCACCGGGAGCCGGGGTCGGGGCGACGGACCGGCCGAGGCCGCCACCTTCTCCGAGCCGCAGGGCCTGAGCCTGCTGCCCGAGCACGTCGCCGAGGTCGCCGGTTACGACCTGGTGGTCGCCGACACCGTCAACCACCTGCTGCGCGGCGTACGGCTCGCCACCGGCGAGGTGGTCACCGTGGCCGGCACGGGTCGGCAGTGGCGTTCCACGGTCGACGACCACGCGCACGACGCGCTCTCCATCGACCTCTCCTCCCCCTGGGACCTCGCCTGGTACGACGACCGGATCGTCATCGCCATGGCCGGCATCCACCAGCTCTGGTGGTTCGACCCGATCAAGCGCACCGTCGGCATGTACGCCGGCACCACCGTGGAGGCACTGCGGGACGGCCCGTTGGCCGAGGCGTGGCTGGCGCAGCCGTCCGGGCTCTCGGTCTCCGCCGACGGCACCCGCCTCTGGGTGGCCGACAGCGAGACCAGTGCCGTCCGGTACGTCGAGAACGGCATCCTGGGTACCGCCGTGGGTCAGGGGTTGTTCGACTTCGGTCACGTGGACGGCCCGGCGGCGCAGGCGCTGCTCCAGCACCCGCTCGGCGTCTGCGCGCTGCCCGACGGGTCGGTGCTGATCGCGGACACCTACAACGGTGCGGTACGCCGCTACGACCCCGCGACCGACCAGGTCTCCACGGTGGCCACCGAACTCGGCGAGCCGAGCGACCTGGTGCTCACGCCCGACGGGGCGGTGCTGGTGGTGGAGTCGTCCGCGCACCGGATCACCCGGTTGGCCCCGGGTGCGCTCTCGGCGGCCGGGGCGGACACCGTCGACGGCCCCCGGCACCGCACCGAACGCAAGCCGACCGACCTGGCCGCCGGGGAGGTCGTGCTGGACGTCGTCTTCACTCCGGCGCCGGGGCAGAAGCTGGACGAGACGTACGGTCCGTCGACCCGGCTGGTGGTCTCCGCGTCACCGCCGGAGCTGCTGGTCGAGGGGGCGGGCACCGGCAGCGAGCTGTCCCGCCGGCTGGTGATCGACGGCGCGGTGACCGACGGCGTGCTCCAGGTGACCGCCCAGGCGGCGACCTGCGACGCGGACGTGGAGCACGCGGCCTGCCACCTGACCAGGCAGGACTGGGGAGTTCCGGTGCGGGTGGTCGCCGACGGCCCCACCCGCCTGCCGCTGGTGCTGCGCGGCATGGACGCCGGCTGACTGCGGTGAAAGGAAGGGCCCCTTGTTAACGCCTGCGGTATAGCAGGGGACCCCTGCTAACAAACCTCTCAGCCGAACGCGGTCGGCGTCACTCCGGCATCGATGAGTGCGGCGCGGACGAGTTCCGCGGCGGCCACCGCGCCGGGACTGTCGCCGTGCAGGCAGATCGACTCGACGACACACGGGATCGCGCTCCCGTCCACGGCCGTCACCGCCCGCTCGGTGGCCATCCGCACCGCCCGGTTCGCCACCTCCTGCGGGTCGGTGACCAGGGCGTCGGGCGAGGTACGCGGCACCAGTCGACCGTTGGGCAGATAGTTGCGGTCCGCGAACCCCTCGGCCACCACGCGCATCCCGGCGCCCTGGGCGAGTTGGGCCAGCACCGAGCCGGGCGGGCAGAGCAGCGGCAGGTCCCGATCGAAGTCGTCGACCGCCGCGACGATCGCTGCCGCCGGCATCTCCTCGCACGCCGCCGCGTGATAGAGCGCCCCGTGCGGCTTCAGGTAGCGGACCCGGGTGCGGTACGCCCGGCAGAACGCCTGGAGCGCGCCGAGCTGGTAGAGCACCTCGTCGCGCAACTCGGCGAACTCGTACGCGATCGCCCGCCGGCCGAAACCGGCGAGGTCCCGGTAGCCGACCTGCGCACCGATCGCCACGCCACGCTGCGCCGCCGTGGCGCAGACCCGGCGCATCGTGGGCGCGTCCCCGGCGTGGAAGCCGCAGGCGACGTTGGCGGAGGTGATCAGATTGAGCAGAGCCTCGTCGTCGCCGAGGGGCCAGATACCGAATCCCTCACCGAGGTCAGCGTTCAGGTCCATGAAACCTGACCGTAGTGCCTGGACGGGCCTGCGCGAGTGGGGTCACGTCGTCCACCACCGCGATGACCGGATAGCCACCGGTGGTGGGATGGTCGGCGAGGAAGACCAACGGTTGGCCGTCCGCCGGCACCTGCACCGCGCCGAGGACGATGCCCTCGCTCGGCAGTTCCCCGGCCGCCGCGCGGGGCAGCGGCGCACCGGACAGCCGCGCACCGACCCGGTTGCTCAACGGACTCACCTGGTACGCCGTGCCGAGCAGCCGGTCCAGCGCGACCGGGGTGAACCAGTCATGCCGTGGGCCGAGTCGCACCGTCAGGTGCAGTTCCGCCGGGAACGGCGGTGGCACCGTGAAGTCGACCGGCGCGGGTGGATCCGGCACGACACCGAGCGGCAGCAGATCGCCGTCGCGCAGTGGTGCCGGTCCGAGCCCGGCGAGCGTGTCCGTGGCGCGACTGCCCAGCACCGGGTCGACCGCGATGCCCCCGGCCACCGCCAGCCAGCACCGCAGACCCCGTCGGGCGGGACCTGTCCGGAGCACCGTTCCGCCCGGTACGGCCAGCGGGCGTCCGGTGTCGCCGGGCCGCGTACCGATCCAGATGTCCGCCTCGGCACCCACCACCGCGACCGTGGTGGCCCGGTCCACCCGCAGGTCGCAGCCGGTCAGCGTGATCTCCAGTCCGGCCGCCGACTCCGGATTGCCGACCAGCCGGTTGGCCAGCCGCAACGCCGCCGGGTCGAGCGCACCGGAACGCGGCACCCCGAGATGGGCCCATCCGACGCGCCCCTGGTCCTGCACCGTGGTCAACGCCCCGGCCCGCAGCACCTCGATCTCCCCTCGCAGTGACACCGCCGGTACACCGCCTGCGAGCGGCATCCCACCGGTCACGGCCGGCGTAAGCGGCGGTCCGCCGGTCATGCCTGCACCAGCCGGACGCGGGTACCGGGCGTCAACAGAGCGGGCGGATCGGCCGTCACGTCGAAGAGGGTCAGCCCGGTCCGTCCGACCAGCAGCCAACCGCCGGGCGAGGCGGTCGGATAGATTCCGGCGTACGGCCCGGCCAGCCCGACCGCACCAGCCGGAACGCGGGCACGGGGTGTGGCCAGCCGGGGCACCGCCAGTCCGGCGGGTAACCCGGTCAGATACCCGAATCCGGGCGCGAAGCCGCAGAACGCCACCCGGAACTCGGTCTCCCGCAGCCGACGTACCACCGCCGGCACGTCCACCCGCCAGAGTTCGGCGACCCGAGGCAGATCCTCCCCGTCGAAGCTGACCGGTACCTCGACCACCCCACCACCCCCGCCCCACCCCGCCGCATCCGCCATCGCGGCCTCACGCTCCATCGCGGCCTCACCGCGTCGATCATGGAGTGGTGGTCGATAGCCTGTCCTGTTATGTGACTCTTTGTCCCCACCACAACTCCATGATCGACGCGGTGCAGTGGGGGTGTCCGCGCCGGGCGCGGGCGCGAGGCCGGGCGCGGGCGCGGGCGCGGGTCGGAGGGTGGGGGTCCAGTCGGCTATGCGGATGGCGGTTGCCTCAAGGTCCGGCACGCCGTCGAGCAGAACGGTCGTGGCCGCCGGGACGATCTCCTCGGCGACCAGGTCACCTCTATCGCGGCGACGCCACAGCTCGGCTCGCCACGCCTCCACCAGGTCGACGACCGTCCCGCCGCCAGTCGGGAATTCGCCCGCCGCGGATCCCTCCGCCGGGGAGCCACCGGTCGGGGAGCCACCGGTCGGGGAGCCACCGGAAGGAAGGCCGTCCGTCGGGGAGCCGTTGCCGACATCGCCGCTCGGGTCTGCGGCGCCGCCGGGTTCGGGGGGCGGTGGTGGGGTGAGGTCGAGCAAAAGGGCGTGCGCGCCGACCGGTCTGATCCGCATCCCGCCATCCTGACCGACGGTCGCCCACCGGCGCGTCGACTGCTGGTCGGACGGCGTGACGCGTTGCACTACCCGAAGGTAACCTACGCTGTCGTAACCTGATTCCGTGACCACCTCAGCACGTCCCCGGCTCAAGCCGGTCGACATCGGGAAACCCCGGATGCGCGGCTGGCTGCACACGTACGCGTTCTTCGTCGCACTGATCTGCGGCATCGTGCTCTGCTCGATCGCCGCCGCCCGCCCCGGCTGGACACCCCTGGTCAGTACCGGCGTCTACAGCCTCACCGTCTGCGGCCTCTTCGGCACCAGCGCGCTCTATCACCGTCGAGTGTGGTCGACACGCGGGTACCAGGTGATGCGCCGGATGGACCACTCGATGATCTTCTTGTTCATCGCCGGTACGTACACACCGTTCTGTGTTCTGCTGCTGGAGACCCGCGCCGCCGTGATCATGCTCTCGGTGGTCTGGGGCGGCGCCCTGGGCGGCGTGGCACTGAAGTTGATCTGGCCGCACGCGTCACGGTGGCTCTCCGCTCCGCTCTATCTGGCGCTCGGCTGGGTGTCCGTGGGAATGCTGCCGGACATCCTGCACCACGGCGGGGTCACCGCCCTGGTGCTGCTGGCCGTGGGCGGCGGCATCTACACCGTCGGCGCGGTCTTCTACGCGCTGCGTCGGCCGAACCCGTGGCCCACCGTTTTCGGCCATCACGAGTTCTTCCACGCCTGCACGCTGGTCGCGGCGATCTGCCATCACATCGCGATCTATTTCGCGCTGTTCGCCTGAGCCGAGGCGGACGGCACGACAACGGGGTGGCGGATCGTTCCCGCCACCCCGTTGTGTCTCGTACGGGTCAGACCATCGGGTCGGGTCGGCGCACCTCGCGGTACTCCTGCACCACCCGGTTGTCCTGCACCGGAACGGCGCGCTCGGCGACCACGCGCTCCTCACGGACCGGAGCGACGACCGGACGACGCCGGGAGTTCCAGAAGTAGAGGGTGACGAGCAGGCCAGCGACACCGGCGAGCATCAGCACCCAGCCGACGACGCTCAGGTTGAGCCAGCCCAGATCCGCCTCCACGGCGAACGCGAAGATCGCGCCCAGCGCGATCAGGAAGATACTGCCACCGATGCCCATGTCGTCGTCTCCTCGGCTCGAAGCTGCATTCCACTTCGCCGCGGCCATGGATGAGGTTGCGGCATCGAGGGACTTACCCCGGCACGGAGATCGCCAATCGGGCAAGCTGGTGGCATGACGGACGCCTCGGGACAGCAACGCACGCTCGTGCTGCTACGGCACGCCAAGGCCGAACAGCCCACGGCGGACGGACCGGACATCGAGCGACCGTTGAGCGCACGGGGCCGTGCCGACGCGGCGGCTGCCGGGGCGTGGCTCGCCCGGCACGGGTTGCTGCCGGAGTTGGTGATCTGCTCCGCCGCACTGCGTACGCGGCAGACCTGGCACCACGTCGAGATGGGCATGACCGGCTCGCCGCCGGAGGGTGGACCCACCGGGCCGTTTCCGGTCGTCCGCTACGAGACGGACGCGTACGAGGCGCATCCGGAGGACCTGCTGACCCTGCTGCGCCGGGTCGAACCGTCCATCGGCACCGTCCTGCTGATCGCCCACAATCCCGGCATCTCGCTTTTGTCCGAGTCGCTCGATCCGCAGGGCGCCGCCCCGGACGGGCTGCGCACCAGCGACATGGTCCGGCACCGACCCACGGTGTCCTGGGCGGAACTGGGACGGGGTACGGCCCCGATCGACGTCCGGCACACCGCACGCGGCTGACCAGCCGGGGCGACACCGCACTAGTGAAGGCCGGATCACCCGACCACCGCGCCGCGTGCCGGGTCGTGTTCGCCGGTCGACAGCGCGGGTAACCCCGCGCCGGACGGGTAACCGTCGCTGACCAGTCCGAGTACGCCCAGAGCAACCGCACGGGGGAGTGCCGCGCACATGGGCATTGGTAGTGGAATCTTCCTGATCGCCATCGGCGCGATCCTGACGTTCGCCATCAGGGCCAACGTCTGGTGGATCGACCTGCGGGCGGTCGGCTGGGTCTTCATCCTGGCCGGGCTGACCGTCCTGCTCACCACGCTCTGGTTCTGGCAGGACCGCCGCAAGCGGGCCCGGACACTGATCGTGGAGGAGAACCGGCTCTCGCATCCGACCGCGATGATGCCGCCGCCTCCCGACCCGCCACCGCCGACCGCGCCGCCGAGCTGACCGGTGGGTGTGGGCGTGGGTGGTGCCCCTGCGCGGCTTCGGGCCGGGGGTGTTGCCGCCGCGCTGATCGGTTTCGGGACTCCCGAGGCGTTCGTCGTGGAGGTGGGTGGAGTTGTTGTCGCTTCCGCGAACGGGTGCAGCCGGTGGGGCATGTGCCCCACCGGCTGCACCGGACAGCGCGGACTACGTCACCGCGCGGTGTCGACCGGGCCGATCAGAACGCCTCCTCCGGGATGTCCATGATGTCCAGGTCGGTGCCTTCGAGGATGCGCCGGTCGGCGCCGACGCGGGGCAGTACCTCGCGGGCGAAGAACCGGGCGGCGGCCACCTTGCCGGTGTAGAACGCCTTGTCGGTCGCGGAGACCTCGCCGGCCAACGCCTTCAGCGCCACGTCCGCCTGCTTCTGCAGCAGCCAGCCGACCACCACGTCGCCGAGCGCCAGCAGGAACCGGCGGCTGCTCAGCCCCACCTTGTAGAGGGACCGGGCGTCGCCGCCCTGCACCTCGCCCAGCCAGCCGGTCATCACACCGATCATGTTCTGGATCTCGGCGAGGGCCTTGCCGAGCGCCTGCCGCTCCTCCTTGAGCTGACCGTTGCCGACCTCGGTGGTGATGAACTCCTGGATCTCTCCGGCGACCGCCATCAGCGCCTTGCCGTTGTCCCGGACGATCTTCCGGAAGATCAGGTCGAGGCTCTGGATGGCGGTGGTGCCCTCGTACAGGGTGTCGATCTTGGCGTCCCGGACGTACTGCTCCAGCGGGTAGTCCTGGAGGAAGCCGGAACCACCGAAGGTCTGCAACGACTCGTGCCCGAGCATCTCGTACGCCCGCTCCGAGCCGACGCCCTTGACCAGGGGCAGCAGCAGGTCGTTGACCCGCTTCGCCAGCTTGGTGGCCTTCTCGTCACCGGCCGCCTCGGCGAGGGCGATCTTGTCCTGCCAGGACGCGGTGTAGAGCACCAGGGCACGCAGGCCCTCGGCGTACGACTTCTGCAGCAGCAGCGACCGGCGGACGTCCGGGTGATGGGTGATGGTGACGCGGGGAGCGCTCTTGTCGGACTGCTGGACCAGGTCGGCGCCCTGCACCCGGTTCTTGGCGTACTCCAGGGCGTTGAGGTAGCCGGTGGAGAGGGTGGCGATCGCCTTGGTGCCGACCAGCATCCGGGCGTACTCGATGATCATGAACATCTGCCGGATGCCGTCGTGCTTCTCGCCCAGCAGCCAGCCCTTGGCCGGTACGCCGTGCTCGCCGAAGGTCAGCTCGCAGGTGTTGGAGACCTTGAGGCCCATCTTGTGCTCGACGTTGGTGGCGAAGACGCCGTTGCGCTCGCCCAGCTCGCCGCTGTCCTCGTCGAAGAAGTAGTTCGGTACGACGAACAACGACAGGCCCTTGGTGCCGGGGCCGCCCACACCCTCCACGCCGACCGGACGGGCCAGGACGTAGTGGACGATGTTGTCGCTCAGGTCGTGCTCGCCGGAGGTGATGAAGCGCTTCACGCCCTCGATGTGCCACGAGCCGTCCGGCTGGGGGATCGCCCGCGCGCGGCCGGCGCCCACGTCCGAGCCGGCGTCCGGCTCGGTGAGCACCATCGTGGAGCCCCACTGCTGGTCGATGAAGAGCTTGGCCCACTTCTTCTGCTGCTCGGTGCCCTCGACGTGCAGCACGTGCGCGAAGGACGGGCCGGAGGCGTACATCCAGACCGGGGCGTTCGAGCCGAGCACCAGCTCGGCGAGCGCCCACCACAGCGCCCGGGGGGCGTTGGTGCCGCCCAGCTCCGGGGGCAGGTCGAGCCGCCAGAACTCGGAGTCCATGAACGCCTGGTACGACTTCTTGAACGACTCCGGCAGTGGCGCGGTGTGGGTGGCCGGGTCGAAGACCGGCGGGTTACGGTCACCGTCGGTGTAGCTGGCGGAGAGGTCTTCGCGGGCCAGGCGGTCCATCTCGGCGAGGAAGCTCCGCGCCGTGTCGACGTCGAGCTCGGAGTACGGCTCCTGGCCGAACGACCGGTCCGCCCCGAACACCTCGAACAGGTTGAACTCGAGGTCCCGAAGGTTGCTCTTGTAGTGGGTCATGTCGCTGGCCCCGCTTCCGGACAGGTGTTACCGATCAGTAACCCCAGACTCTATTACTGACGGGTAGGCAGCGACAACCCGCACACCGGAGTGACAGGGATTACACACTTGCGGTTCAGGTTCCGGCGGCACGCCGTCGCCCGGCCCCGAAGGTCGACCCGGCCCGGCCGGACACCGCCCGACGGCCCCGGGGGTCAGCTCTCGGCCGCCCCGACCTCCCAGCTCGGCACCGCCGCCGTCGCGCCACCGCGCGAACCCGTGTACTCCATCAGGACCAGCGCGATGTCGTCGTCCAACCGACCGTGCACCCACTCCACCAGAGCGGTCTCCAGCGAGGCCAGACCGTCGCCCACCGTGCCGTGCCCGAGCAGCCGCCACGCCCGGTCGGCGGTGGGGAAGAACTCGCCGTCCCGGCGGGCCTCGCCGAGCCCGTCGGTGAACAGCAGCAGGCGATCGCCGGGTTCCAGCCGCTCGACCCGGGGCCGCACCACCGGCATGAAGCCCAGCGGGGGTGCCGGGGCGGGCGGTTCGAGCGGGATCACCGCGCCCCGGCGCAGCAGCAGCGGCGCCGGATGTCCACAGTTGACGATGGTGAGCGTGCCGCCCCGCTCCTCCACCAGCGCGGCGGTGACGAAATCCTCGTCACCCACGCTGCGGGCCACCGCCCGGTCCAGGTCCGCGACCACCCCGCGCAGGTCCGAGCGCTCGTACGCCACGTGCCGGTAGGAGCCCAGCACGATGCTGGCCAGCCGGACCGCCTCCAGGCCCTTGCCGCGTACGTCACCGATGATCATGCGTACGCCGTACGGGGTGTCGATGGCCTCGTAGAGGTCGCCGCCGATCTCCGCCTTCGCGGTGGACGAGATGTAACGTCCGGCCACCGCCAGCGTGCCGACCCGGGGACCGAGCGGACGCAGCACCGCCTGCTGGGCCACCGCGGCGAGCTTGGACAACTCGGCGATCTGCTCGGCCTGCCGCTGACGTACCGCCGCCACCGCCGCCGCGATCCCGGTGCCCAACGCGATGCCCGCCACCGCGACCGCCGTGGAGAGCGAGACGTTCTCCTCGGCCAATGCGAACGAGGCGCCGAGCACGGACGCGGCGGCACCGACGCCGAGCACGATGCGCCAGGACGCCAACGCGGCGGCCAGGAACGGAGCGGCCACCATCAGCGCGATGTAGTTCGCCGCCCTCCCGTCTGCCAACTCGACGGCGGAGACGAGCGCGAGCAGGGCAAGGGCCGCGCCGAGGCCGGCGCGGGATCCGGGACTCAGCCGGTTACGGCCCGGCTGGAGGAGTTGCGTACGTACATCCGACAGCATGCCCGATGGACGTGAACGAAAAAATGAACCTGACCCGTCGGACGAGAGGGATCTGGCCGCGAGGATCATCCCGCGCGCCGATCGCCGCCCGGTCGGGCTCAGCCCAACACCTCGTAACGCACCTGGATGTGGCCGAGGTCGAGCGAGGCGATCTCGGCGAACGAGCCACGGGACAGGTCCAGGCAGCGGCCCTCGATGAACGGTCCCCGGTCGTTGATGCGTACGGTGATCGACTTTCCGTTGGCGGGGTTCGTCACGCGTACCCGGGTGTCGAACGGCAGGGTCTTGTGCGCGGCGGTCATCCCCTCCGGGTTGAACGCCTCGCCGTTGGCGGTCACCTGGCCCTGCCAGTAGAAGGAGGCGCCACACGAGCCGCTGTCCACCACCGGACGGGCCGTCGTCTTCGTGGCCGTCGGCTTCGGTGTCGGACTGGCCGTACGCGTCTTGCTCCGCGACGGTGCCTGCGTGGTCCGGACCGGCGTCGGGCTCGCCGAGGCGCTCGGCGAGGCGCTGGCGCTCGGGCTGGCAGTCGGGCTCGGGCTGGCACTCGGTGACGCGCTCGGCGAGCCGGTCGACGGCTCGGTGACGTCCGGGGTGACCGGCAGGTCGATCGCGGTCGGACCGACCGGCTCCGAGTCGCCCGCCAGACGCACCGCACCGACGGTCCCGCCGACGGCGAGCGCGACGGCGAGCACGGCCGTGGCGGTCAGCCCGGACGGCGAGGTGATCCTGCGGGTACGGGTGTGCCTACCAGTCACCGGCCCGGTCCTTTCCTCAGCAGATCAAATCGGGTCGGACCATAACGAGAGAACCACTTCCGACGTCAACGTGATCATGATGGTATGACCATAATTGCGGCGATACGTGAAGCCGATCATCCGATCCGAGGTGGGCCAGCCGGCCCCCCGCAGCCGTGGGCTGTCGCTGCCCCGCAGCGGGGGGCCGTTGGCTGCCACAGCCACCGGTGGTTGCCGCGCAGCGGTGGGCCGTGGCTGCCTCGCGGACCCCGGGTGTGCCGCAGGATGAGGGGATGTCCACCGAGCTGAGAGCCCGCCTGGTCGAGCTGTTCCGTTGGATCGACCCCGGTCCCGGGGCGAGCCACCTGGTCAGCGACGTCTCCGGCTGGTGGCGCGACCCCGACGTACTCGCCGCTCTCGGTCCCGCGCTCGTCGCGCCGTTCCGGGCCGCCCGACCCACCGTGGTCGTCTCCCCGGCCGTCACCGGTTTCCTGCTCGGCCCGCTGGCCGCCACCGCGCTCGGCGTCGGGTTCGTGCCGGCACACAAGCCCGGCGACGGCCGGCTGCCTGCCGGTCCGCTGACCTGGGCGCAGAGCCCGCCCGACTTCCGTGGCCGGCAGGTCGACCTGGCCGTACGGGACCGGCACCTCGGCCCCGGCGACCGGGTGCTGGTCGTGGACGACTGGGTGGCCACCGCCGCCCAGGTCCGGGCGCTCTATGACATCTGCGCCGCCCGAGGTGCCGAACCGCTGGGCACTTCGGCGGTGGTGGTCGACTGTGCACCGGAGCTGAGCGCCGAACTCCGCATAAGCGGCCTGCTCACTAGCGCCGCCTTGTGAAAGGAAGGGCACCTTATTAACGCCTCGTGCATAGCAGGGGTCCCCTGCTAACACCGAACCCCGCCGCGCCGCCGCCGAACACCAGCCGCCGAACACCAGCCATCGCCAAGCACCAGCCGCCGCCGGAGGCCGGCACCCGAAGCCGACCCGGGCGGGGTCAGCGGACGAAGTCCTCGACCACCGTGCAGACCTTGCCGAGCACCTCGGCGGACCGGGCCAACGGCCCCGGCACCATCAGCGCGTGGTCGGCGGCCGTGATCTCCAGCACGTGCGGGGTCAACCGGCGGGCGATCCCGCCATCCCAGGACGAGTCGGCCGTACCGCCGACCAGCAGGAACGGGGCGGTGGACCGGCGCAGCGCGTCGACCACCTCACCCCGGTGCAGCAGCGGCGTCAACCAGACGGCGGGCAGCCGCCGCTCGACCGCGAGTGGCGCGGCCAGCGAGCCGAGCGACTTGCCGACCAGCAGGTCGGTGCGCTCGGTCAGGGTCGGGGCGACCTCGTCGCAGACCCACCGGCCGATGGTGTTGGGGTCGAAGTCCTCCGGCACCTGCCAGGCGATGCCGTGCAGCCCGAAACCAAGCCGACGCAGCGCCTCACCCAGATAGAGGAAGAGCGGATACCGGGTGTCGTAGCCGCGTCCGGGAATGAGCACCGCGCGTCGGTCCGCCATCGACATCTCCTCGTTCGTCGGGCATCGACCGTACCGCTCCCATGCGGACTCTCCACCCGTCGAGAACCGACCGGAATCCGTCGGTCCCACCGGTAATCTCGCGTCATGTGGCCACGCGTCGGCGAACTACGCACCCTCGCCCTCGGCACACCCGGCGAGCTTCGTGCGAGGCTCAACACCCTGGTCCTGGGCGAGGTGAAGACCGCCACCGCCGGCTTGCTCACCGAGTACGCCGAGGAGCGCGAGGACCTGGAACACGTCGGTGAACGGCTGGTTGTCGTCGACGACCAGGACTCCCTGGTGGCCGTGGTCGAGGTGACAGGTGTGGAGGTGACCCGCTTCGCCGAGGTGAGCTGGGACTTCGCCCGCTCCGAGGGGGAGGGCGACCGCTCGATCGAGGAGTGGCGGGCCGGGCACGCCGCCTACTGGGCCCGGCTCGGCACGCCGGTCACCGACGACACCGAGATCGTCTGCGTACGCTTCCGGCTGGTCAGCCGAGGCGACGAGGGCGCGTACGGGACGTAGGACGCCTCAACCGCGCAGCTCGGGCAGCAGTCGGGTGGCCACGTCGACGAGGACCGCTTCGTCGCCCGCGTACCAACTGCTCTCCCGGGGCCAGTGCGTGATCACGTCGGTGAAGCCCAGCTCCGCCGCGCGGCCCACCTGGTCGGCGAAGAACTGCGCGCTGCCCAGCGAGAAGGCCGGTGCCGAGTCCAGCGAGAGGTAACGGTCCAGGCTGGCCGGGTCACGCCCGTCGGCGGCGAGCCGGGCGTCCATCCGGGCCACCAGCTCGGCCACCCCGTCCCACCACTCGCCCAGGTCGTCGACGTCCGGTCCGGTGGTCACCCAGCCCTGCCCGAACCGGCTGACCAGCCGCATCGACCGGGGACCGTTGGCCGCCATCACGAACGGCACCCGAGGCGTCTGTACGCAGCCCGGGTTGTTCCGCGCGTCCACCGCCGCGAACCACTCGCCCCGCCAGGTCGTACCGTCGGTGAGCAGGATCGCGTCGAGCAGCTCGGTGAACTCGGCGAACCGGTCCACCCGCTGTCGCGGCGGCAGCGTCTCGCCACCGAGCACCGCCGAGTCGAAGCCGATGCCGCCCGCGCCGAGCCCGAGCAGTACCCGCCCGTCGGACACGTCGTCGAGCGAGGTCACCTGCCGGGCGAAGGCCGCCGGATGCCGGAAGTTCGGGGACGCCACGAGCGTGCCGAGCCGGATCCGCGAGGTCACCGTCGCGGCGGCGGTCAGCGTACCCATCGAGTCGAACCACGGACCGCCCACCAGATCCCGCCAGCCCAGGTGGTCGTACGTCCAGGCGTGGTCGAAGCCCCACTCCTCCGCCTGCTGCCACCGGTGGCGCGCCACCGACCACCGCTGGTCGGGCAGGATCACGATGCCGAATCTCATGATCGCCAGGGTACGGCGACCGACCTCCGACCTCAGCCCAGCCGGTCGAGCGTGTGGGCTCAGCCCAGCCGGTCGAGGAAGTCCAGCGTGCGCCCGATCAGCAGCTCGGCGGCCGGCTCGTCGTAGTCGACGCCACCCGCATCGGCGAAAAGGTGCCCGGCACCGGGGTAGAGATACAGCTCCGCGCCGTCGATATCCGCCGCCATCGCCCGCATCGCCGGCACCTCGGCCCACTCGTCGTCGGCCATCGCGTGCATCTGCACCGGCGTTCCGGCCGGCCACGGGCTGTCGAACTCCTCCGGAGGCACCGCACCGTAGAGCAGCAACGCGCCCAGGGCACCCGGACGGGTCTGGGTGAGCGACTGCGCCGGCAGGTTCCCGAGCGAACAGCCCGCGTAGACGAGCCGCTCGGGCAGCGCCTCGGCCGCCGCCGTCCCACGTCGGATGATCTCCCCGAACCCGATCGATTCGGCGTGCGCGACCCCCTCGTCGACCGTGCCGAAGGTGGCACCGTCGTACAGGTCAGGGGTGTGCACGGTGTGCCCGGCGGCCCGCCACCGGTCGGCCAGCGCCAGGAACCCCGGCGTCTGCCCCTGAGCATGGTGAAACAGCAGAATCTCGACCATGCGCCCACCGTAAGACCGCCGTCCGACAAGAACCGGGAGGTACGCCTACTCGTCCGTGACAGGCTCGTCCAGCCAGCGGAACCCGGCCTCGTCGCCTTCGACGCTCAACAGGAACTCGGCGACCCGGCTGCCGTCCGGGCGGGTCAGGGTCAGGGCAGCCCCGATCTCGTCGTCGATCCGCATCATGGCCTCGTCGTCGTCCGCGTCGAGAGCGGCGTTCCGCGCCACGAAGAGCGGACGGAACGGCTCATGGACGGCAGCGTAGAAGTCCGCCACATCCCATGATCGTCACTGCTCTCCCGGCCCGGCGTCGCGCATCAGGCCTCGGTCTCCACATAGTTCGCCAGGTCCGCCTCGATGCCGGCCGCCGTGAAGAAGGCAGCCGGCTCGAACCCCTCCGCGCGATGCACCGCCTGCACGGCAGCACGGGCCGAGGGCAGATCGTCCGCAGACGACCACCGCACGATGGTGACGGCGTTGAAGCGCCCCGGGCCGGAGTGCTGTTCCAGTAGGGCATCGTCGAGGAATCCCGGCTGATCCCGCAGGATCGCGTGAGTTCGCCGTACGTGTCGCCAGAACTCCGCACGCGCGGGTTCCGGGACGTCGAACTTGTCCACTCGGTAGACGACGGTCATGCCGCCCTCCTTCGTGCCGGGAATCGGTCAGACCGAGGCTAGAACCTCAACCCGACTTCAGATCAACAGCTCGGAGCGACAACCTTCACCACGATGAAATGCTCACGCTGGTTCTGTCTCCCAGTTCTTACACCCGGACATGCCGGACGGCCCGGCCCGCTTGCGGGCCGCCTTGCCGTGTCGCTGGCCCTCCGCGTGAGTGAGGGTGGTGTCGGCGCTGACCGTGCGACAATGAGTGGCGGTGTGTGGCGGAGGAGGTGAGTCGTGATGTCGAGCAATGCGGAGCGGATGCCCGAGTGGCCGACCGCTGAGCATGTGCCGGTGGAGGAGTTGGCCCGTCGGCAGGGTGTGCGACCGGTCGCCTCCGTCGATGACCTGGCTCGGCCGGACCTGTTCGAGTCCGACGACGAGTTGGACGAGTTCCTGGCCGACCTGTATGCCTCTCGGCGGGCCAGCGCGGCGTGAGCCCGGTCGTCCTGGACACCGACGTGGCGTCGGCGATCCTGAGAGGTCGGCTGCATGACCGGCTTCGTGCCCGCTTAGCGGGTAAGACCCTGTGCGTCACGTTCGTCACGCTCGGGGAGTTGACCAAGTGGACCGCGCTGCGGAGCTGGGGGCCGCGCAAGCTGGCCGACCTCGCACAGTGGCGATCCGGCGTGGTGGTGCTGCCCTTCGACGAGTCGGTGGCGACGACCTGGGGGCATCTCCAGGCGCGCGCGCAGCATCGGGGGCGTCCCCGCCCGACGAATGACTCCTGGATCGCGGCCTGCTGCCTGGTTGACCGGCTGCCACTGGCGACCTTCAACAGCAAGGACTACGCCGACTTCGCCGAGTACGACGGCCTACGCCTGTTCGACGTCTCGTAGCTCCACCGAACCCGGCCGACGTGGCCGAACTGCGCTGGCTGGTCCTGGCCGTCCGCGACTGGCCGGACCGCTAACCCGGTGGGAAGCCGCAAAGCGGCGCAGTAGTCGATCGACCCGACCTCGGCGGCGGCCGGCCACCCCGCGATCGTGCCTCCGCCTCGTGGAGTACAAATCAGGACAGCGCTGCGGGTGAGCCTCCGGTACGGTCCGCCGGATGAACCCTGCCGGGAGACGCGCCTCCACTCTCCGCGTCATTGGCAACGTCGCTCTGGTCGCCGGACTGCTGGTTTCGGTCATCACGCTGTCGAGCGACGCCGGGTCGGCTGAGCCACACGTCCTGGCGGGTTTCCTCGTTGCCACAGGGATCGGGCTGCGCATCGAAGCCGCGATCAGGGACTTCCGTGCATGACCGCCTCAACCGAAGTGCCCGCAGCGGGGACAGCCAGTCCGAAAAGCGGTCGGCATGAATGAAGCCCAGGTCGGGAGCGCATCCTGACCTGGGCTTCACGTTGGAGCGAGTGACGGGAATCGAACCCGCACTGTCAGCTTGGGAACCGTACAAGATCCGCCGACAACCGGCGTTGCTGCCAGCTCGGCAACACTTCGAGTGGCCTGGAATGACCTAGGCCGTGTTTCATAGCTGCGGTTGGCCAGTCAGCCCCGGCCAGGGAGATCTCGGCGTGTCGGTGATCGATACGTAGTGAGGTCTCCGGTAGATGGTTCATCGACCAAGACAGACCATCAGCACGGAGACCTCGTGGCCACCATACCGGTGACGAGGCGGTTCGACCTGACTGACGTGCAGTGGGCGGCGTTGGAACCGCTGCTGCCGAGGGGTAAGAAGCCAGGGCGACCGCTGAAGTGGAGTAAACGGCAGCTCATCGATGGGATCCGGTGGAGGGTCCGGGTGGGCTCGCCCTGGCGGGATGTTCCGGAGTGTTACGGGCCCTGGCAGACGGTCTACGGGCTGTTCCGCCGTTGGCAGCGTGCCGGGGTGTGGCAGCGGTTCGTCACCGGGTTGCAGACCCGCGCCGACGCCGCCGGTCTGATCACCTGGGACGTCAGCGTTGACTCGACGATCGCTCGGGCGCATCAGCACGCCGCCGGCGCCCGCACCCGACCCGAGCTGCAGAAGGAACCACCCGGCGGGGTCGAGGACGAGCCGGCTGATCACGCTCTGGGTCGGTCACGAGGTGGCTGGACCACCAAACTGCACCTGGCCTGCGAGCAGGGCCGCAAGCCGCTGTCGATGTTGCTGACCGGCGGGCAGCGCGGTGACAGTCCGCAGTTCACCCGGGTCCTGGCCCGCATCCGGGTCCCCCGGCCCGACGGCGGCCGACCCCGCACTCGACCCGACCGGGTCCTCGCGGACAAGGCATACAGCTCCCGCGCCAACCGGGAGCACCTACGCCGACGTGGCATCCCGGCCACGATCCCGATCAAGATCGATCAGGCCGCAAGCCGGCGCAGAAAGGGGTCCAAGGGCGGCCGACCGCCGACCTTCGACGCCCACATCTACCAGCAACGTCACGCCGTGGAGTGCGGCATCAACCAGCTCAAACGCCATCGAGCCATGGCCACCAGGTTCGACAAGCTCGCCGTGCGCTACCAGGCCACGGTCCACGTCGCCGCGATCAACGAGTGGCTCCGACCCGAGCTATGAAACACGGCCTAATGGCCCGTTAATGGCCCACGGCCGGTTTCGGCTCTCCTGGCAACGCGAAAGCCCTGGTTGGGACTCACGTCCTGGCCAGGGCTTTCAAGCGTTGGAGCGGGTGACGGGAATCGAACCCGCACTGTCAGCTTGGGAAGCTGATGTTCTGCCATTGAACTACACCCGCAAGCGGCACCACTGTACCTGAGCCGTCGCCCCGGTGCACCCAGCCACCCCCGCCGACCACCCTGCCCGGCCCGCCTCCGCACGCTCCGCAAGAAGTTGCATGCCGGCAACACATAGCCATTCTCAAATCTGTCTATGCGTTGTAACGTCTGGCCCACGTTTCCCGCACGACGCGACACAACCCCCGGTCGCGTCGCCAGAAAGAGGTGGGCTTATGGGACTCCGTCCCGTCCTGCTGAACCGGCGGATCGCCGGCATCGCATCGACGTCGCTGGCGGTGGCGCTCGGTGTGGCCACGGTCGGTCTGCTGCCGGCGGCCACCACGGCCGCCACTCCGACGGCTGCCGCCGTCTCCGCCGACGAGGTGTGTGAGGACCCGACGGGCACTGCGGCCCGGGTCCGGGGCGACGCGGTCGTCAAGCACGACCCGAACGAGTTGACCATGGCGCAACTGCACCAGCGGGAGTCGGAGTTCGCCGACCTGTTGCAGGAGCGGGCCAAGCGGGTCGGCCAGCGGACGCTCAGCGCCCAGGCCGCCGCGGCCTCGGTCACCATCCCGGTCGTGGTGCACGTGATCCGCAAGGACACCACCCGGGCCGGCGGGAACATCCCCGACTCGATGATCCAATCGCAGATCAACGTGCTGAACCAGTCGTTCGCGGGTGCGACGGGCGGTGCCGCCACCGCCTTCGCGTTCCAGTTGCAGAGCATCAACCGGGTCACCAACACGTCGTGGTACCCGATCCGGCAGGGCTCCACGGCCGAGCGGCAGATGAAGACCCAGCTCCGCCAGGGCACCAAGGGCACGCTCAACATCTATCTCGGCGAGCTGAGTGGGGGCCTGCTCGGCTGGGCGACCTTCCCGCAGAGCACGCTGAACGTGATGGACGGCGTGGTCGTGCTCAGCGAGTCGCTGCCGGGTGGCACCGCCACCAACTACAACCAGGGTGACACCGGCACCCACGAGGTCGGTCACTGGCTGAACCTGTACCACACGTTCCAGGGCGGCTGCTCGGGCAGCGGCGACCAGGTTTCCGACACTCCGGCGGAGGCGTCGCCGGCCTACCAGTGCCCGACCGGTCGGGACACCTGCTCCACCGCGGGGCTGGACCCGATCACCAACTTCATGGACTACACGTACGACACCTGCATGTACCAGTTCACCCCGGGCCAGGCGACCCGGATGATCAACGCGTGGAACACGTACCGCGCGTAGCGCGGCAGTCGTCGGCGCGTACCTCCGGTGCCGGTCCCGTCGTCAGGCGGGACCGGCACCGGTCGGTTCAGGCGGCGCGGACATGTCGGGCCGCACGGGTCCGGTGGGGCGTGGGCCGGGCGGCCTGCGGGGTGGCGCCGGCCGGGTCGAGCCAGACCTGCACGGCCGGCTCACCGACCAGCCCGCCGGTGGCGGCGCGCTCGTGCCGGGCGAGCATCGCCACGTCGACGGTGAACTCGAACAGACGCCAGTCGGCGTGCGGGGCCGCGCGGGCCGCGAGCGCCAACCGGGCCACCGTGGCGTCGTCGGTGACGGGTCGGGCCCGGCCGGCGACGTACGCCTCGTCGTCGCTCTCCTCCGCCGGGAACGAGTGGAGCGCGTAACGCCCGTCGCGTTCCAGGTCGCGCCGCTTCGGCGAGTCGATCACGAAGCAGAACAGACCGTCGTCGGTGATCACCGGTGAGACCGGGTGCACCCGGGGCCCGCCGTCGGCGCGGACCGTGGCCAGGTAGCCGAAGCCCGGGCCGTACTGCTGCATGAGAAGGCGGATCCCGTCGGCGAGTCGGGGCTCGTCGACGGCGAAATCGGACCAGGAAGCCATGCCGACATCCTATCGAACATACGTTCTAAGCAGGTAGTCCGACACGCAGGTCACGACTACCGGCCGCTATGGTGTGGCGATGCTGCTCTCCGACCGTGACCTGGTCTCCGAGATCAAGGCCGGCACTCTGGCGCTGGAGCCCTTCGAGCCCACCCTGGTGCAGCCGTCCAGCATCGACGTACGCCTGGACAAGCTCTTCCGGGTGTTCAACAACCACCTCTACACACACATCGACCCGGCCACCCAGCAGGACGATCTCACCTCGCCGGTGGAGGTGCCCGACGGCGAGCCGTTCGTGCTGCACCCGGGCGAGTTCGTGCTCGCCTCCACGCTTGAGGTGATCTCGCTCGGCGACCAGCTCGCCGGCCGGCTCGAAGGCAAGTCCAGCCTCGGTCGCCTCGGCCTGCTGACGCACTCCACCGCCGGCTTCATCGACCCCGGCTTCTCCGGCCACGTCACGTTGGAACTGTCCAACGTGGCCAACCTGCCGATCATGCTCTGGCCCGGCATGAAGATCGGTCAGCTCTGCATCTTCCGGCTCGCCTCGCCCGCCGAGCACCCGTACGGCTCGCTCGTCTACGGCTCGCGCTACCAGGGGCAGCGCGGCCCGACGCCGAGCCGTGCCTGGCAGAACTGGCGTACCTGGCCGACCCGCTGACCACCGGCGGGCCCGCGCCGCGCGGACGCGGGCCCGTGGTCGTCCGCCCGGGGACTCAGCCGGGCCGACCGAAACTGTGGATCGGACTGGTGTCCATCCGCTTCATCGCGATCGGCTTGCCGGCACGGGAGGCGTGCACCACCCAGCCGCCGCCGACGTACATCCCCACGTGGTGCAGGTCGCGGAAGTAGAAGACCAGGTCACCCGGGCGCAGGTCGCCGCGACTGACCGAGGCGGTGACCTGCCGCTGCCGCGCCGCGTTGTGCGGCAGCGACACCCCGGCCCGCGCCCACGCGGCCAACATCAACCCCGAGCAGTCGTACGCGTGCGGCCCCTCGGCACCCCACGAGTACGGCTTGCCGATCTGGGCGCACGCGAAGGTGACCGCCTCGCCGGCCGGGCCACCCGGGTAGGTGGCCGGACAGGGCGCCGGCCGCAGCGGACCACCACCCCCGTCGTCGTACGCCCGCAGCCGCAACCGCTGCAACCGGTCGATCTCGGTGTCGATCTGCCGCCGCTTCGCGGCCAGGTCGGCTTCGGTACGGGTCAGCTCGACGATGGTGCGGTCCAGTCCGGCTCGGGCGGCGGCGAGTTCGTCCCGCAGTTCACTCGCCTGGCGTACGTCCTCCTGCTGGAATCGGGCGTACCGGTCGAGCAGGCCGAGCTGGGCGACGACCTCGCTCGGGGACCGGCTGCCCAGCAACGTGTTCACGGCGCGGACCGGCTCGCCCCGGTACGCCCGCGCGGCCAGCGCGCCGACCCGCTTCATCGCCTCGTCCACCTGCAGTTGCAGCGGGGCGATACGGGCGGTCAGGGCGTCCGCCTCCCGGCGGGTGCCGGCCAGGTCCTGTCGGGTCGCGTTGTGTCGTTCGATGACGGCTTCGAGCCGGTTCCAGTCCTCGTCGATCTGGCGCTCGATGTCGTCGACCGTCGGGTCGGCGTGGGCCGCCGTCGCGCCACCGGTCAGCAGGACGGCGGTCGCGGCGAGTGCGGCGAGTGCGGTGGTGCAGCGGTACCAGCGGAATCGCGGCGCAGCCGTCGTCGGGCCGGATGTCCCCGGCCGGTACGACGGTGGCCGCGGGGCATGGTGTGCCACCGGGCTGCGTACTCCTTCTTCCCAGACCGCCTACCGGGTTAGCTGACGGGTTCGGGCGCCCGGGACGCCCTACCGCGACCATCGCGGACTCACCCCGGATACCTGGGTCCCCGGCTCGCTCGGACAGCGACTCGGCGGTGTCGGACCGTCACCGCCCCGGATGGGCGGTTGTGCCAGCGGGCCGACGATTGCCCAGCGTAGGGACGACCGGCGTCAATACGCAACACACCCACACCGTCACTCTCGGTGCATTAATCCGACAACGAAGAAGGCCCCCGGTCGCTTGACCGAGGGCCTTCCGTGGTTCCTGCGTACGCGCTCAGGCGTCAGCCTGGTCGACGGAAGCCGGCGACCGGCATCGTCGTGATCGGCGAGACGTTGACCGGAACACCGGCACGCGCCGCGTGCACCATCGTGTTGTTGCCCAGATAGATCCCGACGTGACTCACGTCGCTGCGGAAGAACACGAGGTCACCGGGGCGGGCGTCGGCCCGCGAGATCGCCTTGCCCTCGCGCCACTGGGCGCCGGTGAAGTGGGTCAGGGAGATACCCGCCGCCCGGTACGCGTACTGGGTGAGACCGGAGCAGTCGAACGAGTTCGGCCCGGTGGCGCCCCAGACGTACGGCTTGCCGACCTGGGCGCAGGCGGTCCGGATGGCCGTCCGGGCCGCGTCGCTGACCACGCCGTTGATGGTCGGGCAGTTGGTGGTCTTGACCGTGGTGACCGGCAGGGACCGCTCCAGCCGCTTGATCTCGGCGTCGATCTGCTTCTTCTTCGCCGCCAGCTGCTTCTGCTTGGCCTCCTGGTCGACGATCAGCGCGTCGAGGGTGGCCTTCTGGTCGTCGTACTTCTTGCGGATCTTCATGACGCCCTCAAGCTGGCGGCGCTCCTCCCAGGCGAGCCGGTCGAGGAGGGCCATCTGCTCACCGAGCTGGTCCGGCTTCGCGTTGAGCAGCACCGCGCCGAGTTCCTGCGAGGGGCCGGTGATGTAGTACCGGGAGGCGAGACCGGCGACGCGGTTCATCGCCAACTCGGTCTCCAGGGCCAACGGCTGGATCTTCTTCTCCAGCTTGTCGACCTTCTCGCGGTTGACCCTCAGCTCCGAGCGCACCTTGTTGAACTGCTCGATGGTGGGTTCGAGCTGCTGCCACTGCTTGTCGATCTGGCGCTCGATCTCGTCCACCGACGGCGCGGCGTACGCGGGCGCGGCGACCAGACCGGCACCGACCGCAGCAGCGGCGACCAGGACGACCAGGCGGCGAGCGGCCTTGCGCAGCCCGCGCACGGGGGTGGAACGTCCCGGCGCATGACGATGGAGGGGCATGGTTGCCACCGGCACCGACTCCTTTGCGACCGACCACCGGGCGTCCCGCTAGCGGTAAGGGGCGAGACAGACGACCACGGCGGTCGGTGCCCCACATTAGGGAAGGCGCGCAGCGGAATCAAGGCGACCAACGGCTCATTCACCTTTGTGCGACCGACCGCACACAAAGGGTGTCGACCAATTCGTTACAGTTATCTACGCCAATATAAAAATCGGGACGTGTCGGCATCCGTACAGATGCCCGACACGTCCCGACGTTCGCGCTGGTCAACCGGCGACCGGCTCGCCCTCCTCGGCGCCCCGGGCCTGTTCCGGCTTGATCGAACGCAGCAGCACGCTGGCCACGTCGACCACCTCGACCTGGTCGCCGGCGCCCTTGCCGTTCACTCCGTCACTCAGCATCGTGGAGCAGAACGGACAGCCGACCGCGACGGTCTTCGCACCGGTGGACATGGCCTCCTCGACCCGATCCACATTGATCCGCTTGCCGATCCGCTCCTCCATCCACATGCGCGCGCCACCGGCGCCGCAGCAGAAGGAACGCTCGCTGTTGCGCGGCATCTCGACGAGGTCGTTGTCGGCGCCGACGGCGCTGCCCAGCACCTCGCGTGGCGGGGTGAAGACCCGGTTGTGTCGGCCCAGGTAGCACGGGTCGTGATAGGTGACGCCGCCGTCGACCGGCTGCACCGGGGTCAGCTTGCCGGTGGCGACCAGGTGCGCCAGCAACTGGGTGTGGTGCACCACCTCGAACTCGCCGCCGAGCTGGCCGTACTCGTTGCCCAGGGTGTTGAAGCAGTGCGGACAGGTCGCGACGATCTTGCGCTTGGCCTTCTCGCGACCCTCGAACGCCTCGTTGAGCGTCTCCACGTTCTGCTGGGCGAGCATCTGGAAGACGAACTCGTTGCCGATCCGGCGGGCCGGATCGCCCGAGCAGGTCTCGCCCTCACCGAGGATGGCGAACGAGACACCCGCCTCGTTCAGCAGCGTGGCGACCGCCCGGGTGGTCTTCTTGGCGCGGTCCTCGAAGGCACCGGCACAGCCCACCCAGAACAGGTATTCGAAGTCCTCGACCTCGCCGACCCGGGGCACCTCGAAGTCGAGGCCCTTGGTCCAGTCCTCCCGGGTGTTCTGCGGCGCGCCCCAGGGGTTGCCCTTGTTCTCCAGGTTGCGCAGCATCACGCCGGCCTCGGAGGGGAAGTTCGACTCGATCAGCACCTGGTAGCGGCGCATGTCGACGATGTGGTCGACGTGCTCGATGTCCACCGGGCACTGCTCGACGCAGGCGCCGCAGGTGGTGCACGACCAGAGCACGTCCGGGTCGATCACGCCGCCCGCCTCGGCGTCGCCGATCAGCGGCTTCTCCGCCTCGGCGAGGGCCAGCACGTCGAGGTGGGCGAGCTGCGCGGCGGTGGCCTTCTCCTCGCCGGTGAGGTCCTTACCGCCGCCGGCCAGCAGATAGGGCGCCTTAGCGTACGCGTGGTCGCGCAGGCTGAGCACCAGCAGCTTCGGCGACAACGGCTTGCCGGTGTTCCAGGCCGGGCACTGCGACTGGCAGCGGCCGCACTCCGTGCAGGTGCTGAAGTCCAGCAGGCCCTTCCAGGTGAACTGCTCGACGTGCGCGACGCCGAACTGGTCCTTCTCCGGATCGGCCTCCTCGAAGTCCAGCGGCTTGCCCTCGCTCGTCATCGGCCGCAGCGGCCCGAGTCCGGAGCCGGAGGCACCGGGCTTCCGCTTGAAGTAGATGTTCGGGAAGGCGAGGAAGCGGTGCCAGGCGACGCCCATGGTCACGTTCAGCGAGATCACGATGAGCCAGGTCATCGAAATCGCGATCTTGATGAGGGCGGCGACACTGACCCCGGACTCCCAGTCCGGCAGCACCGAGCCGACCGCGTGACTCAGCGGGGTGGCCCAGGTCGGGTACTCGAAGTGGTCGGTGGCGACCTTGAAGCCACGGATCAGGAAGCCCATGACCAGGACGGCGAGGACGACGGCCTCGACGAAGTAGCCCTGCCACATGGTGGAGCCGGTGAACCGCGACCGGCGTCCGGCCTGGCTCGGACGGTTGGCCACCCGGATCGCGATCAGCACCACGATGCCGACGACACCGAGGATGCCGATCCACTCGGTGACCAGTCCGTAGAGCGCCCAGCCACCGACCAGCGGCAGCCCGGCGGTCGGCGACACCACCTCGAAGTACGCCTCGAGCACCAGCAGCGACAGCACGAGGAAGCCGACCATCACGAACCAGTGCGCGGCGCCGACCACGCTCCAGCGCAGCATCCGGGTGTGCCCGGCCGTCTCCGCGAGCATGGTCTTCGTCCGCGCGACGTGGTCGCCCGAGCGGGCGGGGTCGGGCTGACCCAGCCGGATCACGGCGAACATCTTCGAGACCGCACGCACCGCAAGCCACACCGCCACGGCGGTGATGGCGGCCGCGAGGATCGTGGTGACGATCTGGACGCTGCCCATCGAGTTGGCCTCCCGGTCTGCTGCCTGTCGAGCGGCTCGGCGACCGGGGTCGGGGTGCGGTTGGTCACCCCAGGGTGCCGCACCTCGACCCGGATCGGTCGATGACCTCGGTCCACTCGGTCATGCGATGCAGCTTACGCGCAAGGTTACTCAGCAGTAACGTGAGACTTCTCGCACCTGGGCCACGCCGCCCTGCGCACACCTTAGGAGGCCGCCGCCGAGTCCGCTCGGTCGGGGCCTGCGCAGGTGGCCGTTGAGCAGGGAATCAGCGCCAGCGGGAGAGCAGGATCAGCGAGGCGACCATCGCGCCGAAGCCGATCGCGAGGTTCCAGTACCCGAGCTCCATGACCGGGTACTCCTGCTCGGACAGGTAGTAGACCACCAGCCACGCGATGCCGAAGGCGATCAGCGACACGGCCGTGGCGGGCAGCCAGACCGGGCTCGGCTTGCGGGACGCCGATGTCGTCGTCGGGCGCACGTCCGTGGGCGGGGTGTACACCTTCTTCTTGCGGACCTGAGACTTGGGCACGACGCTCTCCAGAGGGGTTACGACCTCGTCCGGCCTGACAACCGGGCGCGAGGGCGACGGTCCATGGCCAATAATGTTCGACAGCTAGCGTAGTCCGGAAGGCCCGTCCAATCCACGAATGAGGCCAGACCGATGCCCGGCATCCCGGAATCGGACGGGCGGGCGACTGTCGCTCCGCCGCACCCTCGGGTGCCGGAGCCGGAGGACAAGGGGGAACGGCCGTGGAGTACACGTCCGGCGCAGCGTCGTGGCAGAAGGCGCTGCGACGACTCGTCGCCGGGTTGCTGCCCCGCCGGCCCCGCCAGCGCCGTCCGGGCTGGTCGATCGGCGTACCGCTGATCGCCGCCGCGGCCGGCCTGCTCTTCACCACCACCGCCACCACGGCGGGCGGCACGAACCTGCGTGAGGACCGACGCCCGCAGCTCACCGAGCTGATCGAGGACCGCCGCACCCAGGTGGCGGCGAACGAGGAGCGCGCCGCGACGCTGCGCAAGGAGGTCGAGAGCCGTACGGCCGACCTCGCCGACTCGGACGGGCCGATCAAGGAGCAGCAGGAACGCGGCACCGCCAGCCTCGGCACCGCCGGTTTCACGGAGTTGACCGGCTCGGGAATGACCGTCGTGCTCGACGACGCGCCCCGGCTCAACAACCTGCCCGAAGGGGCCACCAACGACGATCTTGTCGTGCACCAGGGTGACGTCCAGGCCGTGGTGAACGCGTTGTGGGCCGGTGGCGCCGAGGCCATGTCAATCATGAACGTCCGCGTCCTGGCGACCAGCGCGGTACGCTGCGTGGGTAACACCCTGCTGTTGCACGGCCGGGTGTACTCCCCTCCGTTCAAGATCGTAGCGATTGGCGACCCCGCCGCACTGCGGCAGGCCCTCGCCGCTTCCGAGGGAGTCCGGTGGTTCAGGGACGCGGTCGACAACTACCAGCTCGGCTACCAGGAGCTTCCCGGCCCCGTCACCGTGCCCGCGTTCGAGGACTCGACCACCCTGCGATCGGCGACGGTGCCGAGGTGAGCACGCAGTGAGCACGCACCCCGACGGCCGGCACCGCGACCAGGCCGACGAATCCACCGCCTTCCTGCCGAAGGTCGAGCGGCCCGACCCGGCCACGCCCGACAGCCGCCCCCGGGCCACGCCCGACAGCCGTCGCGCCGCCACGCCAGACACCCGATCGTCGGTCGGGCCCGAGCGCCGTCCGCCGGTCCCACCCGGCACCCGGCCGTCCGAGACGGGCGACACCCGCTCCGCGGAGAACACCGGCCCGGCCGGTCGGTGGAACAGCACGCCCGGCCGCTGGGACACCTCCGCCCCGCCGGAGAGTGGACCGGGTCCTCGCTTCGGCACACCAACCGGCCAGGGTGGCTCCGGAGCACCCGGCCGCTGGGATGCCGCACCGGGGCAGGACCGGACGCCGGGGCAGGACCGGACGCCGGGGCAGGACCGGACGCCGAGCCAGGAGCGGACGCCGGGGCAGTGGGGCCCGTCGCCGAACGTGCCGCCGGTCGGCGGAACCGCTCGACGGCAGAGCCCGACCGGCGCCGGTCAGTGGAACGGCGTGCCCCTGCCCTCCGGCGAACCGGACATCCCCGTCGGTCCGACCCCGTGGCGCGGGGCCTTCGAGGCTCGGCGTCCCGCCGCCCCGACCCCGCCCGATGCCGGGTCACCGCCACAAGGCCCCAGATCCACGCACCCGGACGTACCCAGCCTGGCCCCTTCGGGAAGCGGTTCCGTCCCGCCAGGGGCCGGCCCACCCCGGTCGGATGCCGGCCCGGTGCGACCGGCCACACCCCAGCCCGGTCACCCACCGACCCAGACCCCACCTGTCGGACCGGGACAGTCGCCGTACGCCCGGCACGGTCTCGACCCGGCGCAGGCGCGGCACGGTACGCAGCCCGGGCAGCTTCCGCCGTCGGAGCCCACCCGCCCGCAGCACCAAGCTCCGCAGCACCCGGCGGGGCAGCACCCGGCGGGGCAGCACCCGACGTCTCAGCCCGCCGGCCCGCCGCCGCCCGCAGCATGGCGGGCGGGAAACCGGGACGGCCGCGACGCCTCAGCCTCGGGGCAGCCCACCGAGCATGGCTGGGCGGGTGAGGGGCCGACGGCGCTGATGCCGGCGATCGGCGGCCCGGCCCGCTCCGCCACCTCCCCGACCAGCGGTCCGCCCACGTCGTCGCCGACCGGGGGAGCTTCCACGCCACCACCGACGGGAGGCACCCCCTCCTCGCCGACGCGCGGCGGCCCGACGTCGCCGACCGGCACCACCCCGGCGTTGTCGCCGCCCGGCGGGGCGTCCGGCGGTTCCCGCCCGGACGGCGGGCGACCGGCCGACCCGGGCGCCACCGCCCTCATCCCGGCGATCACCGGCACCCGGCCGAGCACCCCGCCCGCGATGGACTCCACCGCCCTGATGGGAGCCGTACCCCGGCCGCCGAAGACCGACGACCCGGCTGACGGTGCCGACAAGGGGGCCGAGGCACCCAAGCCGCGACGCGGCGACCGGGTGGTGCAGCTCCGGCCGCACCAGACCGACGAGGGCTACAAGAGCGTCTACTCCGAGCTGACCCGGCCGTCCGCGTGGTCCCGGGTCCGCACCAGTCTGCGCTTCAGCGGCGAACTGCTGATCACGTTCGGCCTGGTGGTGCTCCTCTTCGCCGGATACGAGATCTGGGGCAAGTCGGCGATCGTCGACGCGCACCAGGGCGAGCTGAGCCAGCAGCTCGCGCAGGCGTGGGGGCCCGAGGGCGACCCGACGGTGGCTCCCTCGGCCAGCGCCTCGGCGTCCGCGTCCCCGAAACCGCCGGTCAACGGCAAGCCGATCGCCGGGCTCTACATTCCGAAGTTCGAGAAGGAGTGGATCGTCGTCGAGGGTGTCCGCCAGGAGGACATCCGGTACGCGCCGGGCCACTACCCGGACAGCGCCCTGCCCGGTCAGGTCGGCAACTTCTCCGTGGCCGGGCACCGCAACCGGGCCACCTTCTGGCGACTGGACGAGCTGCGCGACGGTGACGCCATCGTGGTCGAGGGCCGCGACGACTGGTACGTCTACCAGGTCACCGAGAACCACATCGTGAAGCCGTCCCAGGTGGAGGTGGTCGCGCCCGTGCCGGGGCGGCCGGGGGTCCGGCCGTCCAAACGGATGCTGACGCTGACCACCTGCAACCCCAAGTTCGACAACTACGAGCGGTTGATCGTCCACGCCGAGTTGACCCGTACGCAGCCGAAGGCCGAGGGGCGCCCGGCGGAGCTGGGAGCCTGACGATGTACGCCTGGATCTGGCGCAAGCTGCCCTTCGGGGTGCCCGGCAAACTCGTCGGCAGTCTGCTGCTCGCCACCACCGCGGTGGCGCTGCTCTGGTACGTGGTGTTCCCCTGGGCCGGGCCGCACCTCCCGTTCACCGGAGAGGACGTCCAGGTGACCCAGCAGGACGACGGTCCCGGGGTACCCGGCGGTGACGTGGTGCCCGGTGAGGACCCCTCCGACGCCCCGCCGGGCGACGAGCACGACCTGCCGTACGACACCGACCGGAACAACACCCCGCCGCCGGACGAAGACGAGTGAGGCCGATGCGCGTCCTGGTGATCGACAACTACGACTCGTTCGTCTTCAACCTGGTGCAGTATCTCGGCCAGCTCGGCGTCGAGTGCGAGGTACGGCGCAACGACGAGATGGACGTGGCGGAGGTGGGACGGGCCGGTGCCGACGGCATCCTGCTCTCACCGGGACCGGGCAGCCCCGACCGGGCCGGCATCTGCCTCGACGTGATCCGCCGGTACGCGGGCGAGATCCCGATCTTCGGCGTCTGCCTCGGTCACCAGGCGATCGGCGAGGCGTACGGCGCCACCGTCGCCCGCGCACCCGAACTGCTGCACGGCAAGACCTCGGAGGTACGCCACGACTCGGTCGGCGTACTCGCCGGTCTGCCCGACCCGTTCACGGCGACCCGCTACCACTCGCTCGCCGTCCTGCCCGAGACGCTGCCGGAGGAGCTGGAGGTCACCGGCCGGACGGAGTCCGGCGTGGTGATGGCGATGCGGCACCGGACGCTGCCCGTCGAGGGTGTGCAGTTCCACCCGGAGTCGGTGCTCACCGAGGGCGGCCACCTGATGCTGGCGAACTGGCTGGCCGGCTGCGGCTACCGGGAGGCGCTGGACCGTGCCCCCGCGCTGGCCGCCGAGGTCGACACCCGCCGCCGCGCCGCCTTCGCCACCACCTGACGCCGGTCCGTCACCGGTACAGCGAAGCGGTCACCGACCGGCGGCCTCCGCCGTGCCGGGTGGCCCAGCGCCCGGATCGGCCGAAGCGGCCACCCGCCCGTCGGATCACCGGAGCGGTCATCGACGCAGCGCGTCCGTGACGCTCGGGTCGGCGGGCGAGCTGACCGCAGGCGGTCGGTGGCGAACCGCGTCCAGGACCGCCTTGCCGCTGGCCAGGTAGTCACGGGCCGCCTTCTGCGCCAGCAGGCTCGATCCGCAGCCGGTGCAGCGGGCGGTGACCCCGTCGGTGTCGATGCCGAGATGTCGGCAGAGCGTCACGGCCCGGTCCAGGTGGTAGGACTGCGTGACGATCAGGGCCCGCTCGATTCCGTAGACGTCCCGTGCCCGCAGGCAGGTGTCGTACGTGTCCAGGCCGTGCGGATCCGTGACGACGCGCTGCGGGTCGACACCGAGCGGCCCGGTCAGGTGCGCGGCCATCGCCGCCGGCTCGTCCCCGGACGTCCCGCCACCGTCACCCGACACCAGCACCACCCGGGCCCGCCCGCTGTGTACCAGCTCAGCGGCGGTCTCCAGGCGTCCGGCGAGCCGGATGCCGGGTCGCTGCCCGTTCTCGGTCACCGCCGTGCCCAGGACGATCACCACGTCGACGCTCGGCGCGTCGGCCTCGGTGTGGACGTGTCCGCGCGCGGACACCGTCGTCCAGAACCACGGCACGCTCACCAGCAGCAGCGCGACCGCGAGGAGCACGGCGACCCGGATCAGGCGGCGTCGCCACCGCACCGGGACACCGGCCGGGGCCGGTTCGGTCACTCGCCGGGGAACCGGAACGGCGGGAAGCCCGGACTCGGCATGACCTGACCGCCGCCACCACCGCTGCCGCCACCGTTACCGCTGCCGCCACCACCGTCGTCCTCGTCGGGGGGCGGGGTGCTCGGAGACCCGGTCGGCGGCGTCGGCGTCGGCGGGTCCGGGTCCTCCACCTCCTCCTCGACGGAGATCGTGATCGTCACCCTGCTGCCCTTGGTGCGCTGGGTGTTGGCGTTCGGGTTCTGGTCGAGCACCCGTCCGGCCTGGTCCGCAGGCACCTCACGACCGAGCTCGACCCGGACCTCGAAGCCCGCGTCCCGCAGCCTCTTGCGCGCCTCGTCCTCGGTGAGGTTCGCGACGTCCGGCACCCGGACCACGTTGCCCTTGGAGACGGTGAGAGTGACCTTGCTCCCCTCCTCCACCCGCTCGCCCACGCCCGGATCGATCGCCAACACCTGGCCCTCGGGCGCGGCGTTGTTGTCCTCCTTGACGTCCACGTCGAGCTTCAGTTCCTTGAGCTGCTGCTCGGCGAACTCCTGGGTGCCACCGACCACGGCCGGGATGGTCACCACGGGCTTCCCGTCGCAGATCTGCACGGTCACCGTGCTGTTCGGCTGCACTCGCTCGCCGGCGGCCGGGGTCTGGCTGACCACGGCGCCCTTCTTGCAGTCGGAGGAGAGAACGGGGTCGCCGAGCGCCGCGGTGAGGCCGTTCTGCTCGATCTGGGCGAATGCGTCCTGCTGCGTGAGCCCGGTGAGGGTGGGCACCGGAGTGTCCTCGTCATCGCGCTGGTTCAACAGCAGCGCGGCGACCAGCGCGATCACCGCGAGCACGCCGAGCGCGGCGAACATGGCGATCAGCCAGGACGAGGCGCGCCGCTGGCGCGGATCGCCGACCCGGGCGGGGATCTGCCGCGTCTGGGTGGCACCACCTGCCCCACCCGACGAGTAGCCCGAGGACGGGGCCATGGCGACGGTCTCGTCCTCGCGCATCACCGGCGTCGCCATCACCGGACGACCGGCCGCCGCCCGAAGCATGTCGGCACGCATCTCGCCGGCGCTCTGGTAACGGTTGAGCGGGTTCTTGGAGAGCGCCTTGAGCACGATCGCGTCGACCGCCGGGTTGACGTCCGGGTTCAGGTCGCTCGGCGTCGGCGGGGTCTCCCGGACGTGTTGGTACGCGACGCTGACCGGACTGTCGCCGACGAACGGCGGGTGGCCGCAGACCAACTCGAAGAGGACGCAGCCGGCCGCGTACACGTCGGAGCGGGCGTCCACGGCCTCGCCGCGCGCCTGCTCCGGGGAGAGGTACTGCGCGGTGCCGATGACCGCGCTGGTCTGCGTCATCGTGGTGGCACCGCTGGCCAGAGCCCGGGCGATGCCGAAGTCCATCACCTTGACCTGGCCGGTCTGGGTGAGCATCACGTTGCCGGGCTTGATGTCGCGGTGGATGATGCCGTGCCGGTGGCTGAAGTCCAGCGCCGCACAGATGTCGGCGGAGATCTCCAGCGCCCGCCGGGGCTGTAGCCGGCCCTCGGCGCCGAGCACCTCCTTGAGGGTGCGCCCGTTGACGAACTCCATCACGATGAACGGAAGGGTCTCGCCGGTCGGCGCCTGTTCCTCACCCGTGTCGTAGACCGCGACGATGGCCGGGTGGTTGAGCGAGGCGGCGTTCTGCGCCTCCCGACGGAACCGCATCTGGAAGGTGGCGTCCCGGGCCAGGTCGGTCCGGAGCATCTTGATCGCCACGTCCCGACCGAGCCTCAGGTCGCGACCACGATGCACCTCGGCCATGCCGCCATAACCGAGCAGCTCGCCGACCTGGTACCTGCCACCGAGCAGGCGGGCCTGCGCTGTCATCGCGTCCGTCGTCCTTCGCTCGTCGTCGTCTCGTGGCTGCCTCCACGGGGCTGATCCAGTCGACGGTACGCCGTACCGGCCGGATCGTCTCGCCCGTCGAACCCACGCACGACGGACGACACCGTTTGCACAGAGACCCCGACCGGCAGGTCGGCGCTGTTCTTCAGTCGCACGTTGTAGGAAATCACGCCGGAACAGAGCAGGACCAGCACGCCCAGCATCACCGCCAGGAACAGCACTCCGGAACGCGACCGTCCGGGCGCCTGCTGTGGTGGAGCGGGTCGGAGCTGGTAGCCGGGCGGCGGGGTGGCGGCGGCACGCTGATAGTTGTTGGGTGGTGGCATCGGTCGGCCAGCCGGCATCGCCGGGACGGCCGGAGCGACGGTCGTGGGACGGAGCGGTTGCGCCGCCGGGTGACGGGCCGCCATCGGCGGCCGGTGGTTCACAGCCGGTGGGCGGCCGGGAGGTGTCGAGTGCGGTGCCGCCGGAGGACGCGGCGGCTGCGGCGTCGGCACCTGGGCGCGCCCCGGAGCCGGTGAGGCGGGAGCGGCCGAGATCGGGTTGGCCTTCTGCCCACCCGCCCGCGCCTGCTGGGACAGTGCCGTCTTGAGCTGCCGGGCCACCCCGGCCAGCGCGGCGGCGCTCTGCCAGCGGTCCTTCGGGTCCTTCGCCATGGCCCGCTCCACCAGGGCGCAGACCTGCGGCGGGATGTCGGACGGCAACTGTCGCGGGGTCTCCCGCACGTGTCGCATGGCGATGTCGAGCGGGTTGTCGCCCTCGAAGGGACGGCGTCCGGCGAGACACTGGTACGCGACGACGCCGAGGGCGTACACGTCCGAGGCGGGGGTGGCGACCTGACCGGTGGCCTGCTCGGGCGAGATGTACGAGGCGGTGCCGAGCACCGAACCGGCGGCGGTGAGCTGGCCGACGAGTTCCGAGCGGGCGATGCCGAAGTCGGTCAGCACCAGCGTGCCGTTCGGCCGGACCAGCAGGTTGCCGGGCTTCACGTCCCGGTGCACGATCCCCTTGAGGTGGGCCGCGTGCAGCGCGTCGGCGGCCTGCGCCACCAACGCCATCGTCCGGGCCGGGGTGAGTCGACCGACCCGGCTCAGCGTGGCGGAGAGCGGGTCGCCCTCCACGTACTCCATCACCAGGAAGGCGATCTGCTGGTCGTTGCCGAAGTCGTAGACGTCGACCACACCCGGATGGTTGATCGTCGCCATGGTGCGAGCCTCGCCACGGAACCGCTCGGCGAAACCGGGCTCGTCCATCAACGCCGGGAGCAGGCTCTTCACCGCGACCGTACGGCCGAGCACCTGGTCCAGGCCGCGCCAGACGTCGCCCATGCCGCCGCTGGCGATGCGTTCGTCGAGACGGTAGCGGTTACCGAGCTGAACTCCCGGACTGAGCATGTCAACGCCCCCCACGGTCGGCGATGACGGCGCGCATGATCTGCCCGGAGATCCGGGCCGCCTCTGCGCTGCCGCCGCTGCCGGCCTCTTCGAGCAGCACGCAGACCGCCGAGACCGGTTCCCCGTTGGAGTCGATGGCGAAACCGATGAACCAGCCGTGGTCGGGCCGGTCCGGCGCCGACTGGGCGGTGCCCGTCTTGCCGCCCACGGTGTAGCCGTTGATCTGTGCCGAGCGGGCGGTGCCGTTCTCGACCACGCTGACCATCATGTCCCGCAGGTCGGCGGCGACCTCACGGCTGACCGGCCGGCGCAGTTCACGCGGCTGGGCGGGGTCGTAGACGGTGGTGCGGTCCGGCCCGAGGAGCTGGCGTACCAGGTAGGGCCGCATCTGGCTGCCCTGGTTGGCGACCGCCGCGGCGATCAACGCCCCCTCCAGAGGGCTCATCCGCACGTCGCGCTGCCCGATGGAGGACTGGGCCAGCGCCGCCGGGTCGGCCCCGCCGTCGGGGTTCAGCATGTCGCCGGTACGGCTGGCCGCCACCGACTGGCCGCCCTCGCCGAGCCGGCCGACGGTCAGGTCCTCCTGCTCGAAGCCGAACTGCCGGGCCTTCTCCTTGATCACGTCCGGGCCGAGCTGCACACCGAGCTTGGCGAAGCCGGTGTTGCAGGAGTCGGTGACCGCCTTCATCAGCGTGACCTGCGACTGCGGGCAGATCGACGGCACCGCGTTGGTGATCGCCTCGCCGGAGGTGGGCGGGGTGTAGCTGGGGCCGGCCGGGATGTTCGTGTCCTTGCCGATCCCGTTCTCCAGCGCGGCGGCGGCCACCACCATCTTGAACGTGGAGCCCGGCGGCAGCACCTCGGCCAGCGCGCGGTTGCGCAGCGGACGCTGCGGGTCCTGCTCCAGCTCGTTGTACGCCTTGGTCGCCTCGCTGGTGTTGTGGCTGGCCAGCGGGTTCGGGTCGAAGCTGGGCATGGAGACCAGTGCCTGCACCGCCCCGGTCTTCGGGTCGATGGCGATCGCCGCGCCCTTCTTCACCCCCCGGTTGTTGTTGCGCAACTGGTCGTACGCGACGTCCTGGGCCCCCTTGGAGAGGGTGAGCAGCACGTTTCCGCCGGCGGTGCGGTCGCCGGTGAACATGTCCTTGATCCGGTTGGCGATGAGCTGGTCGCTGGTGCCGGCGAGGAAGTCGTTCTCGGAGCGCTCGATCCCGGTGTCGCCGAGGTTGACCGGCTTGTAGCCGAGCACGTGGGCGTACTTCGCCCCGCCCGGATAGGTCCGCAGGAACCTCAGCTCGCCCTCGGTCTCCTTGCTGACCGCCAGTGCGGTGCCGCCCGCCTCGATGTTGCCGCGACGGCGCTCGTACTCGGCGACCTGGACCCGGCCGTTGTAGTCGCTGGTGCGGTACTCGTCGGCCTTGTACGCCTGGATCCAGTTCAGGTTCGCGAAGAGCAGGGCGAACAGGACGATGACGACGACGCCGACCCGGCGCAGGGGTGCGTTCACGGCTTGATCACCTCCGTGGGGGCACCGTGCAGTTGCTCGGGCGGCCCGCCGGACGGACGGTTCACCTTGCCACCGACCCCGGTCACCGGGCGCCGCCCGGCGTCGGAGACCCGCAGCAGCACCGCGACGAGCAGCCAGTTCGCCATCAGCGAGGAGCCACCGGCGGAGAGGAAGGGAGTGGTCTGACCGGTGAGCGGGATCAGCCCGCTGATGCCGCCGACGATCACGAAGACCTGGAGCGCGAGGGTGAAGGCCAAGCCACCGGCGAGCAGCTTGCCGAAGGAGTCACGGACCGCGATGGCGGCCCGCAGGCCGCGCTCCACGATCAGCAGATAGATCACCAGCAGCGCGGAGAGACCGAACAGGCCGATCTCCTCGCCGAGGCCGGCGAAGATGAAGTCGTTCTGCACCTCCGGCAGCAGCAGCGGCTGGCCGCCGCCCGGTCCGGCGCCGAACATCCCGCCGGTGCCGAGCGCGAGCAGCCCCTGCACCAACTGGTAGCCGGAGTCGTACGGCTCGGCGAACGGGTCGAGCCAGATCTCGGCCCGGACGTAGAAGTTCGCGAACGGTCCACCGACCAGTTCCCCGAGCACGTACGCGAGGTAGGCGCCGCCGAAGAAGAGGACCAGACCGATGAGCAGCCAACTGACCCGTTCGGTGGCGATGTACACCGTCGCCACGAACATGCCGAAGTAGAGCAGCGAGGTGCCCAGGTCCTTCTCGAAGATCAGGACGAGCAGGCTGATCACCCAGACCACGAGCACCGGGCCGAGGTCACGGCCGCGCGGGAAGTCGATGCCGAGGAACCGGTGGCTGGCCAGCGAGAGCACCTCGCGCTTGCGGACCAGGTAGTAGGCGAAGAAGACCAGCAGGGCGAGCTTCGCGAACTCGCCGGGCTGGATGGAGAAGCTGCCGACGCGTACCCAGAGCTTGGCACCGTTGATCTCGGAGATGCTGGCCGGCAGCACGGCCGGCAGCATGACCAGCACGATGCCGGCCAGGCCCAGCGTGTACGCGTACCGGGAGATCGAACGGTGGTCGCGCATCAGGGCCAGCAGCCCGGCGGCGAGGATCACCGAGACCAGCGTCCAGGCCAACTGCCGCCCGCCGGTGCCGGCGAAGGTGGCCATGTCGACCCGGTCCTCGGGAGCCGACCGGGCCAGGTCCAGCCGGTGCAGGAAGCCGACCCCGAGCCCGTTGAGCAGGGCCACCGCCGGCAGCAGGGCCGGGTCGGCGAAGGGCGCCAGGAACCGGATCACCAGGTGCAGGCCGAGGAACACCGCCGTGAGCGCGGCGGCCGGCACCCAGAAGGTCGGGGTGACCGTGTCGAGCACGTTCGCCTCGACCATCGCCCCGTACGCCGCGACCAGGGCCATCGCCAGCAACAGCAGCGACAGCTCGGCGTTGCGTCGGGACCGGGCCTGGCGTACGCCGGAACGCTCGCCCGCGTTGGCGGGCGAGGTTGCCGGAGTGGCCGCTGCGGTCACGATCGTCCTCGGTTCGGGTGCCGGTGCCTACTCGGGCGACCGGCAGGCCGCCGGGTCGACGGTGGGCGAGAAGGTGTCGGGCGTGGCGTCGGGCGTACCGGTGGGCAGGGCCGCCGCCCCGTTGTCGGACGGCCGCACCGGTGGGGTCGCGGAGCCGCCCGTGGCGGAGACCGACGCGCTGCGGACCGGGCTCGGTGAGCCGCTCGGCGCATCCGGTGCCGGCGAGGGTTCGCCCGCGTCGGGGGTCGGGGGCGGGGGCGTCGCGGGCGGGCAGATCGGCTTGAGGTTGACGTTGGTGGGGCTGTCCACCGTCAACTCGGCCAGTCGGCGTTCCGCGTCCGGCTCGCTCTTGGCCGGGATGCCCTGCTTGACCTGCTCCTGTGCCGCGAGGGTGAGATCGTCGAGCTGGGCGCTGCTCTCGGAGTGGACCGTGGAGAGGTCCATCCCGGCGATCTGGCCCTGGATGCCGCGGAACACGGCCACCTGACCGTCCTGCGTGGCGCCGACGTAGTACTGCCGCTGGGTGTAGGTGTACCCGCCGTAGAGGCTGCCGGCGAGGATCACCGCCAGGGCGGTCGTCATCGCCAGCGCCCGCAGCGGTCGCCGACGGGGCTCCGGCTCGTCGTCGCCGTTGCCGGCGGGCTCCTCCGGCACGGGCGGGCGGGGGGCGGAGAGCGCCGAGGCCCGGGCGGCCGGGGTGGAGACGTCGGCCGAGGTAGCCATGCCACGGTCGCGGGCGGCAGCGCCGCCGACGATCGGTGCCGCCTCGACGATGTCCCGGTCGGTGGCGTCCGCGATGATCACGGTGATGTTGTCCGGACCGCCGCCGCGCAGGGCGAGCTGCACGAGTCGCTCGACACACTGCTGCGGGTCGGTGTACTCGCGCATGGTCTCGCCGATGGTCTCCGCACTGACCACGCCGGAGAGTCCGTCGGAGCAGATCAGGTAGCGGTCACCGGTGAGCACCTGGCGCACGGAGTACTCGGGGTCGATGTCCCGGCCGTCCAGGGCCCGGGTGAGCAGCGAGCGCTGGGGGTGGCTGCTCGCCTCCTCCGGGCTGATCCGGCCTTCGTCGACGAGCATCTGGACGTAGGTGTCGTCCTTGGTGATCTGCGCGAACTCGCCGTCACGAAGGAGATAGGCCCGCGAGTCACCGATGTGGACCATGCCCAGCTTGCTGCCGGAGAAGAGGGTCGCGGTGAGCGTGGTGCCCATCCCCTCCAGCTGTGGGTTGGCTTCCACGGTGTCGCGGAGCTGCTGGTTGGCGGTGCCCACGGCGGAACGCAACGCGTCGACCAGGGCGTCACCGGGGACGTCCTCGTCGAGCGGCGCCATGGCACCGATGACGATGTTGCTGGCGACGTCACCGGCGGCCATGCCGCCCATGCCGTCGGCGACGGCGAGTAGCCGCGGTCCGGCGTAGACGGAATCCTGGTTACCGTCACGGATCAGACCGCGGTCGCTGTGGGCCGCATAGCGCAGGGTCAGAGTCATGGCCGTAATTCGAGAGAGGTGCGGCCGATCCGGATCGGCACGCCGAGGGGGACGGGGGTCGGTCCGGTGACCTTAGCGCGATCGAGGTACGTCCCGTTAGTCGAGCCGAGATCCTCGACGAACCACTGCCCGTCACGCGGTACGAGCCGGGCGTGTCGCGCGGAGGCGTAGTCGTCGGTGATGACGAGGGTGGAGTCCTCGGCCCGACCGATGGTTATCTGTGCCTCGCCCAACGTGATCCGGGTGCCGGCCAGTTGCCCCGCGGTCACCACCAGTTGGTGTGCCGCCCGTCCCCGCTTGACCTTCGCCGGCTTCGCCGTCGCTTGACCGGTCGACGCGCCGACCGCTCGGGGTGCGGCCACGAGCCGACCTGAGCGGGCCCCCGCGAACAGGTCCCGACGGATGACGCCGACCACCGTGAACACGAAGATCCACAGCAGGACGAGGAATCCGAACCGGGCGACGGTGATGACGAGTTCCGGCAAGGCGGGTCAGCCGTCCACGCGGAAGGTCAGGGTGGTCGTACCGAGCTGGATCATGTCGCCGGGGTTCAGCGCCACGGCGGAGACCCGCTGGCCGTTGACCATCGTGCCGTTGGTCGAGCCGAGATCGGTCAGCACGACCTGGCCGCCGTCGAAGTCCAGCCGGGCGTGTCGCCGGGAGATGCCCACGTCGGGCAGACGCAGGTTGGCCTGGTCGCCCCGACCGATCACGGTCGAGCCCATCTGGAGCGGGTAGGTGCGGCCGTCACCGGAGACCAGCCGGACGTTGCGGCCACCACCGTGCCCCTGCGGGGGTCCGTAGCCGCCACCCTGGTCGTACGAGGGGTAGCCGGGCGGACCGGCGTCGTACCCGCCGCCGGGCGCCGAGACCGGGGCGACCTCGCCACCGGTGTAGACCTCGGCGGTGACCCGGAACATGCCGGTGTCCAGCCCTTCACCGCGCTCGATCTCGACGATCACGTCGCCGTAGACCGTCCAGGCCTGCTCGCCGATGAACTCCGCCTGCGACTGGGCCAACTCCTGGGCCAGCGCGGCGGCGTACGGCGCCAGCCGACTGTGGTCGTACGGCGAGAGATCGATCACGTAGCGGTTCGGCACCAAGGTGCGCCCACCGGCCAGGATGGCCTTGTGCGCCTCGGCCTCCCGCTGCATGGCGTTGAGGATCTCCACGGGGTGCACGACCCCCTTGAAGACCTTGGCGAAGGCCCCCTCTACCAGGCCTTCCAGACGCTTCTCGAAGCGTTGCAGCACGCTCACCGGCTCCTCCTCGGGTCCCGAGGACATGATGGTATCCGTCCAGAGCGCACGCAGCTCACACGCCGCTCGGCGAGCAGGCCACGGCCCGTTCGGACGGCCTCGAATCGTCGTGCTACTCTTTCGTCCGCCACGAACGGTAACCGCTGGAAGCAGCGAATGCCATTCGCGGTCACGACCGAGGGTCACGTAGCATTGCCGAGGTCCGCCGGAGACGGTGGAGCTGGCACGGGCTACGCTGCCCGAGGTCATGCCACGGGGAAGTGGCGGAATGGCAGACGCGCACGGTTCAGGTCCGTGTGCCCGAAAGGGCGTGGGGGTTCAACTCCCCCCTTCCCCACCACAGACGAGGGCTCCGCGGCGACGCGGGGCCCTCGCTCCGTATCGAGGCGTACGAAACGTCACGCTATGCTCCGATGGTTTCTGCCTCCGACGCACCAGGAGTGGCATGTGAGTGTCGCATTCGTGACCGGTTCGGGCGGGCTGATCGGCTCCGAGGCGGTCCGGCACTTCGCCGGCCTCGGTCTCGACGTCGTCGGCATCGACAACGACATGCGGCAGGAGTTCTTCGGCGAGGAGGCGTCCACCGCCTGGAACGTCCGCCGGCTGACCGACGAGCTGGGTGAGCGGTATTCGCACCACAGCATCGACATCCGCGACCGCAGCGCGCTCGGCGCGCTGTTCAAGCGGTACGGCCGGGACGTCGCCGTGGTGATCCACACGGCCGCGCAGCCCTCGCACGACTGGGCCGTGCGCGACCCGTTCACCGACTTCGACGTGAACGCCGCCGGCACCCTGAACGTCCTGCAGAGCGTCCGCGAGCACTGCGTGGAGGCACCGGTCATCCACTGCTCCACGAACAAGGTCTACGGCGACCGGCCGAACAGCCTGCCGCTGGTCGAGCAGGAGACCCGCTGGGAGATCGAGCCGGGCCACCCGTACGAGCAGGGCATCCGCGAGGACATGTCGATCGACGCCTGCCTGCACTCCATCTTCGGCGCCTCCAAGGTCGCCGCGGACGTGATGGTGCAGGAGTACGGCCGCTACTTCGACATGCGGACCGCCTGCTTCCGGGGCGGGACGCTAACCGGCCCGGCCCACTCGGCGACCGAGCTGCACGGCTTCCTGGCGTACGTGATGCGCTGCAACCTGGAGCGCCGGACGTACAAGATCTACGGCTACCAGGGCAAGCAGGTGCGGGACGCGATCCACAGCTCGGACGTGGTCTCCGCGTTCGAGGCGTTCTTCCGCGACCCGCGCTCGGCGGCGGTGTACAACCTCGGCGGCGGCCGGCACTCGAACACCTCCATGCGGGAGGCGTTCACCGAGGCCGAGCGGATCACCGGGCAAGAGATGATCTCGGAGTACGTCGAGGCCAACCGGGTCGGCGACCACAAGTGGTGGATCGGCTCCAACGAGGCGTTCCAGGCCGACTACCCGGACTGGAAGCAGGTCTACGACGTACCCATGATCATGCGTGAGATCTACGAGGCCAACGTGGACAAGTGGGTGCCCGGAGCATGACCAAGAAGAACGTCCTCGGCGTCCTCGTCGACGCCACGACCTACGCCGAGGCGACCGAGCGGGTGGTGGCCGCCGCGCAGGAACGCCGCCCGATGGCGTTGACCGCGCTGGCCGTGCACGGCGTGATGACCGGCGTACTGGACCCACCGCACAACGCGCGACTCAACTCGTTCGACGTGGTGACCCCGGACGGCCAGCCGGTGCGCTGGGCGCTCAACCTGCTGCACGGCGCCGGCCTCACCGACCGGGTGTACGGGCCGCTGCTGACCCTGCACGTGCTCTCCCGCTTCGCCGACGAGGGCCTGCCGGTCTACCTGTACGGCTCGACCGACGAGACGCTGGCCCGGCTGATCCCGGAGCTGGAGCGGATGTTCCCGGCGTTGAAGATCGCCGGGGTGGAGGCGTCGAAGTTCCGCCCCGTGCAGCCGGGCGAGGACGTCGAGATCGCCGACCGGATCCGGGCCAGCGGCGCCCGGCTCGTCCTGGTCGGCCTCGGCTGCCCCCGCCAGGAGGTCTTCACGTACGCGATGCGTCCGCTGCTGGACATGCCGATGATGGCGGTCGGCGCGGCCTTCGACTATCACGCCGGACTGCTGCGTCAGCCGCCGCCGTGGATGCAGCGGGCCGGGCTGGAGTGGTTCTGGCGGCTCGGGCTGGAGCCGAAGCGGCTCTGGCGTCGCTACGTGATCCTCAACCCGGCCTACCTCGGCCGGCTGTTCGCGCAGAAGACCGGGCTGTGGAAGGCCCGGCCGCCGGCTCCGGCCACCGAGCGTCCACGCACGTTCGCGGTCTGACCACGGCGTCGAACGACCACCGGGCCCCTGGCGTGATGCCGGGGGCCCGATGCCGTTGCGGACGTCAGAGGGTCAGCGTCCAGGTGTTCACGTAGCCGGTGTCTCCGCTGTAGACGTCCCGCACCTGGAGTCGCCAGGTGCCGTTCGCCGCCTCGCTGGAGAGGTTCACCGTGTAGGTGGCGTTCACGTTGGCCGTGCCGTCGAAGATGCTGCTGTTCTTCAGGCGGTACGAGGAGCCGTCCGGCGCGAGCAGGTCGACGACCAGGTCACCCCGGTAGGTGTGCACGATGTTCACCGCGACGGTCGAGGTCGACGCGGCGTTCCGGTTGCAGCCGGCGATGGTGATCGAGCTGGTCACCGCCGCGCCCGCGTCCGGGATCGCCACGTCGGTGCCGTTGCTGCCCGTGCAGCCGCCGCTGCCGCTGCCGGTCACCGTCAGCGAGAACGTCGCGGTCCTGCTGCCGGAGGCGGCGCTGCCGGTCACCGTCACCGGGTACGTGCCGGCGGGAGTACCTGCCGAGGTGGTGACGGTCAGCGTCGACGACCCGCCGGAGGTGACGGTGGCCGGGCTGAACGAGGCGGTCGCCCCGGACGGCAGACCGCTCGCCGAGAGGCTGACCGACTGCGCGGACCCGTTGGTGGTGGCGGTGGACACACTCGTGGTCACCGAGCCACCGGGCGCGGTGGAGCCGGCGGTCGGCGACACCGAGACCGAGAAGTCGTTGGTCGGCGGCGGGGTGTCGCCGTTGACCACGTAGAGCAGCTGGTTCGGGGTGCCGGTGCCCACGTTCGTGATCACGTTCGGGGTGGAGTTGGCCACCAGGTAGTCCCGGACCTGTTGCGGGGTCCACGACGGGTTGGCCGACAGCACGAGCGCGGCGACGCCGGCCACGTGCGGGGACGCCATCGACGTACCGCTGATCGAGTTGGTCGCGGTGTCGCCGGTGTGCCAGGCCGACGTGATGCTCACGCCCGGCGCGAGGATGTCCACGCAGGTGCCGAAGTTGGAGAAGCTCGCGGCGGCGTCGTTGTTCTGGGTGGCGCCGACGGTGATCGCCGGAGCGGCCCGGGCCGGCGAGTAGTTGCAGGCGTTCTGCCGCTGGCCGAGCGCGTTGCCGTTACCGGCGGCCACCGCGTAGGTGATGCCGGCGTTGATCGAGTTGATCACCGCGTTGTCGACCGAGGTGTTCGCCCCGCCGCCCAGGCTCATGTTGGCGACGGCCGGCTTGACCGCGTTCGCGGTGACCCAGTCGATGCCGGCGATGACTCCGGCGTTGGTGCCGCTGCCCTGGCAGTTCAGCACCTTGACGGCCACCAGTCGGGTGGCCTTGGCGACGCCGTACGCGGTGCCGCCGACCGTACCGGCGACGTGGGTGCCGTGGCCGTTGCAGTCGGTGTTGTTGGTGTCGACGGTGTTCGTGCCCCAGGTCGCCCGGCCGCCGAAGTCGGAGTGGGTCGTCCGGATGCCGGTGTCGATGACGTACGAGGTGACGTTCGAGGCGGTGTTCGGGTAGGTGTAGGAGCTGTTCAGCGGCAGGTTCCGCTGGTCGATCCGGTCCAGGCCCCAGGACGGGGGGTTCGTCTGGGTGCCGCTGATCGTGACGGTGTGGTTCTGCTCGACGTACGCCACCGCCGGGTCGGCGGCGATCCGCGCCGCAGCCTTGGCGCTGACCCGGAGTTCCGCGCCGCGTACCGCTGCGGTCCAGGTGCGGGCCGTGCTGCCGCCGTGGCGGCGCACCAGCCGGTCCACCGACGAACCGACGGCGTTGCGGCCCACCTCGGCGTCCTTGAACACGACGATGTAGCTGCCCTCGACGGCGGTGGCACCGCCGGCACTCCTGATCGTGCCGACCGGCTCGGCCGCCATGGCCGGCGTGGCAGTGGCGACCATGGCCAGCGCGGCCAGGCCGACGAGTACGGACCTGTGTGGAAGAGCCATCTTCCTACCTCCCTCCGACCGGCCCTGATCGTCTACCCGCTCGTGGCAGGTTGATCGATGAATGCCGATCGAGGTGAGAGTAGTGGTGTGCCCGGAGGCAGATAAACATGCCGGATCTCCCATCACGTCGGTGCGATGGCCCCCTACGGGGACCAGGTACGGGACGAACGGGGGGCGGGCCCGGATTCGCGAGAGCGGAAATCGGGCAAGTCTGATGGGCATGCAGAGCCATCTCGCCCTCCTGCTCCCGGTCGCCACCGTCTGGTGGGTCGCCGGATACCTCGCGGACGGGCTGCCCCGGATGACCCACGCCCGCGGCCTGCGCCGACACACCGGCTGGCTGCTCGGCCTGACCGGGGTCGGACTCGCCCTGACGGTGGCGCTGCCGATCGCCGGGCTGAGCACTCCCGGGGCCACCCTGGCCGATCGGGCCGCGAGCGGACTCACGCTGGCCGCCGTACCCGCCGCCGTGGTGGCGATCTGCACGGTCCGCCGGGTCCGCCGCCTGTTGGCCGGAGCCAGCACGCTCGCCACCGCCCCCCGGACCCCGGCCCCGCACGGGTTGCGGGCCGCCGCCGCCCATCCGCTGATCGGCCTGCCGTTGCAGGTGACCGGGCTGGCTCTGCTGCCGGCTCTGATCGCGGCCAGCGGCGCCGGTCAGCTCTTCGGGCCCGGTGCGGCCGGACCGGCGGTCACCGTGGGCGCGCTGGGCGTGGCGGCCATCGGCGTACGCCATGCGCTGCGGCACAACCGGCTCGCCGAGTTGGCCATGCCGGAGCGGGCGGCGACCTCAGCGCAGCCGGCCCGAGCCCTGCACGTATAGCAGTTCCAGGATCGCCCGGGTCGCCTCGAACCAGCGGTCCAGCCAGCCGGGCGGCGGGACGCTGCCGCGCGGCGGCAGCTCCATCATCAGCCCGTGCATCAGTGGGTGGTCCACCAGGGAGGGATTCTCCGCCATCGGCCATCCCGGCGGCGGGAACGATGCCTCGGTGAGCGGGTTCGGATCCAGTGACGGCGCGTGCTGCGACTGTACCGACTCGGCCACGCCTCTGACGTCCCGCCCGCCGCGATCACCGTCGGGCGGCACCTCGGTCAGCATGCTGTCCCTGCGGGCGCCGCGGTACTGCCCGCCGAAGCGCTCCGCCTTGGCCGGGCCGTTGCTGATGTTCTCTGATCCGATGTTCGTCATTCCGTCTCGCCTGCCTCGCTCGGTTACCCGCCCTGCCGGGGGGATGTCGACCAGCGCGTACCGAGTAGTACAACGAGACACGGTCGATGTGGCGACGGCAGCCGTCCCGGCCGACCGGCGGGCCCGTGCCGCAACGCACGGTCCCCGTCCGGCCAGGCCGGACGGGGACCGTCTACACCGCTTACCGCCAGTCAGCTACGGCCGAACGCGCCGTCCCTGGTGCCAGCGACGAAGGCGTGCCAGTGTCCCGGTGCGAAGACGAGGGCCGGACCGGCCTTGTCCTTCGAATCCCGGACGCCGACCGCCCCGGTCACGTACGCCACCTCCACGCAGTTGTCACAGTTCGGGCCGCTCTTCGAGCTCTTGAACCATGTCGCCTGCGTCAGGTCCACGGAGAATCCTTGCGTCGCCACTTCCACAACGGCTCCTCTGCCAGTCTCGCGATGTACTCGACGGACTCCTCCGGACGTCGGGCCGCTGCTCGAATGTGATCGAAGATGAAGCTGTACTTCTGTAGCTCGTCGCTCTTCTCCAGGAAAAGCCCACCCGTGGCGTTCTCCGCGTACACGACATCCGGATCACCGGGTTCGGGGAAGCTGAGGATCGTGAAGGTGCCGTCCATGCCGGCGTGCGCCCCTACCTCGAACGGCAGGACCTGGAGCGTCACGTTCGGCAGTTGGGCCACCTCCGCCAATCGTTTGAGCTGGCCACGCATGACCGTGTCCCCGCCAACCGGACGGCTCAGCACCGCCTCATCGAGCACCACCCACAGATCGACCGGATCATCCTGGGTCAACAACGACTGACGGCCGAGTCGGACACGCACTCTTTGTTGCACCTGTTCGGGGGTGAAGTCCGGACGGGCGGCCTTGATCATCGCGCTGGCGTACTCCTCGGTCTCCAACAGTCCGGGAATCACCTGCTGCTCGTACGCACGGATCGAGCTGGCCGCCGCCTCCAGGCCGACGAACGCACCGACCAACACCGTGCTGTACGGGTGCCACCAGCCCTTCTGTCGCGCCTCGCGGGCGATCTGGACCAGCTCGTCACTCTCGGCGCCGACCACACCGTAGATCCGGAGCATGTCCCGCACGTCGCGGGGCGTGGCGGAGGTGTGGCCGGTCTCGATGCGGGAGATCTTCGACGCCGAGCACTCCAACTGCTCGGCGACGGCTTCTATGGTGATGCCGGCGGCCTCGCGTTGGCGGCGCAACTCCGCGCCGAGCCGGCGCCGCCGGATGGTCGGACTGCGGCGCTCGCTCACCCGTTGTCACCTCTCGCCTCGACGCGCCGCTGGTTCGACACCCGCCTCGGGCGCGACCGTCGGGGCTGGCGAGCGTACGCGGCATTGGGGTGGTGCCGGTCGTCGGCCGGCCGCGGCGGCGAAACCGTTCCTCAGTGTGCCGCTCGGGTGGTGGCGCGTTCAAGCGCCGTTTCGTGCGAGCCGCTCACTTATCGGCAAAAGTCTACGTGCAACTTGCATGCAGCACGCCTCTGATGCACTCTGTCCGTATGACCTGGGTTACGCACCGTCTCCGCGCCGTCTCCCCCCGTGATCTCCACGGCGGAGCCGCGGACGGGGCGTACACCCGACCGTCGGTCACGGGCCCGGATCTCCCGCAGGGGAACCCGCCGCCCACCCCCGACGGCGGCTCCGGCGACACCACCTGAGCCCGCACCGGTCGAGCGGCGCGCCACCAGCGTTCCCGGCACCGACCAACGCCCGCGCCACGAACCGGCGCACGAGACACGACCTCGTCGCCGGAGCCGCATCTCCCCCCGATCGCCCCCGCCGGCCTTCCCCGCCGGCCAACCCTTCTCAGGAGCCCATGTGCATCCCCGCTCCGGTGACGTACTGCACGTGACTCGCGCGGCGAGTGTCCAGTTCCGCAGCAAGCCCATCCAGTTCCGGGTGATCCGGGTACTCGACCGACCCACCTACGACGGTTGGCTCTGGCTCGAAGGCTACGAGTTGAACGCGGCGGGGGACGCGGTCAACCGGCGTTCGATCTTCGTCCAGCGAGCGGGTCTGGAGCAGATCCAGGCCGCTCCGCAGCCTCGTCCGCACACCGTCCGCTCGGCCCGTCGGCCGGTCACCCGAACACCGGTCCGGGTGGGCTGAGCATCACGAACAGCCGCCGTGGGGGCATGCCGACGCCATAGAATCGGTATGCCCACCCCGGCAAAGTCTCCATCCCGCGCGTCCCGGGCCCTGAACCTGGGATGGCCATGGTCAATCTGCCCACGCGACAGCCCCGACGATCCCGCATCACCTACGCCTTCGGAGTCCTGGCGCTGCTCGGCGCCGCCACCACCATGCTGGTGCTGGTCCGGGACCCCGCCCTCTCGTCCACCCGGCTGGCCGAGCCGGTGCCGGCACCAGAGATCACCGTGGTGCAGACCGAACCGACCGGCCCGTACGGCGTGACCGGCGGCTGGGACCGGTTCGGCACGAGCGACCAGCCGGGCGTCGACCCGGCCACCGCGTACGGCGGTGCCGTGTCGGTGGACGACCAGGACCGGGAGACGGCCCCGACGGCCCATGCCACCCGTGCGGATCCTCGCCAGGATCTCAGCCGCTCGCTCTTCTGGTCCGGCGTGTTCGGGTTGGCCATCTCACTGGCCGGGTTGGGCCTGGTCGGCACCAGACGCCGGATGTGGTGACCGGCCCTCAGGCGGTCGGGGTCGCCGTGCCGGTCGGCTCGGCTGTCGGCGCACCGGTCGTCGGCGACGGGCTCGGGCTCGCGGCAGCCACCACCAGTCTGATCTCGTCACCCGCCTCGACCAATACACCCGCACCCGGCTCGGTGGCGATCACCGTGCCCGAGGGCTGGTCCGACGGCCGGTACTCCACCTCGTAGCCGAGATCGAGCTGGTCCAGCAGCGCCCGTGCCGCCGCCTCGGAGAGCCCGGTCAACGGCGGCACCGGAAGCTGGGCCGGGGCGGCGCTGGTGGTCGGCGGTGAAGACGGTGACGGGGTGGTCGGCGACGGTGCGGCGGTGGTCGGCGGTGCCTGTGTCGTCGGCTGTGGCGACGGTGGCGTCGATCCGTCCTCGTCCAGCGCCTGCCGGACCAACCACAGGCCCAGACCGAGCAGGCCGAGCAGGAGCAGCAGGACGACACCCCAGAGAATCGGCAGCCACCAGCGCCGGCTCGCCTGGTCGTCGGGGTACCAGTCACCACCGGCCGGCTCGCCGTCGAAACCCGGCCGCACCGACGGCACCTCCGCGCGGCCCGACCACGCCGCCGACCCGGACCGCTGCGTCGGGGGCAACGGCGCGGTGGCGTCCGCCGGTGCGGGCTCTCCGGGCGTACGGTCCATCGGCGCGGTCGCGTCGGGTGCGGTGTCACCGGGCGTACGGTCCAGCGGAGCGGTCTCGTCGGGGCGTCCGGTGACCGGCGGGATCCGGCGGGTCCGGTCGTCCGACGCGTCCTCGGGCGGCTCCTGGCGGTCGTCGCTCATCGCACGTCCTTTCCGCCGGTCCGGCGGGCGGCATGGCCCTCGACGGTCAACCTAACGGTTCGTCGGGCCATCGGCCGGCATCAGCGTGTCGGAAGCGCGTCACTGCTACTGGTCGCTGGCCTCCGGGCTCGGGGTCGTGCCGCACCAGATCTGGACCGCGTCGTTCCACTTCCCGACGGCGCCGCCGGTCGGGTCCTGGGCGGTGACCGTGCCGGACCTCCCGGTGGGGTAACGCGGTGAGAAGCCGTCGTCGACGAGTTCGTCCTGTGCCTCGCCGCACGAGTCGCCGACCACGTCCGGGACCGAAGTCTCCGGTGCCGCACCCGCCACGATGATCTTGACGGTGACGCCGCGCTTCACCGGTGCACCGGCGGCCGGCTCGGTGCTGCGCACGCTGGAACTGTCGCCGCTGCTGCCGAACACGAAATGCCAGCCCAGCCCACGGTCCCGCAGTTCCTCCCGGGCCTCCTCGAAGTCCATCCCGACGAGTTCCGGCACGGTCAGGCCGGAACGGCTCGGCGCGGGCCGGGCAGGCTGGCTGGTCGCCGTCGTCGGCTTCTCGCGCGGCGTCGGCGAGCCCTCGGACGTCGGAGCCCGACTGCCGCTCGCGTCGAGGGTCGTGTCGCGTGGCGACTCCTGATCGCCGGCCAGCATCCATCCGCCGGCCGCCCCGATGACGGCGAGGAGCACCGCCGCGAGCCCGCCGCCGATCACCACCCTCGTGCGGTCCGGGCCGGCACCGGAGCGCACCTCACCCCGATCCGTGGATTCGTCCGTCATCTCCGCCACCGCCCTATCACCGGCGACCGTAGTCGCCGACGCCAAGCACTGTCCGTCACTGTTGCCGCCTGGTACTGCGCACGACTCGCCGCACCGACCACAGGACGTTACGCTGCCCGGCATGGCCAGACAGGGCTGGGGAGGATCGATCGCCACCGCGGCCGGCGTGGCAGCCGGTGCCGGGGCCGCCCAACTGGGCTTCGGATACGGCCTGGGCATTCTCAACTGGGCACCGACCGAGGCGACCGCCGGCACCGCGGCCTGGGTGGCGAGCCTGATCTGGGCCACCTGGATCGCCGCCACCTCGACGATCTTCGGCGCGGTCTGTGCGCAACGACTACGCGACCGCCGCAACGGCCCGCACCCGGTTTCCGGTCCGGCCGTCGCACCCCCCGACGCCGACCCGCCGTCGGTCGACACCGCCCCGCAGAGCGACACCGCCGGGGCCGACACCGTCCGGTCCGACAACGACGTTCGGTCGCCCGCCGCCGGGTCGACCGACGCACGTCGGGAGGTCGGTGACGGCGGTGGCCTCTGGTGGATCGCGCTGGCCGGTGCCGCCGGCCTGGGCGCACTGATCACCGTGCTGCTGGTCGCCGTACCGGCGCGGGTGGCGGAGGTGCCGGACACCCCGTCGCCACGGAACATGGCCGCCGGCTACGCCGCGATCGGCGTACTGGTCGGAGTGCTGGTGGCGGTCTGGGCACTGCGCTGCCGGGCGGCCGCCACCAACGTCATCGCCACCGCCGGTTGGCTCTGGCTGCTCGCCGTGGTGGCCGTGGTCGACTCGGTGCTCGCCGGTCGTGGACTCACCACGGCCCAGCTCGGCATCTGGCAACTCAGCTCGGACAACCCCCAGTTCTGGATCCGCGACTATTTCTACTGGCCCGGCGCCGTCCTCTCGCTCACCTCGGCGCTGCTGATCGGCGCGCTGGCCGCCCGTCACGGCGTCCGCCCGGCGGATCGACGGGTCGGCGCCACCGCCTCCGGTGCCGCCGGACCGCTGTTGGTGGCCGTCGCCTACTTCCTGGCCGTGCCGAGGCTGACCGCGATCAGCCCGGAGCAGGTGTCGGCCCACCTGATCGCCCCGTACGCGGTGATCGTCGGTATCGGCGGGTCGGTCCTGGTCGCGGCACTCGCGCAGCGGGCCGCCCGGCGCAGGCAGGACCTGCCGCCCACCGGCGAGGTACCCCGGGTACCCCGGCAACGCGTGGCGGCCGACGACGCCCACACCGCACCAGCAGCCGACGAGGGCGCTGCGCGCACACGGACGGCGTCCGACTCGACCACCGCCGACCCGACCACGCCCGACCCGGCCGGGTCCGGATCGACGCTCGACGGACCGGCGGCGGACAGTGCGAAGGAGTCCGTGCGCGCCACGCCCCGGAGCACCAGCACGGCCCGACGGCGACTCGGCGGCAGGAGCGGGGCGGTCGGCGACGACGCACCCGTCACCCCGGGCGGCTCGCCGACCTCCGACGGGCCGTCGACGCCATCCACCCCGGACACCACGCCGTCGGACGGCGACACGTCCGACAGCGCCCCCGAGGGCACCGGCCGACGGAACCGCCGCAGCCGCTGACCCGGCGGTGCGCGCCGAGGCGCTCGACGTCGGCGCGGCGGGTCAGTCGACGGGCCAGGTGTGCACCGGCTCATTGGTGCGCTGCAACTCGGCGTAGCGCTGGAGCATGTGGTGCAGGGCGGCGGTCCGGTCCAGGCCGTGCTGCCGCTCGGCGGTCCACACCGCCGCGGTCTGCCAGGCCGCTCCGTTGCGTCCGGTACGGCAGCGTTGCTCGATGATGCCGAGTAGGCGGTCCCGTTCCGCCGGGGACACCCCGAACCCGTCGAGCCCGGCGGCGGCGATCGGCAGCAGCACGTCCAGCACCAGCGTGGTGACCGGCACCTCACCCAGGCGCGGCCAGTGCAGCACGGCGTCCATGCCCCGTCGGGCGGCGGCGTGGAAGTTCTCCTCGGCGGAGCTGAAGGTGAGCTGGCTCCAGATCGGCCGGTCGGCCTCGGCCAGGCCACGGGCCATCCCGAAGTAGAAGGCCGCGTTGGCCAGCATGTCGACCACGGTCGGCCCGGCGGGCAGCACCCGGTTCTCCACCCGCAGGTGCGGTCGGCCGTCCATGATGTCGTACACCGGCCGGTTCCAGCGGTAGACGGTGCCGTTGTGCAGCCGCAACTCGGCAAGCTCCGGTACGCCGCCCGCGTGCAGCACCTCCACCGGATCCTCCGTCTCGCAGATCGGCAGCAGCGGCGGGAAGTAGCGGACGTTCTCCTCGAAAAGGTCGAAGATGGACGTGATCCAGCGTTCCCCGAACCAGACCCGGGGGCGTACGCCCTGTGCCTTCAGCTCATCCGGCCGAGTGTCGGTGGCCTGCTCGAACAGGGCGATCCGGGTCTCCGACCAGAGTTGGCGGCCGTACAGGAAGGGCGAGTTCGCGCCCACCGCCACCTGCACCCCGGCGATGGCCTGGGAGGCGTTCCAGTAGTCGGCGAAGCTGTCCGGCGCGACCTGGAGGTGGAACTGGAGGCTGGTGCAGGCGGCCTCCGGCGCGATCGAGTCGGTGTGCGTACGCAGGCGCTCGACGCCCCGGATGTCGAGTTCGATGTCCTCGCCCCGGGCTCCGACGATCTGGTCGTTGAGCACCCGGTACCGCTCGTTGGTGGAGAGGTTGTCCGCGACCAGGTGGCGCTCGGTCAGCGTGGGCAGGATGCCGACCAGGACTATCCGGGTGTCCGAGCGGGCCGCCCGCTCGTTCGCCCGGTCCAGACTGCCGCGCAGGTCACGCTCGTAGTCGGCGAACCCGCCGTTGGAGATCAATCGCGGGTTGGCGTTCAGCTCCAGGTTGAACTGGCCCAGCTCGGTCTGGAACAACGGATCGGCGATGGCGGCGAGGATCTCCTCGTTGCGCATCGCCGGCTCGGCGAGCGGGTCCACCAGGTTGAGCTCGATCTCCAGCCCGGTCATCGGCCGGTCGGCGTCGAACCCGAAGTCGTCCAGCATCAACGCGAAGACGTCCAGGCAACGGCGTACCTTCTGGCGGTACCGGATTCGATCCTCACGGGAGAAGGCGGCTCGGTCGACGTCCCTGCCCATGTTTCCTCCCGGCGCGCGACGCGACGGAACGGTGCCGTTCCGCAGCGCAGTGTGAACCATACTCGGTGAAAGCGCCGAACCGGATGGCCCGAAGATCGGTCCATTGCCGCAGTCCACCCGCCTTGCGGGTGGGTCGGACCCATCGACGGGGCGGGTGAGCCGCTCCCGCCGGGATTCCTACCCGGGCGGGTCCGTCGCGCCACCCGCGACCCTGCTAACAACCTGTGACAAACCGCACCGCGATCGTGACCGGACCGGACAGCGAAGGGGCCCGCGCGGTCGGCGCGGGCCCTTTCGCGTGCGGGATCAGGACTGGCGGATGCCCTCGCCCTCGATCTCGATCTTGACCTTCTTGCCGACCAGCACGCCGCCGGACTCCAGGGCCACGTTCCAGGTCAGACCGAAGTCCTCCCGGTCGATCTCGGTGCTCGCCGAGAAGCCGAAGATGTCCTGGCCGAACGGGCTGCGGCCGACGCCCTCGAACTCGACCTTCAGCTCCACCGGACGCGTCACGCCCTTGATGGTCAGCTCACCGTCGAGCACGAACTCGCTGCCCTCGTGCGACTTCACGCCGGTGCTGCGGTACTCCAGGGTGGGGAACTGCTCGGCGTCGAGGAACTCCGGGCTGCGCAGGTGCGCGTCCCGGTCGGCCTGCGCGGTGTTGATGCTGGCGGCCTGGATGGTGGCGCTGACCGTGGACCCCAGGGGCTCCTCGGCGATGGTGATGGTGGCGGAGGCGTCGGCGAACTCACCGCGCACCTTGCTTACCATCATGTGCCGGGCGACGAAGCCCACGCGCTTGTGCGCCGCGTCCAGCAGGTAGGTGCCGGCCGCCGGGATGGTGAGGCCGTTCCACTCGCGGGTAACCGACTCGGTGCTGCTGGTCATGAGAGACTGCCCTCCGGAAGAGATTGTTTAGTAGCCCAACGACTGCGTTAGCAACTATAGTCGTAGCAATATTCCGTGTGTCAAGTACTGATAGGATGGGCCGGTGAACCCGAACGTGTTCGACGACCCTCGGATCACCGCTGTCGGCCTCCTCTTCGAGGTGCACGCGGGCCTCTCCGCCCGCTTCGCCACGCAACTCGACGAGCACGGCCTGTCAGCAGTCGAGTTCGAGGTGCTGACCCGGCTCACCCGCTCACCCGGCAACCAACTACGGATGACCGACCTCGCCGCGCAGACGTCGCTCTCCACCAGCGGCGTCACCCGGGTGGTGGACCGGATGGAACGCGACGGCCTGATCACCCGGCGCGCCTGCCCCTCCGACCGACGCAGCTCGTACGCGGTGGTGACCCCCTCCGGCCTGCGGCGGCTCGACGAGAGCCTGCCCGGCCACCTCCAACTCATCGAGGACTGGTTCACCGGTCAACTCGACCCGGCGGCGCTGCACGCACTGCTGGACGGTCTGCGGCAGATTCGCGACGCCGTCCATCCCTGCGCGACCGCCGGCAGCAGCGACACGGCCCCGGAGGGGGAAACGGTTCTGAAAACGCCCGACTCGTCCCCCTGCTGAGCGGCTCCGCGCCTCCACCGCGCACACCCGTCCGACCTTCGGTGCCGGTCTGCACACCCGAGCGTGACCGCACCGGCAGAAGGACCGGCAGAACCAGGCGAGCAACCGGCGATAACTCCTAAACCGGACAGACGTCGCAGTGGTCGCTCGCTAATCTCGCTGCAGCGGGGGCGCATTGGGGGGAATCGGCGCGGGCGATGAGCGAGGGGTGGTATCAGGGGGCTTCCTCGCCCGCGCCACCCCAGTTTCCGCCGCCGGTCGGCCGGGCCAGGAGCCCGGCCCGCCGTGCTTCCGGGCACCGTCCGCCCCGGTCACCGCCGACATCCGACGGCCGACCGACAACGCGTACAGCAGCTCCTGCTCCTGCGCCAGCAGCCGGACACCGCCCGCACGGCAGGCGAGATCCAGTCGATCGAGTACCTCCGGGTCCGCCGTGCTCGCGGCGAGGCCGACCAGCGCCTCCACCACCCGACGCCGGTCCCGGTCCTCCCCGTTCATCTCGGCCGCGGCGGTGAACCACTCGACCGCGACCTCCCGATCCCCCCGATGCCGGGCCAGGTGTCCCTCGATCAGCGCGCCGGTCCCGTCCAACGGCCGCAGTTCGGCGAGCACCTCGGCGGCCTCGGCCGAACGACCGTCCTGGGCGAGCGCCAGACCCAGCGTGCCCAGCACCCGCCGACGGTGCCGGGGCACCCCCAGGTCGGCCAGGGCCACGAGGACCCGCCGCGCCTCGTCGACCGCGTCGACGTACCGGCCCTCCAGGCGGAGCACCTCCGCGACCGTGCCCCGCACCAGCACCCGCAACCGCTGCTCACCGCACTGCCCACCGAGACGGTCCACGGTGGCCAGACGACGTCGGGCGGCAGCGAGGTCGGCCACCCGCATCTCGTGCCAGGCCAGGTGGTGCTGCGCGATCGCCATCTGCCGGAGCAGACCGGCCTCGGTCGCCACCGCCAGCACCGCTTCCGCCTGCTCCCGGGCCTGTCCCGGCCGGCCCGTCGCGGACAGCAGCGCACCCAGCACGTTCCGCGCCTCCAACTCACCCGGCACGTCACCGAGACGCCGGAAGGCCGCCAGCGCGGCCCGCGCCGTCGGCAACTCCTCGCCCGCCGCGCCGTGCTCACCGGCGAGCATCGCGACGCCGAGCGACGCCCACGCCCGCAACGCCGGATCGGCATCGGCGGTACGCGGATCGGCGAGCAACCGCAGCAACCACTGCCGCCCCAGGACGTCCCGTCCCCGCAGCCGCCACCAGCGGGACAGCGCCGCCGCCAGGCGCAGTGCAGTCAGCGGGTCGTCCACCGCCGCGTACGCCAGTGCCGAGCTGACGTCGCCCGTCACCTCGTCCAACCGGTGTGCCGCGACGGTCGCACCGGCACCACTCAGCGCCGGGACGGTGCGCTCCACCAACCGGGTCACCACCCGGGCGTGCCGGCGTCGGATCGTGGTCGACTCACCGGCACCGGACGCCTGCTCCACCGCATAGTCCCGCACCGCGTCGACCAGTCGGAACCGGAACGGCCCGGTGCCGCGTACGCTCAGCAGCCCCAGGTCGAGGAAGCGGTTCAGCATCGGCACCGGATCGGCGGTGGTGCCCGTACCGGCGAGCATCTCCTCGGCCATCTCGACCGACCAGCGGTTGCCGAACGCGGCCAGCCGGCGCAACGCGGCCCGCTCCTCGTCGGCGAGCAACCGGTAGCTGGTGGCCACCGCGTCGCGGAGCGTCTCCGCCACGGCCGTCCGCGCGTCGTCACCCCGGCTCGGCCCCGCCTCCCACCCACCGCGTGCCGCGCCCGAGGTGTCCAGGTCCAGCACCCGGTCGCCGTACCGGTCGAGCAGTTCGGTGAGATCGAGCAGTCGCCCGCGCGCGGCCATCAGCTCGATGGCCAGCGGCAGGCCGCCCAACCGCCGGACCAGCGACGCCAGCGCCGGCAGCTCGGCGTCGGACGGTGGCTCCGGGCGCACCTGGGCCAGCCGCGCGGTGAACAACACGACCGCCGGAGAGGTGGCCAGCGTCGCGGGGTCGGTGCCGCCCGGCGGCGGTACGTCCAGCGGCGACACGGGACGGACCCGCTCCCCCGGCAGCCCGACCGGATGCCGGCCGGTGACGAGTACCCGCAGCGACGGCACTCCGCCGACGAGCCGGTGCAGGGTGGCCGCCACCGGGCCCGGCGCGCGTTCCGCCGCGTCCACCAGCAGTACGGCCCGCCGGTCACCGAGCCGGGCGGCCAGTTCGGTGATCCGGGCGGCGCCGAACACCGTCACCGAGGCGGCCAGCACGTCGGTGACGTCCGACCCGGCGCCGATCAGCACCCCGGCGACACCACCCGGATGGGCCGGTGCGACGGCGTGCACCACCGCCAACGCCAGCGCCGTCTTGCCGACCCCGGCCAGCCCGACCAGGCTCACCACCCGGGGGCCACGCGGATCGGTCAACATCGCGGTCAACTCGGCCACGTCCTGTTCCCGGCCGATCAGGTCCGGCGCGGGCGGCAGGCCCAGCGCCGGACCCGGATGGGGTGACGCGCCCGCGGCGCCCGTCCCCCGGGCCGCGGTCAGGAACGCGGCGCGGGCGTCACCGGTGAGGTCGAGGGCTCCGGCGAGCAGTTCGACGGTGGTGCGTTGCGGGCGTACGGACCGTCCCCGTTCCAGGTCCCGCACCGTCCGGATACCGACGCCCGCGCGCACCGCCAGCTCGGCCTGGGTGAGGCCGGCGGTCAGGCGGTGTGACCGCAACAGTTCCGGGAGACCGGCGTGCGTGACCGGCCCGACCCGACGATCATGACCCGGAGGCATGGCCACGGACACTACGGGCCACACCCGACACGGGACACGGGATCGTCGGCCACCCGACCCCACCGCGAAGAAACCCGACAGCGGCCGACCGGACGACAGCACTGGACGATCAGCCATTGATCGAGTTCACCGGCAGCGGTCACAATGCGGCCCATGTCCAGCAATCGGTTGCCGGGCGACCTCGACATCCGGCAGGCCCGCTGGATGCTGACCCGGCACGCCGGCCTACTCGGTCGTCAGCCTCACCCGGGCCATCTCAGTGGCGTACCGGTGACCCGGCGAACCCGACCGGAACTCTTCGACACGGTGGCGGAGACCGCCGGTCGGCTGGGTACCGCCATGCCCGACCGGGTGCTGCTCACCGGCACGCCGACAGTGGACCTGGCCGTCGCACACCGGCGTCGACACCTGCTGATCGGTCTGCCGTTACTGGACTGCCTCAGCGCGACCGAACTGCGGGCGCTCGTCGGCCACCGGCTCGCCCTGCTCCGCCACCGCCACTGCGCTCTGGTCGTCGGCCTGCTCCACCTCTGGACCGAGGCGGTGCGCGCCGAGACGTACGAGCAGGGCCGGGACCTGCGTCGGGTCACCGAGTTCCGACGTACGCTGGCCGGCTTCGCCGCCGAGGTGCAGCACGACGCCGACGAGGCGGCGGTGCTCGCGGCCGGCGCCGATGCGGCGGCACGGGCGTTCGCGCTGGCGGACGCCGTCGCGGAGGGGTACGCCGACTTCCTCGACGGCACGGCGCTGCCCGAACACCGGTGGTGGCGGCCGGTCGAGGTGGGGATCAGCGACGTGTCCGACGGGTGGCGGCACCTGCTGCGACACGGGACGCTCGACGTCGAGTGGGGCGAGGACGAGGCGCAGGTGCTCGCCACCCTGCATCCCCGGCTCGCCGACGCGCTACGGGCCCTCGGCAGGACACCACCGCCGGTGGTGCCGACCGCCCGCCCCGTGCCGGTCGCCCCGCTGTCCGGGCGGGAACGCCGCCGGTTGGTCCGACGGCTGTTGAACATCCCCTACCCGCGCTACATCCGGTGGTACACGTTCGCCGACTCCCCGCCGCGCTGGTGGCTGCGGCGGGCCGCCCAGGAAGCCGGCTCGGTCCGGGCCGACGTGGCCGCGGTGCTGGGCCGACCGCCCGTCGACGACGTCGAGGCCATCGAGGTGATCCGGACCCGCCCCCGGGAGGTGCTGGCCGCCGCCATGCATGTGCCGGTGAGCGAACTGTCGGACGATCCGGGCGACTGCGAGTGGGACGAACCGCCCGCCGCGACGGTCTGGCTGGTCGAGGAGAACCTGCTGCGCCGTGGCTGGCGGTTGGCGCATCCGGCGGTCCGAGGCGTCCTGATCGGGCCGGCGGGCGAGCGGGTCGACGCCCGTGCCGTGATCGCCGGCGCCGACCAGGCGCACCTGCGACGTCTCCTGACGTCAGGCTGACCGGGCGCTCACATGCCCAGGTCGCGAGCGATGATCATGCGTTGCACCTCGGAGGTGCCCTCGCCGATCTCCAGGATCTTGGAGTCCCGCCAGAAGCGGGCCACCGGGTACTCGTTCATGAAGCCGTAGCCGCCGTGGATCTGGGTCGCCTCCCGGGCGTTGTCCACCGCGACGGTGCTGGCGTGCAGCTTGGCGATCGCGGCCTGCCGCTTGAACGGCTCACCCGCCAGCATCCGGGCCGCCGCGTCGTAGTACGCCAGACGGGCGGTGTACGCCCGCAGTTCCATGTCGGCGATCTTGAACTGGATCGCCTGGTAGTTGCCGATCGGCTGACCGAAGGCGTGCCGCTCGGCGGCGTACTTCACCGACTCGTCGACGCAGCCCTGCGCGAGCCCGACGGCCAGCGCCGCGATCGCGATCCGGCCCTCGTCCAGGATCCGCAGGAACTGGGCGAAGCCCCGGCCGCGCTCACCGAGCAGGTTCTCCGCCGGCACCCGGCAGTCGTCGAAGGTCAGCTCGTGGGTGTCCGAGGCGTTCCACCCCACCTTCGAGTAGCCCGGCGCGACGGTGAAGCCCGGCGTCCCGCTCGGGACGATGATGGTGGAGAGCTCCTTCGCGCCGTCCGGTCGGGTGCCGGTGACGGCGGTGACGGTGACCAGCGCGGTGATGTCGGTGCCGGAGTTCGTGATGAACGCCTTCGAGCCGTTGATCACCCACTCGCCGGTCGCCTCGTCCCGCACCGCCCGGGTCTCGGTGCCACCGGCGTCCGAGCCGAAGCCCGGCTCGGTGAGCCCGAAGCCGGCCAGCGCCTCACCGCTGAGCAGCTTCGGCAGCCACCGCGCCTTCTGCTCGGCGGTGCCGAACCGGTAGATCGGCATCGCGCCCAGGGAGACCGCCGCCTCCAGGGTGATCGCCACACTGGAGTCGACCCGGGCGAGTTCCTCCAGGGCCAGACAGAGCGCGAAGTAGTCGCCGCCCATGCCGCCGTACTCCTCGGAGAAGGGCAGGCCGAACAGGCCCATCTTGCCCATCTGCCGGACCACCTCGTACGGGAAGGTGTGCTGCTCGTAGTGCTCGGCGATGACCGGCGCGACCACCTCCCGGGCGAATTCCCGCACGCTCTCGCGCAGCGCCTCGTGTTCCTCGGTGAGCCGGAAGTCCATCGGGTTCCTCCTATGTGGACGTGCCCGTCGGGCGCTCGTGACGCCGGGGCGGTGCCGGTGCTGGCTGGTGCCGGTGCGACGGTTCAGACGGGGGTGACGCCGTGCCGTCGGCGGGAGAAGTGCCGGTCCTTGGACCGGGCGGCGGTGAACCGGCGGACCAGTTCGGCGCGGAGATGGTGCGGCTCCACGATGGCGTCGACCACCAGTTCGCTGGCGAGTCGCACGACGTCGATGTCCCGCTCGTACTCCTCGCGCTTCGCGGCGACGAAGGCGGCCCGCTCGGCCTCGTCCTCGATCGCGGCGATCTTGTTGGCGTAGACGGCGTTCACCGCGGCCTCGGCCCCCATCACCGCGATCTTCGCGGTGGGCAGGGCGATGGTGGCGTCCGGCTCGAAACCCGGCCCGGCCATGGCGTAGAGCCCGGCACCGTACGCCTTGCGGACCACCACACAGATCTTGGGTACGGTCGCCTCGGAGATCGCGGTGATCATCTTTGCGCCGTGCCGGATGATGCCCTGCTTCTCCACCGCGCTGCCGACCATGAAGCCGGGTACGTCGCTCAGGAACAGCAGCGGCACGTTGAACGCGTCGCAGAGCTGCACGAAGCGGGTCGCCTTGTCGGCCGAGTCGACGAAGAGCACGCCGCCCTTGAACATCGAGTTGTTGCCGACCACGCCGACGACCTCGCCGTTCAGCCGGCCGAAGCCGATGGTCAGCTCCCTGGCCCAGAGCGCCTGGATCTCGAAGAAGGAGCCGTCGTCGAGCAGGCCCTTGACGTACCGCCGCATGTCGAACGCCTGGCGTTCGCTCGCCGGCACCAGCGCGGCCAGGTCCGCCTTCGCGGGCGCCTCGGCGGCCTCGGCGGCCGGCGGACGCTGCGTCCAGTTCGCCGGCAGGTAGGACAGGTAGCGCTTGACCACGTCGAGCGCCTCGGCCTCGGACTTGCAGAGGAAGTGCCCCACGCCGGACTCGGCACAGTGCACCTTGGCCCCGCCCATCGCCTCCAGCGTGGTCTTCTCGCCGGTGACCATCTCGACCATCCGGTCGGAGCCGAGATACATGCTGGCGTTGCCGTCCACCATCGCCACCACGTCACAGAACGCCGGGATGTAGGCACCGCCCGCCGCACTCGGCCCGAACAGCGCGCAGACCTGCGGGATCGAGCCGGAGGCGCGTACCTGGTTCCAGAAGATCTTGCCCGCGCCACGCCGGCCCGGGAAGAGGTCGACCTGGTCGGTGATCCGGGCGCCGGCCGAGTCGACCAGGTAGACCATCGGCACGCCGGTGTCGTACGCCCGCTCGATGGTCCGGATGATCTTCTCGACGGTCCGCGCGCCCCAACTGCCGGCCTTGACCGTCGAGTCGTTGGCCATCAGGCAGACCTGGCGGCCGTCGATGGTGGCGGTGCCGGTGACCACCCCGTCGGCCGGCAGGCCATCGGCGAGCGCGTTCGCGTAGAGCCCGTCCTCGACGAACGACCCCTCGTCCACCAGCAGTGCGACCCGTTCCCGGGCGAACATCTTGCCCTTGGCCGCGTTCGCCGCGTGGTACTTCTCCGCGCCACCGGCGCGTACCCGCTTGCGTAGCTGTTCCAGAGCCTCACCGTCGAGCGTCACGCCGCCCCCTCGCCGCCATCCCGACACCGGCACCCCGGCACGGGTCAACCAGCCTGAACGATCGTTAGGCTAACGCATCGGGGGCGGCACCGGCGACCCGCCGGCCGCCGGCACGCGGTGAAGCGTCACCGACCGTCGTCACCAGCCGAAGGCGGCTCCGGCGCCCGGTCGGGCCGGTCCAGTTCCGCCACGTGGGTCGGGTCCAGCACCCGGGCGAGGAAGGCCCGGGTCCGTTCGTGCCGGGGAGCACCGAGCACCGCCTGCGGCGGCCCCTGCTCGACGACCACCCCGCCGTCCATGAACACCACCCGGTCGGCGACCTCCCGGGCGAACGCCATCTCGTGGGTCACCACCATCATCGTCATACCGTCCTCGGCCAGCTTCCGCATCACGGTGAGCACGTCACCGACCAGCTCCGGGTCGAGGGCCGAGGTCGGCTCGTCGAAGAGCATCAGCTCCGGATCCATGGACAACGACCGGGCGATCGCCGCCCGCTGCTGCTGTCCACCGGAGAGCTGCGCCGGAAACGCGTCGGCCTTGTCGGTCAGACCGACCCGCGCGAGGTTGCCCCGCGCGATCCGCTCGGCCTCCGCGCGACCGCGCCGCAGCACCCGACGCTGGGCGATGGTGAGGTTGTCCAGCACGGTCAGGTGCGGGAAGAGGTTGAACGACTGGAACACCATGCCGATGCCCCGACGGACCCTGTCGATCTCGACGTCCGGGTCGGTCATCTCGACGTCGCCGACCCAGATCCGGCCCGAGGTCGGTTCCTCCAGCAGATTCACGCAGCGGAGCAACGTGGACTTCCCGGAACCGGACGGCCCGATGACACAGACGACCTCACCGTGACCGACCTCGACGTCGATGCCCCGAAGCACCTCCAGCGACCCGAACGACTTGTGCAGATCACTGATTCGTACGGCGGGGCGGACCCGATCATTCGACATCCGGATCACCGGGCTTTCGCGTAACGGAGTTCGAGACGCCGTACGAGCTGGGACAACGGCAACGTGATGATCAGATAGGTGAAGCCGGCAACCAGCAACGGTGTGGCGTTCACCCGATCGTTGAGCGCATCCCGGCCGAATTTCGTGATCTCGATGGTCTGCGCGGTCACGCCGAGCACGTAGGCGAGCGACGAATCCTTGGTGAGCAGGATGAGTTCGTTCGTCAACGGTGGGATGACGATACGGAACGCCTGCGGGATGACGATGGCGCGCATCGCGGTGAAGTGCGACATGCCGAGCGTACGGGCCGCCTCCATCTGCCCCTTCGGAACCGCCTGGATACCGGCGCGAATGGTCTCGGCCATGTACGCCGCCGCCGTCAGTCCGAGACCGATGGCGATCGAGCCGAAGACCCCGCCCGGGATCTCCCGCTCGGGGAAGGCGATAGGGATGCCGTACCCGACCAGAAAGAGCACCAGCAGTGCGGGAAGCCCCCGGAACAACTCGATGTAGGCCGTCGCGACCCACCGGTACGGCGCCACCCGGGACAACCGCATCAACGCCAGCAGCGTGCCGAACACGAGACCGAAGGCGAAAGCGCCCAGGGTGTAGAGAATCGTGTTGCGCAACGCGACCGTGATGATCGTCGGGAACATCGACCTGATGATGTCGACCCGGAAGAAGGCGTCGGCGAGCCTGCTCCAGTCCGCGCTGCCGATCACCAGCGCGGCGACCGCCACGAAGGCCAGGTATTGAAGCCAGAGGGACAGTCGCTCGCGCTGACGACGACGCAGTTTCACGGTCGTGGGCCGATCCACTTCTCGTAGACCCGCTCGTAGGTGCCGTCCTGCTTGGCCCGGTCGAGCACCTCGTTGATGGTCTTGAGCAGCTCAGGGTTGTCGTCCTTGCGGACCGAGAAGCCGTACTGCTCACCGGTGTCGAACTCGGCCGCCACCTCGAACCCGCCGGGGTTCTCCTTGATGTACTCGGTCCAGACCGGCAGGTCGTTGATGGCCGCCTCCACCTGCCCGTTGGCGAGGGCCTGCTGCTCGGCGGCCAGGTCCTCGAACTCGACGAGTTCGAGACCCTTCTCCGTCGCGAGGCCCCGCGCGTAGTCGCGACCGGTGGTGGCGGCCTGGACGGCGACCTTCTTGCCCCGCAGGTCGTCCAGTGACTTGTACGGCTTACCGGTCTTGACCAGCATCGCCTGGGTCGCGTCGAAATAGGGCGCGGAGAAGTCCATCACCTTCTGCCGTTCCTCGGTGATCGTCATTCCGGCGGCGGCGACGTCGCACTTTCCGGTGTTCAGGTCCTGGCCGGACTTGATCCCCTCGAAGGGCGTGTCGACGATCCGTTGTTCGACGCCGAGTTCCTGGGCGACCAGGTCGATCATGTCGACGTCGAAGCCGATCACCTCACCGGCGGCGTCCTTCGACTGGAACGGCGGATAGGGCAGGTGCGTGCACACGGTCAGCTTGCCCTTTTCGATGAGCTTGACGCCGCTGGCCTGGACCTCGCTCTTGTCCTCCTTGGCGCATCCCGCTGTCACGACGAGAGCGGCCACCGCCACTACCAGGCAAACCTTCCGGACCGGGCTCTGCACAGTCACGCGGTGTCCCTTCGCTTCGTCCCCGTTGGCCGGAAGCCACGGCCGATGAGAGCGCACGGTACCTGATCCAGATGTCCGCTGACAGACGTCCGGCGATCGGTTTTCCGTCCCCCGGGACGCACCGGACGGAAGGCACATGTCATCGCCATCGGACAATTTCCCCGAAGCCGCTCACCTGCCCTTCCGGCACCTGCCAAGACGCACACCCGTCAATGCGTTGACAGGCGCGCGAGACCGCCGTTAGGGTCCGACCCGGGTCAATGTAGACCTACCACTCGCGCCGTCGGCCGGCACCGCCGGTCGCGCGGAAGCACACCTCGGGGGAGGTGCCCTCGATGGCATCCTCAGCTGCGCATTGACGATTCTCGGAATGGAGCGCGTCCACCGCGATCCCGCTGAGGTCGGCGCTCTCCTCACAGGACCCACCCGGCCACGTCCGCTCCACCGGACCGTGGTCGACCTCGTCGACGACGCCGTACGGCGTCACCCGGACGCCGTCGCGGTCGTCCATCCCACCGGCGCGCTGACCTACCGGGACGTCGACCGGCTGGCCGACGTGGTCGCCGCCGACCTGCTCGCGCACGGCGCACGGCGGGGAGACTTCGTCGCCCTGCTGCTCGACGATCGCGTCGAGCAACTCGTCGCGATGCTCGGCACCATGCGGTCGGGTGCCGCCTTCGTGCCGTTCGACCGGGCCTGGCCGGCCCAGCGGCAGCAGCGGATGCTGCACGACCTCGCCCCCCGGGCGGTCGTCGGCACGCCACCGCCCGCCACCGATCGGCCGGTGATCGGCGTCCGGGCCGGCCCGGACGCGGTCGCCGCACCCGTCGTCGCGGCCCGGCCCCGACCCGACGACCCGATCTACGCGTTCTTCACCAGCGGCTCCACCGGACTGCCCAAGTGCGCGGTCAACCTGCACCGGGGCCTGGTGAACCGCTTCCTGTCGATGACCGAGCGGTTCGCCGCCGACGGCGCGGTGGTGCTCCAGAACTCCGCGCACACCTTCGACTCGTCGATCTGGCAACTGCTGTGGCCGCTGACCCGTGGCGCCACCGTCGTCATCCCGGACCGCACCGGCATCCTCGATTTCGACGCCACCTTGACGCAGATCCACCGGCACCGGGTCACCATGACCGACTTCGTGCCGAGCATCTTCGACCTGCTCGTCGAGCGCCTGCGGAGCCGGCCGCAGGACCGGCACCTGCTGGCGTCGATGCGGCAGGTCTTCATCGGTGGCGAGGCCGCCAAACCACCGGCCGTGCAGGCGTTCCGGCGGATGTTCCCGGACGTGCGGGTGACCAACACCTACGGGCCCACCGAAGCCTCGATCGGCTCGGTCTTCCACGCCGTCGGCGACGACGACCGCCAGGTCATCCCGCTCGGCCTGCCGCTGCCCAACACGTCCGTGCTGCTCCTGGACGAACACGGCGCGCCCACACCGCGCGGCGAGGTCGGCCAGATCCACCTCGCAGGCGTGTGTCTCGGCGCGGGCTACCACGGCGACACCGACCGCACCCGCCAGGTCTTCGTGCCGAACCGGTACGCCGGCGTTCCCGGTGACCTGCTCTACCGCACCGGCGACTTCGGCTGGGTGCGCGACGACGGCCTGCTGATGTTCACCGGCCGACGCGACGCCCAGGTCCAGATCGCCGGGGTACGCGTCGACCTCGGCGAGATCGAGTGCACCCTCGTCACGGCACCCGGCCTGCGTCAGGTGACGGTGCTCGTGGACGAGACCGGTGCCACCCCGGCGCTGGTCTGCTTCTACTCGGCCGACGGCGAGGTGGGCGAGGAGACGCTGCGCGAGTACGCCCGCGCCGGTCTCCCCGGTGAGCTGGTGCCGGGCCGCTTCGTCCGCCTCGACAGCCTGCCGCTGCTCGCCAACGGCAAGGTGGACCAGCAGCGTCTGCGGGGGCACCTCACCGACGTTCAGCCGGGCACCGACGGGCCCGGTCCGGCGTACCCGCCGGGGAGCGTGGAGGCGCGGATCGCCCAGATCTGGTCGCGGGTGCTCGGCTTCGGCGCGTACGACGAGGACTTCTACTGCCTCGGCGGGACCTCGCTCGGCGCCGCCCGACTCGCGGTCGACCTGGAACGGACGTTCGGGGTGTGGCTCGCCGCCCGCGACCTGGTCCGGGCCTCCACCATCCCGGCCCAGGCGGACCTGGTCCGCGGCGGCCGGTCCCTGCCGACGTCCACCACCGTGGCACCCGAGTTGGCCCGGGACGCGAGGCTCGGTGACCTGGGCACCGCACCGCCACGACCGGCCGAGGACCCTGGCACGGTCCTCCTGCTCGGGGCGACCGGTTTCGTCGGCGCACAGGTGCTCGCGGCGCTGCTGGCCCATGGCGACCGGCCGGTGGTCTGCCTGGTGAGGGCCGCCGACGACGGGTCCGCCTCGCGTCGGGTGGCCGACGTGCTGGCCGCGACCGGTGGCGGGTCGGCAGCGGCGCACCGGTGGACGGCGCTCGCCGGTGACCTGGCCCGACCGCAGCTCGGTCTCTCCGGTGACGACTGGCGGCGGCTGAGCCGGGAGGTCGGCACGATCGTGGACGCGGCGGGCCGGGTGGACACCCTCCGCGACTACCTCGACCTGCGCGACACCAACGTGCACGGGCTGCGGACGCTCGTCGACCTCGCCGGCACGCAGGTCCGCAAACGCCTGGTCACGCTCTCCACCACCACGGTCCGGAGCACACCCGGAACGCCGTTGGCCGAGGCGTTCCTCGCGCTCACGTCGGCACCGCCGGTCGACGGCTACAGCCAGTCCAAGTGGGTCGCCGAGCAACTCGTCCGGGGTGCCGCCGCGCAGGGCGTACCCGCCGCCGTCGTCCGGCTCGGCGAGGTGGCGGCACACTCCCGTACCGGCCACGCCAACCCGCGCTCGACGGTGACCATGATCCTGCGGCTCTGCCTGCGGCTCGGCGTACGCCCGTCGACCCGGCTGCGGGTGGACTGGACGCCGGTCGACGTGGTCGCCCGGATGGTGGCCGCGCTCGCCGACCCGCACCGCCGCACGCCCGCCGAGGGTGTGCTGAACGTGGTGGCACCCGCCTCCGTGGCCGTGGCCGACCTGTTGGCCCGGCTACGCGTCGAGGACCGACCACTGCCGGAGATCAGCTACGACGAGTTCCTCGACCGGGCTGCCGACGCGGTCGGCGACGACGAGGTGGCGCGCTGCCTCGCCGTGCTGCGTCCCCGCACCGCCGCGGAGGCCGAGCCACTGGCCGAGGTGGTCCACGACGCTCTGGTCGGCACCGAGACTCCCCGAGCCACCCGGCTGGCCCGGGGACTCGGCCTCGACTGGGGCACCAGCCGGGACAGGGAGATCGACGTGATGATCGACCGTCTCAACCGGACGTACCACGCAGCGGTGGGCCGTCCTCATCTGTCCAGCGGGACAGCTCAGTGAACCGCGACCAACGGGTCCAGGAGACGCCATGAAGGTCAATCTCTACTACGCTCCCTACCCCTCGCAGATCTTCCAGGGCGAGAGCGAGCCGATCAACACCGAGCGACCGTACAACCCGAAGAGCGCACTGACCACGATCGCCGCCGGGCTGCGGGCGTACGCACCGCACTTCGGCTACTCCTGCGACATCGAGATCATCGATCTCCAGCTCGGCGGGCAGCGGGTGAAGTACAAGTCGCTGCCGTACGGCCCCCGGGTCATGGACTGCTACCGGTACGGCACCCCGTTCGAGGAGGCCGACGAGAAGATCCGCGCGGCGGACGTGCACGGCATCACCTGCAACTTCACCAACAGCGCGCAGATCGTGGCCGACCTGGCGTTGCACATCAAGCGGATCAACCCCACGGCGATCGTGGTGGTGGGCGGGGTCGACTGCACCGCCCGTCCGCAGTACTACCTGGCCCGGGGCGCCGACGCGGTGGTGCGCGGGGAGGGCGAGCTGACCTTCGCGCGGCTGGTGGACGCCGTCTACCGCAAGCAGGACCTGAACACGGTGCCGAACATCTCGCTGCCGGGCCGGCTGATCCCCCACAAGGTCGACACCTCCGAGACCGTGCCGATGGACTCGATCGAGCCGATGGCGCTGGACCTCATCCCCGACCTGTCCGTCTACGACGACACCGCCGAGGGTCCGCCGCCTGCCGGTGTGCAGGGCAACTTCATCTGTTGGGAGACCTCCCGGGGATGCGCGTGGCGGTGCTCGTTCTGCACCGCACCGTCGCGGGGCGGCTACCGCTACATGAGCCTGCCGATGATGGAGAAGCACCTCCGGGTCTTCCAGGAGTACGGCATCAAGACGATCGTCTGGCAGGAGGACAATCCGCTCTCCCGGATCCAGCAGAACGGCGCCGGCCGCTACCTGTACGACTCCGGGCGCGAGGACGTCCTCGCCATGTTCCGGATGTTCCGCGAGTACGGCTTCGCCTGGGAGTTCGCCAACGGCATCGAGTTCGGCAAGTTCATGCAGAACGGCAGCTTCGACCACGAACTCGCCGACGCGCTGCTGGGCAGCGAGACCGTCGACGGCCGGTGGGTGGGCTGCTACCGGGTGCAGATCCCGCTGGACAACATGAACGTCAAGAAGCGCCGGTTCCCCAAGCTGCTCGGCTTCGACGAGCAGGTGAACGTCCTGGCCACCATGCTCACCGACCACGGGGTCGGCCACCAGACGTACGACCTGTTCATCGGCTACCCGGAGCACGACCGCGAGGGCATCGACATCTTCACCGACTACTGCATGCGGCTGAAGGAGGAGCTGACCTCGGTCGGCAAGGGCAAGTACAAGCCCTACTTCAACGTGTTCAACCTTTCGCTGCTGCCGGGCGCCCGCGACTGGGTGACGCTGCGCTCGCTGCTCCAGTTCGACATCGACGAGAACCCCGAGGTGATCGGGATCTTCCTGTCGGCCATCAACACCGACCACTTCACCTACTGGGACATCTATCAGAAGCGTCTCGAAATGACGAACATGCTCAACGACCGCGAGATGCACCGTCTCTACGACGGCATCTACGCGGGTTGACGGGAGGTCCGACCATGCGCGTCACCCTCTTCTACGCCCCGTACCCGGGGCAGTCGTTCCGGGACGAGGGCACCACGATCAGCCCGGTGCGGGTACGCAACCCCAAGAGCGCTCTCGTCACGTTGGCCGCCGGAGCGAGGGCGTACCTGCGGGAGTGGGGTGTCGACGCGGAGTTCCGGATCGTCGACACCCAGGTCGACGCCGGTGAGCCCGAGCACTACGCCTCGTTCGCGTACGGGCCCCGCACCGTCGACTGCATCCGCTACGGCGGCGCCTTCGAGAACTACGCGGACGAGGCGCGGGCCGCCGACGTCATCGGCATCTCGAACAACTTCACCAACTCGGCCCGGGTGGTGACCGACTTCGCCAAGTTCCTCAAGAAGGCCAACCCGGACGCGCTGATCGTGGGCGGCGGGATGGACGTCACCGCCCGGCCCGAGTGGTACCTCGCCAACGGCTTCGACGTGGTGATCCAGCTCGAAGGCGAGCAGACCTTCGCCCGGGTGGTCCAGGCCCGGGCCACCGGCAGACCGATCGAGGAGTCGGTGCTCAGTCGCCGGATCGGCGACGGCATCGTCATCATGGGCGGTCCCCAGCTCAACCTGGCCGAGTTGCCGCCGATGGCACTCGACCTGATCGACGACCTGTCCATCTATGACGACACCGGCGAGGGTCAGCCGCCGAAGACCGTACGGGCACCGTTCACCTGCTTCGAGACCTCGCGCGGTTGTTACCGGACCTGCTCGTTCTGCGCTACCCCGATGCGGGGGCACTACCGCTACATGAAGCCGGACGTGGTGCGCCGGCACTTCGACTACTTCCGGTCGGTCGGCATCTCGAACATCCTCTTCCAGGAGGACAACACGCTCTCCCGGATCCAGCGGTCCGGCCGGGGCACGCTGCTGCACGACTCCGGTCGCGAGGACACCCTGGAGATCTTCCGGATCGCCCGGGAGTACGAGTTCTCCTGGGAGTTCGCCAACGGGCTCGAATTCGGCAAGTTCCTGGACCTCGGTGAGGTGGACCGGGAACTGATGGAGACGTTGTTCTGGAACGACACCAGCGGTGACCGGTGGGTCGGTTGCTATCGGGTCCAGATCCCGTTGGAATACCTCGGGGACGAGCCCACCCAGAAGTTCCGTAAGCTGCGTCCGTTCCAGGAGCAGATGCGGATCATCACGTCCATGCTGGACCTGGGCGTCCGATATCTGACGTTCAACATGCTGATCGGGCACGACGACGATGACCAATCGATGATCGACATGTACCTGGACCGGTGCCTCGAACTCAAGGATCGGCTGGTCGAGGCCAGTCCCGAGGCGACCAACTACTTCAACGTGTTCAACCGGACACTGCTGCCCGGCACTGCGGACTTCCGCAAGAAGGCGGACCGGCTCGCCTTCGACATCGAGCAGACTCCGGAGGTGATCAGCGTCTACCTCTCGCCGATGCCGTCCAAGCACCTGTCGTACTACGAGTTGTTCGAGCAGCGTCTCCGGCTCACCGAGGCGCTGAACGGGTCACTGATCGACCAGTACGACGGGATCTACCGGCCGGGGTCCGGTGCCGACGAGGCCCCGGTGGCCAGGTTGGACGCCCGTGTCGCTGGTTGACGCCGTCGGGCGGTACGTCGAACTCTGGCGTACCCCCGGCGTACCCCGGGTGATGCTGCCCGCGATGCTCGCCCGACTGCCGGTGGCGATCGAGCCACTCGCGATCTTCCTGCACGTCAGTGAGAAGACCGGGTCCTACTCGGCCGGTGCGACCGCGCTCGCCCTCTTCAGCGGCGGCCTGGCGGTCGCCTGGCCGGTGCACGGTCGACTGATCGACCGCCACGGGTTGCGCCGGGTGCTACCGGTGCTGGCGCTGCTGCACGCGGTGGCGCTGGTCGGGTTCGTCGCCGCGAACCAGGGGCCCGGTTGGCTGTTGATCTCGTCCGTGGTGCCGGTGGCGCTCAGCATGGCGCCGGTCGGTTCGACCGTCCGGGCGGCTTGGGCGCTGATCCTGCCGCCCGGACCGAAGCTGAACACCGCCAACGCCCTGGAAGCGGTGCTGATCGAGGTGTTCTTCGTGATCGGGCCGGCGGCGACCGGCCTGTTCACGGGCGTCTTCAGCGCGCTGGCCACCACCCTGCTGGCCGGCGGCATGCTGGTGGTCGGCTCGCTGCTCTACGGCAGCGCCCCGGCCGTCGCCACCATGCGCAAGCCGGACGGGTCGGCGGAGGCCGACGCGACCGGTGACGGTCCGGCGCGTACCCGTCGCCCCTGGCGAGTTCCCGGCGTGGTGGCGATCCTGGTCGCCGCCGGTGCCGCCGCCGCCGCCTTCGCCGTCCTGGAGGTCGCGGTGCCGGCCACCGTCTCGGCACATGGCAGCACGGCCGCGACCGGGGTGGCGCTGCTGTCCCTGCCCCCGGCCGCGAGCGTCCTCGGCGGGCTGGTCTGGGGCGCGCGACAGCACACCCGCCGGGCGGTACACCGCTACCTGGTGCTGCTGGCGGTGGCGCTGGCCTGCATGATCCCGCTGGTCTTCGCCACCTCGATCCCGGTGCTCGCGGTCTGCCTGTTCCTCGCCGGCCTCCCGTTGGCGGCGCTCAGCGCCGAGGAGTTCGGGCTGCTCGGCCGGATGGTGCCCAAGACGGTGATCAACGAGTCGTTCGCTCTGGCCGCGACGATGATGGCGGTCGGCAGTGCGGCGGGCACCCTTCTGGCCGGCGCGGTCCTGGGGTGGTTCGGCCCCGCCGAGGCACGTCTGCTGTCCCCGGCGGCCGCGCTCGTCGCGCTCGCGGCCGTCTTGTGGGTGCGGGATACGCTGAGTCGCGTCGATGCCCCGGCCAGCGTCGGCAGCGCATCGTGACCGGCTGAGCCACCGTTCGCCGGGCACCACCGGGCCGGGATCCGCAGCAGCAGCGAGGGGGGACGCGTGTCCGGTTTCGGGGGGAGCGACTACTACGGCGTCCGCAGGTGGGAGATGTCCACCGAGGACGCGCTCGACCGGGCCTGGGTCGGATTCGACGACGTCGACCTGGTGGTCGTCACCGATCCGGCCCGGGACCGGTGGGCGGATCTGACGGCGTCCGGTTTCCGACTCAAGCCACGCTGGGTGACCTGGGGACGGCGTACGCCGGAGCGGACGGCGGACTTCCTGGCCGCCCTGCCGAAGGCGGAACGGCAGAACGTCCGCCACGCGCTGCGGTACGTCGAGTCGGCGGGGCTCGACGTCGAGGTGCACGACCGGATCGGCCCGGACCTGTTCGGCGAGTTCCTCGCCGTCTACGACGCGCAGATCGCCACCATGCCGTACGGCCTGCCGGCGGCGCACGCGGTCACCGCGACCGAGGCCGGACTCGCCGACTTCGTGCTGGTCACCGCCAGATCCGCCGGTGAGCTGGTCGGCGCGGTGATGTGCCGGGTCACGCCCGAGGCCCTGCGGGTGGCCTTCTCGGCCGCCCGGCCACAGGCGCGACGCGGGATGATCAGCCGCGCGCTCTACGTGGCCGCGTTCGAGGAGAGCGCCCGGCGTGGCCTCCCCTGGATCTCGCTCGGCACCGACCCGACCCTGTACGGCCACATCGCCCAGGCGGGGCTCCTCAGCTTCAAGAGCCGCCTCGGCTTCGTCCCGGTCCCGCTGCACCACCTCGACCCGGACGACGACGGGTGCGACGAGGCCGAGCTGGTGCTGCGTACCGACCGGTTCGCCGACCCGGTGCTGAGCCTCTGCTACGCCCGACCGCCCGAGCGGGCCGCCACCTGGGCGGACCCGCTGCCGATGCGGCTGGACGTGCTGAGCCCCGCCGTCGGGCTGGACCTGCGGCCCTACCGGGCGTCGTTCGTGACCGAGGTGGTCGCGGCGTCACCGCAGAGCCGCCCCGGCCGTCGCCTCGACCCGGTCGCCGCCGACACCGACGAGACCATCGTGATCGTCGACCCGTTCTCCACCGGTGCGCTCCTGGCACCCGCGTTCGCCCGGCACGGTCGGCGCTGCGTCGCCGTCCTCACCGGCACCATCAACGAGCGGTACGCCGCCGGGCTGCGCCGGGAGGAGTTCGTCGACGTGCTGACCGCCGCCGGCGACGGTACGGCGGCGGTCCGACAGCTCGCCGACCAGCTCGCACCGCTGCGCCCGGCTCACGTGATCCCCGGTTGCGAGTGGGGCGTCGACCTGGCCGACGACCTCGCCGCCGAGCTGGGGTTGCCGGGCAACTCCCGCGCCGACGACCGGCCCCGGCGGCAGAAGCCGGCGATGATGGCCGCCGCCGCCCGCGCCGGTCTGCGGGTGCCGCTCGGCACGCAGATCCGCAGCATCGAGGAACTCGACGACTGGCTGGCCGCGACGCGGGTGCTCCCGGTCGTGGTGAAGCCCGCCGCCAGCGCCGGTTCCGAGGGGGTGCACTTCTGCGCGGACGGCACCGAGGCCCGGTCGGCGGCGGGCAAGCTGCTCGGATCGGCCAACGCGATGGCCCAGGTCAACGACGCGCTACTGGTGCAGGAGCAGTTGGTCGGTCAGCAGTACTTCGTCAACAGCGTGAGTCTCGACGGCCGGCACCACGTCCACGAGATCTGGCGCGACGACCGGATCTTCGTCGACGGACGGCCGGTGTACGACCGGCAGGTCCTGTTGAACGGCACCGGCGATCTCCAGGACCAGGTGCGGATCTTCGTCGAACGGGTGCTGGACGCGCTCGGCGTGCACGACGGCCCGGCGCATACCGAACTCTTCGTCGACGACCGTGGACCGGTGCTGATCGAGTCCGGCGCCCGCCTCGAAGGAGGCGTCACGCCGGACGGGCCGACGCAGGCGACCGGGGAGAGTCAGCTCTCGCTGACCGTCGAGCGGTACGCCGTACCGGAGCGCTTCCGCCGCCGTCTCGGCAGCGGGTACCACCGCCACCGCGCCCTGATGGTGGTCTGCCTGGTGGCCCCCTACGACGGTCTGATCGCCGACGGTGCCGCCAACCGCCTGGCCGAGATCCCCTCGGTGCTCTGCGGGTCGGCGTTGAATCTGCTTCCGGACACTCCGGTGCACCGGACCGTCGACCTGTTCACCTCACCCGGACATCTCTATCTGATCGCCGAGGATCCGAGTCGTCTGGAGGAGGATTACCAGCGTATTCGTGCTCTCGAACAGGATGCTCTCTACCGGCACAGGTAGGGGCCGATCTTCGTTGAGTGGACGGATATCCTGTGCGCTGATCTCCTGAATGAGGAACAGATGGACGAGTTCACCTATCGCGACGGCACGCTGCACTGTGAAGGGGTCCCGCTGACCTCGGTGGCCGAGCGTTTCGGCACACCCACCTACGTCTATTCGGCGAGCACCCTGATCGATCACTACCGTCGCTTCGCGAAGGCGTTCGACGCGGTCAACCCGCTGGTCTGTTTCTCGGCGAAGGCGCTGAGCAACGTGCACCTGCTCCGGCTGCTCGGTCGGGAGGGCGCCGGGGTCGACGCGGTCAGCGGCGGCGAACTGCACCGGGCGATGCTGGCGGGCGTCGACCCGGAGCGCACGGTGCTCGCCGGGGTCGGCAAGTCGGAGGCCGAGCTGCGCGAGGCGGTCGTCCGCAACATCCGCTGCATCAACGTCGAGTCCGAGGCCGAGGTGGAGCTGCTGTCCCGCATCGCCCGGCAGGAGGGCCGGCGTCCCCGGCTGGCGATCCGGGTCAACCCGGACGTGGCACCGGACGAGCGGACCCCGGCGCGGACGACCACCGGCACCCGGGGCGGCAAGTTCGGCGTGGACATCGACCGCGCCGCCGCGCTGTTCGCGCAGGCCGCCGCCGACGAGGCGCTGCGCATCGAGGGCTTCCACGTCCACCTGGGCAGCCCGATCTTCGACCCGCAGGTGTACGCCACCGCGCTCGACCGGCTGATGGCCCTGGTGGCCCAGCTCGAACAGGCCGGGCACCGCATCACCACGCTCAACCTGGGTGGTGGTTTCCCCGCCGAGTACGTGGACCGCACCGCACCGAGCTGGGACGACTTCGCCGAGGCGATCATTCCCCGGCTGACCGGGTTCGCCCGCCTCGGCGGTCAGGTGATCTTCGAGCCGGGTCGGACCATCGCCGCCAACGCCGGTGTCCTGGTCAGCACCGTCCGCTACCTGAAGCAGGCCGGTGAGCGGCAGCTCGTGGTGCTCGACGCGGGCATGACGCACCTGGCCCGAGCGGCGATGTACGACAGCTACCACTTCATGTGGCCGGTCCAGCCCCCCGCCGACGCCACGCCGGTCTCCCGGGACGTGTCCGGCCTGGCCGGGCTGACCTCGTACGACGTGGTGGGGCCGATCTGCGAGTCCAGCGACTACCTGGCGCGGGGTCGCTCGCTGCCCGAGCTGGAGCCCGGCGCACACTTCGCCATCTTCACCGCCGGGGCGTACGGCATGACGATGACCAGCAACTACAACAGCCAGCAGCGGCCCGCCGAAGTGCTGGTGCACGGCGACCAGGTGACGTTGATCCGCCGTCGGGAGACCTACGACGACCTGGTGGCCCTCGAACTGTTCGACGACGGCGACCACCAGGGGAGTTGATGGACGACCTGTCGGTCATCACCCGACGTTCGGTCACCGAGATCGGCGAGGACGTGTGGAACGGCCTCGCCGCCGGTGACGGCTTCTACCTCGGCTACCCGTGGGTCGCCTGGTCGGAGACCGACAGGTCGTTCGACACCACCTACCTGGTCGTGCAGGACGCGGCGGGCATCCCGCTGGCGGCGGTGGCCACCTATCTGTGGCACGGCGCGAGCGTGCCGTCGATGAACCTGGCCTACAGCCCGAGCCACATGGCCGAGGAGAACCTCGGGCGGTCGCTGTCGCCCGAGGAGCACGCGGCCTTCCTGCCGGTGCTGCTGGTGGGCTCGCGGGCCGGCTACCACGGCGCGGTGGCGATCACCGACGACCTCACCGACGACCGGCGCGACGCGGTGCTGACCGCCCTCTTCACCGAGGTGGAGGCGCTGGCCGCACGGCTCGGCGCGGCCAGCGTCGCGCTGCTCTACACACCGGTGGCGAACGTCGCGGCGTACCGGGCCGCGTGGACGCGGGCGGTAGGCCCGGACGGTCCGCCGCCGGTGGCCGCGCCGCTGTCGGCCGAGGCGGTGCTGCCGGTGCACGTCGGCGAGGACTCCGCCGCGACGGCCGGACGCCGCGAGTGGCGACGGGAACGCCGCCGGTACGAGGCCGCCGTCGACCGGGTGGCGACGGTGCCGCTCTCCGCCTGCGTGGACGTGATCGCCCCGCTGCTCGGCGCGACGCAGCGCAAGTACGGCGGGCCGGACACGGACGCCGACATGCACGCCTACTTCGCCTCGCAGGTGCCGGCGCTCGACGCGTACAGCCACGTGCTCCTGGAGTACGCGGGCGACACGGTGGTCGGGTTCAGCCTCAACTACCTGTGGACCGACGGGGTGTACGTCCGCGCCGCCGGGTTCGCCGAGGGGGCGGCGCCCTACTCGTACTTCAACCTCAGCATGTACCGGCCCCGGGAGTTGGCGGCGGAACGCGGCCTGGGTCAGGTCCACCTCGGCGCCGGCACGTACGGCGCTAAACGCGCCCGGGGCGCCAAACCGCGCTGGACGGCCGGTCTGGTCCGGCCACCGGCCGACCTCTCCGCCGAACTCGTGCGTTCCTTCGCGTCGCCCGGCTCGGACCATCAGCAGGCGGTACGCGTGTGGGGCGACGGCACACCCCCTCAACCCCCTCGGGCACCGGAGAGGTGACACATGCGCTACCGCAGGTTCGGTCGACTGGACTGGCAGGTCAGCGAGGTCTCGTACGGCATGTGGGGCGTCGGCGGCGGTCTGCACGGCTGGACCGGCGTCGAGGACGACGAGAAGATCGCCGCTCTCCAGCGGGCCGTGGACCTGGGCTGCAACTTCTTCGACACCGCCTGGGTGTACGGGCGCGGGCACAGCGAGCGGGTGCTGGGTGAACTGGTCCGCGCCAACCCGGGCACCCGGCTGTACGTCGCCACGAAGGTGCCGCCGAAGGACATGAACTGGCCGTCGACGCGTGAGTCCACCCTGGACGACGTCTTCCCGCCGGACCACATCGAGGAGTACGTCCACACGAGTCTCGGCAACCTCGGCCTGGACACCATCGACCTGTTGCAGTTGCACGTCTGGGAGGACTCCTGGGCGGACGACCCACGCTGGCAGCGCACCCTCACCGGGCTGCGCGAGCAGGGCCTGATCGGCGGCATCGGCATCTCGGTCAACCGGTGGGAGTCCTGGAACGGCGTACGCGCGCTGGCCACCGGGCTGGTCGACGCCGTCCAGGTGATCTACAACGTCTTCGACCAGGCTCCCGAGGACGACCTGTTCCCGGCGGCGGCGGAACACGACGTGGCGGTCATCGCCCGGGTGCCGTTCGACGAGGGCACCTTGACCGGCACGCTGACGACGGAGACGACCTGGCCGGAGGGGGACTGGCGCAACTCGTACTTCGTGCCGGAGAACCTCGCCGCCAGCGTCGCCCGGGCCGAGGAGCTGCGCAAGGACCTGCCGACCGGGATGCCGATGCCGGAGGCCGCGCTGCGGTTCATCCTCGCCGAACCCCGGGTCGCCACCGTCATTCCCGGGATGCGCCGGGTCAGCCACGTCGAACGCAACCTCGCGGTCAGCGACGGGCAGCAGCTCGACCCGGCGCTGCGGGAGACCCTGCGCGGCCACCGCTGGTCACGCCAACCCACCTGGTGGTCCCAGTAGCCGAGCCCGCCGACGTCGCCCCGGCCGGGCACCGCGTCGGTGTCGGCCGGGCCGCTCGACCCGGATGGTGCGGGCGGCGGCCGGGTCAGGTCGGGGAGGGGGTCAGCCGGGTACGCGGACCGGCGCGCAGCACCCCGGAGGGCAGGCGTCGACCGGTCAGCTCCTCGGCCAGTTCGGCGACCTCGATCAGGGCGTCCAGGTCGATGCCGGTGTCGACGCCCATGTCGTGCAGCATGTGCACCGCCTCCTCGGTCGCCAGGTTGCCGCTGGCACCGGGCGCGTAGGGGCAGCCGCCGAGGCCACCCACACTGGCGTCGAACTCCGTGACACCCAGTTCCAGGGCGGTCAGCAGGTTGGCCAACGCGGTGCCCCGGGTGTTGTGGAAGTGCAGCAGCACCGGCACGTCCGCGTCGCGGTCGCGTACGGCGGTGACCAGGTCACGGACGCGTCGGGGCGTACCCATGCCGGTGGTGTCGCCGAACGCGACGCGGTCGGCGCCGTCGCGGACCACGCGGTCGACGATGGCGGCGACACGGGCCGGGTCGACGTCCCCCTCGTAGGGGCAGCCGAAACTGGTCGCGATGATCACCTCGGCGGTGGCGTCGGCCCCGTGCAGCAGGTCGATCAGCTCGGCGATGTCGTCCAACGACTCGTCGGTGCCCCGGTTGACGTTGCGGCGGTTGTGCGTGTCGCTGGCCGAGACGACCACCTCGATCTCGGTGAAGCCGGCGGCCAGGGCCCGCTGCGCGCCCTTCGAGTTGGGCACCAGCGCCGAGTAGCGGACCCCGTCCACCTTCGCCGCCCGCTGCCACACCTCGTCGGCGTCGGCCATCTGCGGGATCGCCCGGGGGTGCACGAACGACACCGCTTCGATCCGCCGTACGCCGGTGCGGGAGAGCGCGTCGAGCAGGCGCACCTTGGCCCCGGTCTGGATCGGGTCCTCGTTCTGCAGCCCGTCGCGCGGCCCGACCTCGCGGATGGACACGGACGTCGGCAGCTCCGCCATCACGACATCACCTCACTGTGACACTTATCTGTCGCTGACCACCCAAGCATGTCACGTCGGGCGGTGACCGCCAGGGTCACGAGGTGCCCGTCCAGACGTCCCGGCGGCACCTCGTGACCCGGCGGGGTCAGCGCATCCGGGAGACGATGCCGGTGTCGTAGTCACCGGAGACGAACTCCGGGTTCTCCAGCAACTCGGCGAAGAACGGCAGGTTGTTCTTGGGGCCGGCCAGCTCGAATCCGGCCACCGCCGCGCGGGCCCGGTCGATCGCCTCAGCCCGGGTGGGCGCGTCGACCACGAGCTTGGCCATCAGGCTGTCGTAGAACGGGGTCACGGTGTTGCCGGCGACGTAGCCGGAGTCGACGCGTACCCCGGCGCCGGTCGGCTCCACCCAGGTCCTGACCACGCCCGGTCCGGGCAGGAAACGCTTCGGGTCCTCGGCGTTGATCCGCAGTTCGATGGCGTGCCCGCGCGGCGTCAACGCGTCCGGGTCGAAGGTCGGCGCCAACCCGGCCGCCACCCGGAGTTGCTCCTCGACCAGGTCGAGGCCGTAGACCAACTCGGTGACCGGGTGCTCCACCTGGAGCCGGGTGTTCATCTCCAGGAAGAAGAATTCTTCGGAGGTAGGGCCATCCCCGCTGAGATCCCGCTGACGCGGGACCAACAGGCACTCCACCGTGCCCGCGTTGCGGTACTTCACCGCCTCACCGGCCCGGACCGCCGCCGCCAGCAGGCGGGTACGCAACTCCGGCGAGACCGCCGGTGACGGCGACTCCTCGACCAGCTTCTGGTTGCGGCGCTGCACCGAACACTCGCGCTCGCCCAGCGCCACCACCCGACCGTCGGCCAGTCCGAGGATCTGCACCTCGACGTGACGTACCCGGGGGAAGTAGCGCTCGATCAGCACCGAACCGTCGCCGAACATCCGCTCGGCGAACGCGCGCACCTTGTCGTACTCGGTGTCCAGCGCGGCCTCGTCGACGGCCACACCCATGCCCATGCCGCCACCGCCCGCAGCGGCCTTCACCATCACCGGGTAGCCGATCTCGGCCGCCGCGGCGCGCGCCGCCGACAGGTCCCCCGCCGGTTCGGTGGTGCCCGGTGCCACCGGCACACCGGCTGCGGCCATCAGGTTCCGCGCATTGATCTTGTCGCCCATCGCGCTGATCGCGTCCGCGTCCGGTCCGACCCAGATCAGACCGGCCGCCTCCACCGCGCGGGCGAAGTCGGCGTTCTCCGACAGGAAGCCGTAGCCGGGGTGGATCGCCTGCGCCCCGGTCGACTCGGCGGCGGCGAGGATGGCCTCGGCGTTGCGGTAACTCTGCGCCGGGTTGGCCGGTCCGACACAGATCGCCTGGTCGGCTTCGGTGACGAACGGCAGGTCGGTGTCGGCCTCCGAGTGCACCGCGATCGCGCGCACCCCGAGCCGCTTGGCGGTACGGATGATCCGGCGGGCTATCTCACCTCGGTTGGCGACCAGCAACGACTCGATCATGCTTCCTCCGCGTTCCATTTTGTGGGACGCGGGCAAGCCAACCACGCCGCCCTGCATGTAAGGAAGGGTCCCCTGCTAACGCCTGCGGTATAGCAGGGGACCCCTCCTAACATCCAGGCCGAAAAGGATGCGAGCTGATGCGCGAGGGTACGGGTCAGGCCGGGTCGGTCGGGGCGAGCAGAGCGGCCAGGGTGGCGGCGCGCAGCAACTCGGCCCGGCGTCGACGGTCGACCTCACCGCCGAGGAACGGGGTCGAGTTCATCAGGCCGAAGGCGGCGTGCGCCAACACCCGCGCCTCACCGGCCGGCAGGCCGGGGTGCAGCGCGGTCAGCACGGTGACCCACTCCTCGACATAGAGGCGCTGGAGTCGACGGATACGCCGTCGAGGCTCCTCGGGCAGCCGGTCCAGCTCGTGCAGGTGCAACGCGATGACGGCCGGGTTGGCCAACGCGAAGTCGACGTGGAAGTCGATCAGCGACTCCAGGACCGCCCGTGGGTCGCCGGGATGCGCGGCGGACCGCTGTCGACCACCCTCCAGCAAGCCCTCACTCACCGGCACCAGCGCGGCGACCAGCATCGCCTCCTTGCCGGCGAAGTGGTGGTAAAGCGCCGGGCCGGTCACCCCGGCGGCCGCGCCGATGTCGTCCATCGACACGCCGTGGTAGCCACGGGAGGCGAACAGCCCCACCGCGATCTCCAGAATCTCGTCCTTGCGGGACCGGCGCCGTCCCGATCCCGTGGCCCCGCTGCTCCCGCTCCGGGCCTGCTGCTCCACCGTCACCGGGCCAGCGTAGACCCACCGGGGAAGAGACGTGGGCCCTTGGTTACCCGCCAGTCCGACTGCCGGGAAAGGCCCACGAATCCCCAGGTCGTCAGTGGTCGTGGTCCAGGTCGTGCTGCTTGCGCAGGTCGGTCGCCTCCGTCGAGCGACCCAACTCGTCCAACGCGCGGGCGAGCAGCCAGGCGGCCTGGGCCGTCGGCCTCGATCCGGTCGGCAGACCGCCGAGCACCTCGCGCAGCACCGGCTCCGCCTCGGCCGGTCGGCCCTGCCGCAGCAGCAGCTCGCCGCTGAGGATCTCGACCTGCGCCGCCTCGCCGAACGCCTCCACGGACCGCAGCCGGTGCGCGACCCCCGCCAGTCGGTCCAGCGCCTCGCCCTCCCGGTCGTCCCCGGCCAGCACCCGCGCCGCCGTCTCGGCCGCCAACGACACCTCGTAGATCACCGGAGGCTCCTCGGCGGCACCGGCCGTCAACTCGGCGGCGAGCCGGTCGGTCGCCTCGACCGCCCGCAGCGCACTGGCCGTCTCACCGGCCCAGAGGTACGCCGACGCCTCCCGACGACGGGCCCGCAGCTCGTCCAGGTGTTGGCCGGCCAGTTGGTAGGCCGAGGCGGCAGCCGCGAACTTCTGCCCCGCCGCCGCATCCCGGTCGGCCTGATAGAGGATGTCCCCGGCGTCTTCGAGCACCTGCGCCCGGTGCGGGAGATTGTCCGGCCCGTCGAGGTTCTCGGCGAGCCGGTCCAGCAGAGCCAGCGCCGGGTCGATCTCGCCCAGCCCCTGGTAGATACCGGCCAGCATGTGTCGGGCCGCATCGGCGTCCGCCTGGTGCCCGAGGCGATCCAGACCGGTCACCGCCTCCTCGGCCACCTCGGCCGCATCGCCGAGCCGCCCGGCTACCCGGTACGCCGTGGCCAACTCCCAGCGCAGGTAGGCGTCACCGGCCTCGCCCCGCTCGACGCAGAGCGCCACCGCCTCGGCGAAGTCCTCCACCGCCTCGTCGGCGCGCTGCGCCGCGATCAGCGCCCGGGCACGGGTCACCCGCGCCGGCAGGAGCAGCGCGTCCCCGGCGTGGGCCAGTGCCTCGTCGCACGCGGCGACCGCCTCAGCCGGATCCTGCGCGACGCGGGCGTGCGCCAGGGCGGCGGTGGCGATCAGCTCCGGGACCCCGGCCTCCTGGGCGAGCCGATGGGCCTGCTCCGCGCCGGCCCGGAAGGCGTCCTCGTCGTCGAGCTGTTCGAGGATGTGTGCCCGGTGCAGCGCGATCCGGGCCGCCAGGAACGGGTCTCCCGCGCCGTCGGCCGCCTGCTCCGAGGCGGCCAGCGCCTCCGGCCAGCGGGCCTGCTGTGCCAGCACCACCGCCAGCCGATCGTGCGCGGCGGCTCGCTGCCGGGCGTCACCGTGCTCGTCGAGGAAACCGGCGGCGGTGTGCGCCAGCGCGTACGCCTCCTCGTCCGGCTCGTCTCCCTGCGCCAGCAGCGCGCCGAGACGGCTGGCGACGACCTGGGCGCGCGCCGGGTCGGCCAACTCCTCGTACGCCGCCATGGTCGTCCGGTTGACCGTCACCGCACCGGTCAGGTCCCCGGCGTCGACCAGCTCGGCGGCACGCAGTTCGCCCCGGAGGGCACGCTCGCGCGGCGACAGCTCCGCCTCGCCGAAGCGTTCCTCGAAGGCGGCCAGGACGGCACGCATACCGGGGCGGTCGTGCGACGACCAGCGCTGCTCGGCCAGCGTCAGCAACTCGCCCGCGTCCGCCTCGGCGGGTACGACGAACTCCACCGACCGGCGTGGTTCGGGCACCGTGACCTCGCGCGGCGGGACGGCCTCGGACGCCGACCCGACGGCGGGAGCCGGGCGGGTGGTGGGCACCGGTCGACGCCGCAGGCTCGCGGAGAGGGGCAGGTGGTCACCGACCGGCGTGACGGCCAGTCGCCGGGCGATGCCCTCGGACTGGTTGCTGTTGCCGTTGCGGGTGTCGAACCGGGCGGCGATCCCGGTCGCCGTCTCGGTCAGCTCGGCGGCGAGCGCACTCACCGTCACCTCGTCGGCCGGCCGCTCACCGAAGGCGCGGCGGTGCACCGTCAGCGTCTGGTCGTCCACCTGCCGCAGCGCGGCGGCGGCGGATGCGGCGAAGTGCATCGCGGCACCCGGCGAGGGGGCCCGGTCCAGCCAGTCCAGGTGCCGCTCGACGATCTCCAGCGCCCGCGCCTCGTTGCCGGTCAGCGTGCAGAACTCGATGTGCTCGCTGACGTCCCACAGGTCGGCGATGCTGCCCCGGTGCCGGCGGTACGCCTCCCGGTGCGCATTGCGCGCCTCGTCGTGCCGACCACTGTGCAGGTATGCCGGCAGTAGCGCGGTGAGGATCCCCTGCGGCTGCTCGGTGCAGCTCAGCCGCCCACTGAGCACCGGCTCGGCCAGCGCCACGGCCTCGTCGTGACGGCCGGTGCGGCTCAGGTGGTTGACCTGCGTGGTCGGGTCGCAGCCCGCGCAGTCGGAGAGCTGGTCACGAGGCGTGGTCAGCCACTTGCGGTACCACTCCTCGGCCTGCTCACGGTCACCCAGGTGGTCGGCCACCCGGTAGCGGTACTTGTACACGGCCTGGAGGCTGTGCCCACCCTCGCGGTAGCGCCGCTCCATGTCGTCGAGCACCGCGTGGGTGCGGTCCAACGGCACCTCGGGGAAGTTCAGCATCCCGTTGACCATGTGCTTGAAGTGCCAGAGCAGGTGTTGGGCGTACCGCTCGTGGTAGGGCTGCGGGTCCCTGTCGAACTCCGCCAGACACCAGGCGAAGACGACGAACGACTTGGCCGGCTCGCCACCGTAGATGTACGTGGTGATGCCCTGGATGCGGACCGCGAAGGCGAGGTGCCGGTCGTCGGTGGCGTCCGCCCGACGCAGCAGCTGCTCCAGCGCGGCGATCTGCCCGATGCCGTACGGCATCTCGCCGGTCTGGCGCAGCATCCGCCACAGGTCCTCGTCAGCCACGACGTCTCACTCCTGTCCAGGGACGGCCCGACCCAGCAGGCCGAGGAAAGAACTGTTGAGCAGGGCGGCGTCCGCCGCGCGGATGGGGTGGTGCCCGAGCAGCAACGCCTGCCCGTAGAGCGCCTCGACGGCGAGCCCGACCAGCTCCGGGTCACCCAGCGCGGTGATCCGACGCACCAACGGGTTGCGGTGGTTGAGCACGAGCTGCGGGCGGTCCGCCGGGGCGGAGGCGGCCAACGCGTCGAGTACGCCGCCCCACAGCTCGTCGGCCTTGTCGCGGCTTGCGGCGAGCTGGTCGGTGAACGCGGCCGAGCGGCTGAGCAGGTAGAGCGCCGGGAGCGAGGCCGGATCGTAGGCCCGGATCAGCACCTCGCAGCCGAGCCGTTCCAGGGCCCGGCCGGCGGCGGTGAGGAAGGGCCGCAGCGCCAACTCGACGTGCGGTTCGAGGGCGTCGAACCGGGTGGTCAGGTCACTCGGTTCGAGCCGTTCGATGAGGACCGTACGGTCCACCGTGGGCAGTCGCTCGATCAGCTCGCTGTCGTACGTGTAGCCGCCGTTCACCACGGCCAGGTCCTGTGCGGCGGCGACGGCCGCGAGCTGGCGGAACTCGTCCAGGCTTGCGGCGTACCGGACCAGGCCGTAGCGCTGCCGGAACTCGGCCAGGGTGAGCGTGCCGACGTTGGTGTCCATCGGCCACCACTGGTCGACCAGGTTGAGCATCTCGTCGTCGTGCAGGGCGAGCGCCTTCACCCCGAGGTGGTGCACCTGAAGGAACTCGGCCAGCCGGTGCGGCTGGTGCTTGGCGAGCCGGACCAGCCAGCCACGGATCTGCGCGCCGAGCGACTCGCGCGTGCTGGTGAGCAGGGAGTCCTCGTAGAGCGCCTCGCGGCTGGCGGTGGGCCGCAGCTCGCTGGTGTCGATCACGCAGTGCGCGAAGAAGGCCCAGTCCGGCAGCAGGCCGTCGGCGTGCTCGGTCAGCAGCATCCGCTTGAGGTAGACCCGGTGACCGGCCCGGGCGGCCGGATTCACGGCCGTGGGCAGGATGAACGCCACTCCGGTCAGCCCGGCCTCCGGCGCCCGCAGCGGCACCACGTCGAACGGGTCGACGCCGAGCGTCTCGCGGGCGTACGCGATCAGGGCGGCGCGGTCCACGGTCGCACCCGGGCTGGTCGGCCAGGGCGGTTCCCCGGTGGTGGTGACCACGCTGCCGACCCGGACGGTCACCGGCAGCAGGCTGCCGTAGAGGCGGGCCAGCTCGGTGACGGTGGAGGTGGCGTACCACTGGTCGGCGTCGTGGCGCGGCACCAGGGTGACCGTGGTGCCGACCTCGGCACGTGCCTCCTGCGGCGGCGCCAGGCGCACCGCGTAGCGGCCGTCGGCGTAGCCGGTCCAGAGCACGGTGGGGTGGTCGCCGTTGCGGGTGACCACCCGGATCTCGTCGGCGACGAGGAAGCAGGAGAGCAGCCCGATGCCGAACTGGCCGAGGAACTCGTGGCGGGAGAAACCCAGCTCGTCCCGCTTCGAGCTGCGGCCGATGGTGGCCAGCAGCTCGTGCACCTGCTCCTCGGTCAGCCCGATGCCGGTGTCGTGCACCCGCAGGGTGCCGTCGCCGGTCAGCTCGGGCGGCTCGATCCGGACCAGGGCCGGTGCGTCCGGCTCGGCGGCCCGACGTGCGGTGATCGCGTCCACCGCGTTCTGCATCAGCTCGCGGACGTAGACCCGTGGGCTGCCGTAGAGGTGATGACTGAGCAGGTCGACCACGCCACGCAGGTCCACCTGGAAGGTACGGTCCACGCCTTGTCCGCTCCCCGCTCCCGGATGTCGGCGCTCACCGTACCGGTGCGGGCCGACATCCGCGTGCCCGGTTCCTCAGCGAGACCTCGCCGGGTGGGCCACCTTATCGGACGCGCGTTGGTGGAGCCCGGAGAGCCGCAGGGCGACCCGTCGGCGCACCGGCGGCAGCGCCGCGAGCAGGCGCAGCAGCGCGTCCCGGGCCGGACGCCCGGCGGGCGGCACGGTGGCGAGCCGGGTCAGCCGGTCGGCGAAGCCGGCCACCTCGTGGGCGAGCGGGCGACGCCGGGCCGCGTACTCGTCCAGGAGGGTGTCGGGGCCCCCGGCCAGCACCGCCGACAGGGTCTCGCCGAGGTCGACGGCGTCGCAGATGCCGAGGTTCATGCCCTGCCCACCGGCCGGGCTGTGCACGTGCCCGGCGTCCCCGGCGAGCAGTGTCCGCCCTGCGCGGAAGGTCTCCGCGACGCGTCGGTGCAGCCGGAACCGCGAGGACCAGAGCACCTCCCGGACCTGGTCCGGCTGCCGTCGCGGGCCCCGCTCGTCGAGCAGTCGTTGCAGGTAGGGCAGGTCCGGCTCGGCGGGTGGGTCGGTCACGGTGGCGACCAGCCGCACCCGGTCGTCGGGCAGTGGAGCCCAGACCAACGGACCGCCCCGGGCGAGGAAGACCGACGCGCCGTCGCGGGGCAGCGCGCTGTCCAGGTGTACGTCGGCCAGGACGAACGACTCCGCCGACCCGTCCGGCCCGGTGAAGGGGATACCGGCCAGGTCACGGACCGTGCTGTGGATGCCGTCGGCACCGACGACCCAGCGTGCCCGGACGGTCGCGTCGCCGAACTGCGCCACCACGCCGTCGGCGTCCTGCCGCAGCCCGGTCAGCCGGTACGGCCGCAGCACCCGGCCGCCCGCCTCGGCCAGCCGCTCGGTGAGCACCTCCTCGGTGACGGACTGGGAGACCATCAGCGCGTACCGGTGACGGCTGGGCAGCCGGTCGAACGGCACGGTGACCAGCATCCGGTCCCGGTCGCGGACACTGAACCGGGCCGACCGCAGCCCGCGCGCGACCAGCGGCGCGCCGGCGCCGACCCGGTCCAGCATCTCCAGGGTGTACGCGTGCACGACCGCCGCACGCGAGGTCACCGCCGGTGTCTCCCGCTGGTCGACCAGGGTGACCTCGACCCCCCGCCGGGCCATCGTGAGCGCGGCGGTCAGGCCGGTCGGTCCGGCTCCGACGATCAGGACGTCCGTGGTGGCGGGCAGCATGACGACCTCCCCCGATCCGATTGCCAACAAGCGTTGGCAAACAATTGTTGGCAACGCTAGGCGCCCCCGACGGAAGAAGTCAACACGTGTTGGCATACCGTCGTGCACATGACGGAAGGCGTACCGCAGAACGAGCCGGCACCCGGCGGTGGCCGCCCCCGCAATGCGGACGCGACCCGCGCGGCCATCCTGCGGGCCGCCCGCGAGCGCTTCGCGGCCGACGGCTACGACCGGGCGACGATCCGGGCCATCGCCGCCGACGCGCGCATCGACCCGTCCATGGTGATGCGCTACTACGGCAGCAAGGAGGGCCTGTTCGCGGCGGCGGCCGAGTTCGACCTGCGGCTACCGGACCTGAGCGGCACACCGGCCGACCGCCTCGGCGAGACGCTGGTCGGCTACTTCTTCACCCGCTGGGAGGGGGACACCACGCTGCCGGCGCTGCTGCGCACGGCCAGCACCAACCCGAGCGGTGCCGAGCGGGTACGCGACATCTTCGCCACCCAGCTCGGCACGGCCGTGGCCCGGGTGGTCGTCGACCCGACGGAAGCCCCACACCGCGCCGGCCTGGTCGCCAGCCAACTACTCGGCGTGGCCCTGACGCGGTACGTCCTGCACCTGCCCCCCATGGTCGACCTCTCCCCACCCGACCTGGTCGCCTGGCTGGCCCCCACCATCCAGCGCTACCTCCGCGACCCGACGCCGAGCCGGTCATGAATGGGCCCGCTCAGGGCGTCCGGCATTGCCGGACGCCCTGAGTCGATCAAGAAGTTCTGGTCACAATCGGGCGGTGGGAGCCCCAAAACCTCTTGATCATCGCCGTGGAAGGGGCTTGGCGGGACGGCTCACCTCGGGTCGGGGCCCTTGACGACAGGAGCCCGGACCAGGTTGCCCCACTCGGTCCACGAGCCGTCGTAGTTGCGTACGCGCGGGTACCCCAGCAGGTGCCGCAGCACGAACCAGGTGTGGCTGGACCGCTCGCCGATCCGGCAGTACGCGATCACGTCGTCGTCCGGGCTCAACCCGAGCTGGTCGGCGTAGATCGTCCGCAGCTCGTCGGCGGACTTGAAGGTGCCGTCGTCGTTGGCGGCGGACTTCCACGGCTTGCTCACCGCGCCCGGGATGTGCCCGCCGCGCAGCGCGCCCTCCTGCGGGTAGTCCGGCATGTGCAGCATCTCGCCGGTGTACTCACCCGGCGACCGCACGTCCACCAGCGGACGATCAGCGTCGACGTGCGCCGACACGTCCTCCCGGAACGCGCGCACCGGCGCGTCGTCGCGCTGCGGCACCGGGTACTCCGCCCTCGGCCGGACCGGCTTGTCGCGGGTCAGCTCCCGCCCCTCGGCAATCCACTTCTGCCGACCGCCGTCGAGCAACCGCACGTCCCGGTGGCCGAAGAGGGTGAAGGCCCAGAGGGCGTACGCGGCCCACCAGTTGAAGTTGTCGCCGTAGAAGACGACCGTGTCGTCACGGCCGATGCCCTTGGCCGCACACAACTCGGCGAACCGCTCGGCGTCCAGGTAGTCGCGGGTCACCTGGTCGTTCAGCTCCAGGTGCCAGTCGACCTTCACGGCACCGGGAATGTGGCCGGTGTCGTAGAGCAGCACGTCCTCGTCGGACTCGACCACGACGAGACCCTCGTCGCCGAGGTGCTCCGCCAGCCATTCGGTGGTCACCAGCCGTTGCGGGTCCGCGTACGACTGGAGTCGGGGATCGGGATCACTGGGCACAGACATGAGCCCCAAGGTACGCCGAGCACCCGCGTCCGCGCGGGGTTGTATGTAAGGAGGGGTCCCCTGCTAACGCCTCCGGTATAGCAGGGGACCCCTCCTAACAACGTGCACCGAGCGGCAGCACCGCCCGGAGCACCCGCCCGGGGCTGACGCGCGGGACGAGTGAGGCGCAGACAGCGGCGAGGCGGGGGTTCGGGGGCGGAGGGGTGCAGGTCAGTCGGGGAGGGGGCTGAGGGTGGGGCGTTTGGCGGTGCGGGTGTCGCCGGAGGAACGGCCGGTGAGGCGACGCTTAAGCCAGGGCGCCAGGTGTTGACCGGCCCAGCGCACGTCAGCGGTACGGGCCGCCAACCACGGGCTCGGCGCCGGCCTCGGGGGTACGAGCAACCACTCCTCGTCGCAGCCGACGCCCAGCGCGTCGAGCACCTGGGCGGCCACCCGGCGGTGACCGACCGGCGACAGGTGCAGCCGGTCGGTGCTCCAGAGCAGCGGATTGAGGTACGTGTTGTCGGCGTACAGGTCGACCAGGATCGCGCCGTGCCGCTCGGCGGTCTCCCCGACGGCGCGGTTGAGCAGCTCGATGCGGGGTGCGATCAGCCGCTGCCCCGGCAGTCGGGCCATCACGTCGGCGAAGCGGAACAGCACCACGTCGGAGCCGCCCGAACGCAGATCGCGGACGACCTCCTCGAAGCGGCCGACCAGCGCGGCCGGGTCGAAGTTGCGGCGCAGCACGTCGTTGCCACCGGCGGCGAAGCTGATCAGGTCGGGCCTCATCGCCAACGCCGACGGCACCTGCTCGGCCACCACGTGTGGGAAGAGTCGACCGCGGATGGCCAGGTTGGCGTACCGGAACTCGGGCCCGGCCTCGGCGGCCAGCCGGGTGGCCACCAGGTCGGCCCAGCCCCGGAACGTGCCGTCCGGGTACGAGTCGTCCAGGCCCTCGGTAAAGCTGTCCCCGACCGCGACGTAACTGCGCCAGCGCACTGCTCACTCCTCGAAGCTGCGGGTAAAGCTGCTGTGTGTGTAAGGAAGGGCACCTTATTAACGCCTGCGGTATAGCAGGGGTCCCCTCCTAACACCTGGGAGTCTGGCACCGGCCGCATTCACCGGTCTGCCCCGCGCTCGCCGAACGTGGCAGACGTCATCCACCCGGCGACGCGGCGACGCGGCGGGCAGACGTCATCCCTCCACCGAGGCGGCGGGCAGCCGACAACGGCCGGTGCAGGCGCGCGGCGGGTCGACCGCCGAGCGACGGTACGGCCCCCAGGCCACGAACCGGGCGAACAGCTCAGGCGGTGTCGGGCCGCCGTCCGGGTCGAGCCGGAACAGATCGTGTGTCGCCTCGAAGTACAGCCCGGACAGGTAGACGGCCAGGTCGAGCCAGCGGTCGTCGTACTCGACCCGGAGCAGCAGCCGCGCCTCGGCGCAGGGCCACGGGTGCCCGCAGGCCCGGCACAACCAGAGCGGACGCAGCGGCAGATGCTGCGGGCCGGACATCGGATGCTGCCGGGGCCGCTCGGCCGCCGGGCCACGACGCGGCACCGGGTACGACTTCGGGTGGGACATCTCGACCTCCGCCTCCGGGTGGGGCCGCCCCGGCACGGGGGAGGTGCCGGGACGGCCCCGGTGCAGTCCCACCCCGGCCCCGGTGGATGGGAGCAGGACCGCCGGGTCACATTCTGCTGACCGGACGACTACTGTCGGAAGGCATCGACACCGGCCGTGGCGATGGTGGGGCCGGGCCGGGCATCCATCCGAACGGCCGAGAATTCGTGGAGGCAGCGTGGAATCCGAGCCGACCGCCGAACTGATCCGGGCACAGTTGCGCAGGCTGCGACTCTCGGCCGACCTGACCCAGGAGGATTTCGGCAAGTTGGTGCACTTCTCCGGCTCGCAGGTCTCCGCGATCGAGCTGGGGCAACGCCCGTTCGACCGGCTCTTCCTCAAGCGGGCCGACGAGGTGCTGAAGAGCGACGGCCTGCTGTCGGGGCTGCTGCGCATCGCCGAGCTGCACGGCCAGCCGAACTGGCTACGCCCCTGGCTGGACGCCGAGCGCAACGCGCGGCAGTTGCGCTGCTACCACCCGACGCTGATCCCCGGCCTGCTCCAGACCGAGCACTACGCCCGCGCGGTGATCCAGTCCGACGACATGCTCAACGATGAAGAGATCGAACGGCGGTTGGCGGTACGGATGGATCGTCAGGCGATCCTCGCCCAGCCGAACCCACCGGCCCTCATTGCGGTGATCGAGGAGACCACCCTGCGCCGAGCTGACGAGAGCTTCCGAAGCATCATGACTCAGCAGATCAGCCACCTGCTCGAATGCGTCAAGCGCGGGGGCGTGCTGGTGCACCTCATTCCTGCCGAGGCAACCGTCCATGTTGGACACGCTGGACCGATCACCTTGGCCCGAGGGGTCGAGGGTGAGTGGCTGGGGCATCTGGAGAACCATGTCGGCGGCGCGACCATCGACCGTGACGAGCAGATCGATACCCTGCTGGTGAGGTGGGAGGGTGTCCGCAGCGTCGCTCTCTCCAAAGGACAGTCCGAAGCCCTGATGAAGGAAGTGATGGAGTCATGGTCCACGATCTGACCGGCGCAGCCTGGCGCAAGTCCACCCGCAGCGCGAGCGGCGAATGCGTCGAGGTGGCCGACAACCTTCCCGGCATCGTCGGCGTCCGCGACAGCAAGGACGCCACCGGCCCGGCGCTCGTCTTCACCCCGACCGCCTGGCACGCCTTCATCGCCAAGACCAAGCGCCCCTGAACCCGAACAGCAGAGAGGTCAGGTCAGCGACGTCACCTGCATGATCGCGTCGGCGAAGGCCCTCGGCGCTTCCTGCGGCAGGTTGTGCCCGATGCCGCCGCTGATCGTGCGGTGCTCGTACGGGCCGGTGAACTGCTTGGCGTACACCTGAGGTTCCAGGTGGGGTGCGCCGTTGGCGTCGCCTTCGAGGCTGATGGTGGGCACCGTGACGGCGGGCTTGTCGGCCAGCCGGTCCTCCAGGTCGGCGTACTGCGGCTCGCCGTCGGCCAGGCCCATCCGCCAGCGATAGTTGTGGATCACGATGTCGACGTGGTCGGGGTTGTCGAGGGAGGCCATGCTCCGGTCGAACGTGGCGTCGTCGAAGGTCCACTGCGGGGACGCCGTCCGCCAGATCAGTTTGGCGAAGTCCCGCAGGTTGCGGGCGTACCCCTGACGGCCCCGGTCGGTGGCGAAGTAGAACTGGTACCACCAGGCGTGCTCGGCCACAGGGGGCAAGGGTGCCTTGCCCGACTCCTGGCCGTCGATCAGGTAGCCACTCACCGCGACCAGGCCGGCGCAGCGGTCCGGCCAGAGGGCGGCCAGGATGTCGGCGGTGCGGGCACCCCAGTCGAACCCGGCCACCGTCGCCTGCGGCACGTCGAGGGCGTCCAGGAACGCGACGGCGTCGCAGGCCATGGCCGCCGGTTCGCCGTTGCGGACGGCGTCGGGCGAGCGGAAACTCGTCGTGCCGTAGCCGCGTAGGTGCGGCACGAGCACCCGGTGGCCGGCGTCGGTGAGCAGCGGTACCACCTCGGCGAAGCTGTGGATGTCGTACGGCCAGCCGTGCAGCAGCAGGACGACCGGTCCGTCCGGCGGTCCGGCGTCGACGTACCCGACGTTCAGGACACCCGCGTCGATCTGCCGCACGTCATCGAACAAGGTCCCGCTCCTCGCCCTCGATCACCGACCGCTCCCTCCGGACGGTAGGGCGCGAGGGAAGGCGACGACGACGGTTCCGGCAAGGAGGCGGGAGTCGCTGCGGCGCTGACTACAATCCCGCGTCGTCGCTGCCGCGCAGCAGGGCGAGCAGCCCGTGACCGTCCTCGATCCAGACATCCGGCGCCAGCTCCGGCGCGTCGGGTTCGCGGTCGGTGCGCGGCGAGCGCATCAGGACCGCCGCCCCGACACCGGCCCGCCGCGCGCAGGCGATGTCCCGGTGCAGGCTGTCACCGACGAACCAACACCGATCCACCGGTACGCCGATGGCGTCGGCGGCCAACGCGGCGAAGCGCGGGTTCGGCTTCCGCAGCCCCGTCTCGTCGCTGTAGAACTCGGCGGCGAAGCGGCCGGAGAGTCCGGCGGCGGCCAGGAAGTCGCGGTGGGCGGCACCGCAGAGCGCGTTGCTGACCACGGCCATCGGCACTCCCGCCTCGGCGGCGGCGGCCAACGCCTCGGGGATGCCGGGCCGCACCTGCCACTCCGTGCGCCACGTCGACGCGTACGCCAGCGGGGTGGCCTGCCGTGCGACGGCGGCCCGGGCCGGTTCGGGCCAGCCGTGGGTGACGAAGTCCGCCCACACCCGGTCGTGCGTCAGCTCCATCGGCTCGGCCGAGACGCCGGTCTCGTCCCGCCACCGCCCGTACGCCCGCGCACCCGAGGTCAGGTCGGCCGCGATCCGCTCGTCCGGCAGGACACCGTCGATCACCTCGGACATCCGCCGGACGACCTCCGGCGACGCCCACCCGTTCCCCGGCGCGTCCGCCAGCACGCCCCCGAAATCCAGCAACAGTCCGCCCGGCGCCCGCATCATGCCCCCATCCTCGCCCAGACCGTCACCGGCGACGGGCCCGGTGTGGAGATCCGCCGATCCGCACCGCTCAGGGACGTACCCGGCTCAGCGCCCAGGCGACGAGACCGGTCACCACGCCCACGATGACCCCGGTGAAGACGCTGCTGATGGTGGCGAAGAACCGGACGACGACCGTCTGTACGCCCGGTGCCAGGTCGGTGAGGTTGCCGCCGAGCGTCGGCGGTTCGTCGAAGGCGACGTCCCAGAGGAGCTGGTGGGTGACCGCCAGCAGGACGCCGTAGCAGAGACCGACCGCGAGCAGGGTCAGGAACGGGTTGGGTACCCGCCGGACCAGCGCCACCGCGATCCAGACGACCGGCGGTACGACCACCAGCAGCAGGTTGACGAAGGTGCGCTCGTGCACCAGGCCGAGGTCGTGCAACACCACCCTGGGCAGGCCGAGCAGGGCCAACCCGAACAGGGCGAGCAGCGGCAGACCGAGCAGGGAGCGGTGCGACGAGGTAGCGGTCATGCCGGCAACGCTAGGGACGGCCGGGTCGCCTGCCATCCGCACGCGGACCCGATCGCGGTACGTCGGGAGGCGACCCCGGACGTCGCCCCGCGACGACTCCGGAGCACCCCGTCCGCGCCGTACGCTGGGCCGGTGAGCGGTCAGCCGAGCCAGTCTGCGGTACGCCGGGTCCGGCCCTGGCTCACCGACGTCCTGCTCGGCGTGGGCGTCACCGCCGTCGTCTCGGTGGTCATCACCGCCAACGAGGGTGGGCGGCAGGAGCCGGACCGGATCGCCTACCTGTGGGCGGTGGGTCTCGGCGCGCTGATGCTGGCCCGCCGCCGCTACCCGGTGGTGGTGCTCGCCGTCACGGTGCTCGGCCTGTTCGCCTACTACGCCGCCGGCTACCCGGCGGTCGGTCTGGCCGTGCCGGTCGCCGCCGCCCTCTTCTCCGCCGCCGAGCAGGGCCGCCTCGCCGCCTCGATCACCGGTGCCGTGGTGGTGGTCGTCGTGTCCGTGGTCGTCCGTCTCGCCGAGGGGCAGAACTTCTCCTTCGTCGTCGGCTACGAGCTGGCCGGTCACGTACTGCTGATGGGTGCGGCGATCGCGCTCGGCGACAGCCTCCGGTCCCGGCGGGCCGCGCAGGCCGACGCGCGACGGATCGCCGAGCTGACCGGGGAGCGCTACCGGCAGGAGGCGGACGCCCGGGTGCAGGGTGAGCGGCTCGCGATCGCCCGGGACCTGCACGACTCGCTCGGCCACACCACCTCGGTGATCGCGCTGCACGCCGACGTCGCCCGGGAGGCGCTGGGCCGCGACGAGGAGGCCACCAGGTCGGCCCTGGAGCTGATCCGCGCCACCGCCCGCCGGAGCATGGACGACCTGCGGCGGACCGTGGCCCTTCTCCGTCGGGACGACGACCCGGCCCGCACGGTCGTGTCGCTGGCGCACCTCGACGCGGTGGCCGGGGCGGCCGGTGCCGCCGGGTTCGACGTCGACGTGCGGGTCGACCTGCACTCCGCGCTGCCGGCGCCGGTGGAGGCCGCCGCATACCGGATCGTCCAGGAGGCGGTCACCAACGTGGTCCGGCACTCGGCGGGCAGCCGGGTGGAGATCCACGTCGCGCAGGACGACCGGCAGGTGACGGTGTCGGTCACCGACTCCGGCGCGGACCGGCGGAGCACCGACCGCGCGGCGGACAGCGGGCACGGCATCGCCGGGATGCGGGAGCGGGCCCAGAGCCTCGGCGGCTCACTCACCGCCGAGCACCAGCCCACCGGTTTCGCCGTACGGGCCGAACTGCCGTGGGCGGGTACGACGTGACGACCGTGCTCGTGGTCGACGACCAGGACCTGGTCCGGGCCGGGATCCGCACGCTGCTGGAGTCCGACGCGCGGATCAGCGTCGTCGGGGAGGCCGCCGACGGCCGCACCGGCCTGCACCTGGCCCGCCGGCTACGGCCGGACGTGGTGCTGATGGACATCCGGATGCCGATCCTGGACGGGTTGGCCGCCACCGCCGCGATCCGCGCCGACGAGACGCTGACCGGGACGCGCGTGCTGATCCTCACCACCTTCGACGACGACGAGGACATCGTCGAGGCGGTCCGGCTCGGTGCCGCCGGGTACCTGCTCAAGGACACCGGCTCGGACGACCTGCGGCGAGCCGTGCACACCGCCGCAGCCGGTGGGAACCTGCTGTCGCCCACCGTCACCCGCCGGGTGATGGAACAGCTCGCCGCCGTTCCCCGGCTGCCGCCGCCGGACCCTCGACTGGCCGTGCTCACCGAGCGGGAACGGGCCGTGCTGGCCCGCGTCGGGCTGGGCGAGTCCAACGACGAGATCGGCCGGGCGCTGTTCATCAGCCCGGCCACCGCCCGCACGTACGTCAGTCGCCTGCTGGCCAAGCTGGACGCCCGGGACCGCACCGCGTTGGCCGTCATCGCCCATCGCGCCGGGCTCGACGACCCTGGCCACGCCTAATCGGATCGCCGTCGGGCACCCCGGGTCGTACGCTGCGGCCATGCTGCTGCGCATGTCGACCACGCTGATCCGGACGCTGCGCGAGGACCCGGCCGACGCGGAGGTGCCGAGTCACCGGTTGCTGCTGCGCGCCGGTTACCTGCGCCGAGCCGCCCCCGGCGGGTACACCTGGCTGCCGCTGGGCAAGCTGGTACTGGACCGGGTCGCCGAGATCGTCCGGGCCGAGATGGCCGCGATCGGTGACCAGGAGGTGCACTTCCCGGCGCTGCTGCCGGCCGAGCCGTACCGCACCAGCGGACGGTGGACCGAGTACGGCGACGACATCTTCACGCTGGCCGACCGCCGTGGTGCCGAGCACCTGCTCGCCCCCACCCACGAGGAGTTGGCCGCGCTGCTGGTGAAGGACCTGTTCACCTCCTACCGCGACTTCCCGGTCACGTTGTTCCAGATCCAGACCAAGTTCCGCGACGAGGCCCGGCCCCGTGCCGGACTGCTGCGCGGACGCGAATTCCTGATGAAGGACGCGTACTCCTTCGACCTGGACGAGGCGGGGCTGCGCGCGGCGTACGACCGGCACCGGGACGCGTACCGGCGGGTCTTCGACCGGCTGGGCCTGGAGTACACGGTGGTGCACGCGACGTCGGGAGCGATGGGCGGTTCCGCCTCGGAGGAGTTCCTGGCCATCGCGCCCGTCGGCGAGGACACGTTCGTGGGCTGCACGGACTGCCACTACGCGGCGAACACCGAGGCGGTGACCACGCCCGCCCCGGCGGCCGGTGACCCGCTGGCCCGGCCGCCCGTCGAGGTGCACGACACCCCGGAGACGCCCACCATCGCCAGCCTGGTCGCGCTGGCCAACGACCGTCGACTCGCCGGACGCGACGACTGGACCGCCGCCGACACCCTCAAGAACGTCGTGCTGACCGTACGCCGACCCGGCGTTCACGAGACCGAACTGCTCGTCATCGGCGTGCCCGGTGACCGCGAGGTCGACCTCAAACGGCTCGCCGCGGTGCTGGCACCGGCCACCGTGGACGTCTTCGACGCCTGGGACGAGCGGCCCGACCTGGTCCGCGGCTACATCGGGCCGCAGGTCTTCGACAAACTCGGCATCCGCTATCTGGTCGACCCCCGGGTGGCGCCGGGCACCGCCTGGCTGACCGGGGCGAACGAGCCGGGGCGGCACGCCACGAACGTGGTCTGTGGCCGCGACTTCACCCCGAACGGCACCGTCGAAGCCGCCGACGTACGCCCCGGCGACCCCTGCCCCGCCTGCGTCGGCGGAAGCCTGACCATGCGCCGGGGCATCGAGATCGGACACATCTTCCAACTCGGCCGCCGCTACACCGACGCCTTCACGGTCGACGTCCTCGGACCGCAGGGCAAGCCGGTACGCCCCACCATGGGCTGCTACGGCATCGGGGTGTCCCGGGCGGTGGCCGCGATCGCCGAGCAGCACCACGACGACCGGGGACTGGTCTGGCCGGCGGCGATCGCCCCCTGCGACGTACACCTGGTGGCGGCCGGCAAGGGTCCGCAGGTCGAGGCGGCGCTCGACCTCGGCACCCGACTCGCCGCCGCCGGTCTGCGGGTGCTGGTGGACGACCGGGCGGGAGTCTCCGCCGGGGTGAAGTTCACCGACGCCGAGCTGATCGGCATCCCGCGCACCGTCGTGGTCGGCCGCCGCCTGGCCGACGGGTACGTCGAACTCCGTGACCGGTCCACCGGGGAACGTGCCGAGATCCTGGTAGGCGACCTGACGGAGCGTCTCGTTGAGGAGGTAGGCCGGAACGTGGTGTAGCAGTCACGTAACCGGGTAACGCATCCCGATCGGCAGAAGGTGTTCTGGAGGCTCTCATGACCGAGTATCGGGTCGTCGACGTGATGACCAAACAGGTGATCTACCTGTCGGCGGAGACCACACTGGACGAGGCCGCCCGGGTGATGCGGGACGCCGACATCGGCGACGTGGTGGTGACCGACGGTGCCGAACTGGCCGGCATCCTGACCGACCGGGACATCGTGGTCCGCGCGGTGGCGGAGAACGCCAGCGCGACGACCACCACCATCGGCGCGATCCTCACCCGCGAGGTGGTGATGATCGAGCAGTTCTGCACCGCCACGAAGGCAGCCGCACTGATGCGCGAGCGCGGTATCCGCCGCATCCTCGTCTGCGACCACGAACGCAAACTGGTCGGCATCGTCTCCCTCGGCGACCTGGCGATGCAGCTCGACCCCACCTCCGCCCTCAGCGAGATCAGCGAACAGGCCCCCCAGGTGTGACAGGTGTCAGAAAGCGACAGGTGTAAGGAAGGGCACCTTATTAACGCCTGCGGTAGAGAAGGGGTCCCCTGCTAACACCCGGGTGCACCCGCGGCCACGACCGTGGGCGCGACCGCAGTGCCCCGCCTGGCGCCGGTAGCCTGGCGGGATGCCCGAGATGCCGAGCAAGCTGGCGGAGATCGTCGACGAGTTCGCCTCCGCACCCCGTGACGTGGTGCTGGAGATGCTGCTGGAGTACTCCGACGCGGTGCCGCCGCTGCCCGCCGACCAGACCGGGCACGAGGGCATGGAGCAGGTGCCGGAGTGCCAGACGTCGTTCTTCCTCCGCGCCGAGGTGACGCCCGAGGGCACCGTGCGCACCCTGTTCGACTGCCCGCCGGAGGCGCCCACCACCCGCGCGTTCGCCGGCATCCTCGCCGAGGGGCTGGCCGGTGCGAGCCCGGAGCAGGTGCTCGCCGTCCCGGACGACCTGTACCAGCGGATGGGTCTGGCGCAGGCGATCAGCCCGCTGCGGGTACGCGGCGGCAACGCCATCCTCGCCCGACTCAAGCGGCAGGTCCGCGAGCAGGTCGGCTGATCTGCCCTGCTCCCACGGCAGGTCCGGGAGCGGGCCGCATCACTCCATCGGCAGGTACGGGAACAGATCGGCGTACCGGCGGGTTGTCTCCGGTCATGGAGATCGACATCTACGCCGACGTGGTCTGTCCCTGGTGCTGGATCGGCCTGCGTCGCCTGGAGGAGGCCCTCGCCTCGTACGACGGTGAGGTCACCGTCCGGCATCGCCCCTTCCAACTCGACCCGTCCCCGGTGACCGCGCCGGTGCCGCTGCTCGACGCGCTGGCCGCCAAGTTCGGCGGCCCGGAGCAGGCCCAGCAGATGGCCGCCCAGGTCGCCGAGATCGGTACGAGCGTCGGGTTGGAGCTGAACTTCTCGCGGGCGATCGCGGCCAACACGTTCGAGGCGCACCGACTGATCGACTGGGCGTCCGAGCGGGGTCGCGGCACCGAGACGGTGAACGCCCTGCACAAGGCCCACTTCACCGACGGCGTGGACATCGGCGACCGGGCGGCGCTCGCCGAGATCGCCACCGGTGTCGGGCTGGACGGCGCGGAAGCCCGCCGTTTCCTCGACTCCGACGAGGGCGTCCCCGCCCTCGACGAGGAGCTGACCGAGGCGCGGCAGCTCGGCATCACCAGCGTGCCGACCTTCGTGTTCGCCGGGAAGTACGCCGTCTCCGGCGCCCAGGACCCGGCCACCCTGCTCGCCGCCCTCAGCGAGGTCGCGGAACGTGAGGCCGCCGGCTCCTGATCCATTGGCGGCGGCGATGTTTCACGTGCAACAACATCGACGTCGATCGAGGATCAGGCCAGCCTGGCCAGGTCCTCCACCACTCGCGCACCGGGCAACACGGCCAGCGCCGAGCCCGGTAGGGCGATCTTGCTGTGCCGCACACCCGATCCGATGATCACGTACGGTGCGGCCACCACCCGGGCGTCGACCAGGATCGGCCACTCCGGCGGCAACCCGATCGGGGTGATGCCGCCGTACTCCATGCCGGTCGACTCGACCGCGTCGGCCATCGGGGCGAAGCTCGCCTTGCGGACGTCCAGCGCACGTCGGGCCACGCCGTTCACGTCGACCCGGGTGGTGGCCAGCACCACGCAGGCCGCGTACCTGACGACGCCCTCCCGCTTGCCGGCGACCACCACGCAGTTGGCCGATTCGTCGAGCCCCACCTGGTACGCGGCGCAGAATGCGGCGGTGTCGGCGAGCTCGGCGTCGATCGGCGCGACCAGCACCGCGTCGACGTCCACCGGCGCGTCGGCGGGCCACTGCGCCAGCGCGTCGGCGACCGGTGCGGCCAGCAGGTCGGGGCGATTACGGGCGGGCTCGGTGCGCAACGTTCCCATCACGGAAGCGATCGTCGCACCCGCGACGCGTGCGCTGGTCACCGAGGGCCCCGGCCAGCCGTGGAGCGACCGGCAACAGGACACGCCGGTCCCGTCGCCGGTCAGCCGTTGGTCAGGAAACCGTGCTCCTGGAGCAACGCCCGGTCCCGGGCGACGGCCATCTCCTCCGCCCGCTCCGCCTGCACGCGGCGCGCCTCGATGTCCTCCAGTGCGTGCCGGACCGCGAGCCGGATCACCCCGTAGAGGAAGACGAAGCCGCAGACGTACAGGAGACAGGTGACGACGAACGTGAGCATGAGCCGACGGTAGGACGAACGTGAACGAGAGCGACTGTCATCTTGTCGCCGTTCCCCCGTACGTGTCGGCCAGGTACTCCGCCCAGGTGCGACGACCGGTCGGGCGGGCCTCGGTGACCAGTCCACCGTCGCGCAGCTCGCGACCGAGGCGGCCGGGAAAACGCACCGGCAGCATCGGGCGGCGGGAGTTCCGCGCCTGCCGCCAGGTGCGTACCGCGTCGTCGAACCGCAGCACCTCGGGGCCGCCGTACTCCACGATGCCGTCGCGCGGACCGGCGCGCAGCAGCTCGATCAGCTTTTCCGCCACCTCACCCGGATCGACCGGCTGGGCCACCACGGCCCGGTCGGCGATCACCGGGCCGAGCTTGCTGGACATCTGCAGCAGCTCGTCGAGAAACTGCGGGAACTGGGTGGCCCGCAGCACCGTCCACGGCACCCCACCGGCGGCCACCACCTGCTCGGCGGCGAGCTTGTGCCGGTAGTACGCGTAGGGCACCCGGTCCACGCCCACGATCGATATGTAGACCAGGTGGGCCACGCCCGCACCGGCCGCCGCGGCGACCAACCGGCCGGTGCCCCGCACGTCGATCTCGTGGGTACGCCGGGTCGGCGAGGACGCCAGGTGCAGGATCGCGTCCACCCCGGCCACCGCCGCCGCGACGCCCTCGCCGGTCGCCAGGTCCGCCACCACCCATTCGACGCCCGATCCGGTACGCGCCCGCCGGCTGGTGGCCCGCACCTGGAACCCCTCGGCGACCAGCCGGGGCAGCACCGCCCCGCCGAGCCGGCCGCCCGCTCCGGTGACCAGTACCCGCATCTCAGCCTCCTTCGTCGACTACCGGGACGACGGGTCGAGACCGGCGCGACGTGACAGCTGTGGGCCACCTCACCGGATCAGATCCAGCACGGTGAGTACGACGAAGAAGGCGATCACCGCCTCGCTGACCAGCCAGGCGTGGCTGTCGGCCCAGTCCCGGATCCGGGGCAGCACCGCTGCCGCCCGACGGCCGAGCAGCAGCAACGCCAGCAGCGGCAACGCCAGCAGGGTGAGGGTGAGCAGCATGAACGGCAGCAGGTGCCACCACGGCAGGCCCTGCCGGGCGGCGCTGGCACCGACCGTGAGCATGGTCAGGTCGTCGGCCGGCATGGCGAGGAAGAGCAGCAGGCCGACGCGGAGCGCGTACCGGGGAGTGGCGTGTTGGAGCCGACCCATCCAGGCGGGCGGCCCGGAGTGCCGGCGCAGGAACACCACCACCGCCAGGACGGCCAACAGCGCCAGGACGATCCAGTCGACGACCCGTTCGAACCGGCCGTCCCCGGTGTCGAGGCTGATCCGGAACAGGCGGGTGACCAGCCAGGCCAGGGTCGTACCGCCGCACACCACGATGGCCGCGCCGGCCAGGTAGCCCAGCGACGCGGCCCGGGGCCGGTCGGAGGAGGCGAAGAAGACCGCCGCCACCAACTGGGTCCCGGCGACCATGACCACGGCCAGCGGTAGGAGAGTCAGGAAGTTCATCGCGTGCCCATCCTCCCGGCTGCCTCCGCCCCGCACCTCGGATTCGGCGGATGCGCACACCCGCCGGGCTCAGGCCGCCGCGACCCGTACGCCGGGCACCACCCGACCGGCGAGCAGCGCGCCGACCAGCGCCAACCCGGCTGCCGCCGCGAGGGTCACCGCGTAACTGCCCGGGCCGGGTGCCGCGCCCGCCGCCAGCACCGCGCCCGTCAGCGCCAGCACGGCGGCTGCGGCGAGCGAGTCGCACAACTGCAACGACGAACTGTTGCGTCCCTGCTCGCCCGGGGCCGACAACTCCAGGGTCAGCACCGACAGCGACGGATACAGCAGGCCCATGCCGATCCCGGCCGCCGCCCAGCCGCACACGCCCACCCCGACCGGCACGGCGGGCAGCACCGTGAGGCCCACCACCGCGACACCGAGGGTGATGCAGGTCAGCCCGGCTCTCGGCAGGGTGGCCCGGCTGCGGGGCGCGCGGACCCGGCCCTGTAGCCACGACCCGAACGACCACGCGACCGCCCCGGTGGTCAGCACCAGGCCGGCTGCGGTGGGCGAGAATCCGCGTTCGCGGGACAGCATCAGCGGGATCACCACCTCCGCGCCGACGAACGCGCCGGAGGCCAACCCGCGCAGGCCGACCACGGTGGGTAGGCCCCGTCCGGCCCGGAGGAATCCGCCGGGCAGCAGTCGCGGAGCGCAGACCAGCAGACCGACCATGGCCGACCCGACCAACGCCACGGCGGTGACGCCGCGCTGCTGACCCCCGATGTGCAGCAGTGCGGCGCTCACCCCCGCCCCGCACGCCCAGCCGATCCGCCTCAGCGGACCGAACGCGTCGCGCGGCGACCGCACCGGCCCGTCGACGCCGGTAACCGGCCCGTCCGGTGACGGGCCCGCTTTGGTCGACGGCCCCGCTTTGGTCGACGGGCCCGCGCCGATCGACCGCAGGCCGGGATGGACCAGCAGCACCGCCGGCACCGCCACCACCGGCACCGCCAGGAAGACCCACCGCCAGCCGACGTACTCCACCACCAGGCCCGCCAGCAACGGCCCCACCAGCGACGGCACCACCCACGCGGCGGCGAACGCGGCGAAGATCCGCCGGTGCAGGTGCTCCGGGTACGCCTTCGCGACGATCACGTACAACGCGACCGACAGCAGACCGGAGCCGAATCCCTGCACGATCCGGCCCACCACCAGCGTGCCCATCGTGATCGCGCTCCCGGCGAGCAGCAGCCCGACGACGAAGCCGCCGAGACCGGACCACATCGGCAGGCGTGGTCCCCGGGCATCGCACCAGATGCCGGAGATCACCATCGCCACCACGCCCGCCGCGAACGGGCCGCCGAAGGCGATCCCGTACAGGGCCAGGCCGTCCAGGGCACGGGCCACGGTCGGCATGGCGGTGCCCACCGCCAGCGCCTCGAAGGCCAGCAACGAGACCAGCGCCACGCTGCCCACAGTCATCGCCCGCAGCCGAGCGGCGAAGATCGTTTCGTCCCTCGCCGAAGCTGGAGCCGGGGTCACATCCGGCGTCGAGGCGATGGCGGTCACCGGACGTCCTCATGGCAGGCCGGGACACCGACGGAACGCCGGAGCGACACGATGGGCATGTCGGTGAGCATGCGACCTAGACCCAGGTTCAGGTCAAGGGTGACGCCGCTAACCGTCAGGCCGACTCCAGTGCCTCCCCGATGCCCTTCGCCAGCCCTGACAGGTGCTGATCAGCGAGCAGGTGCCCGGCGGTGATCACCAGCGCCAGCGGCCACTCGATCACCTGGAGCGCGGTGAGCACCCCGATTCCCGCGTAGTAGGCGAGCTTGTCCGGCGGTGGTACGGCCACCATGCCGAGCCACGGGATCTCCACCCGGTGGGTGAACGCCCGCAGCGTCTCCTCCGTCCCGCTGAGTTCTCGTGTCAACGCACTCATCTCGGCCTCCCCGTGGACGACGACGCGCACCCCGGATTCCACCGTCGAGGCCGTCCATGCCCGCCGAGCCGAGAAACTTCCCCGCCCCGACGGGCATAAGGGACGCCCCGCCGGGAAGCCAGGCCGCCGGGCCCGACCGGTAGGAGGCTAGATGCGGCGACCCGTGTCCGTACCGCCGCTGGTGGGCGACGCCTCACGTAGCGTCGGTGCCGCCGCCACCCGGCTGGCCCGGGCCGTCGGGCTGTCCAGCCGTCGGGTGTGGTCCCGGCCGGGACGCCACCACATCGAGGTGCACGGCGTCTGCCAGGACGGCGGCGACACGCTGGCCCGGCAGGTCGAGGCGGCCCTGGAGCGGATGCCCGGCGTGCTCTGGGCCCGGGTCAACGCCCCCTCCGGACGGGTGGTCGTCGCCGTCGACACACCGGGGCCGAAGGTACGCCACCTGATCGCCGCCGTCTCCCGCGTCGAACGCACCTGCCCGCACGAGCCCGACCCGGAGATCCCGCCCCCGCACCCGCCCGAGGAAGGACCGCGTACCGCCCGTACCCTCGGGGCGCTCGCCTCCGACGCGCTCGGCCTGACCATCTCCGCGGCCACCCGGATCCTGCCCGTGACACCGGTGCCCGCCGAGGTGTCCGGCCTGCTCAGTGCCATCGACCTGCACCCGAAGCTGCACGCCCTCGCCGGTTTCGGCCTGCGCCGCGACCCCCGGGCCGAGGTCATCTTCCCGCTCGCCGAAGCGGTGGTGCAGGGCCTCACCGGCGGCTGGACGGGCATCGTGCTGGACGGCGCCCAACGCATCGTGCAGTGGGGCGAAGGGCTCGCCCAACTGCACGCCTGGGAGAAGGCCGAACCCCGCCTCACCGGAGAGCCGGACCGGGCGGTGGCCCGCTCGCCCGTCGGCGAACGTCCCTGCCCGAAACCGGACGGCGCCCCGGAGCGGTACGTCACCCGGATGCTCGGCACCGGCGCGGCGGCCTTCGCCGCCGCCACACCCGTCGTCGGTCCGAAACGCGCCGCCGCGCTGGGGCTCTCCGCGCTACCCAAGGCACCCGGCAGCGGTCGCGAGGGGTACGCCGCCCAACTCGGCCGCATCCTCGCCAGGCGGGGCGTCATCGCGATGGACCGCAGCGTGCTGCGCGAACTCGACCGGATCGACACGCTGGTCCTCGACGCCCGGGTGCTCGGCTCCGACCGGGGCGTCCTGGCCGACCTGGCCCCGCTACCCGGCGCCGACACCTCCCAGGTCGCAGCACGGGCGTTCGCCCTGTTCACGCCGACAGCGCCGACCGACGTCCGCCGACTCGACGGATGGCGACTCGGCCCGCTCGACCGCCTCGACGTCCACGATCCCGGCGACACCGACGACAGCCGCCGACTCCGCGAACGCGGCGGCACCCTGCTCGGGCTGGCCCAGGGCGACACCCTCGCGTCCGTACTGCGGGTGGAACCGGAACCCGCGCCCGGCGTCGACACCCTGCCCACCGTCACCCGACAGGCCGGCCTGCGGCTCGTGGTGGCCGGTGACGACACCGAACGGTACGCCTCCGCCGACGCGCTCCTGCCCGGCGGCGACCGGCTGGCCGAATCGATCCGCACCCTGCAACGCGAGGGAGCGGTGGTGATGCTCGTCTCCGGCGACCGCGCGGCGCTCGCCGCGGCGGACTGCGGCCTGGGCGTCGCCGACCCGGAAGCCACCCCGCCCTGGGGAGCACACCTGCTGGTCGGCACCGACCTGCGATCGGTCGCACTGATCATCGAGGCAGCCGGGGTGGCCCGCCGGATGACCAGCCAGAACATGCGCATCGGGCTGGCCGGCAGCGGGCTCGGCGCACTCGCGGCCTTCACCGCCGACCCCGCGCTGCTGCCCGGCCGCAGCCTCGCCTCGGTCAACGGGGCGGCGGCACTGGCCTTCGCGCACGGCATGTGGCGCGCCGGCCGACTCTCCGCCCGCACCGCGTCGACGGCCCCGGCGCTCACCGCCTGGCACCTGATGCCGGTGCCGACCGTCCTCGACCAGCTCGGAAGCGAACGCGGCGGACTGACCGACACCGAGGCCGAGCGTCGACGCGCCGCCGGGCCGGGCGAGACCTCCGGTCCCGGCGGGCTGCTGCGGGCCTTCGTCGACGAGCTGGCCAACCCGCTCACGCCGGTGCTCGCCGCCGGGGCGGTCCTCTCCGCCAGTTTCGGCTCGCTCGTCGACGCCGCCCTGGTCGGTGGCGTGGTCGGTGCGTCCGCGCTGGTCGGCGCCGTGCACCAGCGCAACACCGAGAAGTCGTTGGCCGCGCTGCTGTCCCGCGCGGCCGTCACCGCCCGGGTCCGCCGCGACGGCACGGACCGGGTGATCCCGGCCGAGGACCTCGTGGCGGGCGACGTGATCGTGCTCGAATCCGGCGACGCCGTACCCGCCGACTGCCGGGTGCTGGACAGCGTCGGGCTGGAGACCGACGAGTCCTCGCTGACCGGTGAGTCGCTGCCGGTCGCCAAGACCGACCAGCCGGTGGTGGCCGCCGCCCTCGCCGACCGCCGGTCGATGCTCTACGAGGGCACCACCATCGCCGCCGGACGTGGCGTCGCCGTCGTGGTCGCCACCGGCACCGACACCGAGGCCGGGCGCAATCTCGCCCTCGCCCGACAGGCCCCACCCGCCAGCGGCGTCGAGGCCCGGCTCGGACGACTGACCCGGGCCGCGATCCCGCTGGCCGCCGGGTCGGCCGTGGCCGTCGTCGGTGCCGGGTTGCTGCGCGGCGTACCCCTGGCACAGACCGCCGCCACCGCCGCGAACCTGGCCGTCGCCTCCGTGCCGGAAGGACTGCCCTTCCTGGTCAGCGCGGCCCAACTGGCCGCCGCCCGGCGGCTCGCCGAGCACGGCGCGTTGGTCCGCAACCCGCGCACCATCGAGGCGCTCGGCCGGGTCGACGTCCTCTGCTTCGACAAGACCGGCACCCTCACCGAGGGCCACCTGCTGCTCGCGGGCGTCGGAGACGCCGACGAGTACGCCCCGGCGGACCAGATCGACGACCGGCTCCGGCAGATCCTCGCCACCGCGCTGCGCGCCACCCCCGCCGCCGACGATCCCGAGCAACTGTCCATGCAGACCGACCGCGCGGTCCTGCGCGGTGCCACCTCCGCCGGCGTCCCCGAGCAGTACGCGGCACCGGGCTGGCGAGCCGTCGGCGGCCTTCCCTTCGAGCCGTCCCGGGGCTACCACGCCACGGTCGGCGAGACCGAGGGGCGGATGCTGCTCAGCGTGAAGGGCGCGCCGGAGAGCGTGCTGCCCCGCTGTGCCGCCCGCCGCACCGACGGCCGCGACGAACCGCTCGACGACGCGGGCCGGGCCCACCTGCACCGCCTGCTCGGTGAGCGCGCCGGAGCCGGACACCGCATCCTGGCCGTCGCCGAATGCGTGGTCGACGACCCCGACCTCACCGACGACGACGTACGCGGCCTGGTCTTCACCGGATTCCTGGCGATCGCCGACGGGGTCCGCGACAGCGCCGCCCCCGCCGTGCGCCGGATCCGGCAGGCCGGTGTGCACACCATCATGATCACCGGTGACCATCCGGCGACCGCCGAGGCCATCGCCGCCACCATCAGCGCGGGCGACGCCCAGCGGGTGGTCACCGCCACCGAACTCGACACCCTCGACGACGACGCCCTCGCCGCCCGGCTCGCCGCCACCGACGTGGTGGCCCGCTGCACCCCCGCCCACAAGGTGCGGATCATCCAGGCGTTGCAGAAGTGCGGCCGGACCGTCGCGATGACCGGCGACGGCGCCAACGACGCACCCGCCATCCGGCTGGCCGACGTCGGCATCGCCCTCGGCCAACGGGGCACCCCGGCGGCCCGCGCCGCCGCCGACCTGGTGGTCACCGACGACCGGCTGGAGACCATCATCGCCACCCTGGTCGAGGGCCGGGCGATGTGGTCATCGGTCCGCCACGCGCTGAGCATCCTGGTCGGCGGCAACCTCGGCGAGATCGCGTTCAGCGTGCTGACCGCCGCCGCCACCGGTCAGGCCGCACTCAACGGACGCCAACTGCTGCTGGTCAACCTGCTCACCGACATGGCACCCGCCCTGGCCATCGCCGTCCGCCCACCCGGCGACGGCGACCACACCGACGGTCTGCTCCGCGAGGGCCCCGACAGCTCCCTCGGCGAGACCATGACCCGCGAGATCGGGCTGCGTGCCGCCGCCACCACCCTCGGCGCGACCGCCGGCTGGACGCTGGCCCGCTACACCGGCAGCCGCCGGCGCGCCGGCACCGTCGCCCTGGTCTCCCTGGTCGGCACCCAACTCGGTCAGACCGTCCTGGCCGGTGGCACCAGCCCGTCCGTACTCGCCTCCACCGCCGCCTCGGTCGGCGTCCTGGCCGTCGTGGTGCAGACCCCCGGCGTCAGCCAGTTCTTCGGGTGCACCCCGCTCGGACCGGTCGGCTGGACCATCGCGACCGGCTCCGCACTCGGCGCCACCTTCGCCAACGGCGCCCTCACCAAGCTGGTCGCCCGCCTACCCCAGGCCGACGGCGCTCACGCTCAGGCCGGCAGCTCTCACGCTGAGGCCGACGGCGCGCGGACCGACGGCGCGAAGGCTGACGGCGCACGGGCCGAGGGTGCACAGACTGATAGCGCTAGGTCCGACGGTTCGTCACCGAGCCCGGCGTCGGCGGACGGTCGGGCCGCCCGGGTCGGTTCCGGCCCGCAGGAGTCGTGACCGTCAGCCGGCGGGATGCCAGGTGGCGGCGGCGCGACGCAGTCGGTCGTTGACCGCCCGCCCCACCCCGCGCTCCGGCACCGGCTCGGCGACGATCTCGGTAACCCCGGCGGCGTCCAACCGGTGCAGTGCCTCGAAGAGCCGCGCCGCCGCCTCGGTCAGGTCACCGGCGGTCGAGAGCACCTCCACCGCCGCCCAGCCGCCCGCCGGCCGATCCCGGAACGCCAGGTAGCCACGCCGAACCCCGTCCTCGGCAGGCGGTGCCCCCACGTCCCGCAGACGCAGCGGCGTACGCGGCGCGTAGTGCGCGGCCAACGTGCCCGGCGCGACCGGCTGCCCCGAACTGCCCTGACGCACCGTCACCGGGCCGGTGAACCTCTCCACCTCCTCGACCGGCAACGCGCCCAGACGCAGCACCACCGGACGGTCCCCGCGAGCGTCCACGATCGTCGACTCGATCCCGCACCGGGTCGGCCCACCGTCGAGCACCACGTCCACCGCGCCACCCAGTCCGCGTACCACGTGCTCCGCCCGGGTCGGACTGAGCTGCCCGAACCGGTTGGCACTCGGCGCCGCCACCGGCACCCCCGCCGTGGCGATCAGCTGGCGCGCGTACTCGTTGTCCGGCACCCGCACCGCCATCGTCGCCAACCCGGAGGTGACGATCGGCGGGATCGCCTCCGGGCGGTCCACGATCAGCGTCAACGGCCCCGGCCAGAACCGCTCCGCCAACGCCGCCACGCCCGCCGGGACCACCCCCACCAGCGCCTCCAGGTCAGCGGCGTCGGCAAGGTGGGTGATCAACGGATCGAAGCTGGGCCGCGCCTTCGCCTCGAAGATCCGGGCCGCCGCCCGCGCGTCCAACGCGTTCGCCCCCAGGCCGTAGACGGTCTCGGTGGGAAAGGCCACCAATCCGCCGGTACGCAGCACCGAGGCGGCCTCGGTCAGGTCACCCTCGGCGGGCAGGACGCGCGGAGATCCAGTGCTCACACCGTCGACGCTAGCCTGCGCCCGACGCCTGCCCCGACATGCCCCGACTCCCCCCGAGAAATCGGCAACGTACGCAGTGAGCGGCACCGCCCCCGGTCCCGTACCGCCGACCAAGGCGGAGTGCGCGGAGCGTCTATCGCTGGGCCGCGTGTTGCGGGATCGGGTGGTCGCGCCGTTGCTGTTCCACGCGGGTGCGGTTCGAGCCTGTCACCGACGCCGAGCGTCGGGGTATCGCTGCTACCCAAACTGCGACGATATCGTGTAGCGTTGATAACATGAGCGACAGTCCTTCGACCCGAGCGGTCGAGAGTGATGTCCGCACGAGGCTGATGCGTGCCGCAGAGCTTCTGCTGGCCTCGTCGAAAGATGGCCAGATCTCCACGCGCGAGATCTGCGCGCGGGCGGGCGTCACCGCCCCGACTCTTTACCATCATTTCGCGGACAAGGACGCGCTGCTGGATGCGGCGGTGTTGGAGGGTTTCAACGCCTATCTCGCAAGAAAGCATGCCGTCGGGTGGAGCGGTGATGTGCTCGATGACTTCCGTGCGGGATGGGACATGCATGTGTCCTTTGGCTGCGAGCATCCTGCCCACTACCGGTTGATGTTCGGCAATCCCCAGGCTGAGCAGACCGTTCCCGCGGCGTTGGTGGCGCAGGAAGAGCTCGCCCGCCAGGTCACCGAATGGGGTGTGGGCGGTTATCTCAAGGTCCCCGTCGAGGTCGCGACGCAGACGATGTCGGCTGCCGCGATCGGGGTGGTGTTGCAGCTGATCGCCCTACAGGCCGACAGCACGCACCCGATCTCGACGAACGTTCGCGACACCGTCGCCCACGCACTGTTCCATCCTCAGAACGCGCGCGACGAGGTCGCCGCAGGCACGTCACGGCCCGCCCGCCTTCTCCTCGACGCGTTGCCGCCGGATTTCCTGGGGCCCTTGCGTGCGACGGAAGTCGCGCTGCTGCGCGAATGGCTCACCTCCCTCACAGACAACCCGCCACAGCGAAGGACACACACATGACCGAGAGAGCCGACGGCGGAAGATCACAGAGGTACGAGGGCAAGCAAGCGATAGTCACCGGAGGTACCCGTGGCATTGGAGAGGCCGCCGTCCGCCGACTCGCCGCCGCCGGGATGAGCGTGGTCATGGTCGGTCGTAGCGACGCAACGCTGCGACAGGCCGCCGACAGGATCCGGGCGACGGTTCCGGACGCCGACCTTCGCCTGGAGAGCGCGGACCTGTCGCTGATCCGGGAGGTCCGCACACTGGCCGACCGACTCGCTGACAGCACGTCACCCAGTGTGGTGATCAACAACGCCGCAATAACCGCCGACATCGGCACTCGCACCGACGAGGGCATCCAACTCACCCTGGCCACCAACCACCTGGCGCCCTACGTGCTGATGCGAACCCTCGTCGAGTCCGTCAAGGAGCGCCCCGCCCGGTTCGTCGTGGTCGGCGCAAGCCCCACCGTGCTGAGGTCCTACCCGGTGGACCTGGATGATCTGCACACACAGAACGCCCGGGCGCTCGGTCGCTTCTCCAGCTTTCGCCCCTTCGCCGCCTATGCACGCACCAAGAACATGAACACGATGTTCGTCTACAGCCTGGCGAGACGGGTGGCGGACAGTGGCATCACCGTCAACGGAGCCCACCCCGGGATCATCGCCCAGACCGGCCTCTCCCGTGACGCGCGCGGACTGGGCAAGATGCTGGACACGATGGTGAACCTCAACCCCTTGCGGAAGACACCCGACCAGGGAGCCGACAACCCGGTATGGGTCGCGACCGATCCCGGCCTGGACGGCGTGAACGGACGCTTCTTCGTGGACCGCAAACAGGTCACCACGCCCGACCACACGCTCTCCGTCGAACGCTGCGAGGCCCTCTGGGAGCGCAGCGCGGAACTGGTCGGCATGCAGCCATAGACATGGTGCTGACAGCCGACAACCGCCGCGTACAGAACCCCCGGTTGAAGTGTCGACCGCGGTCGGCGTCAACCGGGGTTCTTCGTCGCCCACCGGAAGGGCCTGACGACTCGTTACAGGGGCTTGGCTGTACGAATGGCTGTACTCGGACCGAGATCAACCAAGGAAAGTGCTGGTGGAGCCCAGGGGACTCGAACCCCTAACCCCTGCCTTGCAAAGGCAGTGCTCTGCCAGTTGAGCTAGGGCCCCGTACGCGGGCTGAGGCGCCCGCCGATCGGAACGGTGACGATCAGCGCAGGTCCGGGGAGGTGGTGGCCTCGTGCCAGAGCGCGCGCTCGTCGTTCGCTTCCTTGATCTTCTTGGCCACCACGGCGGCCACACCGACGACGCCGGCCAGGATCAACAGCTTCTTGAACATGGGGCCTGCCCCTTACGCTCGACGCACCGTCGGACCATTGCGGTGGGGCTAGCTGGAATCGAACCAGCGACCTCAGAGTTATCAGCTCTGCGCTCTAACCGACTGAGCTATAGCCCCGCGTAGCGACGAGCAAGGTTAACCCATCCGCTCACGCCGCCCCAAATCGGGGTGGACCCTCGGGACTGCCCGACACCGTCGTCCTCGAAACTACCCGAGAGCCGGTGGTGAGCCCACCGAGATACCCCGGACGCCCCGGGTCGGGGCCGGAAACGGCGACCGGGCCGGCCGCGAGGAGCGGCCGGCCCGGAGGCGATGTTCCCGAGGTGTCAGTCGCGCTCGGCGAGCGTCAACTCGATGCCACCGACCAGGTCGGCGCAGACGTTGTAGACGAACGCCCCGAGTGTGGCCAGCGCGGTGAACAGGACGACGTTGACCAGACCGATCAGCGCCGAACTGAAGATCACGCCACGTGCGGTGATCTGGAAACCGCTGGTGCCCTGCCCACCACCCGCGTTGACCAGGTCACCCAGGCTGTCGTTCACGCTGGTGAAGACGCCCATCGCGTCCAGCGCGAGGTAGAGCACCGAGGTCGCGACAACGATGACGATGAACAGCACCACTGACACGGCGAACGCGAACTTCATCACGGACCAGGGGTCGATCCGCTTGAGGTTCAGCCGGGCCCGACGCGGTCCGCGCGACGCGGCCGAACTGACCGAGGTACGCGCGGCGCGTACCGCCTCGCCCACCCGCGCGGCACCGACGGCCGACGAGCCGACTCCCGGGGGCAGGCCACCTCCGTTAGCCGGGCGACCCGCACCGAGCGGACGGTTGGCGTCCGGCTTCGGGCCTAGGCCGGTGATCCGTGGCTGGGTACCTGTCGTGCCGGTACTCATCGCCGGCAGCACGCCGGTGGTGCCCGGCGAGGGCTGACCCGGGCGAGGTCCGCTCTTCGTCGGGGTCGACGGCTTGCCGGCGGCGCTGGCGGCAGCTGTCGGTGTGCCCGGGGAGACGGCGGCCTCGGCACCCGGCTTGTCGCCGGACGCCTCGGCGTCCTTCTCGTCTGTGGGCTTGTCGGGCGGCGGAGCCATACCGGGTGCCCGGGTGAACTTCGGGGCAGGCGCGTCGGCGGGAACGGTCGCCCGGCCCACGGCCGCGCGGCCGGTCGCTGGCGTGCCGGTCTTCGCGGCATCCTCGTCGACCGGGTTGGCCGAGGTCCCCGCGTTCCCCGACTTCGCCTGTGTCTCCGTCATTCAACTAGTCCTGTTCGTCAGGCTCGTCGGCATTGCGAGCAATCGCCACGATAGTCACGCCATCCGGGAGGTCCATCAGCTTGACCCCCATTGTGTTCCGGTCGCGTGTACGGCGTACAGGCTTCACCGGAGTCCGGATAACGCCACCGTTGCTGGTGATGGCAAACAGCTCGTCGTCCGGGTCGATCACGACGGCACCGACCAGACCACCGCGCCGTTCGGTGATCTTCGCAGTCAGTACGCCCTTACCTCCCCGGCCCTGCACCGGGTATTCCTCGATCGGGGTACGTTTCGCGTATCCCCCGTTCGTGGCGACGAGCACGTCCAGCCCCTCGCGGACCACCTCCATGGCCAGCAGCTCGTCCTCGTCGCTGAAGCGCATGCCGATCACACCCGACGTGGCCCGGCCCATCGGCCGCAGCGCGTCGTCCGTCGCGTTGAACCGGATGGCCTGGGCGTTCTTGGAGACCAGCAGCAGATCCTCGCCGGGGTCGACCAGCGCAGCACCGACCAGCTCGTCCTCATCGCGCAGGTTGATCGCGATGATGCCGCCGGACCGGTTGGAGTCGAACTCCTCAAGCCGCGTCTTCTTCACCAGGCCGTTCTTCGTCGCCAGGACCAGGTAGGGCGCCACCTGGTAATTCGGAATCTCGATGATCTGTGCGATCTGCTCGTCTGGTTGGAACGCCAGCAAGTTGGCCACGTGCTGGCCCTTGGCCACCCTACTGGCCTCCGGAAGCTCGTACGCCTTGGCCCGGTACACGCGCCCCTTGTTGGTGAAGAACAGCATCCAGTCGTGCGTCGAGCATACGAAGAAGTGGCTGACGATGTCGTCCTGCCGCAACGTGGCACCGCTGACACCCTTGCCGCCGCGCCGCTGCGAGCGGTAGAGATCCACCTTCGTCCGCTTGGCGTACCCGGTGCGGGTGATGGTGACCACCACGTCCTCGCGGGCGATGAGGTCCTCCATCGAGACCTCGCCGTCGAAGGGGATGATCTGGGTACGCCGGTCGTCGCCCCACTTCGCGACGATCTCGCCCAGCTCCTCCGAGACGATCCGCCGCTGCCGCTCCGGCTTGGCCAGGATGTCCTTGAGGTCGGCGATCTCCAGTTCCAGCTTGGCCAGGTCATCGAGGATCCGCTGCCGCTCCAGCGCGGCGAGGCGGCGCAGCTGCATGTCCAGGATCGCGGTCGCCTGGATCTCGTCGATCTCCAGCAGCCGGATCAGGCCCTGCCGGGCGTCCTCGACCGTGGGCGAACGCCGGATCAGGGCGATCACCTCGTCCAGGGCGTCCAGCGCCTTGGAGAGACCCCGCAGGATGTGCGCCCGCTCCTCGGCCTTGCGCAGCCGGAATGCCGTCCGTCGCCGGATCACCTCGATCTGGTGCTCGACGTAGTAGCGGATGAACTGCGCCAGGTTCAGCGTGCGCGGCACCCCGTCGACCAGCGCCAGCATGTTCGCGCCGAAGGTCTCCTGGAGCTGGGTGTGCTTGTAGAGGTTGTTCAGCACCACCTTCGCGACCGCGTCGCGCTTGAGCACCAGCACGATCCGCATACCGGTACGCCCGGAGGACTCGTCCCGGATGTCGGCGATCCCGCCGAGCTTGCCCTCCTTGATCAGCTCGGCGATCCGCTCGGCCAGGTTGTCCGGGTTCACCTGGTACGGCAGCTCGCTGACCACCAGCGCCGGCCGACCGCGCTTGTCCTCCTCGACCTCGACCACCGCGCGCATCCGGATCGAGCCCCGACCGGTGCGGTACGCGTCCTGGATGGCGGACTGGCCGACGATCAGACCGTGGGTGGGGAAGTCCGGACCCTTGACGATCTCCAGCAGCGCTTCCAGCGTGGTGGCCTCGTCCGCCTCCGGGTTCTCCAGGCACCACTGCACCGCCGCACCGATCTCCCGCAGGTTGTGCGGCGGGATCTTCGTGGCCATGCCGACCGCGATGCCCTCGGAGCCGTTGATCAGCAGGTTCGGGATCCGCGACGGCAGGATGGTGGGCTCCTTGGCCCGGCCGTCGTAGTTGTCCTGGAGGTCGACGGTGTCCTCGTCGATGTCCCGCAGCATCTCCATGGCGAGCGGGTCGAGCTTGCACTCGGTGTTGTGGCTGACGAACCCGTCGGAGACGAACGAGTGGTCGTCGGTGTCCACCCGGATGCTGTAGACCGGCTGCACACCCGCGTCGGTGACCCCGGCCACCTCGGCGTAGTAGAAGCGACCGTCCACCAACGGCTCGACCACGTCGAGCACCTCGGACTCGGTGATCCGGGCGGCGATCTCGTCGCGATCGCGCTCCCAGCGCTCGATCCGGTCCACGTTGTGCCGGCGCAGCCAGTCCCGCTCGGTCCAGCGGCTGGCGCCGTGCTCTCGGATGAAGTCACCGACCAGCGGCACGTGGTCGCTGGAGAGCGCCGTGCTGCTCGCCGGGACCGAGGCCAACTCCGACTCCAGCTTGGCCTGCTTGCGGCCGAGGAAGCCGACCTGGGCGGCGAAGATCCGCGCGTCCCGGCGGTTCGTCACCACGACCTTGATCTCGCCATTGTCGTACCGGCACTGGCGGCTGACGACGCCGAACTCCAGCAGCAACTGCTGCACCTCGCGGGCGAGCCGCTCGCTGCGCGTGGAGTACGAGATCTGGATGGTGTTGCGCGGCAGCAGCGACGAGGAACCGTCGCCCTCGAACAGCGCCTGGAGGAAGGCCCGCTTGATTGCCGCTGGCCCCTGCCAGACGAACTCCGGCACGAGCTTCGCCGCACTGCGCGCACCAACCAGCTCGCCGAGGACGCTGGCCCGGAGCGCGGAAAGGTCCTGGATGTCGAGTTCGTGCAGGACGCTCCCGGACGCGATCACCCGCTCGCTGACGTACCGACGACCGCCGACAGCGAGGTCGTACGCCGCCAGGACGCGGACGAAGAACTCGCGGTCGACGTTATTGAAGCCCGCGCGGGTCTCGGAGACCCAGCCCTCGCTGACGAAGGCACCCGCGAGGACGGCGGCCTCGACGTGCTCCAGCATCGGGTAGCCGATCTCGTCCGGCACGCTGCGCTGAAGGACCACCCGGTCGCCTTGCGAGATCTCGGCGAGCAGCTTCCAGAGCAGGGTCGGCACGCCGGCCACGTCCACCAGGCAGAGCACCGGGTGGTTGTGGGTGCCGGTCAGCTCGTACCCCTCGCGGGTGCGCAGCCGCAGCGTCGGGTGCTCGCCGGAGTGGAAGAACGCCGAGGCGCGGACCAGGTCGCCGTTGCGGTCGCGGACCTTGAGGTCGATGTCGCTCTCGCTGCTCGACGCCGCGCCCGGCACCACGTCACCGATCCGCACGCTGCCACTGGCGGCACGAATACGGACATCTGCGGTCAGACAATAACGCATAGCCGCAGCAGGGTCGTTTCCGGGCGAACCGAAGTTGCCGTTGCCGTCCACCAGCGGGTAGCGCAGCGACCAGGGCTGGGCCATCCGGACCAGGGCGTCGTAGATGGCCGAGTCCCCGTGCGGGTGGAACTGGCCCATCACGTCGCCGACGACGCGCGAACACTTGACGTAACCACGGTCCGGTCGGTAGCCCGAGTCGAACATGGCGTAGAGGATCTTGCGGTGGACCGGCTTGAGCCCGTCCCGGACGTCCGGCAGCGCCCGCCCGACGATGACGCTCATCGCGTAGTCGAGGTAGGAGCGCTGCATCTCCACCTCGAGCCCGACCGGCTCGATGCGGTCGTGGGCGACCACGGCAGCCGGCGCCTCGGGGACCTCGGGCTCGTTCGGTGTGGACTCGGGGGAATCGGTCACTGTTAACCCTTATCAGACTGAGAGTCGTTTTTGTGCCTGTGGATAACTGCTGTGGATAGCGGCCAAGTTGTGGATAACTCTGTGGACCGGCCTGCCGGACCGGAGTCCCGACCCGGCAGGCGCGCCCGTCAGATGTCCAGGAAGCGGACGTCCTTGGCGTTGCGCTGGATGAACGAGCGGCGTGCCTCGACGTCCTCACCCATCAGGACGCTGAACAGCTCGTCGGCGGTGGCGGCGTCGTCCAGGGTGACCTGACGCAGCGTCCGGGTCGCCGGGTTCATCGTGGTCTCCCACAGCTCCGGGTAGTTCATCTCGCCGAGGCCCTTGAACCGCTGGATGTCGTCCGGCTTGGCGTTCGGCTTCTTCTGCTGACGCAGCGCGATCAGCCCGTCGCGCTCCCGGTCGGAGTACGCGTACTGCGCGTCGTCGCCCTTCTTGTTCCACTTGATCTTGTAGAGCGGCGGGGCGGCGAGGTAGACGTGACCGAGCTCGACCAGTGGCCGCATGAAGCGGAACAGGAGAGTGAGCAGCAGCGTCTGGATGTGCTGACCGTCGACGTCGGCGTCGGCCATCAGCACCACCTTGTGGTAGCGCAGCTTCTCCATGTCGAAGTCGTCGTGGATGCCGGTGCCCAGCGCGGTGATCAGCGCCTGCACCTCGTTGTTCTTGAGCACCCGGTCGATCCGGGCCTTCTCCACGTTGAGGATCTTGCCGCGGATCGGCAGGATCGCCTGGGTACGCGGGTCGCGGCCCTGCTTGGCCGAGCCGCCCGCCGAGTCACCCTCGACGATGAACACCTCGGACTCGCGCGGGTCGGTCGACTGGCAGTCGGCCAGCTTGCCCGGCATCGAGCCGGACTCCAGCAACGACTTGCGACGGGCCAGCTTGCGCGCCTGCTGGGCGGCGATCCGGGCGCGGGCGGCCTGGGACGCCTTGGTGATGATGATCTTCGCTTCGGCCGGGTTGCGGTCCAGCCAGTCGACCAACCGGTCGTTGCAGACCCGCTGGACGAAGCTCTTCACCGGCGTGTTGCCGAGCTTGGTCTTGGTCTGACCCTCGAACTGCGGGTTGGTCAGCTTGACCGAGATGATCGCCGCGAGGCCCTCGCGGATGTCCTCGCCGGAGAGCTTCTCGTCGCCCTTGAGCAGCTTCTTGTCCGCGCCGTAGCGGTTGACCACGCTGGTCAGCGCGGCCCGGAAGCCCTCCTCGTGGGTGCCGCCCTCGTGGGTGTTGATGTTGTTGGCGAAGGTGTAGACCGATTCGCCGTACGACTCGTTCCACTGCATGGCGATCTCGAGCGACATGCCCTCTTCCTCGGCACCGAACTCGATCACCGTCTTGTGCATCGGGCTCTTCGAGGCGTTGAGGTGCCGGACGAAGTCGGCGATGCCGCCCTCGTACTGGAAGGTCACCTCGCGGAGCTTGCCCTCCTCGCCCTCGGCGACCCGCTCGTCGAGCAGATGGATCTTGAGGCCACGGGTCAGGAAGGCCATCTCCTGGAGGCGGCGGTAGATGGTCTGGAAGTCGAAGTCGACCGTCTCGAAGACGTCGGGGTCGGGCCAGAAGGAGACCGCCGAGCCGGTGGTGTCGGTCGGCTCGCCCTTCTCCAGGGTGGTGGGCTTGGAGTGGTGGTACTCCTGACGCCAGACGAAGCCGTCCTTGTGGATCTCCACCGCCATCTTGGTGGAGAGGGCGTTGACGACCGAGACGCCGACGCCGTGCAGGCCGCCGGAGACCGCGTACGCCTTGCCGTCGAACTTGCCGCCGGCGTGCAGCACGGTCAGCGCCACCTCGACGCCCGGCTTCTTCAGTTTGGGGTGCAGGTCGACCGGGAAGCCACGCCCGTTGTCGGTGACCCGTACGCCTCCGTCGGCGAGCAGCACCACGTCGATCGTGTCGCAGTGACCGGCCAGCGCCTCGTCCACCGCGTTGTCGACGACCTCCCACACCAGGTGGTGCAGGCCCCGCTCGCCGGTGGACCCGATGTACATACCGGGCCGCTTACGGACCGCCTCCAGACCTTCGAGGACGGTGATCGACTCGGCGCCGTACTGCTGATTGTCCTGCGCTGCCACCCTCGGCCACTTTCTCGCGCCGTCCGCGCCGTCAGGCACGTCCGGCGCAGGTTCGGCGGACAGGACGCGACGTCGGCACGCAGACCGGCACCGGGAACAATTCCGGGTTACGGGTCGAACGCGCCGGTCGCCGCGGGTGCCCGCGGATCGCGATCGGCTCGACCCGAGTCGGACAATGATCGCGGGCCCGTGTCGGACCCGTGACCCGTCGCTCCGCACCGGGTCTTCGTCTCACACCAATCTTACTGTGCGCGGCCGACAGAACCACCACTCGGCACCCCTTCGCGGCGGCTGAGATTAACGCAGCGGGCCGAACCGCGCTGTCTGCTACTCCCCCTACACGCAAGGGCATGATCGCCGGATCCGTCGCGTGACGGCGACACGACCCGGGTGGCGGCCCCGACGGTGCTACTGGCCGGTATCGCCCACCATTGGCGTTGCCGCCCTTCAGGTGGCGGGCCGGCCTTGATCTTTCACGGCCGGAACCGGACGATCGACCCGATTGACCCACCGTGCCCGTTGAGAGGTGACACCAAGATGGGGCTGGACAACGTCGCGGTCCAGTGGCCGCGGACCGGCCAGTTCTACGATCCGGTCGCGCCGGCCGACTTCGTCGACTTCGGCGAGATCGTCGACGTACCGGGGATCTCGGCGCCGACCGCCGCGCTCGCCGAACTGATCGCGAAGACAGGTACGGTCCGGGCCACCGCGTACACAGAGGTGGTCGATCTGATCCTCGGACTCGACGGTGTGCTCTACGCCACAGACGCGGCGGCGGAGGACGAGGACCCGGTCATCGACCCGGACGGGTGCGCCTGGATCGCGGGCGGCATCGAACGCTTCGTCATCACGCACCGGCCGCACGGCGAGGCGGTCACGTTCGAGTCGGTCGGCACCGTGCTGCGGTCGCTGCTCGCCGACGGTCGCCTGGCCGAGCAGCAGTTGCGGTGGCTGGACAGCCGACTGGACGCCCTGCTGGACGAGAGCGGCGCACCCCCGCAGTGGACCTTCACCTGCGCCGAGTTGAGCGTGGTGGCCGCCTTCTACCGGCGTTGCGCCGAGCGGGGCTTCGCCGTCTACGCCGAGTCGGCGGCGCCGCGCCGGGCCGCACAGTCCTGACGCGCAGGCGTACGCCGCACCTTCCGGGGTGCGGCGTACGCCACACGCATTCCGTCAGCCGTACGTGTCCCGGGGGCCACGGCCGCGTACCCGCCGTGGCCCGCGAGACCAGGATGGCGCGGCCGGGCCGTGGATGTGCAGCTTGCGCACCACGTTGTGGCCGACCTCCCGGCCGATCTGTTGCAGCAGCGACCCGGCGAGCAGGCGGAGCTGGGTGGCCCAGGCGGTGGACCTGGCCTCCACGGTCAGCTCGCCGTTCTCCAGCTTGACCGGGCGGCTGTGCTGGGCCACCTCCGGCCCGACTACCCGCTCCCAGGCACCGAAGACGGTCGCCTCGGCGGCCGGCTGCTGCCATCCGCGCGCCTTCACCAGCCGCGCCAGCACCGTGCCGAGCAGTTGCGGATCACGCGGGTCGGGCCCCGGGCCGGAGTAGCCGCGCAACCGCCGCTCGCCCGTACCCGCTCCGGCGACGCCGCGTCGGCGCGGCTTGGCGGCCTCCCGACGGGCCTTCGCCGCGTCCAGCACCGCCCGAGCGAGCTGCGGCCCGGACGCGCCGTCGTCACCGGCCGGCGGGCTTCCCGCGCCCGCCGGGCCACCGTCGGTGGCGGATCGGCCGGAGTCGTTCGAGGGCGACGCACCGGCCTCGTCGCCGCCCGTAGGGGCGGCCTTGCCCGCCGCGCCGCGCGTCGTCCGGCTCCGGGTCGCACGTCGGGGCGTTGCGGCGCCGTCGTCGGTCCCTCGGGCGCGGGAAGGTGCCGCGTCCGGACGCGGGCGCTCCGGTTCATCCGACACGACGCACCGTCCCTTCGGCCACCTCGAAGCGGACGCCGCGCAGTGCCGGCGGTACGTCGTCGGCGACCGCGCAGGTCACCAGCAACTGGCTGGCACCGTCGACCAGGCCGGCCAGCCGTTCCCGCCGTCCGGAGTCCAACTCGGCGAAGACGTCGTCGAGCACCAGGACCGGTTCGATCCCGTCGCCGCGCAGCAGGTCGTAGCCGGCGAGCCGGAGCGCGAGCGCGAACGACCACGACTCGCCGTGGCTGGCGTACCCCTTCACCGGCAGCGGGCCGAGGGTGAGGGCGAGTTCGTCGCGGTGCGGACCGACCAGGGTGGTGCCCCGCTCGATCTCGGCGGACCGGGACTCCGTGAGCGCGGCGGCCAGGATCTCGGCCAGTGCCTCCCGGTCGGTGGTCGGCTCGGCGAGTTCCACCGACGGTCGGTACGCGATGCCCGCCGCGCCGCGTCCGGCGGCCACCGCGTCGTACGCCTTGGCCACGTGCGGCGCCAGCGCGGCGACCAGTTCCAGCCGGCCGGCGAGCAGCTCGGCGCCGTGCCGGGTCAGGTGGGTGTCCCAGACGGCCAGGGTGGAGAGGTCACCTCCCCGCGAGCCACCGGTCTTGCGGGCCAGGTACGCGGTCCGCAGCAGTGCGTTGCGTTGCTTGACGACCCGCTCGTAGTCGGCGCGCACCCCCGCGTACCGGGGCTGGCGCGACACCAGCAGGTCGTCGAGGTAGCGGCGGCGTTCCGCCGGGTCGCCCCGGACGAGTTCGAGATCCTCGGGGGCGAACAGCACCAGCCGCAGCGCGCCGAGCACGTCCCGGGCGCGGCGGGCCGGTGAACGGCCGAGCCGGGCCCGGTTGGCCTTGCCCGGCACGATCTCCAGCTCGACCAGCAGTTCCCGGCCCTCGTGCACCACCGCGCAGCGGATCACCGCGGCGGTGGCACCGGCACGCACCAGCGGCGCGTCGGTGGCGACCCGGTGCGAGTCGAGCGTCGCCACGTAACCGAGCGCCTCGACCAGGTTGGTCTTGCCGACGCCGTTGGCGCCGATCAGCACGTTCGGCCCCGGTTCGAGGTCGACGCCGACCCGCTCGTACGAGCGGAAGTCGACCAGTTCGATCCGGCGGACGTACACGGGGCCGGGCGCCGGTCAGCGCTTACGGACGGCGTGCCCGCCGAACTGCTGGCGCAGTGCGGAGACGGCCTTCAGCGCCGGTGACTCGTCCTGCCGGGAGGCGAACCGGGCGTAGAGCGACGCGGTGATGACGTGGAGGGGTACGGCGAGCCGGACCGCCTCGTCGACCGTCCAGCGTCCCTCGCCGGTGTCCTCGGTGTAGTCGCTGAGCTGGTTCAGCTCCGGGTCCTCGTCCAGCGCCCGGTCGAGCAGGTCCAGCAGCCAGGAGCGCACCACGGTGCCCTCGCGCCAGGACTTGATGACGCCTGGTACGTCGGTGACCAGCTCCGAGGCGGCCATCAGCTCGAAGCCCTCGGCGTAGGCGTGCATCAGGCCGTACTCGATGCCGTTGTGCACCATCTTGGCGTAGTGGCCGGCGCCGACCGGGCCGGCGTGCACGAAACCGAACTCGCCCTCGGGCTTGAGCGATTCGAAGATCGGCTTCAGCCGCTCGACGTGCTCCTCGGCACCGCCGACCATCAGGCCGTAGCCGTTCTCCCGGCCCCAGACCCCGCCGGAGACCCCGACGTCGACGTAGCCGATGCCGCGCTCGTTGAGGCGCTCGGCGCGCAGGGCGTCGTCGCTGAACCGCGAGTTGCCGCCGTCGATGATCAGGTCGCCCTCGCCGAGGACCTCGGCCAGTTCGTCGATCGTGGCGTCGGTGACGGCGGCGGGCACCATCACCCAGACCGCCCGGGGCGCATCCAACTTCTCCGCCAGCTCGGCCAGGCTGGTGACGTCACTCAGCTCCAAGTTGTGGTCGAGACCGACCACCTCGTGACCGGCAGCGCGCAACCGCTCGCGCATGTTGCCGCCCATCCGGCCGAGTCCTACCAGGCCGAGCTGCATCGGTTCTTACCTTTCGTGGGTTTCGGGTGTGCTCTGCCGATCAGCGGGACACGCGGATCGGCATGATGAGGTACCGGTACCCAGGGATGAGCTCGCCATCCTCACCGGCGGGGGAAATCACCGCAGGCTTGAAGGCGTCGACGAACTGCAACACGGCGAACTGGGACCCGAGGTTTGCCAGTCCGTCGATCAGGTACTGCGGGTTGAAGCCGATGGTGAGCGGCTCGCCGGTGAAGGTGGCCTCCATGGCCTCGCTGGCCCGGGCCTCCTCGGTGCCGCCGGCCTCGACGACCAGCCCGTCGGTGCTGAAGCTGAGCAGCACCGGGGTGGTCCGCTCGGCGACCAGCGCGACCCGCTTGACGACCTCGATGAGCGTGCTGACGGCCACCCGGGCGTCGGCGTTGTGGGTGGCCGGGAAGAGGGACCGCACCGGCGGGTAGTTCGCGCCGTCCAGCAGGCGACTGGTGGTCCGCCGGGTGCCACCGGAGAAACCGATCATGCCTTCGCCGGCAGCGCCCTGGGAGAGGGCGAGGACGACGTGGCCGCCGAGCGGCCCGAGGGTCTTGGCGGTGTCGTTGAGGGTCCGCGCCGGCACCAGCGCGTTGATGCTGATGTCCGCGTCGTCCGGGTTCCACTCCATCTCACGCAACGCCAGCCGGTAGCGGTCGGTGGCGAGCATGGCCAGCGTGCCGCCGGAGAGCTCGACGCGTACGCCGGTCATCATCGGCAGCGTCTCGTCCCGGCTGGCGGCGACCGCCACCTGGGCGACCGCGGCGGCGAAGGCGGCGGCGTCGACGGTGCCGGCGCTCTCCGGCATCTCCGGCAGGGTCGGGTAGTCCTCCACCGGCATGGTGGGCAGGGTGAACCGGGCGCTGCCGCAGACCAGTTCGAGGTGGGCCCCGACCGCGGCGATGTCCACCGGCTTGGCCGGCAGTGCCTTGGTGATCTCGGCGAGCAGGCGACCGGAGACCAACGCGGCGCCGTCGGCGTCGCCCTGCACCTCCACCGTCACCTGGCTGGAGACCTCGTAGTCGAAGCCGGAGACCTGCAGGCTGCCCTCGGTCACCCGGAGCAGCACCCCGGCCAGCACCGGTACGGACGGCCGGTTGGGCAGGCTCTTCGCGGTCCAGGCCACGGCCTCGGCGAGCGCGTCGCGCTCCACTCGGAACTTCATCAATGCCTCCGCGTCGACGTCGACGTCGTCAACTCTCTCATGCCGGCCGCTACCCGCCGACCCACCTGGCGTGCGGGTACCCATCGAACCTTAGGGCGCGAGGGTATCGGCTGTGCGCCCGACCCCGGCGATCGAGTCGATGCTGACGGGTGCCCCCGGCAGCATCGGCCCGATCCACAGGAAGTCCAACGGTGATGATTGGTTTTCGTTCTTTTAGAAGAGATAACCCATCGTCTTCATCGCACCTGTGCAAACTGTGGAGAACTCGCGTCGACGCAGGTCAGAGTGGTTATCCACCGGTGGGTTAGCTGTGGAGAACCTGGGGTACAACCGGCCTGTCGGTCCACAGGCCCCCGTCGTGCACCGCGTTGTCCACCGTCGTCCACCGGTTGTCCACCGGTAATCCACCGACTTTCTCCCCAGTCCTGTGGACAACGGAGACGGCCTCGGACCCCGTCATCCCCAGAACCTTCAACAGGGCGTCCACAGGCGGGCCGTCGTCGGTGGACAGAGCGACGAGTTGTCCCCAGTCGCCCACAGGCGTCCACAGGGTTGTCCCCAGGGTTTCTCCACAGCCTGTGGGTAACTGGGTGCCGACCGTCCGTGGTTATCCACCGGCGGTGGACAACGAGCTGTGGACAACGAGCGCGAGCCGGAGCGGACACGCCTCCGAGGGTGTGGTCTACACCTCGTCGAGGGGCCACGGTCGATACCGAAAAGAGACCCGGCCGAGGCTCCGGCCGGGTCGTGGAAACCGCTGTGGGACGCGCGTACGCCTCAGGTGTTCTGCTTGATCCGGTTGGTCAGCTCGGCGATCTGGTTGTAGAGCGAACGCCGCTCGGCCATCTGCTGACGGATCTTGCGGTCGGCGTGCATGACGGTGGTGTGGTCCCGGCCGCCGAACGCCTGCCCGATACGGGGCAGCGACAGGTCGGTCAGCTCCCGACACAGGTACATGGCCACCTGGCGGGCGTTGACCAGTACCCGGGAACGGGAGTGCCCGCGCAGGTCCTCCAGGCTGACGCCGAAGTAGTCGGCGGTGGCGACCATGATCTGGTCGGCGGTGATCTCCGGGCCGGCACCGTCCGGGATGAAGTCCCGCAGGACCTCCTCGGCCAGCGACAGCTCCACGCTCGACCGGGTCAGGCTGGCGAAGGCGGTGACCCGGATCAGGGCACCCTCCAGTTCCCGGATCGAGTTCGAGACCCGGGAGGCGATGAACTCCAACACGTCCGGCGGGGCGTACAGCCGCTCCTGGGCCGCCTTCTTCTGCAGGATCGCGATCCGCGTCTCCAGGTCCGGCGGCTGGATGTCGGCGAGCAGGCCCCACTCGAACCGGGTCCGCAGCCGGTCCTCCAGCGTCGCCAACTGCTTCGGCGAGCGGTCGGAGGTGATCACGATCTGCTTGTTGGCGTTGTGCAGCGTGTTGAACGTGTGGAAGAACTCCTCCTGGGTGCGCTCGCGGTTCTCCAGGAACTGGATGTCGTCGATCAGGAGGATGTCGACGTCGCGGTAGCGGCGCTGGAACGCACTGGTCTTGTCGTCCCGCAGCGAGTTGATGAAGTCGTTGGTGAACTCCTCGGTCGAGACGTACCGGACCGAGCGGGCGTTGCCCAGCGTGGTGGCGTAGTGCCCGATGGCGTGCAGCAGGTGGGTCTTGCCCAACCCCGAACTGCCGTAGATGAACAGCGGGTTGTACGCCTTCGCGGGCGACTCGGCCACCGCCACGCTCGCCGCGTGCGCGAACCGGTTCGAGGAACCGATGACGAACGTCTCGAACATGTACTTCGGGTTGAGCCGGTTGCCGCCGCTGTCCGCGCCGGTCGGCAGCCGGCGGTCGTCACGTCCGACCGGGCGGTGGTCGGGACTGCCTCGACCGGGCCCGCTGTCGGTGCCGCCGTCGTTCGGCATGGCCCGGATCACGTGCTGGTCGCGGGGGGAGACGCCGTGGTCCTCGCCGTACCGGCCGGCGAAGCCGCGTGGGCCGTTCGGCGGCGGGTCCAGACGACCGGTCTGCTCGGTGAAGCCGAGTCGGTCGGCGGGCCGTCGGGGCACCTCGGTCGGCCGGTCGTGCTGCCGGTCGTGCTGCCGGTCGTGCTGTCGGGTCGGCTCACCGAAGGCGTGGCCGAAGAGTGTCTCCTGGCCGTCGACCATCGCGGGACCGGTACGTCCGCCGCCGTCCGCCGGTGGCACCTCCGCCACGGGCCGGTCGAACCGGCCGGGCTGTGGCTGTTCCGGGATCAGGGGGAGTTGTTGCCGACCGGGGTCACCGGCGGGGCCTCCGTCCGGTCCGCGAGCGTCGTAGTCGACTGGGCCGTCCGGGACGCCGATGCCGGACTCCGGGACACTGCGGTAGACGGTGCCGGTGGGATGTCCGTCCTCGGGCACGCGGACGGTCACGGCGACCTGGATCGGTCGACCCAGCCGTCGGGTGAGCGCCTCGGTGATGGCCGGGCGCAGCCGGGACTCGATCACGTCTCGGGTGAACGCGTCCGGCACCGAGAGCAGCACGGTGTCCTCGACGATGGCCCGCAACCGGGTCAGCCGCAGGTACGCCCGCTGCTGCGCGGAGATGATCTCGTCGGCGAGCTCGTCCGTGGTCGCCGTCCACACCGCGGCAAGGTCGGTCGTACCGGCCACCGTCGTGCCACCCCCTCGCCTCTGCTCCCCGGACGCCGCCGTCTCCCGGCTGTCCGGATGCCGGGTACCGAGCGGTGTGACCTCTCACCCACCCGGACGCCGAACCGGTCGTCCTCCACAAGTTATCCACAGCCTGTGTACCGACCGATTGTGGCCGCCCGCCGGGCGCGGGTCGGACCTGCCCCCTGCCGTGGCCGGGGGCTGAAGCGGGTTCACCGTGCCGAACGATTGACTACCGTGTCCGGTCTTGCCTGGCGGCGACATCCCGGAACTGGAGACGCTGACCGCAATCGGGCACGGTAACAGCGATGTCGCCGCATCATCAACCGTCGACGGGCCTGGCGCGTTGTCGGCATCAGTGAAATCCCCCGCTTTCGGGCGGTTGTCGCCGCAGGTGAAGGCCCGACTACGCCGGTTTGACGGTGATTGCCCCCCGCCCTAGGGTGGAGGGGCTGCTCTTACGCCCTCTGCTAGGGTGATGGGTGCTTGCTGCCCATGGTCGCGCCCCGTAACGCCGGGGTGACAAGCCACTCGGGCAGCGCCGATCGGGGCCACCGCAGCGGCGGCCTGGACCACCACGACCCGGACGATCCATGTGTCCGGGCGTCCGACAACGGAGAGCCTGACGTGAGCAAGCGCACCTACCAGCCGAACAACCGCCGGCGCGCGAAGACCCACGGCTTCCGGCTGCGCATGCGCACCCGGGCCGGCCGCGCCATTCTTTCGACCCGTCGCGCCAAGGGCCGCACCCGCCTGTCGGCCTGAGGCCGACAGGGTCCGCTCCGGGGACGGCAGTCGTGCTGGCGGCCGCGCAACGACTGCGGCGCAGCATCGACTTCGCCGCAGCGGTTCGCGGTGGCCGACGAGCCGGTCGGGGCACGCTCGTCGTGCACCTGACCCTGCCGGTCACACCCGGAGCCGCAGACGTAGCGCCGGAGCCGGCGCGGGGCGGTGCGGAGTCTTCCTCCGCACCGGTGTCCCGCGCCGGCTTCGTGGTTTCCAAGGCGGTCGGGCCCGCGGTGGTCCGTAACCGGGTCCGTCGCCGGCTGCGGCATCTGACCCGGGAACGGCTCGCCGCCCTGCCGGCCGGGAGCACCCTCGTCGTACGCGCTCTGCCGGCCGCCGCCGACGTGACGTACCAACGGCTCGGTGTGGACCTGGACGCGGCGCTCGCCGCCGCCCGGGCCGGCCGGGAACGGCGGCCACGGTGAGCTCAGAGCCCAGGTCGCCGCGCCCGGCTACCACCGGTGCCCGGGTGCTGACCCTGCCCGTCATCGCGTACCGTCGGTGGATAAGTCCGGCGTTGCCGGCCCGCTGTCGGTTCTACCCGTCGTGCAGTGCGTACGCCCTGGAGGCGATTGCCCGGCACGGCGCGCTGCGGGGAGCCGGTCTGACGGTCCGGCGACTGTCGCGCTGCCACCCATTCCATCCTGGTGGATACGACCCGGTACCGGAGCCGGGTAGCCGCCGACCTGCCGACGTGACTGGAGCCGAGAATTGAGTCTCGACTGGATCTACTACGCGATCTCGTGGATCCTGCTGGCCTGGCATTCGGCCTGGGAGGCCATCGGGATTCCCGACGCCACGGTCCTCGGCACGAACTGGGCCTGGATTCTGGCCATCGTCTTCCTGGTGGTCACCGTCCGGGTGATCCTGTTCCCGGTCTTCGTCAAGCAGATCAAGTCGCAGCGGGCCATGCAGGCGCTCCAGCCGCAGGTGAAGGCGCTGCAGGAGAAGCACAAGGGTGACCGGGAGACGCTCCAGAAGGAGATGATGGAGCTCTATCGGAAGGAAAAGGCCAACCCGTTGATGGGCTGCCTTCCGATGTTCCTCCAGATCCCCGTCTTCCTCGGCCTGTTCCACGTCCTGCGTCGCCTCAACCCGGACCCGGCGAAGAACAACAAGGACATCTACGGCTGGACGGTCGACCAGTTCAACAGCGCCTCGGACGCGACCCTCTTCACCGCGCCGATCGCCAGCAAGTTCGGCTCCACCGCAGCGGAGTTGGCGCAGCTCGGTGCCAACGGCACCGTCGTGAAGATCATGGCCGGTGTCCTGGTGCTGGTGATGATGGGCACCACCTACCTCACCAGCCGCCAGATGATCCTCAAGACCGGCTGGGCCGAGGACCCGCAGCAGCGCATGATCCAGCGTCTGATGCTCTACGGCATCCCGCTGTCGCTGCTCATCTCCGGCGCCATCTTCCCGATCGGTGTGATCATCTATTGGGTCACCAACAACCTCTTCACCCTCGGCCAGCAGCAGTGGGTGCTGCGGAAGTTCCCGCCGCCGGTGACCGCCACCAGCAAGCCGGCCACCACGACCGCCGCCGCGCGGAACGGCGCGCAGCCGGCCAAGAACCGTGGTCTGTTCGGCCGCAGCAAGCCGGCCGAGGCGCCGCCCGCGCCGGCCGCTCCGAAGGTCGCCGGCCCGAAGCCGGGTGTGAAGCCGGCCAACCCGAAGAAGAGTCGCCCCGCCAAACGGCAGGGCTGAAACGTCCGGGCCGCCGTCGGGAGACCGACGGCGGCCCGTTGCGCGACGTGCTGCCGCCGAGAGGCTGGCGCCGGAGCGTGGAAGCGCCGCCTACGACGTGGCGAACGGGCGACACTGCCCTACAGACGTGCCCGTGGGCACCGGCGACGTCCCGCCGGCCGCGGGAAACCAGCGGACCCGAGGTCCGGCCGAGTGAGTACGGAGATGACACCGTGACCGACACCAGCATCCCCCGCGCCGACCAGCCCCTGGACGACGAGGAGCCGACGGCGGCGGCTCCGGTCGACGGCGAGCCGGAGGAGACCGACGCCGAGAAGGCGCCGAGCAAGGCCGCCGGTGAGAGCGACCTCTTCCGGCAGAGCGAGATCGCAGCCGACTACGTCGAAGGGCTGCTCGACATCCTCGACTACGACGGCGACATCGACGAGCTGGTGTCGGGCGGCCGTCCGGTGGTGGAGGTCGTCGGCGGCCGGCTGCAGAACCTGGTCGGCCAGCGCGGCGCCACCCTGGAGGCACTCCAGGAACTGGCCCGGCTCGCCGTCTTCCGGCAGACCGGCTCGCCCAGCCGGCTGCTGCTCGACGTCGGCGGCTACCGGGCCAACCGGCGCAAGGAACTCGCCGCAGTGGCGCGCAACGCGGTCGAGAAGGTCAAGGAGCACGGCGAAGCGGTACGCCTGGAGCCCATGTCGGCCTTCGAGCGAAAGTGCGTCCACGACGTGGTGAACGCGATCGACGGTGTGGAGAGCGAGTCCGAGGGCGTCGAGCCCAGCCGTCGCATCGTCGTCCGGCCCGCGGGCTGACGAGTGACCGCAGACGACGCCAGGGGCGTTACCCCGTCCGGCCCGGGTGGTACGCCGCCCGGGCCGGCGGCTGTCCCGCCCCGGCTGGACCTGTCCCCGGGGTCCGCCGCCGACCGTCCCGACCCCACTACGGCGGTGCTGCCGCCCGACCTGGCCGAGGCGGCCCGGCGTCTCTTCGGTGACCGGCTCGACCTCGCCGCCGCCTACGCCGAACTGTTGGCCACCGACGGCGTGGTACGCGGTCTGATCGGCCCTCGGGAGACGCCCAGGCTCTGGGACCGCCACCTGTTGAACTGCGCCGTGGTCGGCGAACTGATCCCGCAGGGCGCGACGGTCGTCGACGTCGGATCGGGGGCCGGCCTGCCCGGTCTGGTGCTCGCCATCGCCCGGCCGGACCTCACGGTGACGCTCGTCGAACCACTGGCTCGGCGGGTCGTCTTCCTCGACGAGGCCGTGGAGTCGCTCGGTCTGACCACCTCGGTGCGCGTGTTCCTTGGGCGAGCCGAGGAGGCAGTCGCCGAACCGGAGTTGCCGCCCAGTGACGTGGTCACCGCCCGGGCGGTAGCGCCACTGGACCGACTCGCCGGCTGGTGCCTTCCGCTGGCTGCGCCCGGCGGACGCCTGATCGCACTCAAGGGCGCCTCAGCCGCCGACGAGATCGCCGAGCACGCCGAGGCGGTGCACCGCCTCGGCGGCGGGGAGCCGGTGCTGCGCCGCTGCGGCGAGGGCGTCATCACGCCACCGACCACTGTGGTCGACATCGTCCGTGAACGGGCGGTCGCTCCGCCCGCCAAAACGACCCCCAAGAAGTCCCGCTCCCGCCGCCGCTAACCGCCTGCGGGTAAGGAAGGGCCCCTTTCTAACGCCTGGTGCATAGGAAGGGTCCCTTCCTAACCCTCCAGCCGCCGGAGGGCGGTGCCGGGCGCTCGGCGGGCGACAGCCAGTGGCGAAGAAGCGGGTCGGACAGTGCTGTCCGGTGCCTCCGTCAATCCGCCACCTGTCCCGGGTTGTGTCATCGTGATCGGCGGGTTGCGAACCCGACGTGGACCCGCCACGCCTCTGCGCCGTAGGCTGACCGCGCGTCGATAGTGTGGAGCGGGCGGCGATGGTCTCCTCCGTGGGCCGGCCGCTCCCGCCGGGCGGTACCTCTGCGAGGACAACGCGAAGGGCCCGGGTGACGGGTGCAGACCGACCATCCGAAGCGGGCAGGGATGACAGGTGCATGACGACGGCAGGTACGACGATCCGCGCGTGACCGGGTCAGCGGGCGACCCTGTTTCACGTGAAACCGACTACCCGAACTGGCGCTCCCACGGAGGCGCGCAGGACCCGCCGGAGTCCATGCGGGACAGGCCGACGTCTGGCGTACCGTGGTCCCCGAGCCCGGAATTCTCGTCCGGTCGGGACGCGTCGGACGGGGCCGGTCGACCCGTCAACGCCACCCCTGACGCCCGCGTGATCCCGATCCGCCGCAACACCTCGGCCGCCGCGCGGTTCGAGGCGGCGACATATCAAGCGGCTCCTGGAGTGGTGCCCGACCCCCGCCCGGCCCCCGACACGCCCACCCCGTCGGCCGGGCCCTACGAGCCGGCCGATACCGAGGCCGCGTACGTTTCACGTGAAACTCCGACGCGCGAAGAGGATGATCCACCGTTGGCAATGGAGGCGATGCGCGCCGTGCAGATCCTGAACCCCAGTGGCGAGGTGACCATGCCTCGGCCGGAGCGGACCCGGGTCATGTGCGTCGCGAACCAGAAGGGCGGCGTCGGGAAGACCACGACGACGGTGAACCTTGCGGTGGCCTTGGCCCTGCACGGCAACCGGGTGCTCGTGGTCGATCTCGATCCGCAGGGCAATGCCTCCACGGGGCTGAACGTGCCGCACCACACCGGCGTACCGGACGTCTACGACTGTCTGATCAACTCCGTCCCGCTGGCGGACGTGGCTCAGGCGGTCGAGGGCATCCCCAACCTCTGGTGCGTACCGGCCACCATCGACCTTGCGGGCGCGGAGATCGAGTTGGTCTCGGTGGTGGCCCGTGAGTCGCGGCTCTCCCGCGCGATCGAGGCCTACCCCGGTCACTTCGACTACGTCTTCATCGACTGCCCGCCCTCGCTCGGCCTGTTGACCGTGAACGCGTTGGTCGCGGCCCAGGAGGTGCTCATCCCGATCCAGTGCGAGTACTACGCGCTCGAAGGGCTGAACCAGCTCATCAACAACATCAACTTGGTACGCCAGCACCTCAACCCGCGCCTTGAGGTCTCCACGATCCTGCTCACCATGTACGACCGGCGTACCCGACTGGCGGACGCGGTCGAGCAGGACGTGCGGAACCACTTCGGCGACAAGGTGCTCCAGGCGGTGATCCCGCGCAACGTACGCGTTTCCGAGGCGCCCAGCTACGGCCAGTCGGTGGTGACCTACGATCCCGGATCACGGGGGGCGACGAGTTACTTCGAGGCCGCCCAGGAGATCGCCGAGCGTGGGGTCAAGGAGCCGGTGAGCCGGAATGCGTAGTGCGGTAGAGGCGCTGGGAGGCGTGGCATGAAGAACCGTCCTCGGGGCGGTCTGGGTCGGGGCCTGGGGGCACTCATCCCGACCGGGCCGGTACAGGAGCCGGAGGCTGCCGGTGTCGGCGCCATCGCGAACGGGGTGGTCGGAGCGCCGGAGGTATCCGCGCCGCCCGTACCAGAGAAAGCGCCGCTTCCCGTAGTAGCGCCGGATCCGGTCCCGGTCCTCAGCCCGGTGCCCGGCGCCCGGTTCGCCGAGATCTCGGTCGACTCGATCGTGCCCAACCCGAAGCAACCCCGGCAGGTCTTCGACGAGGAGGCGCTGGAGGAGCTGAAGACCTCGATCCAGGAGGTGGGTTTCCTCCAGCCCATCGTGGTGCGGCAGCTCGACGACGAGAAGTTCGAGCTCGTCATGGGCGAGCGGCGGTGGCGGGCCGCCCAGGCAGTCGGCCGCGAGAACATCCCGGCAATCGTCCGCGACACCCGCGACGACGCGATGCTGCGGGACGCCCTGCTGGAGAACATCCACCGAGCCAACCTCAACCCGTTGGAAGAGGCCGCCGCCTACCAGCAGCTCCTGGAGGAGTTCGGGGCCACCCACGAAGAGCTGGCGCGCCGCATCGGCCGCAGCCGCCCGCAGATCTCGAACACCATCCGCCTGCTCAATCTCCCCGCCCAGGTGCAACGGCGAGTGGCCGCCGGAGTGCTCTCCGCCGGTCATGCCCGGGCACTGCTCAGCCTTGAGGACGCGGAGACGCAGGAAAAGCTCGCGTTGCGCATCGTGGCAGAGGGGCTGTCGGTCCGCGCCACCGAGGAGATCGTCGCGCTGACCCTCAGCGAAGGCCCGAGCAAGACGGAAGCGGCCAAGCGCCGGCCGAAGCCCGTCGCTCCTGCCCTGAACGACCTCGCAGACCGGCTCTCCGATCGGTTCGACACCCGAGTGAAGGTCGACATCGGGCGGAGCAAGGGCAAGATCACGATCGAGTTCGCCACGGTCGACGACCTGGAGCGGATCGTCGGCATCATCGGGGTCGAGGGCGAGGAAGCACAGAACTGAGCCACTCTCGTCCGACCGACGGCCGCGCCCCGAGGGGGTGCGGCCGGTCTTCTATGGCCGCCTGGGTGATCGAGGCCAACCGGTGCCGCAAGGACCCCAAGCCCCACGACACCGCCCCTCACGGCCCGTCTGAGGCCAGCGAGGCCGTTGCGGGTACGCTCGCCGCGTCTCAGCCCAGCCAAGAGCCGTTGAGCGCCGGACGAGAAGGCCGAGGGAGCCCGACCATCGGGTTCAGGCCGACGGAGTGGCGCCAAGGCGCGGAACCGTCACCGGACAGGTGGAGGTTCGGAGCGGAGGCTTGGTCGTGGAGAGGCTTGTGGCCGGCGGCGCGCGGGTCGAAGACGCGGAGTTGTCGGTGCGAGTCGGAGCCGCGGATCAGAACGGGCTGAGCCGAGGCTGCACGCGGTTACGGCTGAGGCGGGCGGGCTGTGGTGAAGGCTGCGGGTTGAAGGGCTGCGGTTGAAGAGCCCGGGTGAACGCAGCAGCGGTGAAGACGGGCAGCGGCGGGCAGACGTGCGGGGCGGAAGACGCGGGGAGCGCGGGACGCGGGGCTGAAGGTGCCGGGATGAAAGAATTCAGCCGGAAGTACGGGCGGCGGATGGTTCGGGCCGGGGGCGGGCGTCGGACGGCTCGGAGCCGGAGACCGTGAATCATCGGCGAGATGATTTGCCTTCCGGGGGACGAGGCGTCCGCCGGATGTTCTCGGGCGATGACAAGCCTCGGGTACGGGCGGACGAATGAATGAACCTCCACGGACCAGGCTCGGCGCAATCGCCTCGACAACAGACGTGCCGGTGGTCGTTTCACGTGGAACAAGGTCGTAGTGGGGAGTAGGCGGGCGGACGCGGCGCTCGACGGACAAGCGGGCATACAGAGTCCGCTACATGCTCGACGGCCGTGCACCGCCAAGTCGGCGCAAGCCTTTCGTGCCCTCGGGAAAGAGGGAGGCAAGAGGCCAACTCGTTCCCTGGAGGCGGCGCGAACGTCTCGGCGTGCAGTCACGGTCCTGCTCTCCGGTCACCGCGCTGTTCGGTCGTGAGGAGCTGACCGCTAGCTTTCTGTCATCGCTGTCGGCCCGTCCGGGCGAGTTCCGCCCTCCTGGTTCGTGCACGGTCGCGGGAGGGCAGGGGCTTCCGGCGTCGGCTGAAGATCGCACGTGACTCCGCGCGTGCCAAGCCCGTTTCACGTGAAACGGGCTGCTGGCGCCTGCTTGGCGGTTCGCGGGGCTATGGCGACGGTCTCGCGTTGGCTGCGGACCGGGTGCCGGCGCCTTGGTGCTGCGGCCAAGTGCTCATGACTCGATACACCGCAGATGACAGGAGGTTGTGATCCGCGTCCGTGATGACTAGCGGCGGGCCGGAGCACGTGGGCCCGGGCATCGCTGAAGACTTCGGCCGCCCGGTTCGCAGCGGCGGGTGGCCGAGACCAGGGTGACCTCGGAGCCGACGCGGATAGCGCCGTCCAAGGGGAAGGGGCGCCCCTGCCCACCGAAGGAAGCCGCCCGGCCTTCGCGCACCCATCAAAGCGATCCCGTCAGGCTGCGTCCGAGAAACTGAGTGAGGGGCCGATCCCCAAGCGTCCTGCCCATCGGATCGGCTGCCGACTGCTGGCCAGACTCGCGCCTGCTTGGCGAATGACGTCGCCCGGTCTGCCCGCCCCATCCGCGTCCTGTCGGACCGCCAACCCGGCCCCGGCTCGCCCGTCGGCGTGCCCATCCGCCCGTCTGTCGACCGCCTGCTGGCTCGCCGGCCTGTCCGTCCTTCCGATGGCCCCGCCGGCTGGCTCGGCCCGCCGGACAGGGGTCCACCCGGGCGACTGGGCGTTGCTGTCGGACAGACCACTGGGCACGCCCGCCCGGCTCGTCGATTGACATGTGCCCACCGGCTCGGTCCTCGCCCACCCGCCAGACCGCTTGGCTCACAAGTCGGTTCGTTCAGCGCCATCGCTCGGCTCGCCATCGCTCGGCTCGCCACCGCTCGGCTCGTCACCGCGCCCACTCACGGGAGAACGGAGACAGGGGCAGCCGTGCCGCGAAGGGCCGACGAAGGACTCTGTTGCGTGGGGCATGCGGCTTCAGAAGCTCCGGCGACATCGACCCACTGAGGCCAGGGACCGCCCTGCGACCTCCGATGGCATCGCCGTTTCACGTGAAACGGGCGACAGCAGGAACGACCGGAAGCGGCTTGAAAGTTATCCACACCGGTTTTCCACAGGCCGGCGCCGTTTCACGTGAAACCGAGGGCCAAAACCCTTGCCGAACTGGGGATGACGACAGTTGCAGGCCGACGTGCAAGCCTGTGGATAACTCTGGGGAAAGTGGGAGTGTGTGCTGCTGTCGCGATCTGAGCCGCTGCGGAATCGAACATGCTTCGGGTAGGGACACTGGTGCCGTACTCGGTTAGGGTCAGCCTCGTGCACGACACCCCTCCCTCAGTCCCGGACTTCACCCAGTGGCCGTCTTTCCCCTTCGAAGGTGACCTGCAAGTCAAGCGACTCGACGAGCCGGTCGCGGTGGAGCCGCCCCGCAAGGGCGAGGCGCACCGTGAATGCACCGCATGTCAGGCGCCCGACGAGGCGTACATCTGGGTGGGTGAGAGGTGGCGCGTACGGGCGATGGACCGTCCCACCGGCCTGCCGATGGTGCTCATCCTGGAGTCCCGGTCGCACCTCGATCTCGGCGACCTGCCCAACCTGCTCGCGGCCGAGTTGGGGGTGATGACGGTACGGCTGGAGCGCGCCATCCGCTCGCTCGACGGGGTGGCCCGGGTACACGTCAACAGGTGGGGCGACGGATCGGCGCACCTGCACCTCTGGTTCCTTGCCCGACCGTACGGGCGGCTGCAACTACGCGGGACGTTTCTTTCCCTCTGGGATTCGATCCTGCCGCCGATCTCCGAGGACCAGTGGCGGGAGAACCTGGCTCTGGTAGCCGCCTGGCTCGCGGAGTTCGGCGGCCGACCGTTGGCCGAGCCGCCCCGCATCCAGTGGCAGGCGCCGTCCAGCCTCGCCGCCCAGGCGGCACCCGCTGCGGAGAGTCGCCAGCCGAGCGAGGGTGGGTCGCTCCTGGACGTCATCGGCGAGACGGCCGAGCCGCCGGACGTGCTCCAGGTCGACGACGACTCTCCCACCGATCGGACGAGCGGTCCGTCCGGCACCACGCTTCCCGAGCAGGCCGTCGAGGAACAGGCCGAGGAAGCACCGGCCGGGAAGCCCGCGGACGCCGAGAACAACGACGCCGAGTACGAGGACGTCGAGGGCAGGAACGTCGAGGGCAAGGACGCCGGGTCGACCGCTGCGGCCGACGATCCGGCCGCAGCCCGCCCGGCGCCCGATCAGAAGCCCCACGACAGGGGTGCCGGGACGCCGCCGGTGGAGTCGGCCACCAGCGCAGGAACGGCAGCGCCGGCCCCTGGCCGGGAAGGTACCCGCCCGGCCCAGTGATCCCGCCCGCGCGAAGGGCTCGTCCAGGTGGGCCAGGACGTCAGCAGGCCGGAACACCAGGCAGGCAGTGACCACAACCAGGCAGGCAAAGGGAGATCGCGGCACCCCGGCAGCGGCGCTCAGCGTGGCGCTGAGGGGACGTACGGCTGATCAGCAGTCCCGAGGGTGCCGGCGGATCGGCGGAGCCGTCAGGAGGCTCTCAGCGGGTGGCGGCTCGGGCGACCAGGTCGGCGATCACCTGGCCGAAGTCCAGCCCGGCCGCCTGGACCGCGAGCGGCAGCAGCGACGTCTCGGTCATCCCCGGGGAGACGTTGACCTCCAGCACGTGCGGCTGACCGGCCGGGTCGACGATCAGGTCGACCCGGCTGAGGTCCCGTAGGCCGAGTGCGGTGTGGGCGGCCAGCGCCACTTCCGCCACCGCGTCGGCCACCGCCGCGTCCAGCCGGGCCGGCGTGTGCCAGGTCGTCCGGCCTGCGGTGTAGCGGGCGGCGTAGTCGTAGACGCCGTTGCGGGGCACGATCTCGACCGGCGGCAGAGCCTGCGGGCCGTCGCCCAGGTCGATGACGGAGACCGCGACGTCCATGCCGGCCACGTACCGCTCGACGAGCGCGGTCGAGTCGTACGCGAAACAACCGACCATGGCGGCCGGCAGGGACGCGGCGTCCCGGACCACGGCGGCGCCCAGACCGGAGCCGCCCTGCGCGGGCTTCACCATCAGCGGCAGTCCGAGCCGGGCGACGATGCGGTCGAGTACGGCCACCGCGCCCAATTCGCTGAACCGGTCGTGCGGCAGGGCCACCCAGTCCGGGGTGGCGATACCGGCTTCGCGTAGCACCGTCTTGGCCGACGGCTTGTCCCAGGCGAGCCGTGAGGCACGGGCGTCGCACCCGACGTACGGCACGCCGCAGAGGTCGAGAACGCCACGGAGTGAGCCGTCCTCGCCGGTGGCGCCGTGCAGGGCGATCACCACGGCGTCCGGCGGATCGGAGTCCAGCGCCGGCAGCAGGGCCACGTCCGCGTCACGCAGCTCGGCCTCCATGCCGACGGACCGCAGCGCGTCGAGCACCCGGCGGCCGGAACGCAGCGACACGTCCCGTTCGTACGACAGGCCACCGGCGAGCACGAGGACGTGGAGGTCGGTGGTGGCGGGACCGGACACGACGGTTTCTCTGGCAGCGGTGGCACCCATGCCGGGCATCATGCCAAGTCGGGACCCGGGGTGTCGGAGCCGGCCCGACCTCGCCGCGCGTCCGGCGCGCCGACGGCCCCGAACACCCGTCGCATGGCGATGTCCTGCTCCATCACGCTGGCCAGTCGACGGACCCCCTCGCGGATCCGCTCCGGGGGCGGGAACGAGAAGTTGAGCCGCATGTGACCGTTGCCGGTGCCGTCGGCGTAGAAGCCGGTGCCGGGCACGTACGCCACCCGGGCGGCGATGGCCCGGGGCATCATCGCCTTCGAGTCCAGGCCCTCGGGCAGCGTGGCCCAGACGAAGAGACCGCCGGCGGGAACGGTCCAGCTCGTCCCGGTCGGCATCAGGTCCGCCAGGGCGGTCAGCATCGCGTCCCGCCGTTCGCGGTAGACCTCCCGGTAGACCTTCAACTGCTCCCGCCACGGCATGGTGCTCAGGTAGGTGCTGACGGCGGCCTGTGCGTACGCGCTGGGGCAGAGGATCTGCGCCTCGCTGGCGATGACCAGCTTGTCGCGGACCGCGTGCGGGGCGAGGATCCACCCGACCCGCAACCCGGGGGCGAACGTCTTGGAGAACGTGCTGAGGTAGAAGACCCCGTCCCGGCGGCGGGCGCGCAGCGGTGCCGGCGCCTCGCTCTCGAAACCCAGCTGGCCGTACGGGTCGTCCTCGATCACGAGCAGGCCCGCGCGCTCGCAGATGTCGAGGACCCGCTCCCGGCGTTCCTCGCTCAGCGTCACACCGGCCGGGTTCTGGTAGGTGGGGATGGTGTAGAGGAACTTGACCCGCCGCCCGGCCCGGGCCTGCTCGGCGATGGCGATCTCCAACGCCTCGGGGATCAGGCCGTCGTCGTCCATGGGGACGTGGACGACCTGTGCCTGGGCGGCCTGGAACACTCCGAGCGCGCCGACGTAGGTCGGTCCCTCGGCGAGCACCACGTCACCCGGGTCGAGGAAGAGCCGGGCCACCAGGTCGAGCGCCTGCTGGCCGCCGACCGTCACCACCACGTCCTCGGGCGAGGCGCCGCAGGCGGCGTCGATGCCGGAGAGGGCCATCACCTCGCAGATCCGTTCGCGCAACTCCAGCGTGCCCTGGCCGATGCCGTACTGGAGGCTGGTGGTGCCGTGCTCGGCGGCGAGTCGGCCGAGCATCTCGCCGACGGCGTCCAGCGGGAGCGCGGCGATGTAGGGTGCGCCGCCGGCGAGCGAGACCACCTCCGGACGGCTGGCGACCGCGAACAGTGCGCGGATCTCCGAGGCGGTCATGCCCCGCACCCGGCGGGCGTACCGGTCGGTGTAGTCGTCGAGTGTCGTGCCGGTCATGACATCACCTCGATGCTGCTCGGACAGCTCCCGTCCCGGGATACCCAGGACACCGGCGACCATGGCGACACGGCGCGCCGAGTGTCGATGGTAGCTGCCATACACCGCCACGAGCGCCCTCGATTACGCGCGTCCACATGCCGGACCGGTGTCGACCGTGCCTGAGGAGGGCATTTGCGCGTCCCCTCCCGCGTCGCCGATCGGCGGCGTACGATCGCTCGTCGGGGGCAGGGGATGCGGCGGTGCCGTCCGGGCCGGTCCCGAGTCTGAGCCTAGTGTGGGGAAGCGCCAATGTCGCGACGTCTGGTCAGTCTGACCCTGGACACGCTGGAGGACCTGCCCCGTCCGTGCCGGCAGTGCGTCTACTGGGAGCTTGATCCGGTTTCCGCCGATCGCGCCTGCGCCGCCGGCGACCCGGGGTTGGAGAAGGAAGCCTGGGTCTCGCAGACCCTGCTGGAGTGGGGTTCCTGCGGCAAGCTGATCTACGTCGACGGCATGCCCGCCGGTTTCGTCATGTACGCCCCGCCCGCCTACGTGCCGCGCTCGATGGCCTTCCCGACCTCTCCCGTGTCGGCCGACGCGGCGCTGCTGACCACCGCCAACGTGGTGCCGGCGTTCGCCGGTGGCGGGTTGGGCCGGATGCTGGTGCAGGGGGTCGCCCGCGACCTGACCAAGCGGGGCATCAAGGCGATCGAGGCGTTCGGTGACGCCAAGTTCGGTGACGCCGCCGATCCGGCGGGGGCCTGTGTCGCTCCCGCCGACTTCTTCCTCTCGGTGGGGTTCAAGACCGTGCGGCCGCACCCCCGTTACCCGCGCCTGCGGCTGGAGTTGCGGACGGCGTTGAGTTGGAAGTCCGACGTCGAGTACGCGCTGGAGAAGCTGCTCGGCTCGATGAGCCCGGAGTCGCTGCTGCGGCCGGTCCGGCCCGCCCCGGCGACCCGATCCACGGCGGGCTGACGGCCGCACCCGGCCGCTCAGTCGACCACGGTGCCCGCGGCGACCGCCGCCCGCAGCTCGCTGACGTCGATCGAGCCGGTCGGCACGTCCCGCTCGATCGGCAGGTACATCCGTTGCACCGCCGCCACGATCGCCTCGACCAGCCGGTCCCGGAACCGGGGATCGATCAGCCGGGCCCGGTCGGCCGGCGAGGTGAGGTAGCAGACCTCGACGCGTACCGCCGGCATCCGGGTGATTCGCAGCAGGTCCCACGCCTTCGCGTGGGTACGGCAGTCCCGCAGCCCGGTACGCGCGACGATCTCCCGCTGGACCAGCCCGGCCAGCCGCTCGCCGGTCGCCGACGTCACCCCGTTGTCGGTGCCGTAGTGGTAGGTGGCGACGCCTTCGGCCTCCGGGTTGGCGTGCCCGTCGACGTGCAGCGAGACGAACACGTCCGCACCGAGCGAGTTGGCCAGTTGCGCCCGGTCGATGTCGGGCAGGCAGGTCTCCGACGCGGGTCCCCGGGTGAGCTGCACGCGTACGCCCGACGCGGCGAGTCGACCTTCGAGCCGGCTGGCCAGGTCGTGCACCAGGTCCGCCTCGGTCCAGCGCAGCGGGCCGTCGGGCACCACCACGCCCGGGTCGGTGCCGCCGTGCCCAGGGTCGATGACCACGGTGCGACCGACCAGGGTGGGCCCGGACTGTCGGATCGCGTCGGATTCGCGTAGCCACTGCGGGCGACCACCGACCACCTTGCGGCCGAGCCGGCGCAGCGCGTCCATCGTCTGTGGGCCGCACGTGCCGTCCGGTGCCAACCCCATCTCGCGCTGGAACTGGGCCACCGCCCGCGAGGTACGGATCCCGTAGATGGCGTCGGCACGGCCGGTGTCGTACCCCATCTCCAGCAGGCGTTCCTGCAACGACCGGACGTCTTCGCCGGTGAGCGGCACCGGAACGGCGTGGTAGAGGGTGCGGGCGCCGAGGCGCCAGCGGGCCGCGTCGAGTGCCCGCCAGGTCTCGGCTCCGACCCGGCCGTCGACGCTGAGCCCCCGGGACTGCTGGAAGGCCCGTACGGCCCGCTCGGTGGCGGCGTCGAACTCGTCGCTGAACGGACCGGTGGCCTTGGAGAGAAGGTCGAGGCTGGTCAGCACTGCTCGGATCTCGATCACGGCGGGTCCCCGGTCACCGGGACGGATCGGACGCACGTTCGGCCCCCTCTGCACGATCGGTGGCTTACCGGGCCCTGTGTCGGCACGCGTGGCAGTGCGACGGGGACCCAGGTTGCTCACCGGCGTCCGGCGGCCCCCGAGTTCGAGGTTAGGCGCTGGGCGTTCGGTGCGGGTGCGGGCGGGGAAAAACGCGTCGACCCCGTCCGGGCAGGTCCCGGGACGGGGTCGACGATCGCGCTGTATGGGGTCAGAGCGCCGATTCGATCAGCTTGACCAGCTCACCCTTGGGCTTGGCGCCCGCGATCGACTGCACCGGCTCGCCGTTCTTGAAGACGGTGAGCGTCGGCACCGACATCACCCGGTAGGCGCGGGCGGTCTCCGGGTTCTCGTCGATGTTGAGCTTGACGATGCTGACCTGGTCGCCCATCTCGCCCGCGATCTCCTCCAGCAAGGGCGACACCTTGCGGCACGGTGCGCACCACTCGGCCCAGAAATCCACCAGGACCGGCTTGTCGGACTTGAGTACGTCTGCGGCGAAACTAGCGTCGGTAACCGACTTGGTTGCTCCCACTGTGTGACCCTTCCTCCGGGATGTGTCTGTTCAGCCCTTGGGCAGCGTGGCGATGAAGCGTTCCGCGTCGAGCGCGGCGGCGCAGCCGGTGCCGGCTGCGGTGATGGCCTGCCGGTACGTGTGGTCGACCAGGTCACCGGCGGCGAAGACGCCCGGGAGACTGGTCCGGGTGCTGGGGGCCTGGACCTTGACGTAGCCCTCGTCGTCCATCTCGACCTGATCCCGGAACAGTTCGCTGCGCGGGTCGTGCCCGATCGCCACGAACACGCCGGTGACGTCGAGAACCTTGGCCTCCCCGGTGTGCACGTTGCGTACCCGTACCCCGGTGACCTTGCCGTCCGCGCCGAGGATCTCCTCGGTCACGGTGTTCCACTCGACCTTGATCTTGTCGTTGCCCAGCGCGCGCTCCGCCATGATCTTGCTGGCCCGGAACGAGTCGCGGCGGTGGATGATGGTGACCGACTCGGCGAAGCGGGTCAGGAAGCTGGCCTCCTCCATCGCCGAGTCGCCGCCACCGACGACCACGATGTGCTGGTTGCGGAAGAAGAAGCCGTCACAGGTGGCGCAGGACGAGACGCCGTGGCCCAGGTACTCCTGCTCACCCGGTACGCCGAGCGGGCGCCAGGCGGAACCGGTGGCGAGGATGACGGCCGAGGCGCGGTAGGCGCTCTCACCGATCCAGACGGTGCTCACCGCGCCCGGTTGGCCGGTGTCGGCCAGCTCGACCCGGGTGACGTCGTCGGTCAGGAACTCGGCCCCGAACCGCTCGGCCTGCTTGCGCATGTTGTCCATCAGCTCGGGACCGAGAATGCCGTCCGCGAAGCCGGGGAAGTTCTCCACCTCGGTGGTGGTCATCAACGCGCCGCCGGACTGTACGCCCTCGATGACCAGCGGCTTGAGGTTCGCCCGTGCCGCGTAGACCGCTGCGGTGTAACCGGCCGGCCCGGAGCCGATGATGATCAGGTTGCGGACCTCGTCCACTGCCATCTCCCAATCGTGTTGAGCGTCGCCACCGGCGTCATCCGCCGATACCGAACCGAGTGCCGACGCGGCGGCATCTGACCTGCAGAACGTCATCGTACGAAGCGGAGATTCCCGAGCCGGTCATCCGGTGGGTCACGTCACTTGGTCGGCCAAACGTCCAGTGGCCGCGATTCACCCTACCCGCGATCGGTAGCGGGTGTCCGAGCCGGATCCTGGGATTCCGCACTCCGGCCCGCTGACCCAGGCCCACTGCACGCCGGCGGCGTCGGTGAAGCGCACCACCAGAGCCGGGAGCCCACCGAAGCGGGCGTAGTCGACGACGTCGAAGACCAACGGCTGGACTCCGTGCTCGACCCCGATGTCGGCCAGGCAGGCGCTCAACGCCGCCTGGTCGCCGAGCCGGCTGAGTTCACCGGGTACGGCGAGCCGGTTGTCGCTCTCCGTGCCGTACGTGGGCTCCGTGCCGTCCCCGGGGCCATTCATCACCGTCGGCCCGGTGAGGCTCTCCGGCGTGTAGTCGGCCCCGCTGCGGACCGGTGGACTGCCGATCCGGAACGGGGTGGGGGCCGATGCGGCGCCACGGTCCGGTGACGCGGCCTCCGGTGCCTGCCCGGCCGGGTCCTCCGAGTACGCCTGCGGCGCGGCCGGGCTGGTGCCGCGATCGCTCAGGGCCGTGCCGGCCGTCGAGTCCCCGGCCTGATCGGGCCGGGACAGTTGCAGGGCACCGAGGCCGACCACCGCTGCGGCGGCCAACGCGACCGGTCCGGCCAGCCGGGCCCAGCGGCGCCTACGCCGACCCGGATGGCTCGGTGCGCCGCGTTCCTGGCCCGGCCGTGGGCTGCCGCCGGGCCGTCGGGTGCCGCCGACCGGCTGGGCCGGCACCGGCGAGGGCTTCGTCGAGGCGTGGTCGTCGACATCCGTGGTCACCGCGTCGTCGGTGTCCTCCTCGGGGACGCCGAGCGAGAGCGCGGCGGTCGGGAGGTCGGCGTCGCGCAGCGCGGCGAGGATCCGGTCGCTGACCGCAGGCGGCATCTCGACCGCCGGCACGCCCCAGTCGACCAACTCGTCCCGGACCTCGTCGACGGCGGGGGCGAGTCGGGCGTGCGCCCGCGCCCAGTCCGGGTCCTGATCGACGAGGCGGGCGACCTCGGCCTGCTGCGGGGTGCCGTCCAGCGCACCGCCGAGGTAATCGGCGAGCAGGTCGAGGTCGACCCCGCTGAACTCCCCGGCACTCACGATTCCTCCTGGTTGGCATCCGGACGATGGTGTCCCGACCTCGATCGGACGCCGTGCGGGGCTCCGGGGTTCCCCCGGGTGATTCGCGGCACCTCACCGGCACCGGCGGGAGCCGGTTCGCTGCCGGTCCGCAGGTGCCCGAGCAGGAGTGCCAACCGGGCGCGACCTCGGGCGCACCGGCTCTTCACGGTGCCCTCGGCGACGCCGAGGATCCGCGCGACCTCCGCGACCGGGTAGCCCTGCACATCCACCAGGACGAGGGCAGCCCGCTGCTCGGTCGGGAGGGTGGCCAGGGCTTCCCGGACGACCATCGCGGTGTCGTGGTCGCGTACCGGTGCGGTCGGTTCGGGGCCACCGGCGCCGCCGCCGGTGTCGGGGTCGTGCGTCCCGTCGGGTAGCGGCACCGTGGGGTGGGCCTGCCGACGACGGATGCGGTCGAGGCAGGCGTTCACCACGATCCGGTGCAACCAGGTGGTGACGGCGGCGTCGCCCCGGAACCGCGCCGCGGCCCGGTGGGCCGACAGCATCGCGTCCTGGAGCGCGTCGGCGGCCTCCTCACGGTCGCCGAGGGTACGCAGGGCGACCGCCCAGAGCCGGTCCCGGTGCCGCAGGAACAGCGTGGCGAACGCGTCCCGGTCACCGTCGGCGTGGGCGCGGAGCAGGTCGATGTCGCTGACCACCCCGTCCAGCGGTACGCCGGCAGCGTCCCGGCCGGATACCTCCATCACCGGGTCCGCTGGACGTGCCGCTCCGGTGGAGACCAGCTCATGACCCCTGGACCGTGATCTCCTGGACGCCGACCTTGAAGCCACCGTTGTTCGGCGGCAGTTCGGTGATCCAGAACATGAGGTAGCGGTACTTCTGGTCGGCGTCGAAGCCGTTGAAGGTCATCGTGGTGCCGTCGTGCTCCTCGAAGGGCTGCCCGATCGGGCCGTTCTTGAACGCGTCCACGATCTGGCGGTCACCCGCGCTGGTCGAGGGGGCTTGGACGGTGCCGGTGAGCAGTGATGCGGAGGCGCCGGTGCTGGAGAGGTGGACCTGCACCGACTTGACGGTCCGCTCGGTGCCGAGGTCGACCCAGACCCCCATGCCTTCCTTGAGGTTGCCGAAGTTGCTCCGGTTGTAGGTCTCCGTCGACCAGCCCTGGTCCCGGTCGCCGTCGAAGACCTTCTCGGCGTCACGGACCTCACTGCGATCGTTGCTGTCCGGGTCGATGATCCGGGCGGCGCTGATCTTGAGATCCTGCACGGCGGCCGGCGGCGGTGGTTCCTCGCTCGTCGCGGCGCTGGACGTGGGCGCGGCGACCGGGTCGGTCTGTGGGCTGTCGTCGTCACCGCCGAGGGCGCTGATGCCGACGAGCAGGCCGACCAGAGCCACCACCAGCACACCGGCGATGCCCAGCGCCACCTTCCGGCCGCCGGCGGCGGCCAGCGGCGAGGGCTCGTCACCGGACTCACCGGCGAAGCGCAGTGGGCCGCTGTTGTCGAGGTAGTCGTCGTCGGCGGGTACGTCGAGTCGGGCCAGTTCGGCGGCGAGCACGTCCGAGGAGGGCGGGGCGATCCCGCCGTCGAGCAGGTCCGTGGTGAGGTCGTCGAGGTAGGCCGGAACCCCGGCCCGGACCTGACGGGGAGCCGCCACCACGCCGTTGGCGTCGCGTACCGCGTCCGGGATGGCCGCTCGACCGTGCCCGGCGGTGGCACCGCGCAGCGGCGCCTCGTTGTGCGGCCAGTAGCCGGTCAGCGCGTAGTAGAGGACTCCGCCGACCGCCCGGACGTCACTCTCCTGGCTGTCGTCACCGTCGGTCCGCGCGTCGGCCAGCACCACGCGGCCGTCGTCGCTGATCATCACCGTGCCGGGGTGCACGTTGCCGTGCACCATGCCGGTGGCGTGCACGGCGGCCAGCGCGCTGGCGACCGCACTGCCGACGGCGGTGGCCCGGGCGCCGTCCAGCGGCCCGTCCGCGACCAGTTCCCGTAGGGACCGCCCGTCGACCCACTCGCGCACGACGTAGGCCCGGTCGGCCTCGTCGATGGCGTCGTAGACGCCGGTCAGGTTGGGGTGGATGACCCGGCTCGCGGCGACCGCGGCCTGGAGCATCTCGGTGGCGGAGTCGCCACCCGGGTAGCGCATCACGACCGCGACGGGTCGGCGGAGCACGACGTCGACACCGCGCCAGACCAATCGGCCCGCGCTGTCGTTGTTGATGTGCTCGACCAGTTCGTACCGCTCGGCGAGGATCTCACCGGCTGTCGGAGCACCGAAGGTCATGACCGGCGGAGTGGTCTCGTCCGCGTCCTGACCCTCGCCGACCTGGGTCACCCGTCCTCCCTCGGTGATCGTGCCGATCGATGGACCCGCGCTGCTGGGCATCTGACTTCCCGCTCCACCTTCGTGTGGCACCGGACGGACCGGTCCCGCGATGTGACGCGCGCCGGTCCTGCCGTACCCGTCGAGAGCGACCTTACCTGGGTTGGCCCGCTCCCCGACATGTCATCTTCCCGCCGTTGCCGGCCGGGGAGTTCGCAGTCAGGCGGACTCGTCCCGTTGCGACCGATGTCAGTCACGTTGCCGGCACATGTACTAGCCAATCTAGAGGTCGTCCGCATCCGGCTGTCGCAGGGGCGGTACCGGATGTGACGGCGGGTGGGACGTAACAGGGTTCCCGTCGAACGGCTGACCATACTCGGCCTTCCGGTTGGTTATCCACAGGCCGATCCGGTAGGTGAGCGGCGAATCGCGGAGTTATCCACAGGTGCATCCCCAGCCTGGTGATCCCCGGTCACGCTCAGTGCAGCGGCGTCAGGCGTCGGCGATCACCGCCCGAGACGCCTGCGGACCATCCCCAGCACTTCGGTGATCTCGGAGATGCGCAGCACCGTGGCCAGCCCGAGATAGGTACCGCCGATAACTGCGCCACCCACCACGAGTTGCACGACGGCCTCCAGCCGAGTCGGCGTGTCGCCTCCCGGTAGCAGCGCGACCACCAGCAGGCCGGCCACCGCTGCTCCCACCGCCGCGACCGCCACCCGGCCGAGGGTTCGCAGGATCGCGCCCAGCCCGATCCGCCCCACCCGGGGCCGCAGCAGCCACGCGGAGATGATGGCGGCGGCCAGGTAGGAGACGGTGTTGCCGATCATCATCCCGGCGCCCGCGAAGCTCGCCGAGAAGATCAGGAACAGCGCGATCTGTACGCCGATCCGCAGCGCCACCACCGGAATGTTGATCAGCGCCGGGGTGCGGGTGTCGGGGAGTGCGTAGAAGGCGAAGGTGAAGAGCTGGCTGATCGCGAACGGCACCAGGGCCAGCGCGGCGGCGAGCAGCACCAGGGACGTCGCGGTGGCGTTGTCCTCGTCGAACGCGCCCCATCGGAACAGGGTGAACGCGATCGGGGTGGCGAGCACGGCGTAGCAGACCGCGATCGGCGCGAGCACCGCCGAGACGGTGCGGGTGCCCCGGGACAGGTCCGCGGCGAGGTCGGCGTACCGGCCGTCGGCGGCAGCGGCGCTCATCCGGGGCATCAGCGCCGTGATGATCGATACGGCGATGATGCCGTGCGCGGTCATCAACAGCAGGAACACGTTGTTGTAGATCAGCGGACCGGCGGAGTTCTCCTTGCCGGCGCGGTTCAACAGGTTGAACAGCACGATCAGGCCGATCTGGCTGACCGCGACGTAGCAGATCATCCACGCCCCGAGCCGGCCCAGTTCGGCGAGCCCGAGCTTGCGGAAGTCGAAGCGGAGCTTCCATCGGAAACCGACCTTGCGCAGCGCCGGCATCAGGCCGGCGACCTGGACGGCGACGCCGAGCAGGGTGCCGCCACCGATCAGCAGGACCCGGCCGGTGGTCATGTCGTCCGGGCCGACGATCTCGGCGCCGAAGATCCCGATGTAGAGGCCGGCGGTGCCGATGACCACCAGGTTGTTCAGGATCGGTGCCCACATCGGTGCGGCGAAGTGGCCCCGGGTGTTGAGCACGGCGCTGATCAGTGCGCTCAGGCCGGAGAAGAAGATCATCGGCAGCATGAGCCGGGCCAGCCCGGTGACCAGGCCGGAGTAGCCGGGCGCGGACTCGCTGGCACCGTAGAGCCAGGTCAGCGGTACGGCGAGGGCGACCGCGAGCAGGGCGGCGGCACCGAGGGCCAGCAGCGCCAGGGTCAACAGCCGTTGGGTGTACGCTTGGCCGCCGTCGCTGTCCGCCTTGCGCCGGCGTACCAGCACCGGGATCAGCACGCTGGTCAGGATGCCGCCGAGCAGGAACTCGTAGACCATTCCCGGCAGGATCTGCGCGGTGGTGTAGGCGTCGCCCACCAGCGCCCCGCCGAGCGCCGCGCCGATGACCAGGTTGCGGAGGAATCCCGTACCCCGGCTGACCAGGCTGCCGATCGCCATGACCGCGCTGTTGGTGGCGGCGCTGGCCTCGCCGACCTGCTCCTGGGGGGGCGCGACCGACTCGACGGCCGGCTGGTTCAGCGGGTCGGCGGAGATGAACGTGGCACCGTCGTCCGGCCGACCGCCGGGCGCGCCGCCCTGCGCGGCGTTCGCGCTGCGGTAGAGCCCGCCGCTCATGCTGTGCCTCCCAGGGGTACGCCGGAGCCGTACCGGCCCCCACGCCACAGACCTTAGTCAACCCCGGCCGGTTACCCGCGCCCGGCGGATGAGATGCCGATCTGGACCGATAGGCTGCTGGTCCGATGTCCGAAGCCGCCGCATCCCACACCACCGACCGCCGCGAACTCACCGCCGCGCAGCGCAACGCCGTCGCCGAACTCCTCCGGGTCTCGCCGGTCGCCGACGAGTTGGGTCGCCGGTTCGCCGCCGCCGGCCACGAACTGCACCTTGTGGGCGGTTCGGTCCGCGACGCCCTGCTCGGTCGGCTCGGTGACGACCTCGACTTCTGCACCGACGCCCACCCGGACCAGACGCTCGCCGTCGTGCGCGGCTGGGCCGAGGCGGTCTGGGAGACCGGCCGGGAGTTCGGCACCATCGGTTGCCAGCGAGACGGCCTGCGGCTGGAGATCACCACCTTCCGCGCCGAGTCGTACGACCAGGTCAGCCGCAACCCGGTGGTCCAGTACGGCAGCAGCCTGGTCGAGGACCTGCGGCGGCGCGACTTCACCGTCAACGCGATGGCGGTGAGCCTGCCCGAGCACCGGTTCACCGACCCGTACGGCGGGCTCGCCGACCTGGCCGCGAAGGTGGTGCGTACCCCGGGGACGCCCGCCGAGTCGTTCGGCGACGATCCGCTGCGGATGCTGCGGGCCGCCCGGTTCGCCGCCCAGCTCCGCTTCGCGGTCCACCCCGACGTGCAGGCGGCCATGAACCGGATGGCGGCGGACCTGGACCGGATCACCGCCGAGCGGATCCGTGACGAGTTCACCAAGCTGCTCACCGCGGCTGACCCGATCACCGGGCTGCGACTGCTGGTGGACTCCGGGCTGGCCGAGCGCTTCCTGCCGGAACTGACCGGTCTCAAGCTGGAGATCGACGAGCACGCCCAGCACAAGGACGTCTACGAGCACACCCTGACGGTGGTACGTAACGCGATGTCGTACGAGCAGGACGGGCCGGACTTCGTCCTGCGGATGGCCGCGTTGATGCACGACGTCGGCAAGCCGGCCACCAAGTCGGTCGGTACGGACGGACGGGTCAGCTTCCACCACCACGAGGTGGTCGGTGCCCGGCTGACCAAGGCGCGGATGAAGGCGCTGCGCTACCCGAAGGACGTCACCGCCAAGGTCACCACGCTGGTGGCGCTGCACCTGCGGTTCTACGGCTACGGCCGGGGCGAGTGGACCGACTCGGCGGTACGGCGGTACGTGACCGACGCCGGCGACCTGCTGTCCCGGCTGCACAAGCTGACCCGGTCCGACTGCACCACCCGCAACCGGCGCAAGGCCGCCCAGCTCGCCGCCGACTACGACGCGCTGGAAGAACGGATCACCCGGATCGAGGCCGAGGAGGACCTGGCCCGGGTCCGGCCCGATCTGGACGGTAACGCGATCATGGAGTTGCTCGGCGTACCACCGGGGCCGATCGTGGGCCGCGCCTGGAAGCACCTCAAGGACCTGCGCCTGGAACACGGGCCGCTGGACCGCGACACCGCCGAGGCCGAGCTGCTGCGCTGGGCCCGCCAGGAGGGCATCGTCGGCTGACCGCCGACCGCCGTCGTCCTGCCGCCGTGCGGCTGTGGAACACCACCGCCCGACCCGACGTCCACCGTGGCTCGTTCCGTCGGGGTAGGACGCTACGACGAAACGCCGACGTTTCGACCGAAAGGTTGAGACAGGTCGTTGCGTCCGTCGTACATGATGTTGCTACGTCTCTTCGCTAGCAGGTTTCCTGCCGAAGCGAGACGTTCACTGTCCGTCCGACCTGCCCACCCGGCACGGTCGACACAACGGGGAGATCACTTAGTGAAATACCGTGGCGTACTGCGCCGCTCGGCGGCGGCCGGGCTCGCCCTCGCGACCGCCTCCTCCATCATCACCGTCGCCACCGGCCAAGCCGCGTTGGCGACCACCCCTGACGAGCCCGCGCGGGCCGAGGTGCGTGGCACCGAACGCTCCGACGTCGTTCCCGGCCGTTACATCGTCGTACTGAAGGACCAGCGGGCCACCTACACCTCGGTCCGGACCATCGCCGCCAAGCTCATCCGGGACAACGGCGGCAACGTCCGGCAGGTCTTCGGTACGGCGCTGCCCGGCTTCTCGGCCTCGATGAGCAAGCAGCAGGCCGATAAGGTGGCGGCCAACCCGGCCGTGGCCTACGTGGAGCCGGTGCGCCGGGTGTCGGCCAGTGCCACCCAGAGCAACCCGCCGTCGTGGGGTCTCGACCGGCTCGACCAGGCGTCCGCGAAGCTGAACAAGAGCTTCAAGTACCCGAACACGGGCAGCAACGTCACGGCGTACATCGTGGACACCGGTATCCACACCAAGCACCAGGACTTCGGTGGCCGGGCCAGTATCGGGTTCGACTACTTCGCCGAGCCCATCGACCCCGGGACGGAGCCGGATCCCACCACGCCGGTGCCGGCATCGGAGGAGGACTGCGACGGCCACGGCACGCACGTGGCCGGCACCGTCGGCGGCGCCAAGTACGGCGTGGCGAAGCAGATCAAGCTCGTCGGCGTACGGGTGCTCGACTGCGACGGTTTCGGCACCACGGACAGTGTCATCGCCGGCATCAACTTCGTCACCGAGGACGCGATGAAGAACGCGCCGAGGCGTGCCGTCGCCAACGTGAGCCTCGGAGGCAGCGTGTCGGCGGCGATCGATGCGGCCGTGCGGAAGTCCGTCGACTCGGGCGTCACCTACGCGATCGCGGCCGGCAACGAGTCGCAGAACGCCTGCAACGTCTCCCCGGCGCGGGTGCCGGACGCCATCACGGTGGGTGCCACCGACCGGATCGACATGCGCGCGTGGTTCTCGAACTACGGCAAGTGCCTCGACGTGTTCGCCCCCGGCGTCAGCATCGTCTCGGCCCGGCACGACAACAACACCGGTAGCGTCGGGATGAGCGGCACCTCGATGGCCGCCCCGCACGTGGCCGGCGCGGCTGCCCTGCTGCTGCAGAGCAACCCGACGTGGAAGCCGAAGCAGGTTCGCGACCGGATCGTCACCACCGGCATCGCCGGTGCGGTGTACGACCCGAAGGGTTCGATGGACCGGCTGCTCACCGTCGGCTCGGTCACCCAGGCCCGGAACTCGTACGGCCTGAAGGCCAGCTCCAACGGCAAGTTCGTCACCGCGGCCAGCACCAAGAAGGCACTGGTCAACAACGGGTCGAGCCTGGGCACCGCGCAGCGGTACGACGTCGTCAACGCCGGTAGCGGGCTGGTCGCGCTGCGCTCCAAGAGCACCGGCCGGTACGTCGTCGCGCCGAGCAAGGGCACCAAGCCGCTGATCGCCAGTCACAAGACGATCGTCACGGCGGGCAAGTTCACGATCGTGCACCACACCGACGGGACGGTCAGCCTCAAGGCCAAGGCCAACGGCAAGTACGTCACCGCGGCGAAGTCCGGCAAGTCGTCGCTGAAGGCGAGCAAGACCAGCGTCGGCTCCACGGAGAAGTTCACCTTCGACGCGCCGGCCCCGGTGGTCACCATCAAGGCCAAGGCGAGCAACCGGTACGTGGTCGCGGGCAGCAAGCCGCTGATCGCCACCAGCAAGTCGGTCACCAAGTCGACCAAGTACCAGATGGTCAACCGGGGCGATGGTCTCTTCTACCTGAAGGCCCTGGCCAACAACCGGTACGTGATCGCGGCGAGCAAGGGCACCAAGCCGCTGATCGCCAACAGCAAGTCGACCGGCTCGTACCAGACGTTCTACTTCCTGGACTACAACGCGGACGGCTCGATCTACCTCGGTGGTTGGGACGAGCAGGCCGTCACCGCCGGCAAGGCCGGTAACAAGCAGTTGATTTCGAGCAAGAACATCGACTGGAGCAGGGAAGACCTGGGTCTCGGCAACGGCGAGAAGTTCTTCTTCGCCGTCGCCTGATCTCTCGTACCATCCGGCGCCGCCCCGCTGCCCCCCCCCGCCGCCACCGCGCGCGGCCCCGCCAGGGGGGTGGGGATGGAGGCCCACAGCAGCACCAAGCCGCGGGGGGGGGGGGGGGCGGGGGTGGGGGGCCACCGCGACACCG
>NZ_JBEYSG010000007.1:0-342679 GCF_040642635.1 Micromonospora sp. NPDC047793 | reverse complement strand
CCGGGCCCTCCCGGCCCTCCCGGCCCTCCCGCCGCTCCCACGGCATCGCCTCGTCGATCATGGAGTGGTGGCTGCCGGATTGCACCGGTAGATGGCTTTCCTGCACGCCACGACTCCATGATCGACGGGACTGACGCCGAGCAACGGCGCGCGGACGGCGCGGCCTGGTCCGTGCCGGTGGCGTGGGAGCGGCGGGACGGCACGTACGGTGCGGGGATGCGAGTCGTACCGGGATGGGCGCTGGTCTCCGCCGTGGCGGCACCGATCCTCCTGATCGGTGGGTGGACGCTGGGCGCGGCCCGCCAACCGGGCGGGTTCGACCAGATCACCGGCACGATCAGCGCACTCGCCGCCGTCGGCGCCACCGACCGGTGGATCATGACGGTGGCGCTGGCCGGTCTCGGGCTCTGCCACTGTGTGACCGCCGCCGGGCTGCGTACCCTCGCACCCGCCGGGCGGGCCCTGCTCGCCCTCGGCGGGGTGGCGACGCTGGCGGTGGCGGTGTTCCCGCTACCGGCCGACGGTGGCGGGTCGGTGCCCCACACGCTCGCCGCCGCCGTGGCCTTCGGCGCGCTGGCACTCTGGCCGGCCGCAGCACGGGCCGCAGGACAACGGGCGGCGGGACAACGGGCGCCGTGGGTTGCGCTGGCGGTCGGGCTGCTGCTGGCCGTGGCCTGGTTCGTGGCCGAGATGGCGGCCGACGGCGGGCGCGTCGGTCTGGCCGAGCGGGTGGCGGCCGGCGCGGAGGCGTTCGCACCCCTGCTCGTGGTCACCGCCCTGCGCCGCACGGGCCGGTCAGGTCGGACGGGCCGCACCACGCCGGACGGGTGACGGCGGGGTCGACGTCACGGCTCGTCGGCCGTGACGTCGAACCGGTCCGCCTACTCGCTCAGGCAGGAGAGCAGGGCCGCGGCGAGCAGATTGGCCCGCTCGTCGACCACGCCACCCATCTGGTTGACCACGTAGCCGAAACCGACCCGGTGCTGGTCGTCGCCGAAGGCGAGGTGTCCGCCCGCACCGTCGTGGCCGAAGCTGCGCTCGCCGAGCATCGGGCGCGGCGTCGAGTGGACGAGGAAGCCGGTCCCCCAGCGGTGTCCGACGTCGGGGAGTCCGTACACCTGCTGGCCGGCGACGCGGACGGTGACGGCGTCGTCGACGGACGCGGTGGTGAGCAGCGGTCCGCCGCCGACCTCGGAGACGCAGGCGGCGTAGAGGCGGGCCAGCGACTCGGCGGTGCTGATCCCGCCCGCACCGGGGATCTGGGCGGCCTGGATCGCCGGGTCGTTGAAGCTGACCAGGCCGGCGGCGTCGGCGGGGAAGGCGAACGCGCCGCCCATGGTGATCCCACGGTCGGCGACCGGGTCGCCGGCCGGGAAGGGCTCGCCGAGCGGTGCCAGCATCCAGGCGACCGCGTCGCGCTCGGCGGGCGGCAGGCCGACCCAGGTACGCAGACCGAGCGGCTCGGCGAGGGTCCGGGCGAGGTAGGTGCCGGGCATCTCCCCGGTGATCCGGCGGATCACCTCGCCGATCAGCCAGCCGTAGGTGATCGGGTGATAGCTGTGGGCCGTACCCGGCTGCCACAGCGGCGTCTGCTCCTCGATCGCCTCGATCACCGGGTCCCAGGCGAGCACCTCCGCCCGGGTGAAGGCGCGGTCCAGCGTGGGCAGTCCGGACTGGTGGGTGAGCAGCCAGCGGACCGGGATCTCGGCCTTGCCGTGCCGACCGAACTCGGGCCAGTACCGGATGACCGGGGCGTCGAGGTCGAGCCGGCCCTGCTGGACCAGGAGGTAGGCGCAGATCGCCATGATCCCCTTGGTCACCGAGAAGACGACGGCCGGGGTGTCGGCGGTCCACGGCCGGCCGGAGCGCTGGTCGGCCAGCCCTCCGTACAGGTCCACGACCTTGGTGCCCCGCAGGTAGACGGCGACTGCGGCGCCGACCTCCCCACGGTGGACGAAGTTGTCCCGGAACACGTCGGCGACGGGCCCGAAGCCCTCGTCGGCGTGGCCGTGGATCGGGGTGTCGTTCAACCCGTCATCCCTTCACGGAGCCCTGCAGGAGCGCCTTGATGAACTGGCGCTGGAAGATCAGGAACACGATGAGCGTCGGAGTGAGGATGAGCAACGATCCGGCGCAGAGCAAGACCAGATCGGTTCCCCACTGTCCCTGGAACGCGCCGAGGGCACCGGCCATGGTCCGTTTGGTGGCGTCGTCGACCATGACGATGGCGAGCAGGAACTGGTTCCAGGTCCAGAGGAACAGCAGGATGGTCAGCGAGGCGATGGCCGGTCGGGCCAGCGGCACGTGCACCCGCCAGAACAGCTGCCAGGTGTTGCTGCCGTCGACGCGCGCGGCCTCGGACAGCTCACGCGGCACGTTGGTGAAGTGGGCGCGCATCCAGAAGACCGCGAACGGCATGTAGAGGCCGACCAGCGGCAGGATGATGGCCCACCGGGTGTTCAGCAGACCGAGGTCCCGCATCTGGTAGTACAGCGGGGTCACCACCGCCTCGAAGGGCAGCGTGAGACCGAGCAGCAGCAACCCGAAGGCGATGTGACCGCCGGCCACCCGCAGGTGCCCGAGGCCGAAGCCGGCCATGGTCGCGATGATCACGCCGAACGGCACCACCCCGGCCACGATCAGCATGCTGGACCCCAGCAGGGCGCCCATGTTCGCGGCGGTGAAGGCGTCGGCGAAGTTTCCCCACTGTGGATCGGAGGGCCAGGCCAGGCCGGTGGGTACGGTGCCACGTGGTTGCAGGGCCGCCGAGAGCATGCTCAGGAACGGCAGCAGGGTGACGACGACCAGGGCGATCAGGAAGATCCGCCCGGTCAGCCGCTCGCTGCGGGTGGTCATGTTCATGGCTTCTCCCCCCGGGTCAGCCGCTGGATGGGCAGCACGCAGATCAGCACCAGCAGCATCAGCACCACGCCCAGGGCCGAGGCGAGCCCGACCTGGCGCTGGGAGAAGGCCAGCCGGTAGATCTCCAGCCCCGGCACGGTGGTCTGGATGCCCGGGCCGCCGCTGGTCGAGATGTAGACGATGTCGAAGCTGGCCAGCGCCGCGATGATGGTCACGGTGAGGCAGACGCCGATCTCCTGGCGCAGGCTGGGCAGGGTCACCGCGAAGAACTCGCGGATCGGGCCGGCACCGTCCATCCGGGCCGCCTCGTACAGCGACGGGTCGATCTTGCTCATGCCGGTGACCAGCAGGATCGTGCAGAGTCCGAGCATGATCCAGGTGCCGATCACGCCCACCGACGGCAGCGCGGTGCTGAACTCGCCGAGCCAGGCCCGGGTGATGCCGTCCAGCCCGACGGCCCGCAGGGCCTGGTTGACCAGACCGTTGCTGGACAGCACCCAGCTCCACGCGATACCGGCCGCCACCAGCGGGATCACCTGCGGCAGGAAGAGCACGGTCCGGACCAGCGTGCCGCCGGGGCCGGTGGTGATGCGCCGGACCAGGCTGGCCACCACCAGGCCGAGGACGACCGGGATGAAACTGAAGAAGATGATCAGGACGAAGGCGTTACCGATGATCTTCAGCAGGTCGCGGTCGGTGAAGACGGTGACGTAGTTGTCCAGGCCGACCCAGGTGGCCGCCCCGATGCCGTTCCAGCGGTAGAGCGAGTACTGCACGGTCATCACGAGCGGACGCAGGACGAAGAAGCCGTACATGGCCAGGGCGGGCAGGACCCAGAGCCAGCCGCTCCACCGCACCACGCGGCCCCACCGCTTCCGGTGGGGCCGCGTGGCGGGACGGGGGTCCGCACCGCCGGGTCGGGCAGGGGTGCCCGACCCGGCGGGAACGCTGCCGAGGGCAGACGTCATCGGGAGAGTTCCTTCTCGTACTCGGCCTGGACCGCCTTGACGTAGCCCTCCGGGTTCTGCTGGCCGGCGATCAGCTTCTGCATCTCCGGGGTGATGGCGGCGGCGAAGATGCCACCGGTGGCGTTGGCGGTGAAGTCCACCGCGCCGTTGTCGGCGCCGAGCTGCTGGGACGCCTTCAGCGTCTCGGCCAGGACGGTGCCCTCGGTCACCGGCGGCAGCGCCAGCTCGGCCGGGCCACCCGGGTGCGAGCCGCCGACGTTCACCGAGATCTCACGGGCCTTGTCGTTGGTGTGCACCCAGTTCAGGAAGAAGGCCGCGGCGTCGGCGTTCTTGGCCCGGGCACCGACACCGAAGGTGTTCGGCGCGGACATCGCCACGTTCTTGGCCTCGGCGGTCTCACCGGGGAAGAGGAAGAACCCGACGTCGCCGGCCATGTTCTTGTCCAGGTTCGCCGACTCCCAGTCGCCGTTGAACATGAACAGGCCGTTGCCCTTCTGGAACTCGCCCATCATCGCGGTGTAGTCGATGGCGTTGGCGTCCTTCGGGAAGTAGCCGGCCTTGGCCCACTTCTCGATGGTCTGGGCGGCCTTCAGCGACGCGGGGGTGTCGAAGGTGGCACCCGGCTTCTGGAAGATCCAGTCCGCGATCGGGCCCGGGTCGCCGAACTGGTTCTGCAACGCCTGGTACGGGAAGTTGATGCCGGCGGTGTTCTTGTTGAACTGCATGATCGGCTGGAGGTCGGCGGACTTGGCCTTGGCCAACAGGTCCTCGAACTCGGCGATGGTGGCCGGCGGCTGGGTCATGCCCACCTGCTCGGCCTGCTTCTTGTTGTAGAACACGCCGGTCACGCTGTAGCCGAGCCCCATGCCGTACAGCGAGCCGGTGCCGCGCTCCGCGCCGCCGTCGGTGAGCCGGAGCTGGACGAGCTGGGAGGCGGGGAACTTGTCCCAGCCGTGCGCGTCGAAGTACGGGTCGAGGTTCTTCAGCAGGCCGTCCTTCACCAGGTCGACCATGGTGGGCAGCCGGATGATGTCGGGCGCGTTGTCCGAGGCGAGCACCCGGGGCGCGTTTTCCACGATGACCGTGAACTGGTCCTCGCGGATGTTGAACGTGACGTTGGGGTGCTGCTTGGTGAACTCGTCGGCGAGCGCCTTGGCCAGCGGGAAGCCGGTCTCCGCGTACATCTCCAGGGTGATCGGGTCGGTCCCGAGCTCGGTGCTGACCGGGGCGCCGGAGTCCTCCGGCGCGGTCTGTTCCGAACCGGGTGCGCTACAGGCGGTGGCCGTCAGACCGACGGCGAGTAGTGGCACCATCAGTGCCAGCCGGCGACGGGTGAATCTGGTGGACAACTCCCGCACGTCAATGGCTCCCTTGACTCATCCGCACGTCCCCACCGGTCGTCGACCGGGGGTACGCTCGCCACCACGGTCGGTGAACGCCACGCCTGCGCGTCGCGCACCCAACCTCGGCTCGCGGTATCCGATATGACCTCGGAGGTCGCTGCGACAGCGGCCCCCGCAGTGGCGAAACAACGTCGCTAAACTGATTTAGCAGAGCATGCGCGCGGCACCCCGGCCTGTCAAGGACGAGTTGGCAACGGTCCGGAAACAAGGGGTTCACCAGGGGGCTTCGCCGACACCCGGCCGGTCACCGGTGAGCCGGAACGCGACTCGACCCATCATGATGGGCAACGGCGGCGTCGTACGGACGACCGCGAACGGAGGACTGATGGGCCGCAACAGGGCAACACTGGCCGATGTCGCGCGACGGGCTGGGCTGTCCAAGACCGCAGCCTCGATGGTGCTCAACGGGCGCGAGGGCACCCGACTCTCCGCCGAGGCGCACCAGCGCGTCTTCGCGGCGGCGGAGGAACTCGGCTACCGGCCGAACGTGGCCGCCCGCAGTCTGCGTACCCGCAAGACGGCGACCATCGCCTTCGTCTCGGACATCGTCGCCACCACCCGCTTCGCCGGCGGCCTGATCCGGGGCGCGCTGGACGCCGCCCGCGAGCGCGACCACGTCCTGCTGATCACCGAGACCCAGGGTGACGCGTCGTTCGAGCAGTACGCCATCGAGGCGATCCTCGACCGCCAGGTCGACGGCGTGATCTACGCGGCGATGGCCACCCGCCGGCTGACCGTGCCGAAGGCCATCCTGAACGGCCCGGTGGTGCTGCTCAACGCCACCAGCTCGGAGGAGCTGCCGAGCGTGCTGCCCGACGACGAGTTGGCCGGCGCCACGATCGCCGAGGCCCTGCTCGCCCGGGGCCACCGGGACCGGATCGCCCTGATCGGCCGCAACCGACCCAAGGAACGCGACCCGGAGATCTCCCTCGCCGCCGAGGCGCGGCTGCGCGGCATCCGGAGCACGCTCGCCGCCGACGGTGTCGCGCTGTTCGCCGAGGGCTTCTGCACCGAGTGGCTGCCGGAGCACGGCTACACCGCGACGCAGGCCCTGCTCGCCCGCCCGGACCGGCCGAGCGCGATCATCTGCATGAACGACCGGCTGGCCTTCGGCGCGTACCAGGCGCTCGGGGAGGCCGGCCTGACCATCCCCGACGACATCTCGGTGATCTCCTTCGACGACGATCCGATCGCCTCCTGGCTGCGCCCGGGACTCTCCACGGCCGCCATCCCGCACGAGCAGATGGGCCGCCGGGCGGTGGAGCTGCTGCTCGACAAGGACGACTCCGGCCCCGCGGCCCTGGTGCCGATGCCACTGCGCCGTCGGCGTTCGGTCGCGACTCCGGCCGGGCGGACCCCGATGCCGCGAACGGAGAGCGACTCCGCCCCGAGGTCGCGGGCTAAACCGATTTAGTGATACCTTCCCCGCCATGCTTCGTCTGCCCGACCACTGGGTGTGGGACAGCTGGTACGCCCAGGACGACGACGGCCGGTGGCACGCGTTCTTCCTGCGCGCCTCCCGGGCCCTCCTCGACCCGGACCGTCGCCACCGCCGCGCCACGATCGGCCACGCCGTCTCCACCGACCTGCGCGACTGGCGGCTGCTCCCGGACGCGCTGGTCCCCGCCGACTCACCGGGCTGGGACGATCTGGCCACCTGGACCGGCAGCACCGTACGCGGGCCGGACGGGCGGTGGTATCTCTTCTACACCGGTGTCGGCCGCGCCGAGGACGGCCTGGTCCAACGCATCGGGCTGGCCGTCTCCGACGACCTGGTGACCTGGCACCGGCACGGCGACACCCCGCTGCTCGAGGCCGACCCGACCTGGTACGAACTGCTCGACCTGGACGCGTGGTACGAGCAGGCCTGGCGTGACCCGTGGGTCTTCGCCGACCCGGACGGCGACGGCTGGCACATGCTGATCACCGCCCGCGGCAACCAGGGCCCGGCCGCCGAACGCGGCGTCATCGGTCACGCCACCTCGCCCGACCTGCTGAACTGGACCGTCCGACCGCCGCTGTCGACACCGGCCGGATTCGGCCACCTCGAAGTGCCGCAGGTCGCCGTGGTGGAGGGGCAGCCGCTGCTGCTGTTCTGCACCAACCCGGCCACCGCACCCGGCGACTCCCGGGAACGGCTCTGGATGGCCACCGCCCCGACCGTACGCGGACCGTGGGACATCGCCGCCGCCCGACCGATCGCCCAGCCGCACCTGTACGCGCCCCGGCTGTTGTCGACCGACGACGGCTGGGTACTGCTGGGCTTCGTCGAGCACGGTGACGGGACGTTCGTCGGCGAGATCAGCGACCCGGTGCCGGTGCGCTACGAACCCGAGGCCGGCCTGGTGGCACGCGAACCACTGCCGGCCACCGGTGGTGCCTGAGGTGACGGCCCCGGGCGACCCGGAGCCGTCGTCCGCCGCCCCGGCGGTGACCGTGGTCGGTGAGGCTGTCGTCGATCTGGTGCAGGAGCCGGACGGCCGGTTCGTCGCCCATCCCGGTGGCAGCCCGCTCAACGTGGCCGTGGGCCTGGCCCGGCTAGGGGTACCCACCGCGTTGCTCGCCCGCTTCTCCACCAACCGCTTCGGTCGGCGGCTGCGCGCACACGCCGAGACCAACGGCGTCGACCTGCGGCACGCCGTCGACGCCGACGAGCCGGCCACCCTGGGGATCGCCACGCTGACCGGGACCGGTGTGGCCACGTACGACTTCTACGTCGACGGCACCGCCGACTGGCAGTGGCGCGCCGAGGAACTGGCCCCGGCGGTCGCCGGACGGGGCATCGTGCACACCGGCTCGCTGGCCGCGTTCCTGCACCCGGGCGCCGACCGGTTGGCCGCCGCCCTGCGGACGGCGCGCGAGCGCGGCGCGCTCGTCAGCGTCGACCCGAACATCCGGCCCGGCCTGATCGGCGGTGTCGACGCGGCCCGGAGCCGCGTCGACGCGCTGGCCCGGATCGCGCACGTGCTCAAGGCCAGCGAGGAGGACGTCGCCTGGCTCTATCCGGGCCGGACGAACGAGGACGTCCTGCGGCACTGGCGCGACCTCGGCGTGACGCTCGCCGTGATCACCCTCGGCGTCGGGGGCGCGGCTGCCGCCTCCGGCACGGGCGGATTCCGGCAGCCGGCGCCGGTCGTCGCGGTGGCCGACACCATCGGCGCCGGTGACGCCTTCACCGCCGGGCTGCTCGCCGCCCTCTCCACCGCCGGGCCCGGATGGTCCGACGACGACGTCCGGGCCGCGCTGCGGTACGGCGTCGAGGTGGCCGCCGTGACCTGCACCCGGGCCGGTGCCGATCCGCCGTACCGGCACGAGCTGGCGAGTCGCTTCCCGACGGGGTCCTGAGCCCGGCGGGCGGTGCCTCAGCGCGGCAGGTCGGTGTGCATCCGGCGCCACTGTCCCGGGGTGAGCCCGTACGCCGCGCGGAAGCGCCGGGCGAAGTGGGTGGGGTCGCCGAACCCCCAGCGGCGGGCCACCACCGCGATGGTCAGGTTCCGGCTCTGCGGCCGGAACAGCTCCTCGGCGGCGCCCTTCAACCGCTCCCCGATGATCCACTGTTCCAGGCTGAAGTCGGCCTGGGCGCAGACCTTGTACAGGTGGCGCAGGGAGACGTTGTGTGCCATCGCGATGGTGGACGGCCGCAGGTCGGGGTCGGCCAGGTGCTGCCGGACGTATGCCCGGACGAGGGTCAGCAGCGTCCCGGCCCGGTCCACGTGGGTGTGCCGCGCGGTGGCGTACGCCGCCGAGGTGAGCAGCGCCCGGGCCAGCTCGACACTGGCCGCGCCCAGCACCGGTGCCGCCGGGTCGGCGCCGAGTCGGTCCGCTCGCCCGACCACGTCGACGACGTGCCGGGTGACCAGCGGATAGAGCGGGCTGGCCGGCAGGTTGCCCAGGGCCCGCCGGATCACGTCCACCGGTAACGCGAGCCGGTCGATGGGGATCTGGAGACATCCGGCCGCACCGTCGCCGGACCAGGAGAAGTCGTACGGGGCGGAGAGGTCCATCCCCATCAGCCCGCCCGGTGCGACCAGCGCGTGACGTCCGCCCTGCTCCTGCCGACCGTCGGCGCGCCGCTGCACGGAGAGCGCCACCACCGGCGTCACGTCCTGCCGCGTCTGCCGGGGAGTGCGCAGCAGCCGGATGCCGGACGCCTCGGTGGTGAAGACCGAGACGTCACCGAGGTCCCAGACCGCCATCCGGGCGTACACGTCGCCGCTCGGATTCTCGTGGATCACGTGGCACGGCGCGGAGGCGTACGCCATCGTGGCGTGCACCGCCTCGACCCGGTCGCGGACCGGTAGCTGCGCGGTGTCCAGGACGACGGCCATCAGCTCACCTCGTCGGCTCGACCGGGCCGGCTGCCGCGACGTCGCGGGGTCGGGCGACGGTGCCCGTGCGGGCCCCGGCGCCGGCACACCGGGTGGTCCCAGGATCCCATGCCCGCGTTACGAAGGAGAGAATCCCCGACGCCCTCGGACGGCGCGGGCGCGGGGTCCGGCGCCGATGGTCAGGCCGCGACCGGCCCGGCCCAGCCGTCGTTGCCGGGCACCAGACCGGTGTAGCGGCCCCGGTGGTAGAGCAGCGGCGATCCGGCGGCCGGGCTGTGCACCAGTTCCGGTTCGGCCAGCACGATGGCGTGGCTGCCGACCGTCACCCGGTCGATCACCCGGCACAGCAGCCAGGCGAGGGTGTCGTCGAGGATCGGTACGCCCTCGGGGCCGGCCTGCCACCGGGTCGGCGCGGCGAACCGGTCGATGCCGCTGGTGGCGAACGTGCGGGCGAGGTCCTGCTGGTGGTGGGCGAGCAGGTGGACGCCGACGTGCCGGGCGGCGGCGACCGTGGGCCAACTGGACGAGCCGAGGTGGAGGCAGAACGACACGACCGGCGGCGACAACGACACCGACGTGAAGGAGGTGGCGGTGAACCCGACCGCCGGTGTCCCCGGGGCGGTCACCACCGTGACCGTGCTGGCCTGGTGCCGCAGCAGGGTCCGGATCTCATCGGTCTCGGCGTCGAGGGGCGGCTGGTCGTCGGTGGGGGGTGTCACGAGTTCCTCCCGGGGGTGCTGTGCTGCGGTGGGGGCACGCCGTCCGCCCGCCGCTCGTACGGGATCTGCTCGCCGGCCTCGACGGCGACCGGCAGCCGGTTCTCCGCCGGCGGCAGGGGGCAGGTGGCGAAGTCGGTGTACGCGCAGGGCAGGTTGGTGGCGCGGTTGAAGTCCACGGTGACCCGGCCCTGCTCGTCGGGCGGGTCGACGCTCAGGGCCCGGTTGGCGGCGTACGTGGTCACGCCGGAGGTCTCGTCGGTGAACAGCACCGACAGGCTTCCCGGCGACCAGCCGTTGAAGGCGGTCAGACGCAGCGGCACACCGTCCACGGTGAACTCGATCGTGCCGGGGGCGTCGTAGACGTGCTGGAGTCCTTCGACGGCGGCGCCGACGGTGGTCGGCCGGGGGCTGTCGAAGGGGACGAACCGTCCGGACAGGACCCAGCGGGTCGTCGGCGGGTACGTCGGGGTGCCCCGGAAGGCGGTCCGCAGTGGGTGGTCGGGGCGGCGTGGACGCAGGATGTCGTACCCACCCCGACGGGCGATCTCCAGCACGCCGCCGTCGAATCCGACGGTGACGCCGCCGCGCTCCGGGATCGGGCCGAACTCGTGGCGACCGGTCACCGGCTCTCCGTCGACGAGGAGTTCCTCACCGTCGGAGAGGTCGACCACCACGCCGTCCGCACCGGTGTGCCACCGTCCGGGCAGGTCCGCGACGCGCTCGGGGCGGTCGGTGAGCCAGTGCAGCCCGGTCACGGCGAGGAAGCCGTGCGGGGCGGCCAGGGTCTCCTCGTGGCGGCGGTGCCACTCGCGCCATTCGAGGGTGAAGGCGTCGACCTGCGCCTCGGCGGCCTCGGGCACGTCGGGGGTCGCCGCCGGAAGCGGGTGGGGACGGGTCATGTCGGGTTCCCTCCGTCGGGGATGGATTCGGCCGGCATCGGCCCGACCGCCTCGGGCGACCGGGTACGCGGGAGGTGCCGGGTCGCCGGGTGCGGCTGCCCGATCGGCGCCAGGACGGTAGCGCGGGGTGTCCACACCGTCACCCTGCCAGTGACCGCGTTCACAGGCCACTCCCCTCACGTCGATCCTCCGTCGGCAACCACCCGAGACCCGGCGGAGGCCCAGGTGGACGGCGTCCCACCCGGGCGCGACGCCTGCCTTCGGGAGCCACCCTCCCGGCCCGCCCGAGATATACCCTACTCATCCGGTTGGTTATATGGGTATTGTGAGCCGACCCACCGGACGAGGCAAGGAGGTGGCATGTCGACGAGCGCCGCGCGACTCGCGCCGGGGCTGCACACGGCACCCGCACCCGTCTCGATGCGCCAGGTGGGGCGCGCCTTCACCGGCCGTCGCGGCACGCACCGGGTGCTGGACGACGTCACCCTGCGGATCGAGGCCGGTGAGGTGGTCGCGCTGCTCGGCGCCTCCGGGTGCGGCAAGTCGACACTGCTGCGCCTCGTCGGCGGACTGGACCGGCCGAGTGCCGGGGAGATCACCGTGGACGGTCGAGCGGTGCGCGGGGTGGCGGCCCGCACCGCGATGGTCTTCCAGGATCCGCGCCTGCTGCCGTGGCGGACGCTGGCCGGCAACGTGGCCTTCGGTCTCGCACCCGGCCATGACCGGACGACCGCCCGCGCCGACGTCCGGGCCTGGCTGGAACTGGTGGGGCTGGGCGACTTCACCGAACACCGCCCCCGGCAGGTCTCCGGCGGGATGGCCCAGCGCACCGCGCTCGCCCGGGCACTCGCCCGGCGACCCGGCGTCCTGCTGCTCGACGAGCCGTTCGCCGCCCTCGACGCGCTCACCCGGATGCGCATGCAGGACCTGGTCGGCCAGGTGCAACGCGCCGCCGGCAGCACGGTGCTGCTGGTCACCCACGACGTCGACGAGGCGCTGCGGCTGGCCGACCGGATCGTCGTGCTCGGCCCCGCCGGTCCGGCCGGACGGGGATCGACCGTCCAGCACGTCACCGCCGTACCCGGGGTGCGGCCCCGCGACCTCGGCTCGCCGGCCTCGGCCGCCCTGCGCACCGACCTACTCGACCGTCTCGGCGTCGCCCCCGAAGGAAGCAGGAGTTCATGAGGAAGACAGTCGCCGTCGTGCTGGCCGCCGCCCTGCTGCTCACCGGCTGTGTCGCCGGGGAGGACAGCGGCGGCTCGGCGGCCGACGGCACGACCCGGTTGCGTCTGGACTACGCGTACTGGAACCCGGCGAGCCTGGTGCTGCGCGAGCAGCGCTGGTTGGAGGAGGAGTTGGCCGACGAGGGCGTGTCGGTGAGCTGGTTGCAGTCCGCCGGCAGCAACAAGGCCAACGAGAACCTGCGCGCCGGCGCGCTCGACGTCGGCTCGACCGCCGGTGTCGCCGCCCTGGTGGCCCGGGCCAACGGTTCGCCGATCAAGACCGTCGGCGTGTTCAGCCAGCCCGAATGGGCCGCGGTCGTGGTCGCCAAGGGTTCCCCGATCACCTCGGTCGCACAGCTCAAGGGACGCAGGGTCGCCGCGACGAAGGGCACCGACCCGTACTTCTTCCTGTTGCAGGCGCTCGACGAGGCCGGGCTGACGCCGGGCGACGTCACCGTGGTCAACCTCCAGCACGCCGACGGCAAGACCGCGCTGGAGCGCGGCGACGTGGACGCCTGGGCCGGCCTCGACCCGCACATGGCGCAGACCCAGGTCGACGCCGGTTCCACCCTGCTCTACCGCAACGTCGCCTTCAACACCTACGGCGTGCTCAACGCCCGCGAGGAGTTCGTCTCCACCCACCCCGAGCTGGTGCAGCGGGTGGTGAACGCCTACGAGCGGGCTCGCCAGTGGATCGTCGCGCACCCGGACCAGGCGGTGGAGCTGCTGGCCCGCGAGTCGCAGGTCTCCCCCGCCGTCGCCCGGGTGGTGCTCGCCGAACGGACCCGGTTCGACGTCGACCCGGTGCCGGGGGCGGCGCAACGGCAGGTCTTCGAACGGGTGCTGCCCATCCTGGTCGCCGACGGCAACGTCCGCACCGACGCCGAGGCCCGCGCGGCACTGGACAGCATCTTCGAGCCCCGCTTCGCCCAGGCGCGGGCGCAGCCGTGAGCGCGGGCAGTCCGGTGGCGGTGCAGCCGCCACCGGCCCGCCCGGCCGAGCCGCCGGCTCCGGCCACCGCCGGTCCCGGCCAGAGCTGGACCGCCCGGGTGGGGTACGCCGCCGCCGGCCTGCTGCTCCCGGTGGCGCTGCTCGTCGGCTGGCACCTGCTGGCCACCTCCGGCGGCTACTCGCGGGCGCAACTGCCGCCGCCGTACGACGTGCTGCTGGCACTGCGGGAACTCCTCGTCCGGGGTGAGCTGTGGCAGCACCTGGCGATCAGCGTGCAGCGGGTCCTCCTCGGGTTCACCGCCGGATCCGTCGCGGGACTGGTGCTGGGCGCCCTGGTGGGGCTCTCCCGGGCGGCCCGCTCGCTGGTCGGCCCGACCATCCAGGCGGTCCGCGCCATCCCGTCACTGGCCTGGGTGCCGCTGCTGCTGCTCTGGTTCGGCATCGGTGAGACCCCGAAGATCACCCTGGTCGCGATCGGGGCGTTCTTCCCGGTCTTCACCACCGTGGCCGCCGCGCTCCGGCACGTCGACCCGCACCTGGTCGAGGTGGGCCGGGCGTACGGCCGCTCCGGCGTACGGCTGCTCGGCACGGTGCTGCTGCCCGCCGCCACGCCGCCGGTGCTGGCCGGGCTGCGCCTGGCCATGGCGCAGTCCTGGCTCTTCCTGGTCGCGGCCGAGCTGATCGCTTCCTCGATGGGGCTGGGCTTCCTGCTCATCGACAGCCAGAACACGGGCCGCACCGACGTGATCCTGCTCGCCATCGTGTTGCTGGCGGTGCTGGGCAAGCTCGCCGACACCCTGCTCGGGCTCGTGGAACGACGCTTCCTCGCGGCCTGGACGTGACCGGGTGACCCACCGTCCCGCCGACGACGCGCCGCTCCGGTCAGAGCTGGCCGTGACGCGGCGGCGGGGTGCCGTCGAGCAGCCAGCGACCGACGTGCTGGACCTTCCACCGGGCCGGATCGTGCAGCGTGTGGGTGCGCGCGTCGCGCCAGTACCGGGACAGGTTCAGCGCATCGGCGGCGGAGCGGGTGCCACCGAGATCGAACATGGCCGAGGAGACCTCCACCGAGGCGCGGGCACCGGCCACCTTCGCCACGGCGGTCGCCACCGAGGCGCGCGCCGTACTGTCGTCGGTCAGGTCCGCCTCGGCCGCGTCGATCGCGGTCGCCGCCTCCCGCAGCAGCGCCTCCGCGCCGCGTACCAGGATCTCCAGCTCGCCGGCCTGCTGGATGAGCAGCGGCTCGTCGGCGGCCCGGTCGACACCGGACTCGAACCACGGCCGGGCCCGGGCCACCTGCGCCACCGCGGCGTCCAGCGCGCCCCGGGCGATCCCGGTGTCCAGCGCGGCGTGCAGCACCTGGGCGCGCGCGCCGTAGGTGGTCGCCGCACCGAAGATCGGCGTGTACGGCACCACCTGCGTCTCGTCCACCGCCACCTGCGCCAGCAGCACCGTCCCGCTGGCGGTGGTGCGCTGCCCCATACCGTCCCAGTCGTCGCGCACGGTCACCCCCGAAGTGTCCCGGGGCAGGTAGGCCAGCATCTTCAACGGTGGGCCGCCGGACGCACCCGGGCCGCCGGACGCAGCGGGACCGTCGGGAGCCGCGGGACCGCCGGGCTCGGCCGGGTCGGCCAGTACGGCGCGGACCACGATCCAGTCGGCGAACAGCGCACCGGTGCAGTAGAACTTCTCGCCGTCCAGCACGTACCCGCCGTCGGCCCGGCGGCGCAGCGTGGTGGCGTCGTCGGCGACGGTCCGCCCGCCGCGCTCGGACTGGGCGTTGGCGAAGCGCTGCCCGGCCAGCGCGGCGGCGAAGTAGCGCCGTTGCTGCTCCTCGGTGCCCTGCAGGCGCAGCGCCTGGAGGAAGACGACGTGGCTGTGCGGGATCTGGGCGAGGCTGGCATCGGCCGCCGCCAGCGTCCGGAACACCTCGGTCAGCGTGGCGACCGAGACCTCGGCACCACCGAACTCGGCAGGCACCGTGATGCCCAGCAGACCGGAGGCGGAGAGCTCGGCCACCTCGGCCTCGGGCAGTCGACGCTCCCGGTCTCGGACTCCGGCCTCGTCGGCGAGGACGGCCGCCAGTTTCCGGGCGACCTCGACGGCCTCCTCGTCCGTCCGGATCACACGCGTCATCCCGTCGACCACCTTCCCACCGAAGACCGCGAATCCTATCGGTTGAATAGGGTTAGTCTCGCCCTCACCGGCGCCCGACGTCAATCTCGCCGTCCGACCGGACCACGCCGCCGTTCCGGGACACCGCCGGCCCGGACAGCACTCGATCCCGGATCGAGTGGCCTCATGGTCGCGGGAAGGCCACTCGATCCGGGATCGAGCATGATCTTGCGCGCGCGTCGTGCGCGGTGCGCGTCGGTCGCGTCGGGCACGATCGTGCGCGGTGTGCGTCGGGGCCGACGAGGCGCTTGCTAGTGCGAGGGTGCGAGGGTCGGTTCCTCCGAGCGCTGGGTGGGCGCGGTGACCGTGGTGGTGGGGCTGCCCGGGGTGATGCGGATCCGCACCGGCGAGTCGACCTGGATCCCGAGCGCGTGGAACTCGTTGCGGGTGAGGGTCACGATCACCGGCTGGCCGCCGGAGGTCGTGACCTCGACCCGGATCTCGAAGCCGATCCGGGTGACCCGGGTGACCCGGCCGACCACGCCGGCGCTGTCCGCGCCGTCGGCGGAGAGCTGGAGGTCGTGCGGGCGCACCAGTTCGTCGCCGAGCTGGGTGACCGGGCCGAGGAAGCGCATCACGAACTCGTTGGCCGGGCGGTCGTACAGGTCGTCGGGCGAGCCGATCTGCTCCACCCGGCCCTCGTTGATCACCACGATCTCGTCGGCGACCTCCAGGGCCTCCTCCTGGTCGTGGGTGACGAAGACGGTGGTGACGTGCACCTCGTCGTGCAGGCGACGCAGCCAGTCACGCAGTTCCTTGCGGACCTTCGCGTCCAGTGCACCGAACGGCTCGTCGAGCAGCAGCACCGTGGGCTCGACGGCCAGCGCGCGGGCCAGCGCCATCCGCTGACGCTGGCCGCCGGAGAGCTGCGACGGCAGCCGTTCGGCGAACTGTCCGAGATGGACGAGTGCCAACAGCTCGTCGACCCGGCGGGTGATCTCGTCCTTGGCACGCTTGCGGATCTCCAGCCCGAAGGCCACGTTGCGTCGGACGGTCAGGTGCTTGAACGCCGCGTAGTGCTGGAACACGAACCCGACGTTGCGCTTCTGCGGCGGCAGGTGGGTGGCGTCCACACCGTCGATCTCGACCCGCCCGGTGTCGGCGCGTTCCAGTCCCGCGACGATCCGCAGCAGCGTGGACTTTCCGCCGCCGGAGGGACCGAGCAGCGCCGTGAGCCGACCGGCGGGGATGCTGACCGACACGTCGTCGAGCGCGACGAAGTCTCCGAAACGCTTACCGACCTGGGAAATCTCGATGCTCAACGGTCTTCCTTCGGCCTGAGGACGGATACGACGATGATGCAGGCCACGGCGACGAGGGCGAGGAGGAAGGCGGTGGCGTACGAGCCGCCCTTGTCGAAGTTCAGGTACTTCTCCTCGACCACGAGGGTGGCCGTCCGGGTCGCGCCGAGCACGTTGCCGGAGACGATCTTGACCGCGCCGAACTCACCGAGCGAGCGGGCCAGGCTGAGCACGACGCCGTAGATCACGCCCCACTTGATCGCCGGCAGCGTGATCCGGCGGAACGTCTGCACGGCGTTCGCGCCGAGACTGCGGGCGGCCTGTTCCTGCTCGTCGCCGACCTCCTGGAGGACCGGGACGACCTCCCGGATGACCAGCGGGAGCGCCACGAACACGGTGGCCATCACCATGCCCGGCACGGCGAAGATGATCTGGAATCCGGCTGCTTCGAGTGTCGGGCCGAACCAGCCCTCCCGGCCGCCGTAGACCAGGATCAACGCGAGGCCGACGACGATCGGCGACACCGACAACGGCATGTCGAGCAGGGCGTTCAGCGTCCGTTTGCCGGGGAAGTCGTAGCGGACCAGCAGGAGCGAGATGCCGACGCCGAAGACGGTGTTGATGACCACCGCGACGACCGCGACCAGCACGGTGAGTTGCAACGCGTGGGTCACGTCGGGGTCGGTCAGGATGTCGTTGAGGTTGACGAAGCCGTCGGCGAACGCGTTCCGTCCGACCAGGTACAACGGCCAGGCCACCAGGAAGAAGAGGTACGCCGTCACGACGAACCGCAGGACGTACCGGCCGGGACGGCGGCCGACGCGGTTCCGCGCGACGGTGCGGTGTTCAGCCACGGCGCATCACCCTCCGCTGAATGACGTCGAGTACGACGATGACGGCCAACGACACGGCCAGCAGCACCACGGCGACCGCTGCCGCGCTGTCGGGATTGTCGTTCTCGATGCTGCTGAGGATGCGGACCGAGGCCACCTCGGTCCGCATCGGCAGGTTGCCGGAGAGCAGGACCAGTGAGCCGTACTCGCCGACGGCCCGGGCGAACGACAGGGTGGCGCCCGCCGCGATGGCCGGCGTGAGACTGGGCAGGATGATCCGCCGGAAGGTGGTGAACCGGCTCGCGCCCAGCGACGCCGCCGCCTCCTCCGCGTCCGGGTCCAGTTCGGAGAGCACCGGTTGCACGGTGCGCACGATGAACGGCAGCGTGACGAAGAGGAAGGCGAGGAAGACCGCGATCCGGGTGTTGGCGATGTTGACGCCGAGCGGGCTGTCCGGCCCGTACAGCGACAGCAGCACCAGGCCCGCGACGATCGTCGGCAGGGCGAACGGGACGTCGATGAGGATCTCCAGCGCCCGCTTGCCGAAGAACCGGTCACGCACCAGCACCCAGGCGATCAGCGTGCCCATCACGACGTTGACCAGTGTGACGAGCAGCGCGGTGCCGATGGTCAACCGGAGGGTGGCGGCGGTCTGCTCGTTGGTCACCGTCCGCCAGAACCCGCCCCAGCCGCCCTCGCTGGCGGTCACCACGACGGCGGCGAGCGGGATGAGGACCAGCAGGCTGAACCAGACCATCGCCACGCCGAGCCCGAGGCCGGAGACCCAGGTGAGCGGGAGGCCGGCCCGGGCCGACCGGCGGTTGCCCGCCGGCCGGTCCGGAACCAGGGTCGCCGAGGTCACTTGGCCTTCCCGGAGGCCGCGATGATCTTGGTCACGATGCCGTCACTCTCGTCGAAGAACTTCTCCGACAGCGCCGACCAGCTCTCGAAGTCCTTCTCCACGGTCAGCAGCTTCTGCGGGGCCGGGAACGGGTTGTTCGGGTCGATCGCGCCCTCGACGCCGCTGGTGTCGACGCCGTCGATGATCGGCCGGAAGCCGGTCAGCGCGAACTGCCGCTGCCCCTGCGGACCGAGCACGAAGTCCAGCCACTCCTTCGCCTTGGGGTCGGCGTCCTTGAGGATCGCGCCCGGGTTCTCGATCAGCATGGTGGTCTCCGGCAGGACCCAGTCCAGCTTCTCGCCGTTCTGCCGGGCGAGGATCGTCTCGTTCTCGTACGCGAGCAGGACGTCACCGGTGCCACCGAGGAACGTGGTGGTGGCGTCCCGTCCGCTGTTCGGCAGCGACACGACGTTGCCGAAGAGCTTGGTCACGTACTCCTGCGCCTGGGCGTCCGTGCCGCCGTTCGCGGCGATGTGGCCCCAGGCGGCCAGGGCGTTCCACCGGGCGGCACCCGAGGACGCCGGGTTCGGGGTGACGATGCCGATGCCGGGCTTGATCAGGTCGTCCCAGCCCTGGATGTTCTTCGGGTTGCCCTCACGGACCGCGAGCACCACCACCGACGACGAGACGATGCCCTTGGTCGGGCCGTCGTCCCAGGTTTCCTCGACCAGTCCGGCGTCGACCAGACGGGTCACGTCACTGCTCACCGAGAAGTGCACGTAGTCGGTCTTCAGGCCGGCCACCACGGCGCGGCTCTGGTCGCCGGAGGCGCCGTACGAGGTCCGGAACCGGACCCCCTCGCCCGCCTCGGTCTTGTTCCACTCGGCGGCGATGGCCTTGTTGGCCGCCTCGGGTACCGCGAAGCCGACGATGCTCAACGTGGCGGAGCTGCCGCCGGCCGCGTCACCGCCGCCGCAGCCCGACAGCGCCACGCCGGTGACCATGGCGAGAGCGATGGCCGCTCTGATCCGGTGCCTCATCGGAACCCGTCCTCCTCCAGTGCGTGACCGCACTATATAAATCCGACCGATTAGATAGGGAATATGCCCGTTTTGAGCTGTCGTGTACCGAAACAGTGGTGGAGGCGGTCACGGACCGGGCGCCGATGCCCGGCCGGCACGGCGACGATCCCCCGTCGCGCCCGACTCCACATCGGACGCGGCAGGCCTGATCGCCTGCGCCGACCGCGCACCGAATATCCCACTAACTCGACAGGTTTTCAAGCCTTGCCCAGAGGGGCTGTCCGACCGGCTCGACGCACCGATCCGTCACGCCACCCGGGGCGGCCGATCAACGACGTCGCGCGCCAGCCCGACCGCCGGCGCGAGCAGGTCGGCCAGCGTGGTGTGGTCGACCACGTCCTCGATCGCCCGATGCACCGACAACCACACCTCCCCCAGCCCGGCGGCCACGCCGTGATAGGTGGCGACGTCGGCGGGCGCGCCACGGACCGTCGTCAACGCCCCGCCGGTGGCGCGCAGCACGTCACCCACGGTGATCCCCTCCGGCGCGCGGGTCAACGCGTACCCGCCGTCCGCGCCGCGCAGACTGTGCAGCAGGCCGGCCCGGCGCAGGTCCAGCAGGATGCCCTGGAGGAACGAGTACGGGATGTCCTGATTCGCGGCCAGCACCGCCGCCTTCACCACCGCCGGGTGGCGCTCGGCCACCGCCAGCATCGCCCGTACGGCGTAGTCCGATCGCGCTGAGACGTACACGTCACCCCACCAGCGCCCTACATAATCCATCAAACATATAGGAATGGTGGACAGTTAGGGGCGGCGCGTCAAGGTGTCGGGCCCGACGGGCTACTCGCCGCGCATCGCGCGTACCGCCTCCCCGGCGAAGAGACAGGCGGCCCGGTGCCCCGGGACGACCTCGACCGGCGGCGGATCGGTCCGGGCGCAGTCCGACCTGGCCTGCGGGCACCGGGTCCGGAAGCGGCAACCCGTCGGCGGGTCCACCGGGCTGGGGATGTCGCCGCTGAGGATGATCCGCCGACGGGCCCGCTCGACCTGCGGATCCGCCACCGGGATCGCCGACAGCAGCGCCGCAGTGTACGGATGGGCGGGCTGCTGCCAGATCCGGGCCGGCGTACCGGACTCCACGATCCGCCCCAGGTACATCACCGCCATCCGGTCGCTCATGTGCTCCACGGCGGCCAGGTCGTGCGCGATGAACAGATAGGTCAACCCCAGATCCCGTTGCAGCCCCCGCAGCAGGTTCATGATCTGCGCCTGCACGCTGAGGTCGAGCGAGGCGATCGGCTCGTCCAACACGATCAGGTCGGGCTCGCCGGCCAGGGCGCGGGCGATGCCGACCCGCTGCCGCTGGCCGCCGGAGAGCTCGTGCGGATGCCGGTCGGCGAGGTCCCGACGCAACCCGACCATGTCGAGCAGTTCCGCCACCCGCTGCCGCCGCGCGGCACCCCGATCGGTGAGCCGATGCACCACCAGCGGTTCGGCGATGCTCGCGCCCACCGTACGACGAGGATCGAGAGACGCCTGCGGATCCTGGAAGACCATGGCCACCCGGCGACGCAGCGCCCGCAACCGCCGCCGCGACCAGTGGGTCACGTCCTGCCCGGCCACCCGCACCGTGCCCGAGGTCGGGTCGACCAACCGCAGCAACGCCAACCCGGTGGTCGACTTGCCGCTGCCCGACTCGCCCACCAGCCCCAATGTCTCGCCTCGGCGTACCCGCAGCGACACCCCGTCCACCGCGCGGACCACACCCGCCGGGGTGGGGAACCACACCGTCAGGTCGTCGAGGGCGGCGACCACGTCGGCCGGCTCGCCGGGCTGGTCGCCGGTCAGGTGCGGCTCGGTCCGCTCGGCGGTCATCGGGCCTCCCCGTCGTGCCGGTGCGGATAGAACGTACGGACGTCGTGCCCCGCCGACACCGGCACCAACGGCGGCGGCTCGTGCTCGCAGCGGGCCTCACCCCGCACCGGACAGCGGGGCCAGAAGGCACACCCGGGCGGCAGGTCCAGCGGACTCGGCGGGGCACCCCGGATGGTGACCAGTTCGCCGCCGCCCGCCGCCGGGTCCGGCCGCGCCGCCAGCAGGGCGCTGGTGTACGGGTGCGCCGGCCGGCCGAAGACCGCCTCGACCGGCCCCTGCTCCACGATGCGACCGGCGTACATGACCGCCACCCTGTCCGCGATGCCGGCGACCACGCCCAGGTCATGGGTGATCCAGACGACCGCCGTACCGAGTCGTCGCCGCAGGTCCGCCACCAGCTCGACGATCTGCGCCTGCGTGGTGACGTCCAACGCGGTGGTCGGCTCGTCGGCGATCAGCAGGTCCGGCTCGCAGGACAACGCCATCGCGATCACCACCCGCTGCCGCATACCGCCGGAGAACTGGTGCGGGTACGCGTCCACCCGCCGCGCCGCCGACGGGATCCCGACCAGGTCGAGCAGCTCGACGGCGCGCGTGCGGGCGGCCCGCCGACTCAGGCCGAGATGCTCCTCGCTCGCCTCGGCGACCTGCCGACCCACCGTCAACACCGGGTTGAGCGACGTCATCGGATCCTGGAACACGAAGCCCACGTGCCGCCCACGCAACCGACGGCGCTCCGACTCCCGCAGCCCGGTGAGTTCCGTACCCAGCAGGTGCACGCGCCCGGTCACCCGGGCAGAGCGCGGCGCGAGCCCGGTCGCGGCCAACACGCTCATGCTCTTGCCGGAACCCGACTCACCCACCAGGGCCAGGGTCTCCCCCGCCCGAACCGACCAGTCCACCCCGACGACCGCCCGCGCGGGCCCCCGGCGGGTCCCGATCGTCACGGTGAGATCCTCGATCCGCAGCACCACCCGCTCGCTCATGTCACCTTCCTTCGGGCTTCGGCGACGGTGAGCTGGCGGGGGTCCAGCACGTCCCGCAGCGCGTCGCCGACCAGGTTGAACGCCAGGACGGTGAGGAAGATGGCGGCACCGGGGAAGACACCGAGCCACCACGCGTCGGTGACGAACTCCCGGCCGTCGTCGAGCATCCGCCCCCAGGCCGGTTCCGGCGGCTGCACGCCGAGACCGAGGAAGGAGAGCGCCGCCTCGGAGAGGATCGCGAACGCCAACGACAGCGAGGTCTGCACGATCAACGGCGCCGCGATGTTGGGCAGGACGTGCTGACCCATGATGCGCAGGTCCGACGCCCCGATGGAGACCGCCGCCCGGACGAAGACCTGCTCACGCACCGAGAGCACCCCGGCTCTGGTCACCCGGGCGAAGATCGGCGTGTAGACCACCCCGATCGCGATCATCGCGGTGAGCAGGCCGGGGCCGAGCACGGCCACGATCGCCACCGCGAGCAGCAGCACCGGGAACGCGAACACCACGTCCATGCACCGCATCAGGACGTTGTCCAGCCAGCCGCCGTAGTAGCCGGCGAGCAGCCCGAGGGTCACCCCGACCGCCAGGGCGATGCCGACGCTGACCAGCCCCACCTGGAGCGACACCCGGGCCGCGACCATCACCCGGCTGAGCACGTCCCGGCCCAACTCGTCGGTGCCGAACGGATGCGACCAACTCGGCGCCTGGAGCATCCGGTCGGTGTCCACGTCGTTGATGCCCGACGGTGCCAGCCAGGGACCGGCCACCCCCACCACGACCAGCACGACGAGCACCGCGCTGCCGCTCAGAGCCAGCGGATCACGCCACAGCGCGGACAGCGCGCGGCGTACCTGCCCGTCGCCGCCGGATCCCCGCGAACGGACGCCGGCCCAGGGCGGGACGAGGCGTCCGAGCCGCCCGCTCATCGGACCCTGATCCTCGGGTCGAGGCGGGCGTAGAGGACGTCCACCAGCAGGTTCACCAACAGGAACAGGGCCGCGACCAGCAGCACCGCGCCCTGCAACACCGGGTAGTCACGGGCCCGGACCGCGTCGAAGGTGAGCCGGCCGATGCCGGGCCAGGCGAACAGCACCTCGATCACGATCACCCCGCCGAGCAGACTGGCCAGTTGCACCGCCACCACGGTCACCACCGGGATGAGCGCGTTGCGCAGGACGTGCCGCAGCACCACCACCCGGGCCCGCAGCCCCTTCGCCTCGGCGGTGCGGACGTAGTCCTCGGAGAGCACCTCCAGCATCGACGAGCGGATGAAGCGGGTCAGGATCGAGGCGGTGACCAGGCCGATCGTGGCGGCCGGCAGGACCACGTGCGAGGCCCACCGCGCCGGGTCCTCGGTCAGCGCCACGTACCCCGACGGTGGGAACCATCCCAGCACCCCGGCGAAGAGCAGGATGCCCATGATGCCCATCCAGAAGTCCGGCACCGAGACACCGAACTGGCTGAACACGCGGACCGCGTGGTCGACCAGCGAGCCGCTGCGGATGGCCGAGACGATCCCGAGCGGGAACGCCACGAGCACCGCGAACAGCACCGCGGTGAGCGCCAGCGACAGTGTCGCCGGCAGCCGTTCCAGCAGGATCGCGGTGACCGGCCGGCCACTGCGGAAACTGACGCCGAGGTCGCCGGTCAGCGCCCGGAAGAGGTAGTCGAAGTACTGCGGGACCAGCGGCTGGTCCAGCCCGGAACGGGCCCGCAGCGCGTCGTACGTCTCCTGGTCGAAACGGGTGCCGAGCGCGACGCGTACCGGGTCACCCGGCACCAGTTGGATCAGCAGGAACACCACGAGGGTCACGCCGATCAGCACGACGCCGGACTGCACCAGCCGGCGGATCACGAAGCGGGCCACCTGCGGTCCCCGCCCCGGTCACTTCGCCAGCGCCGCGTCGCGGAACCGGATCGCCCGGTCGGTGCGTACCTCGTAGCCGGTCAGACCGCTGGACCAGCCCTGTGCCACGTCCGGGTTGTAGAGGTAGATGTAGCTGGCGTCGTCGACGATCTGCTTGGCCACCTGCTCGTACCGCTGCTTGCGGGCGCCCTGGTCGGTCTCGGTGCGGGCCTGGTCGAGAAGCCGGTCCACGGTGGGGTTGGCGTACTTGTGGAAGTTGAAGGTGCCGCCACTGTGGTGCTGGGCGTAGTAGAACTCGTCCGGGTCGATGTTGCCCAGCCAGCCGAGCATGAACGCGTCGAAGTTGCCGTTGCCCTGCTCGTCGAGCCACTGCGCGAAGTCCAGCGTACGGATCTTGACGGTGACGCCGACTCCCGCCAACTGGGAGGCGATCACCTGTGCGGCGGTGACGGTTTCCGGGTACTCGGTGGTGACCATCAGGTCCAGGGTCAACCCGCTGACACCGGCCTGGTCGAGCAGTTGCCGGGCCTGGTTCACATCGTGCGTGTACGGCGCGTACTCGTAGTGGTAGGCACTGTTCTGCGGGATGGCGGTCTGGTTGACCGTGGCCAGCCCGAACTTGGCGGCCTTGGTGATCGCCTCCCGGTCCAGGGCGAAGGCGATCGCCCGGCGCACGGCGACGTTGTCGAACGGCTTACGGGCCTGGTTGAGGGCGAGGTACCAGTAGTCGGTGGACGGCACCGAGCGCACCGTCAGGTCGTCGGCGTCGAGCAGCGCGGGCACCTGCTGCGGCGGCAGGTTGTCGGTCCAGTGGACCTCGCCGCCACGCAGGTTCTGCAGGGCCACGGTGGGGTCGCTGACGAAGGTGAAGTTCACCCCGTCCACCTTGGGCTTCTCGCCCCAGTAGTTGTCGTTGCGGACCAGCCGGATGCTGTCGCCACTGGTGTAGGAGCCGATCGCGAAGGGACCGCTGCCGACCGGCTTGGTGGTCACCTCACCGGACTCGATGTTGGCCTTCTGCACGATCGCCACACCCTTGAAGCCGCCCAGGTTGGCGAGCAGGTTCGGGGTGGGCGCGGTCAGCGCGATGACCACCGTGGTGGGATCGGGCGCGGTCACCGACGTCACGGTGGAGAATTTGTACGCGGTGTTCAGCTTCTCGTCGATGATCCGGGTGTACGAGTAGACGACGTCCTCGGCGGTCAGTGGCGACCCGTCGGAGAACGTGACTCCCTCGCGGAGCGTGAACGTCCAGGTGAGCTGGTCGTCGCTGGTGGTCCACTCAGTGGCCAGCGCGGGTTGCATCTCCAGGTTCGCGTCCGGCTCGACCAGGGTGTCGTAGACGTTCTCCAGGACCTGGAAGCTGTAGTAGGCGGAGGTCTTGTGCGGGTCGAGCTGGTCGGGTTCGCCACCGATGGCAGCGTTGAGGACACCGCCCGCGCTCGCCCCGTCGGCCCCGTCGACGTCGACCCCCTCGCCCGTGGTGCAGCCCGCGACTGCGACGAGCATCAGGGTGAAGGTGGCGCCGGCCAACCGGAATCTGGTGCTGGACATGGTCCTCCCCTGGATTCTTTCCCGGCTACTACTGAAAGATTTTGGCGAGTCTGGCCTGCTCTCCGGCGATTGTCAACATAAATCGGGGTATATCTGGCAGGACGTGGTTCCGCCGGCTCCCTCCTGGACCTCACGCTAACCGCAAACGGCCGTGACGGCAGGACGCGTACGGCGGCAGGGTCAGAGGCAGGACCAGCAGTAGAGGTGTTCGTCGGCGTCCCGGGCCCGTCGGGCGAGCGCGCTGACCTCCTCGATCACCGGCTGCATCTGGTCGTCGGGAAGCGGCCCGTCCCAGGCGAGTTCCTCGCTGCGTCCCCATCGCGCGGACAACTCGGGCGTCTGGTCGGCGGTGATCGACGCCAGCGTGTCCCGGGTCGCGTCGTCGAGCGCGGTCAACCAGGGGCCGTCCTCGGCCCCGCTCCACACCAGCCGGTCCTTCACCGGGTCGTCGACGTCCGCCTCATTGCGCACGAGAGCCACCAACTCGCCCAGCGTCACCGACGGGTCGATGCCCTTGCAGTCGATCGCGTCGACACCGGGCCGCCCGCCGGCGAGAGCCACCGGCCCGCCGGCGATCTCCGCCATCAGCCGCACCGCCGCGGCGTCGTCGGCCGCGCGAAAGTAGTCGTACAGAACACCCATGCCGGTATCCCAGCAGAGGGGTCCGACACTGTCGTCCTCGCCGCTGACTCAGGGCTGCCCGTCGGGGCAGTTGTTGCTGGTCAGCTTCATCGTGAACTCGGCGTCGTCGCTGGTGATGCCGGACGGCACACCGTCGAACCAGGTCTCCACCTTCTGCCAGCCCACCCGCTGCTCGTAGTGCAGGTGCGGAGCGCCCGAGTTGCCGGTGCTGCCGATCCGCCCGATCTGCTCACCCTGCGCGACCCGCTGCCCCTCCTCCACCAGCGGCGGTTCGAGCAGGTGCAGATACTGCGTCTCCCACCGACCGCCGTGGTCGATCTTCACCCAGTAGCCGCCGCCCCGGCCCCGGGGACCCTCCGGATTCTCCGGTGTACGCCCACCCAGCGACCCGTTGATGCCGGACACCGTGACGGTGCCCGCGTACGAGGCGAGCACCGGCTGCCCCCACTGCTCGCCCTGGAGCGGGAAGAAGTCGACGTCGTACTCGCCGTGGCCGGGGTAGGTGCCCACCTGCCACGTCTCGCCGCAGCCCACCGGCATCTGGAACAACGGGCGCGGTCCCGGCGGCAGCAGTTGCGGCACCACCACGTAGGCGGCCGCGCCCAGGGCCGCGACGGCACCGAGCGCGAGCAGGAGTCGCCAGGGACGGCGGGTACGACGATGGGTGCGGGGATGGCCGGTCGTCACCCTGCCAAGCATGGCAGAGGCCGGCGAGTCGCCCCGCCGCCGCCGAGGCCCGACCCCGACGGCCACGTTCACCAGGGCCGCGTTCGGGTAACGACCCGGCATGGCGCGGTACACGAAACCGGAACTCCGGGAGCAGATCAAGGCCGAGATCATGGCCTCCGACCGGGGCGGCCGGCCCGGTCAGTGGTCGGCCCGCAAGTCGCAACTGCTCACCAAGGAGTACGAGCGGCGCGGCGGCGGCTTCCTGGGGCCGAAGGACTCACGGCAACGGTCGTTGGAGCGCTGGGGTGCGGAGAAGTGGCAGACCAGCACCGGCTCCACCCGGGCCCGCAAGGGTGACGAAACGGCGCGATACCTGCCGAAGAAGGCGTGGGAAAAGCTCTCGGACGAGCAGAAGCGCGACACCGAGACCAAGAAGCGACAGGCGTCGCGAACCGGTCGCCAGTTCGTCGCCAACACCGGACCCGCCAAACGTGCCCGCAAGGAGGCGACCTCGCCCCGAGGCCGGTCCGCCACCTCGGCCGAGCGGCTCACCGAACTGACGGTTCCCGAAGCCAGTCGACTCGTACCTGGGCTGGACAAGAACCAGCTCCGGGCGGCGCTGCGACGCGAACGCGGCGGCAAGGCCCGCAAGACCCTCCTGCAACGCCTCCAGTCGGAACTAGACCGCCGCTGACTCGCGCTGGTACCTCCGGCGCGCATTCGTGCAAGGAAGGGTCCCCTGCTAACGCCTGGTGCATAGCAGGGGACCCTTCCTAACATCTCGCCGGCGCAGAGTGTGGGCGTGGGCGCGCGAGGCGGGGCGAGCCCGCGAAGGTGGGTAGATTTGTTGCTGCTGGAGCGACAAACAGATCTACCCACCCGCCACATCAGGCGCTTCATCCGACAGACCGGCAAGACGGATGGAAGCGTCAACGGCGATCGCGAAGCCAGCCATCTCAGGTGTGGGCTCTTTCGAGCTGAGCGGCGTGGACGGATCGTCAGCAGCCGCCGTCGGCCGACTGGCAGGAGTTCACCGGCAGGTGCGCTACGGCGCGACCCGATCAACGCTGAGGTACGTGACCGGCCCGCATCTCGGGACATTCTCGCCGACACGATCCGCCATCCCGACGCGCCCGCGACGGTCGTCTCGCTGGCCGTCACCCTCGGGGTGGCCCGAGCCGCGAACCTCAGGTCAGCTACGGCACAGCAGGGCGTCGGGTTCCTTGCCGGGTGACCAGATCCAGGCGCGGTAGGCGACGCCGACGAGGTGTTCACCGACGGCGCACTGTCCCTTGTGGTGGCCGTTGGCGAAGTCGCCGCCGGGATTGCCGGGTGGGCGGTTGTCGCCACGGTCGAACCAGACCGTCCGGCGGGTGCCACCGACGGCGGTGCCCGCGTCGCGGCAGAGCACGGACGACAGGTTGGCGCCACGGACGGCGTACCCGACGACGGTCTTGTGCGGCGGGCATTGCAGCTTGGTGAAGCCGGAGGCCCAGTCGACGTCGACGTGCGACTCGTCGCGGACCACCACGTGGCCGCCGGTGTCCGGGGCGTCGGTGCACAGGCCCCGGTTGCCGGTGCGGCTCAGGCCGATGAGCCGCTGGTCGTCGGGGCAGACCGCCTTGCGGGCGCCGGAGTCCCAGTCCGGGGCGGCACGCATCCGCACTGATTGGTTCAGGTCGGTGTGGTCGAGGGTCAGCATCGACCACTCCCGTACCGGGGTGACCGGACCGGTCCGGCCACCGGTGACCAGGCGACGCCACGCGTCGGCCCGCCAGTCGTCGCCGTCGTAGAGGCCCATCCGGTGACCGGCGGCGTCCCAGTGCAGCAGCGCCCAACCGTTGCCCCGCCGGTTGTCGTGCCAGCCGACCAGGGGCCAGTACGCGAAGTCGGCGTCGGTGGCGATCAGGTGGTCGACGAAGTGGTGGAACCAGTCCCGGGATCGCTGGTTGGTATTGTCCCGGCCGCCGACGCCGAACTCGCTGATCCAGACCGGTGCGGTGAAGTGCCGGTCGGCGTCGAGCGCCACGTACGTCGCCTGCCGCCGTACGGTCTCCACGAGCTGGTCGCGGGTGAGGTCCTGGTAGCGGGGGTCGCTGGTCTCGCCGATGCCGGTGGCACCGCTGTGGTTCGGGCCGGTGTAGCCGTAGAAGTGCGCCGAGTAGACCAGTTTGTGGGAGCGCACCAGGGTGTGCGAGAGCCGGCCGACCGGTTCGAGGGTGGGGCGCCCGTGCGGGAATCCGTCCACCGGCAGGCCGTACCAGTTGATGCCCTCGATGATGATCAGCAGGTGGGGGTTGGCCTCGGTGAGGATCCGGTCACCGACCCGCTGGGCGGCGGCGTGCCAGTCGTGCCGGTCGCCGAGTCCCCAGTTCGGGTCGTCGAGGACGGTGCGGCGTACCTCGTTGTAGAGGTCGGCGCCGACGACCCGGGGGTTGCCGGCGTACCGGCGGGCCATCAGGAGCCAGTCCTGCTCCCACTGGGCGGTGCTCTGGCTGGCGTTCCAGCGTTCGTTGCCGTCGACGCCACAGCACCAGCGCGAGGTGTTGGTGTGGTTGTTGAGGATGACCGCGAATCCCTCGGCGGTCAGCGTCCGGACCGTCTCGTCGTACACCTGGATCGGGGTCCGGCCGCGCAGGTGCGGGTTGGCGCGGACGGCGGCGTCCGGCACCGGGCGGGTGTCGCGGATCATCTCGTTGGAGAACGGCAGGCGGATGCTGTTGAGGCCGAGTTCGTGGAAGCCGGCGACGATCTCGGCCATCGGGGCGCGGTCCAGACCGATCGGGATCTGGTCGGCCATCTCCCCGGCGTGGTGGGTGGCCGGGTCGGCGCGGTCGCCGCTGCCGGTCCAGGTGCCGCTGGCGCCGTGCCAGTTGCCGGACCTGAGCTTGAAGCGGTTGCCGTGGGCGTCGACCACGTACCGGCCGCGGGTGCTCAACGGGCCGGTCCAGGAGGCCGCCAGATCGTCGGCGGCCGTCACGCTGCCGGCAGCCGTCGAAGGACGGGCGCTGTCCGGCACGACCGCCAGAGCCAGCCCGGCCAGCAGGCCGGAGACGGCGACGAGGCACGGCATCGACCTGCGCATGGCGACCTCCCGGCACCGGCTGATCACCGTCGATAGTAGACGGTCGATGGCAGTCGCGCACCGGCCGCGAGCCCCGTCCTCCAGACCGGGGTCGGAGGAGGGGCTCGCGGATGCCGGTCGGTCAGGCCGCGTCGAGGCGGGCCAGTTCCTCGGTCGAGAGTTCCAGGTCGGCCGCGCCGACCGAGTCCCGGATCGTCTCCGGGCGCGACGAACCGGGGATCGGGATCACCGTGGGCGCCTTCGCCAGCATCCAGGCCAGGCAGACCTGTTGCGGACTGACGCCGCGCTCCCCGGCGACCTCGGCGAAGACCGCGAACCGGGAACCCAGTTCGGCGGCGTTGGAGATGCCGCCGAGAGGACTCCAGGGCAGGAACGCGATGCCGAGCTCGGCGCAGAGCGCCAGCTCCGGTTCGCTGGACCGGAAGGCGGGCGAGAACTGGTTCTGCACGCTGACCAGTCGGCCGCCGAGGATCTCGTTGGCCTGCCTGATCTGGTCGGGGTCGGCGTTGGAGATGCCGGCCATCCGGATCTTGCCGGCGTCGAGCAGGTCCCGCAGGGCGCCAATGGAGTCCGCGTACGGGGTGTTCGGGTCGGGGCGGTGGAACTGGTAGAGGCCGATCGCCTCGACCCCGAGCCGCTTGAGCGACGACTCGACGGCGTCCCGGAGGTGCTCGGGCCTGCCGTTCAGCGTCCAGAGGCCGTCGCCGGGGCGTACGTGGCCGCCCTTCGTGGCGATCAGCACGTCGGACGTGTCGCCGCCGTAGCTCGCCACGGCGTTGGCGATCAACGACTCGTTGTGACCGGCGTCGGCGGGGCCCAGGTGATAGGCGTCCGCGGTGTCGATCAGCGTGACCCCGGCGTCCAGCGCGGCATGGATGGTGGCGATCGAACGCTGTTCGTCGGGGCGGCCCTCGATCGACATCGGCATGGCGCCGAGGCCGATCGCGCCGACGGCGACGTCACCGATACGGCGGGTCTGCATACAGGCTCCTCCTCGAAGCAGTGCGGTTGGCGGGCGGGCGGGTGGCCCGCAACGCCCGGATTCCACCTTCTACCCCGATAGCTAAGCTGTCCAACAGAAGAATCTGATTCCGGCAATCGGTGACGGTGATGAATCGTGGAGTTGCGCCAGCTCGAGTACTTCGTGGCGGTCGCCGAGGAACGGCACTTCACCCGCGCCGCCGAGCGTCTGCACGTGGCGCAGTCCGGCCTCTCCACGTCCATCCGCTCGCTGGAACGTGAGCTGGGTGCCAGCCTCTTCGTCCGCAACACCCGCAGCGTGGAGCTGACCGACGAGGGGCGGGCGCTGCTCACCCAGGCCCGGCACGCCCTGGCCAACGTGGCCGCCGCCAAGGACGCGGTCGCCGCCGTACGCGGACTGCTGCGCGGCACGCTCGCCATCGGCACCCTCCAGTGCCTCGGCGCGGTCGACCTCGCGGCGACGTTGGCCCGGTTCCACGCCGCCCACCCCGGTGTCGAGATCCGGTTGCGCCAGGGTGGCTCACCCGACCTGATCGAACGGGTCCGCACCGGCGACCTCGACCTGGCGTTCGTCTCCGCGCCCGCGAGCGCGGTGCCCGGCGTCGCGTTGGCTCCGTTCCGGGCCGAGCCGCTGGTGCTGACCTGCGGGCCGACCCATCCGCTGCGCGACCGCACCGCAGTCGACCTGCGGGAGTTGCCGGGCGAGACGTTCGTCGACTTCTCCCCAGGCTGGATCAGCCGCGATGCCGTCGACCAGGCGATGGCCGCCGCCGGGGTGGAGCGGCGCGTCGCGTTCGAGGTCAACGACGTGCACTGGTTGCTCGACCTGGTCGGTCACGGGCTCGGCGTCGCCGTCGTTCCCCAGGTCTTCCGGGGCAAGCGGACCGCCGCGCGCTTCGTGCCGCTCACCGACCCGCCGCACTGGCAGCTCGCCGTGGCGACCGCGGGTGGCCGGCATCCCAGCACCGCCGCCACCGCGCTGCTCGGCCTCGACGGCATCCGGGCCGCCGCGACGAGCCGGCCGGCCTGACCGACGCCGGGTCGGCGCTGCGGTACGTCCGTGCGCCGACCCGACGCACGGCACCGAAGCGGTCCGTACACACTGGATGGTCATGCCTGACGACACCAGGACGACCGGATGCCGCACGCCGCTTCGTTTGTACGCGGAATAAATAATCTCCGCCTTCTCGATGCGGCAACACGCGCTTCTTTGCACCCTCACATCGCCCCACGAATCGGACATCTGACCAGCTCAGAGCGGTGTCGTCGGAGGCCCGAGACCAACTCGTTACTTGACGCAATAGTTCGTTCGCCGTAGGAAGGAAGTGTGACTGACGTGGTGACGCCACCAACGAGCCCGGTGAGCCGGGAGCGGTCGAAGGAGATCAAGCGCCTCTCGGTGATCTCCACCGCCCGCCAGGTGCGGCTGCTCTCCCGCGCCGAGCTGACCGAGCTGACCGGGTTGAGCCCCGCCACGCTCACGCCCCTCGTCCGCGAGCTGATCGCCGAGGGCTACCTGCTCGAACGCGGCCCGGGCACCTCCCGGGCCGGTCGCCCCCGGGCCATGCTGGAATTCAACCCGCGCGCCGAACTGGTCGCCGCGGTGTCGTTGGAGCCCACCCGGATCAGCTGCGAGATCGCCGACAGCGACGGCACCGTCATCGCCCACCGGGCGGTCCGACTCGCCGGCGACATCGTCGAGAGCATCTGCCGCTCCGTACCCGAACTGGCCGGCGACGGGCTGCCCGCGCTGCGCGGGGTGGCGATCGCCGCGCCGGGCGTCTCCTCGGGCGGCACGGTCCGGCTCGCCCCCTCGGTGGGGCTGGTCGAGGGCCGCGAGATAGGCGAATCGGTGCAACGCCACCTCGGCGTGCCGGTCGTGGTGGACAACGACGTCAACCTGATGGCGGCCGGTGAGCACGCGGCCGGGGCCGGCATCGACGTGGCCGACCTGCTGCTGCTGCACGTCGCCGACGGCATCGGCGCCGGACTGGTCCTGGACGGGCAGGTCCGTCGGGGCGCCGGTGGCGCGGCCGGCGAGGTGGGCTTCCTGCCGCTGGACCCGAGCGACCGGGGACACGACGGGATCGGCCCGTTCGAGGCCCGGTGGTCGGAGAACGCCGTCGCCGAACGAGTCGTCGCACTGGCTCCCGGGCGGCGGCCGGACGCACCGGTGGCCGCCCTGGTCGAGCTCGCCCGCACCGACGCGCGGGCGGCGGCGTACCTGGACGAGGTCCTGGCCGCCTGGACCCGGTTGATCGTCTCCTGCGTCTGCGTGATCGACCCGGGCCGGGTCCTGCTCAGCGGCGCCGCCACCCAGCTCGACGACGACGCCGTGGCGCGGCTCCAGACGCTCGTCGACGCCTCCGCGCCCGCCACCACCGAGGTACGCCGGGCGGTCCTCGGCGACCGCGCGGTGCTGCACGGCGCGGTCAGTTACGCCCTCGCCGCCGCGGCGGCCGGCACACCCCAACTCCTACCCACCCCTTGATCCCTTCCCTCGGAGGTACCTCATGAAACGACGACTTCTCCTGGCCGGGGCGCTCGCCTCCGTGCTCGCCGTCGGCACCGCCTGCGGCGGTGGCGGCTCGGACGACGCGGCCGGTGACGTCCAGCAGCTCACCATCTACACCGCCCGGGACAAGAAGGTCACGGACTTCGTGGTGGAGAAGTTCACCGAGAAGTACCCCGAGTACCAGGGCAAGGTCGAGATCCTCAACATCGGCGCCCAGGAGATCCTGGAGCGGGTCCGGGCCGAGAAGGCCAACCCGCAGGCCGACGTCTGGTGGGGCGGCACCCAGCAGGGTCTGTCGGCGGGTGCGGCCGAGGACCTGCTGGCCCCCTGGCAGCCGTCGTTCGCCGGGGACATGGACGCGCAGTACAAGGACGCCGAGGGCCGCTGGTTCGGGGAGATCCTGCTGCCCGAGGTCATCATGTACAACAACGCGGCGCTCACCCCGGAGCAGGCCCCGAAGGACTGGGACGACCTGCTCGACCCGCAGTGGAAAGACAAGATCATCATTCGGGACGTGGCCGCGTCCGGCACCATGCGGTCGATCTACGCCTCGATGATCCAGCGTCTCTCCCCCGACGGCAGCAACCCGCAGCCCGGGTACGACTGGCTCAAGCGCCTCGACGCCAACACCGGCTCGTACGCGGCCAACCCGGCCGACCTGTACCTGAAGCTCTCCCGCCAGCAGGGCACACTGAGTGCCTGGAACCTGCAGGACGTGCTGTTGCAGGCCAACCAGTCGAACATGCCCTTCGGCTACGTGATGCCCACCTCCGGTGCGCCGGTGCTGGTCGACGGCCTCGCCGCGGTCAAGGGCGGCAACTCCGAGGGCGCGCAGAAGTTCATCGAGTTCCTCTTCGACGACGGGCTCCGCGCCGACCTGGCCAAGGACTTCTTCCAGATCCCCGCCATCGAGATCGCCGACCAGCCGGAGTGGCTGGCCCAGCTCGACCTGCGCCCGATGAACGTCGACTGGAACGTGATCGCCGAGCACGAGACCGAGTGGATCAACCACTGGAACAGCCAGATCAAGAACAAGGGCTGACCGCGTCGGCACCGGGTCGGCGTACGCGTACCCCGACCCGGCCGCCGTCCGGCCGACCGCTGTTAGGAAGGGACCCTTCCTATACCGCAGGCGTTAGGAAGGGTCCCTTCCTTTCATCGCGGCCGGCAGCACCCCTCTTACCTACGACCGGCAGCACGAGAAGGAGGACATCATGATCGATGTCACGCTGGAGTCGGTGAGCAAGCGATTCGCCCGCGCCGGTGACACCGCGGCCGTCGACGATGTCGACATCAGCATCGCCGCCGGTGAGTTCTTCACCCTGCTCGGCCCGAGCGGCTGCGGCAAGACCACCACCCTGCGCATGGTGGCCGGGTTCTACTTCCCCACCTCCGGCCGGATCCGCTTCGGCACCGAGGACGTCACCCGCCGCCCACCGAACAAGCGTGACACCGGCATGGTGTTCCAGAACTACGCGCTGTTCCCGCACATGTCGGTGGCGCAGAACGTCGCGTACGGGCTGAAGATCCGCAAGGTGGGGCGGGCCGAGTCCCGGCGACGCGTCGAGGAGGCGCTGGGCGAGGTGCACCTCGGCGGGTACGGCGAGCGGCGCATCGATCAGCTCTCCGGCGGTCAGCAGCAGCGTGTGGCGCTGGCCCGAGCCCTGGTCATCCGCCCGCGTACGCTGCTGCTCGACGAGCCGCTCTCCAACCTCGACGCGAAGCTGCGCGAGGAGACCCGGACCGAGATCCGCCGCATCCAGAAGGAGAGCGGCACCACCGCCATCTACGTCACCCACGACCAGGCCGAGGCGATGGCGATGTCGGACCGGATCGCGGTGATGGAGTCCGGCCGGGTGCAGCAGATCGGTGCTCCGCAGGAGATCTACCACCGGCCGACCAACGCCTTCGTGGCCCGCTTCATCGGCCGCAGCAACGTGTTGTCGCTGCCGGTCACGGCCGTCACCGACGAGACGGTCACCGTCGGCCGTCCGGACGGCACCGAGATCGTCGTGGCCGCGCCGGTCGGGCACGGCCTGCGTTCCGGCGAGACCGCGCTGGTGTCGGTACGCCCGGAGCACATCGGGCTCACCTCGGCCACCGAGGCGGGCGCGCTGCCCGGCCGGGTGACCGAGCTGGAGTTCACCGGCATGGCCACCAACCTGGTGGTCGAGGTGGCCGGCGAGTCGGTGCAGGTGGCCGCCATCGACGTGCCGTCCGGCGTCGCCGTCGGCGACCAGATCGGGCTGCGACTCAACCGGGAGCGCATGTGGGTGGTGCACCCGTGACGGCCGCACCCAGCGCCGCCACCGTCCCGCCGATCACCGAGGACCCGACCCCGCCCGGACGGGGTCGCCGTCCCCGGCTGGGCGGACGCTTCGCCGGTGGCGCCAGCTCCCGCTGGTTCCCGTACGCGCTGGTGTTCCCGCTGGCGCTGATCCTGTTCGGGTACGTGGTCCAGCCGATGTTCGCCACCTTCGCGGAGAGCGTCGGGGTGGACGGGGTGGCCAACTACACCGAGTTCCTGCGCGGCGGGGGCGTGGCGCGGTCCGCGCTGCTCACCTCGCTGGGCATCTCGGCCGCCAGCGTGCTGCTCTGCGGGATCGTCGGCGTGGCGATGGCGTTCCTGCTCAAGCGCTTCCAGTTCCCCGGCCGCCGGCTGATCGAGGCGATCATCCTGGTGCCGGCCGCGCTGCCGCCGCTGATCGGCGCCATCTCGTTCCAGTTGCTCTACAGCGAGACCGGCATCCTGCCGCGCGGGCTCCAGCAACTGTTCGGCACCGAGAGCCCGGTACTGCCGTTCACCGGCATCGCCGGGGTGCTGGTGGTGCACACCTTCACCATGTACCCGTTCTTCTACCTCGCCGCCTCGGCCGCCCTCGCCGGGATGGACCCGTCGGTGGAGGAGGCCGCGTACAACCTCGGCGCCGGTCGGGTCCGGGTGTGGCGGACCGTGCTGCTGCCGATGCTCACCCCGGCGCTGGTCTCGGCCTCGCTGCTGGTGTTCATGACCTCGCTGGCGTCGTACACCGCTCCGCTGCTGTTCGGGGTGGACCGCACGATGACCATGCAGATCTACATCAACCGCACCAACGGCGACCTGCCGATGGCCTCCACGTACGCCTCGGTGCTGGCGGTGGTGTCGATCCTGTTCCTGCTCGGCATGCGCTGGTACGAGGGGCGGCGCAGCTACCGCTCGCAGTCCAAGGGCGTCGCCGCGCACCGGCGGGAGATCACCAACCCGTTCGGCAAGTGGGCCGCGCTCGCCGCCTCGATCCTGGCCACGGTGGTGCTGCTGGCACCAGTGGTCACGATCGGCCTGGTGGCGTTCTCCGAGGACGGGTCGTGGACGACCGAGGTGATCCCGTCGGCGTACACCTGGCAGAACTTCGTCACCATCTTCTCCGACCCGAGGGCGTTCCAGCCGATCCTCAACTCGTTGCAGATGAGCCTGATCGCCACGGTCGCCTGTGTGGTGGTCGGCGTGCTCATCGCGTACGCGGTGCGGCGGTTGGACTTCCGGGGTCGGGCGCTGCTGGACGTGGCGGTCATGCTGGCGTGGGCGCTGCCCGGCACGGTGGTGGCGATCAACCTGATCTCGGCGTTCAGCACCGGCAACGCGTTCAGCTTCGGGCAGGTGCTGATCGGCACCTTCTGGATCATGCCGTTGGCGTACTTCGTGCGGTTCCTGCCGCTGGTGTTCCGGTCCAGTTCGGCCACGCTGGCGCAGATCGACCCCTCGCTGGAGGAGGCGGCCCGCAACCTGGGCGCCTCGTGGTGGCGGGCGTTCGGCACGGTCACCCTGCGGCTGATGATCCCCGGGGTGGCGGCCGGCGCGCTGCTGGCCTTCGTCAACGGCGTCGGTGAGTTCGTCGCCTCGGTGCTGATCTACACGTCGCAGACGGCACCGATCTCCGTCGAGATCAACAATCGGATGTACTCGTTCGAGGTCGGCACCGCCGCCGCCTACGGCATGCTCCAGGTGGCGCTGATCTTCGTGGTGATGGTGGTCTCCGGTCGGCTCCAGAGTGGCCGGTCGGCGTCCCGGGAGGCGGCGAAGTGGACGACGTGACGCGTACCGAGGTGACCGTGGGCTGGCCGGAGTCGGGCCTGCTGCCGATCGGCCGGGTGCCCGGTGGCGAACTGGCGGCGGTGGCCGCCGCCGCGGACTTCGCGGTGCTGCCGGTGGGCGCGGTGGAGTGGCACGGCCCGCACCTGCCGCTGGGCACCGACCTGATCCTGGCCGAGGGGTTCGCCGCCGAGAGCGGCGCGACCGGCGACGGCCCGCGCGGGGTGCTCTTTCCCGCCGTGCCGTATGCGGCCTGCCCGGGGCAGACCCGCCCGTGGCCGGGGACGGTGGCGATCCGTCCGGAGATCGCGGTCGGCTACCTGGCCGACGTGATCGAGGGGATCGTCGCCGCCGGTTTCCCCCGCCTGCTGATCGTCAACGGGCACGACGCCAACATGTCCACCGCGCGGGCCGCGATGGAGTGGGTCTCCGGCCGCCGGCAGGCCAGCCTGCTGTTGGTCAACTGGTTCCAGTTGGTCACCCCGGCGGAGACCACGCAGATCTACGGCGAGCTGCCCGCGCGGGGGCACGGCGGGGCCTACGAGACCTCCGGCGTGCTCGGCTTCGACCCCGACGCGGTACGCCTCGACGCGGTCGAGGACCTACCGCCGAAGCCGAAGCTGCCGGTGGCCCACCCGTACGTGCTGGTGGAGTCCCGGCCCGACCCGTGGCAGGGCTGGTCCGGACACATCTCGCTGGCCGACGTGGCCAGCGGCGAGCGGGTCCGGCACATCGCCGGTGCCCGGTTGCGGGAGATCGTGGCCGCCTGGGTCGCCGCCCCGGCACCCGCTGCGCCCACGGCCGATCCCCTGCCCACCGATCCACCGCTGTCCGCCGATCCGTCCGGTGATCCGCCGCTGTCCGGGGAGGAGGGGTGACCGTGCACCGGGGACTGGACGTCGTCGACTTCCACCTGCACTTCCGCATCGGCGCCGACGAGACGATCCACGCCTGCGAGGAGGCCGCCGGGATGCACCCCGGCGGGGCACCCGGGCGGGCCGCCCGCGCCGCCGCCTCCGCCCCGTACGCGCGGGCGTGGCGGCAGGCGTGGTCGTTCCCGGAACCGGAGCCGCCCGCCGCGCACTGGTCGGACGAGGCCGACCGGTGGGCCGACGAGTTGCGCCGGGTGGGCGTACGCCGGGCGGTGTTCGTCACCGGCGGCGGCAACGACGCGGTGGCCGACGTGGTCGACCGGCACCCGGACCTGCTGCTCGGCTTCGCCCACCACGACCCGTACGCACCGGACGCCGCGGCCGAGCTGGAACGGGCGGTCACCGAACGCGGCCTGCGCGGGTTGAAGCTGTTCGCGCCGTTGCTGCGCGGCCCGCTCGACGGGCCGGACCTCGATCCGCTCTGGGGCACCGCGCAGCGGCTCGGTGTGCCGGTGCTGATCCACATCGGGCACTACGGCAGCGCCGGCGGCCTCACCTTCGGCCGGCACGGTGGTCCGGAGGAGCTGGCCCGGATGGCCCGTCGGTTCCCGGAGCTGCCGGTGGTGGTGCCGCACTTCGGCGTGCAGTACGTACAGGAGCTGCTCTTCACCGCCTGGGGCTGCCCGAACGTGCACGTCGACACCTCCGGCTCCAACCAGTGGGTGCGGTGGATGCCGTACAAGCTGACGCTGGAGGACCTGTTCCGGCGCTGCTACGAGACCATCGGCCCGGAGCGGATCGTGTTCGGCAGCGACTCGTCGTGGTTCCCGCGCGGGTACGTCACCCGCTACCTCGACGACCAGCTCCGCATCTGCCGGGAACTGGGCCTGCCCGACGAGCACCTGCGCGCGATCTTCGCCGGTAACGCCGAGCGCCTGCTCGGGCTGGACGACTGACCGGCCGACCGTCCGGGACGGCCCCCGCGCCGACCCGGCCCGCAGAGGAAGTAAGGAACTCCGTCATGAGCACACCCGCGCTGACCACCTACCAGCGGCACCACCTGCGTCCCACCTACGACCACCACGTCGGGCACCTGTTCCCGGCGATGGTGCGGGCCAGCCAGGCGCACGTGGTGATGCTGACCGAGCAGGGGTTGATCCCCGCCGATCGGGGCGCCCGGTTGCTGCGCGGACTGGCCGAGCTGCGCGCCGACCAGGCCGACGCGCCGCCCTTCGACGGCACCTTCGAGGACACGTACTACCTGGTGGAGAAGCGCCTCGCGGCGGCCTGCGGGATACCCACCTCGGAGCTGGACGTGCAGATGGCGCGCAGCCGCAACGACCTCGACGCCGGGGTGTTCCGGATGCTGCTGCGCGACCAGCTGACCGGCGTGCTCGACCGGGTACTGGCCACCGGCGCGGTCGCGCTGGACGCCGCGGACCGGTACGCGGACGTGGTGATCACCGGCTACACCCACCGGCGTCCGGCCCAGCCGACCACCATCGGGCACGCCCTGGCCGGGTACGCCGAGGCGCTGGCCGGGGAGGCGCTCGCCTACGCCGACGTGATCGAGGCGCTCAACGTCTCGCCGCTGGGGTCCTGCGCCTTCGCCGGCACCGACCTGGACATCTCCCCCGCCCGGGTGGCCGAGTTGCTCGGCTTCGCGGGTCTGGTGACCAATTCGTACGAGGCGGTGGCCGGCGCCGACCATCTGGTGCGGGTCGGCACCCTCAACGCCCAGGCGCTGGCCACCGGGGCGCGGCTGGCGCGCACCCTGATGGACTGGCTGAGCTGGCAGTGGGTGACCACGCCCGGTGACTTCACCCAGGGCAGCAGCATCATGCCGCAGAAGCGCAACCCGGTGGTGCTGGAGCACCTGGTCTCGTACGCCGGGCAGGCCGCCGCCGACGCCGCCTCGGTGCTGAACAACGTGGGCGCGGCCTGGTGGGAGGACTCGAACAACGCCACCACCGACGTGCAGGTGCGGCTCTGGGAGAGCAACGACCGGGCGGACCGGTTCTTCGCCCTGCTCGGCGGCTTCCTCGCCGAGATCGCGCCGTTGACGCCGCCGTCGGCGGCCGAGATCGTCGCCTCCGGGGCCACCACGACCGCCGCCGCCGACGCCCTGACCCGGCACGGTGTGCCGTTCCGGGCCGCGCACTCGGTGGTGGGTCGGCTGGTGCGCGGCGGTGCCCCGCAGGGCTGGACCGCCGACGATGTGCGGGCCGCCGCCGAGGGGCTGGTTCCCGGCGGGCTCGACGACGCCGCCGTGGACGACCTGATCGCCGCCGCCGTCCGGCCGGAGCTGGTGCTCGGCCGCGCCCAGGCCGACGGGCCGGGCAGCGACGCGGTACGCGCCCAGGTGGCGACGCTGCGAGGCAGCTTCGACGCGGCGCGGGCACGGCTGGCGGCGGTACGCGACCGTCTCGACCGGGCCGACACCGCACTGGACGCGGTCGCCACCGAGATGGCGGCCCGATGAGCGTGCAGCTGGCGCGACCCGAGTCGGGCGCGTACACCGACGGGCTGCTGCTCGGCATCGACTTCGGCGGGACGAAGATGGCCGTCGGGGTCGCCGACCGGCAGGGCCGGCTGATGGCCCGTGAGCGGGTTCCGACGTACGCCGAGCGCGGTGCGCCGCAGGCGCTGGACCGGGCGCTGCGGCTCGCCGCCCGGCTGCTGGCCGAGGTGGGCGGCCCGCTGCTCGCCGCCGGGGTGGCCTCCCCCGGGGTGATCCGGGCCGACGGCATCGAGCTGGCGCCGAACGTTCCCGGCTGGGAGAGCCTGCGGCTGGCCGACGCGGTGCGGGAGACGCTCGACGTCACCGAGGTGGCGGTGGACAACGACCTCAACGCCGCCGCCCTGGCCGAACTTCGGCTCGGCGCGCTGCGCGACGCCGACCCGGGCCTCGTGCTGGGGCTGGGCACCGGAGTGGCCGCGGCGATCACCGTCGGCGGCACGGTGGTCTCCGGCCACCGGGGTGCCGCCGGTGAGATCGGGTACGCGGTCTCCGGCGGCCCGTGGCCGGGCACCATGCTGGAGTTGGACTTCTCCGGTCGGGCCCTGGACGTGGTCGCCGCCGAACTGGGTCTCTCCGGCGGCGCGGCGGCCCTCGCCGGTGCGGCCGAACGACCGGGGTCGGAGCGGCAGGCGTTGATCGCCCGGCTCGACGAGTTGGCCCGGCACCTGGTCACGTGTTGTCTGCTGCTGGACCCGCAGCGGGTGGTGCTGGTCGGTGGGGTGGCCGGCAGCGCCCTGATCCGGGAGCTGCTGGTCGACCGGCTCACCGAGGTGCTGCCGCATCGGCCGGAGGTGGTACTGTCCCGGTTCGCCGACGACGCCGCCCTGCTGGGCGCGGTCACGCTCGCCCGGGAGGCGGTCGTGGTCACCGGCTGACCGCCGGGACGATACCCGCTACCGGATGGCGCCGCGCCACGACCACAGGTTAGCCTCACCTAACTTGTGGAGAGTGAGGCGAGATGGCAGAGCCGACGGCGGGGGTCCGCCGCACCGACCGACGGCGGGTGAGGTGACCGTGCGAGTCAGCCCGACCGGCCGGTTGTTCGGCGAGATGTTCTGGCGGCAGCGCCGGGACACCGCGCTCTGCACCGCCTTCTGGTCGCTGCACCAGGTGTGCGAGGCACTGGTCCCGGTGGCCATCGGCCTTGTCATCGACCAGGCGGTGAGCACCGGGTCGACCTCGGCGATGCTCTGGTCCGTCCTGGGGATCTTCGCGTTGTTCACCGCGTTGACCATGGGGTGGCGGTCCGGCTTCTGGTTCCTGTCGAAGGCGGTGACCGAGGAGTCACACGTGCTGCGGATGCGCGTGGTCCGGCGGCTGCTGGGCGGGCAGGGCATCCGCACCGGCCGGCAGAGCGGAGAGCTGCTCTCCATCGCCACCACCGACACCCAGGCCGCCGCCGACTCACTGGAGCTGGGCAGCCGGGTGATCTCCGCGCTGCTCGGGCTGGTCGTCTCCACGATCGTCCTGCTGCGGATCGACTGGACCCTCGGCCTCGGGCTGGTGATCGGCATCCCGGTGCTGGTGCTCGCCCTGCATGCGCTCGGGCCGCTCGTGGAACGCCACACCTCGGCGCAGCAGCAGGCCATCGGCCGGGCCGCCGCGACCGCGTCGGACCTGCTGCGGGGGCTCCGCCCGCTGCGCGGGTTCGGCGGCGTCGACGAGGCGTCACGGCGTTACCGCACCGCCAGCCGCACCTCGCTGCGCGCCAACGTCGGCGCGGTCAAGGCCGGTGCCGCGTTCGTCGGGGTGTCGACGTTCACCACCGGCCTGCTGATCACCATCGTGGCCGCCCTGGCCGGCTGGTTCGCCCTGGAGGGGCGGATCACGGTCGGGCAGCTCATCACCATCGTGGGCCTGGCCGCGTTCATCACCGACCCGGTGCTCAACCTGGCCGACTGCGTCTTCCGGCTGGCCACCGCGCGGGCCAGCGCGGCCCGGGTGGCCGAGGTGCTGGCCGCGCCCGAGCGCGCCACCTCCGGCGTACGGGCGGCGCAGCCCGGTCCGCTGGTCCTCGCCGAGGTGCACACCTCGGGCCTGGACGGTGCCAGTCTCGAGGTGCGCCCCGGGGAGGTGCTCGGGGTCGTCACCGGGCAGACCACCACCGCCGACGACGTCACCGACCTGTTGGCCGGGGCACGGGCACCGGAGCGGGGCGAGGTGACCCTGGCCGGGTCACCGGTCGGCGACCTCGACGTCGCCTCGCTGCGGCAGGTCGTGCTCGTCGAGCCGCACGCGGTCGACCTGTTCGGCGGCACCCTGCGCGAGGTGCTGCAGAGCGGGGACGACCGGGACGACGCGGCGCTGCGGCAGAGCATGGCGGCGGCCTCCGTCGACGACCTGCTCGCCGAGGGCGGCACCGGGCTGGACCGCGAACTGCTCGACCACGGACTGAACCTCTCCGGCGGGCAACGGCAGCGGATCGCCCTGGCCCGGGCGCTGCTCGCCGACCGGCCGGTCACCGTGTTCCGCGACCCGACGACGGCAGTCGACGCGGTCACCGAGCACGCCATCGCCGAGGGCATTCGCTCCCGTCGGGCCGGGGACGACCGGGCCACCGTGCTGGTCACCACCAGCGCTCCCCTGCTCGACCGGTGCGACCGTGTCGTCTTCCTCGACGCCGGGCGGGTGGCCGCCGTCGGATCGCACCGGGACCTGCTCACCCAGTCCGCGTACGCCGAGGTGGTCCTGCGATGAGCGCGACGACGATGCTGCCGGTCGCCTCCGGCCGGGAGACCCTGGCCACGTTCTGGCGCAACCTGCGCCGCTATCCGCTGCTGGCCTGGACGTCGGTCCTGACGTCCGTGGCGGCCAGCGCCGCGGCCGTGGTGGTGCCGATCCTGCTCGGTCGGCTGGTCGACCTGGTCGTCGCGGGCGGCACCGGCGAGGCGCTGCTGGTGCTCTCGGCCTGGATCCTCGGCGTCGGTCTGCTGGCCGCCGTGCTGACCGGCGTGTCCCGGTGGCTGGTCACCGAGTGGGGCATGCGGGCCTGCGCCGACCTGCGGGAGGAGGTGCTCGACCGGGCCCTGCGGATGGACTCGGCCCGGTTGGAGAGCGCCGGCTCCGGCGACGTCGCCGCCCGGGTCACCGACGACGTGGAACAGGTCACCGACTCGGTCCGGCTGGCCGCCGGGATCTTCACCGCCCTGGTCACCGTCGTCATCACCTTCGCCGGTTTCGCCACCCTGGACTGGCGGATCGCGCTCGCGTTCCTGGTCGTCCTCCCGGTGCACGTGCTGAGCCTGCGCCGGTTCGTGCCCCAGGCGAAGCGGCTCTACGCCGCCGAGCGCGAGGCGGCGGCGGAACGGACGCAGAGCCTGCTGACCACCTTCACCGGCGCCCGGACGGTGCACGCCTACGGCATGGCGCAGCGGCAGGGCCAGCGGGTGGACGGGGCGTCGCGCAAGGCGGTCACCGCGCGCCTGCGGGCGGTACGCGGGTTCCTGTGGTTCGCGAACATGATGAACTACGCGGAGGCGATCGGCCTCACCGCCGTCCTGCTGACCGGCTTCCTGCTGGTCCGCGCAGGCGAGAGCAGCGTGGGTGACGTCACCGCCGCCGCGCTGCTGTTCCACCGGCTCTTCGGCCCGCTCGGCATGCTCCTGATCTCGTTCAACGACGTCCAGTCGGCCGGTGCCGCGCTCGCCCGGCTGGTCGGCATCACCGGACTCGACGTGCCGGAGTCGCGCCCGCGTGCCGGTGACCGGCCGGCGGGCGGGATCGGCGCCAAGTCGATCGGGCACCGCTACCCCGGCGGCCCCACCGTGGTGCACGACGTCTCGGTGGAGATCGCGGAGGGCGAGTCGCTGGCGGTGGTCGGCGAGAGCGGTGCCGGCAAGACGACGCTGGCGGCCATCCTCGGCGGGGTGTTCCCGGCCGCCGAGGGCGAGGTGCTGCTCGGCGGGCGACCGATCGCCGACCTGGATCCGGTGGAGCTGCGCCGCACCGTCGGCGTCGTCACCCAGGAGGTGCACGTCTTCGCCGGCACCCTCGCCGACGACCTGCGACTGGCGGTGCCGCACGCCGACGAGGAGCAGATGTGGGACGCGCTGCGGCTGGTCGGTGCCGACCAGTGGGTCGCCGCGCTGCCGGAGGGGCTGCACACCCGGGTCGGCGAGGGCGAGCACCCGGTCACCCCGGGGCAGGCGCAACAGGTGGCGCTGGCCCGGGTCGCCCTGCTCGACCCGCCTATCGTGGTGCTCGACGAGGCGAGTGCCGAGGCCGGCAGTGCCGGTGCCCGGCAACTGGAGCTGGCCAGTGCCGCGCTGGTGCGCGGACGCACCGCCGTGGTGGTCGCGCACCGCCTGACGCAGGCGCAGAGCTGCGACCGGATCGCGGTGATGGCGCACGGACGGATCGTCGAGCTGGGCACCCCGGCGGAACTCGTCGCCGCGGGCGGCCGGTACGCCGAACTCTGGGCCGCCTGGCAGCGCTGACCGTACGCCGGGCGGCGGGCAGGCAGCGCCGTCCGGACCGCCTGCCGCCGGTCAGGGCCGTCCGGCGGGGGTCAGTCGGCGGTCGGCTCCGCCCGGCCGGCCCAGCGGCCGCGTACGTGACCGATGTGCACGCGCATCAGCCGTTCCAGTCCGGCCCGGTCGCCCGCCTCGATCAGGTCGAGCATCTCGACGTGCTCGCGGGCGGAGGGCACCAGTTCCCCGGTCTCGGCGAGCCGGGTCAGCCCGAACAGCCGCGACCTCGCCCGCAGCTCACCGACGAGCGAGACCAGGTGACTGTTGCCGGCCAGCGCGAGCAGTTCCAGGTGGAAGCGGCGGTCGTGCTCGATGTACGCGATCAGGTCCCTGCGTTCGGCCACCTCGACGATCCGGTGGGCGATCGGCCGCAGGCGCGCGACGTCCTCGGCGGTGGCCACACCGATCACCCGGACGGTGGTCGGCACCTCGATCAGCTGGCGGATCTCGGTCAGGTTGTCGAGCTCCCGATCGGACAGTTCGGTGACCCGGAAGCCCTTGTTCCGCACGGTCTCGACCAGGCCCTCCTTGACCAGGTCGAGCATCGCCTCGCGGACCGGGGTGGCGGAGACGCCGAGTCGGGCGGCGAGCGTCGGCGCCGAGTAGACCTCGCCGGGGCGCATCTGGCCGGCCACCAGCGCGGCCCGCAGGGCGTGCGCGACCTGTCCCCGCAGGCTCGGTCGCGCCCCCAGGGACGGCAGTTCCAAGGCGTCAGTCACCACCACGTCTCCTTCCCGCCGCATGGTAGGCGACGCCACGGCGGCGGGTCCCGGGACACCCGGCGCGGCTCAGCCTCCGGCGGGTGCGACGGTCACCGTGTGCAGGGCGGTGTAGAAGTCCTGCGCCGCCTTGCCCTGTTCGCGGGGTCCGTAGCTGGAGGCGCGCTCGCCGCCGAAGGGCAGGTGGAAGTCCACTCCGGCGGTCGGCGCGTTGACCTTGATCTGTCCGGCCGCCAGCCCGCCGGCGAAGCGCAGCGCCGCGTCCAGGTCGGCGGTGAAGACCGAGGCGGCGAGCCCGTACCGGACGTCGTTGGCGGCGGCCAGCGCCGCGTCGACGTCGTCCACCCGGCTCAGTGTGCAGATCGGACCGAACACCTCCGCGCGCTGGAGCAGGTGGTCGGCGGGGACGTCGGCCAGCAGCGTGGGGGCGGCGAACCAGCCCGCTTCCCGGGGCGTACGGGCACCGGTGAGCAGCCGCGCACCGGCGGCGACGGCACTCTGTGCGGCCTCCCGCACCCGGGCCCGGGCGGCCTCGTCGATCACCGGCCCCACCACGGTCTCCGGTGCGGCGGGATCGCCGCAGGCCAACGCCGCCACGGCGGTCACCAGCGCGTCGGTGAACGCGGTCGGGTCACCCACCACGATGACGCGCTTGGTGGCGGTGCACTTCTGGCCGGCGTACCCGAACGCGGCGTAGGCGACCTGCCGGGCGGCGGACTCGACGTCGGCGTCCGGCAGGATCACCGCCGGGCTGAGCCCGCCCATTTCGCACTGCACCGGCACGCCCCGCGCCACGGCGGTCGCGCCGACGCCGGCGCCCACCTCGGCGGAGCCGGTGAACGACACGACGTCACCGGCGTCCACCACCGCCCGGCCCGTCTCGGCGTCACCCGGCAGCACCGTCAGCAGCCCGTCGGGCAGGTACGGCGTGACCAGCTCCGCCAGGCGCACCGCGCAGGCCGTCGCCTGCGGTGCCGGCTTGAGCAGGACGGCGTTACCGAAGGCCAGCGCCGGGGCCGCCTTCCACATCGGGATGGCCAGCGGGAAGTTCCACGGCGTGACCAGGCTGGCGACGCCACGCGGTCGGCGACGGGTGTACGCCAGGCCCCGACCGCCGCTGGGTTCGTGCACCGCACCGGTCGGGTCGTAGACCTGCTGGGCGTAGTACCGCAGCAGCGCGACCGTCCGGGCCGCCTCACCGCGCGCCTCCGTGATCGGCTTGCCCACCTCCCGCACGACCAGGTCGACCAGTTCGGCGGTGGCGTCGGCGACCGCGTCGGCGGCGGCGTGCAGCGCCCCGGACCGCTCGGCGGGTGGTGCCGCCGCCCACCCGGGCTGCGCGGCGCGGGCCGCCCCGGCGGCCGTGCCGACGTCCTCGATGGTCGCGGCGGGCACCGAGACGACGACATCCTCCGGACGCTGGGGGGAGGCGGACACGACGACGGACATGAGAACTCCAGTGCTGGTCAGAGCAGGAAACCGGCGGGGAACGGATCGGTGGGGTCGAGGAGGTACTGGGCGGTGCCGGTGATCCAGGCGCGGCCGGTGACCGTCGGGATCACGGCCGGTCGGCCCGCCACGGTGGCGCGGTCGAGCAGCCGGCCGACGAAGCGGCTGCCGATCAGCGACTCGTTGACGAAGTCGGCGCCGAGCGCCAACTCGCCCCGGGCGTGCAGTTGGGCCATCCGGGCCGAGGTGCCGGTGCCGCAGGGCGATCGGTCGAACCACCCGGGGTGGATGGCCATCGCGTGCCGCGAGTGCCGGGCGTCGGACCCGGGGGCAGCGAGGTAGACGTGGTGGCAGCCGGCGATCGTCGGGTCCTCGGGGTGCGCCGGCCGGAGTTGGTCGGTGACGGCGTCCATGATGGCCAGCCCGGCGTCGAGCATCCGCTGCCGGGTCTGTGGGTCGGTCGGCGTGAAGGCGATCCCGAGCCGGTCGAGGTCGACGACGGCGTAGAAGTTGCCGCCGAAGGCGAGGTCCAGGGTGACCGGGCCGTACCCGGGCACGTCGACCGTGGCGTCCAGGTCCGACACGAAGGCGGGCACGTTGCGCAGGGTCACCGACTCGGCGTGCCCGTCGCGGACCGCCACGTCGACCGTCACCAGCCCGGCCGGGGTGTCCAGCCGGATCACGGTGGTCGGCTCGGTGACGGTGACCATGCCGGTCTCCACCAGCACGGTGGCCACCCCGATGGTGCCGTGCCCGCACATCGGCAGGCAGCCGCTGACCTCGATGAAGAGGACGCCCCAGTCGGCGTCGGGCCGGGTGGGCGGTTGCAGGATCGCCCCGCTCATCGCGGCGTGCCCGCGTGGCTCGCACATGAGCAGGGTGCGGAGGTGGTCGAGATGGGCGACGAAGTGCCGGCGCCGTTGTGCCATCGAGTCGCCGGGGATCACACCGATGCCGCCGGTGACCACCCGGGTCGGCATGCCCTCGGTGTGCGAGTCGACCGCGTGGAACACCCGCGTGCTGCGCATCGTCCTACCGCCCTTCCCGTCACCGGCCGCCGGCCGCCACCGCCTTCTCGGTGGCCTCCCGGACAAGGCGCTCGTGGTCCGCCGTGAGGGGCACCCGGGGCGGGCGGCAGGGCCCACCGTAGCGTCCGACGACGTCCATCGAGAGCTTGATCGCCTGCACGAACTCGGTCCGCGAGTCCCAGCGCAGCAGCGGGTGCAGCGCGCGGTAGAGCGGCAGCGCGGTGGCCAGGTCGCCGTCGGCCGCCGCGTCGAAGAGCCGGACGCAGGCCCGGGGCAGCGCGTTGACGTACCCGGCGATCCAGCCGGGCGCGCCGGCCACCGCGAGCTCCAGGGTGACGTCGTCGGCCCCGGCGATGAGGTCGAGACCGGGTGCCGCCTCGGCGATCCGGTAGGCGCGGCGGACGTCGCCGGTGAACTCCTTGACGCCGACGATCAGGCCCTCGCCGTGCAGGCGGGCGAGCAACTCCGGGGTGAGGTCGACCTTGGTGTCGATGGGGTTGTTGTACGCCACCACCGGCACGCCGACCTTGGCGACCTCGCGGTAGTGCGCGACCACGGCCCGCTCGTCGGCCCGGTAGGCGTTCGGCGGCAGCAGCATCACCGCCGCGCAGCCGGCCTCGGCGGCGTCCTCGGCCCACCGCCGCGCCTCGATCGCGCCGTACGCGGAGATGCCGGGCATCACGGTGAAGCCGTCGGGTGCGGCGTCGACCGCGACCCGGACCAGCGTGCTGCGCTCCTCGGGGGTGAGGGTCTGGTACTCGCCGAGCGAGCCGTTCGGCACGACCCCGTCGCAGCCCTCGTCGGCGAGCCAACGGACATGCTCGGCGTACCGGTCGACGTCGACCGCGAGTCGGTCGTCGAGCGGCACCGTGGTGGCCACCAGTACGCCGTGCCATGGTCTCGACCGAGGGGGCATCGGGTGCTCCTTATTCCGTGGCGGCCAGTACAATGTCACACACTACAACGGCGTCCCGCCGCCCTCCAGCCCCCGACGTCGGAGGTGCCATGCCTGCGCCCCGCCACCCCGCCGCCCCGCCACCCCACTGCCCCGCCGGGCCCTGTGGCACCGCTGCGCCCGGCCGACCGGGCCGGTGCTCGCGTGCGTAGCGGGGCGGTGGACCTGGTCGTGGTGGGGGCGGGCATCGTCGGCGCGGCCTGCGCCCACGAGGCGAGCCGGGCGGGCCTGTCGGTGACCGTCGTCGACAGTGGACCGATCGTCGGCGGCACCACCGGGGCGGGCGAGGGGAACATCCTCGTCTCCGACAAGGAACCCGGCCCGGAACTCGACCTCGCGCTGCACTCGCACCGGCAGTGGCGCGCCCTGGCCGACCTGCCGGTGCGCGACACGACCTTCGGTGACCTGGTGGAGATGGAGGCCAAGGGCGGACTGGTGGTCGCCACCGACGGGGCGTCGCTGGACGGCCTGGCCCGGCTCGCCGCGCGGCAACGTGACCTCGGCGTCGAGGCGGTCGCGGTCGACCGGGACCGGCTGCACGCACACGAACCGCACCTGGGCGACGACCTCACCGGCGGCTACCGGTACCCGCAGGACATGCAGGTGCAGCCGATGCTCGCCGCCGCCCACCTGCTGCGACTGGCCCGCCGGGGCGGCGCCACCGTGCTGCCGCACGAGCCGGTCACCGACCTGCTCCGGGACGGACCACGGGTGGTCGGCGTACGGACTCCGCGACGCGACATCCCCGCCGCCGCCGTCCTCAACGCCGCCGGCACCTGGGCCGGTCAGGTCGCCGCACTGGCCGGTGTCGTGCTGCCGATCGCGCCCCGACGCGGCTACATCCTGGTGACCGAGCCGCTCCCGGCGCTCATCCGGCACAAGGTGTACCTCGCCGACTACGTCGCCGACGTGGCCAGCGACTCGGCCGCGCTGCGGACCTCCACGGTGGTGGAGGGCACCCGGGCGGGCACCGTGCTCATCGGCGCCAGCCGGGAACGCGTCGGCTTCGACCGGAGCCTCTCCGTCCCGGCCCTGCGGCAGCTCGCCGCCGGTGCGGTACGCCTCTTCCCGGTGCTGCGCGACGTGGCGGTGATCCGCGCGTACCGGGGATTCCGGCCGTACTGCCCCGACCACCTGCCGGTGATCGGCCCGGACCCCCGGGCCCCCGGGCTGCACCACGCGTGCGGCCACGAGGGCGCCGGCATCGGCCTGGCACCGGGCACCGCGCGTCTCGTCACGCAGAGCCTGCTCGGCACGCCGCCCGAGATGGACCTGACCCCGTTCCGCCCGGACCGGTTCGACCCGGAGGTGCCCCGGTGATCCACCCCGACGAGTTCGAGATCCTCCTCGACGGCACGCCGGTGCCCTGTCGCGACGGCTGGACCATCGGCGCCGCCCTCACCGCCGCCGGGGTGCTGTCCTGGCGGGACACCCGCGTCGGCGGGCGACCCCGGGGGCTGTTCTGCGGCATCGGAATCTGTTTCGACTGCCTGGTGACCGTCAACGGACAGCCGTCGCTGCGGGCCTGCCTGGTGCCCGCCACACCCGGCGACGACGTCCGCACCCAGCAGGGCACCGGGCGATGACCGGCGTACGCGTGGACGTGGCGGTCGTCGGTGCCGGGCCGGCGGGACTGGCCGCCGCGCTCGCCTCGGCGGAGGCCGGCGCCCGGGTCGCGATCGTCGACGCGGGCGTACGCCCCGGCGGGCAGTACTGGCGCTCCCCCGCTCCCGGCGCCGGCCGCTTCCGGCCGGCCACCCTGCACCACGGCTGGCGGCGGTTCACCTCCACGGTGGACCGTCTCGCCGCGCTGGCCGACGCCGGTCGGGTCGTCCGGCTGGCCGGGCACCACGTCTGGTCCGTCACGCCGGACGGCGACGGTTGGGCGCTCCGCTGCCTGGTCGGCGCCGAGCCTCGGCAGCACGGCACACCCGACCCGGTCACCGTCGCCGCCCGCCGGCTCGTCCTCGCCACCGGCGCGTACGACCGGCAGGTGCCCTTCCCTGGCTGGGACCTGCCCGGCGTGATCACCGCAGGCGGGGCGCAGGCCCTGCTCAAGGGTCATCTGGTCGTACCCGGACGGCGGGTGGTGGTGGCCGGCACCGGGCCCTTCCTGCTGCCGGTCGCCGACGGTCTGGCCCGGTACGGCGCACGGGTGGCGGCGGTGGTGGAGGCGAACGGTCCGCTCGCCCTGGCCCGGCACCCCCGCGCGCTGCTCGGCGCGGCCGGCAAGTTCGGTGAGGCGGCCGGGTACGCGGCCCGGCTGGCGCGGCACCGGGTGCCGGTCCGGCATCGGCACGTCGTGCTGCGGGCCACCGGCACGGACCGGCTGACCGGGGTGGTCGTCGCCCGGCGAGGTCGGGACGGCCGGGTACGCACCGGCACCGAGCGGCGGATCGACTGCGACGTGCTGGCCGTCGGGTGGGGGTTCACGCCGCAACTCGACCTGGCGCTCCAACTCGGGTGCGCGACCCGGGTCGACGCCGACCAGAGCCTGGTGGTGTCCGTCGACGAGCAGCAGGCGTCGAGCGTCGCCGGGGTGTGGGCGGCCGGTGAGGCCACCGGCGTCGGCGGCGCCGACCTGGCGACGGTGGAGGGTCGGATCGCCGGTGCCGCGGCGGCGGCTTCGCTCGGCGCCGGACCGCTGCCCGGGGATCGGGCGGCACGTCGTCGACGCCGTGCCCTGCGCCGGTTCGCCGCCGCCCTGCACCGGGCCTACCCGATCCCCGACGACATGCTCGCGCGGTGTGCCGACGAGACCGTGGTCTGCCGGTGCGAGGAGGTCGACGCGGGCGGGATCCGGCAGGCCGTGGAGTTGCTGGGCGCTACCGAGGCCCGCACCGTCAAGCTGCTGGCCCGGCCGGGGATGGGCTGGTGCCAGGGCCGGGTGTGCGGCTTCGCCACCGCCTGCCTGACCGCCCACCACGCCGGTCGGGCGGTCACCGGGGCGGACCTGCGGGCCTTCGCGGAACGACCGATCGCCGCCCCGCTGTCGCTGGGACGACTGGCCGCGTCCGAGAAGGACGGATCCGGGGTGGATCACCGCTAGGCGGACGCCTCCACGGGCGCCCGAGAACCCCAGGTAATCGCGTCTGTGAGCGTTAACATCGCGACGTTACCTACCGGTTTCGCATTCCGCACATCACCGGGTCACGGGATTGACGAGCGGAAAGTTAACGCTCACACTCGCTGACAATCCACCCCGCGCCGCCGCACCGGTCGAGCCGTACCCCACCTGGAAGGACGATCCTAAGTGGCTGAATCCGTTGAGATCCCCGTGAGTCGACGTCAGGTCCTGCAGGTGTCCGCCGCCGGAGTAGCCGCGGTCGCCACCGCGAGTGCCTTCCCGACCGCCGCACAGGCGGCACCGACCCCGGGTTCGGGCCCCGGTACGCCCGCGCCACGCCTCGCCGATCCCGGTCCGGGCGGCACCGCACCGGTCCGGCCGTTCCCGCTCCGTGACGTCCGGCTCGGCGACGGCCTGCTCCAGGAGAAGCGGGACCGGATGAAGAACTACCTGCGGCAACTCGACGAGCGGCGCTTCCTGGTGCTGTTCAACAACCAGGCGGGCCGACCCAACCCGCCCGGGGTCACCACACCCGGCGGCTGGGAGGACGGCGGCCTGCTCAGCGGCCACTGGGCCGGGCACGTCATGACCGCCCTCGCGCAGGGATACGCCGACCTCGGTGAACCGATCTTCAAGAACAAGCTCGACTGGATGGTCGGCGAACTCGCCGCCTGCCAGGCGGCCATCACGGCCCGGATGGGCACCGGCGATCCGGGCGGCGATCCGCAGGAGCCGGCGGAGCCGGAGATCGACCGGGTGCCCGGCCGGTTCGGCAGCGGCCTGCGACTGGGCGGTCCCAGCCGGGCCGAGCACGTGACGCTGCCGCAGGAGGCGATCAGCCAGCTCACCGACTTCACCATCGCGACCTGGGTCAACCTGGCGGCCACGCAGAACTGGAGCCGGTTGTTCGACTTCGGTCAGAACAGCACGGTGAACATGTTCCTCGCCCCGCGTGCCGGATCGACCGGTAACGCACCCCGGTTCGCGATCACCGTCGGCGGCAGCGCCGGCGAACAGCAGATCAACGGCACTACCGCGTTGCCCGTCAACCAGTGGGTGCACCTGGCCGTCACCCTCACCCAGAACACCGGCACGTTGTACGTCAACGGCGTCCAGGTCGGCCAGAACACGAGCATGACGTTGAGTCCGGCGAACCTGGGGAACCCCGGCAACCGGTGGATCGGACGGTCGCAGTACGGCGACCCGATGCTCAACGCCACCGTCGACGAGTTCCACATCTTCGACCGGGCGCTCAGCGCACAGGAGGTGGCGTCCCTGCAGAACTCCCCCGCCGGCAGCACCGGAGGCGGCTCGATCGCCTGGTACCGGTTCGAGGAGGAGGGCGGCTCGACGATCCTGGACTCGTCACCGAACGGCCGCGACGGCGGGATCGTCGCCACGCAGAGCGGCGGGACCGAGCTGTGGGTGCCGACCCACCCCGGCTACCTCGGTGCCATCCCCGAGGACGCGGTGCTGCGACTCGGGCCGCCCCGGTGGGCGGTGTACGGCAGCAACGCGGCCACGAACACCTGGGCCCCCTGGTACACCCAGCACAAGATCATGCGTGGTCTGCTCGACGCGTACTACCACACCGACAACGCCACGGCGCTCGACGTGGTGACCAGGATGGCCGACTGGGCGCACCTGGCGTTGACGGTCGGCGACAAGAACCACCCCGGCTATCCGGGACCGATCACCCGGGACAACCTGAACTACATGTGGGACCTCTACATCGCGGGCGAGACCGGCGGCGTGAACGAGGTGTTCCCGGAGATCTCCGCGCTCACCGGCGACAGTCGGCACCTGGAGACCGCCAGGCTTTTCGACAACCGCGAGTCGCTCTTCGACGCCTGCGTGGAGAACCGGGACATCCTCGTGACCACCCCGGCCACCAACCCGGGCCGACGCCGCCCCGACCGCTTGCACGCCAACTCGCACGTGCCGCAGTTCGTCGGCTACCTGCGCGTCTACGAACACAGCGGCGACACCGAGTACTTCCAGGCCGCGAAGAACTTCTTCGGCATGGTGGTCCCGCACCGCGCGTACGCCAACGGCGGCACCGGCGGCAACTACCCCGGCTCGAACAACAACATCGAGCTGTTCCAGAACCGGGACAACATCGCCAACTCGATCGCCCAGGGCGGTGCCGAGACGTGCACCACGTACAACCTGATCAAACTCGCCCGCAACCTGTTCCTGCACGAGCAGAACCCGGCGTACCTGGACTACTACGAGCGGGGCCTGATCAACCAGATCGCCGGGTCACGCGCCGACACCACCACCGTCAGCAACCCGCAGGTCACCTACTTCCAGCCGTTGACCCCGGGGGCCGCCCGTGGCTACGGCAACACCGGCACCTGCTGCGGCGGCACCGGGGTGGAGAACCACACCAAGTACCAGGAGACGATCTACTTCAAGTCCGCCGACGACTCCACCCTCTGGGTCAACCTGTACGTGCCGTCGACCCTGACCTGGTCGGAGAAGGACCTCACCGTCGTCCAGGAGACGGACTACCCCCGCCGGGACCACACCCGGCTGACCGTCAACGGCAGCGGTCCACTGGAGATCAAGCTTCGTGTACCGGCCTGGGTGCGCAAGGGCTTCCAGGTCAGCGTCAACGGTGTCGCACACCAGCACACCGCCACCCCGGGCAGCTACCTGACACTGAGCCGCACCTGGCGCTCCGGCGACACGGTCGACATCCGGATGCCGTTCAGCATCCGCATCGAACGCGCCATCGACCGCCCCGACACCCAGGCCCTGTTCTGGGGACCGGTGCTGCTGCAGATCCTCGGCAACCCCGGTGGGGGCGCCTTCCGGGAGCTGTCGTTGTACCGCCACCTCCGGCGCGACGGCGACTACAGCCGGGCCGCCATCACCCCGAGCAGCACCACGGCCGCCGGTGACCAGCTCTTCGCCACGCACGGGTTCACCCTGCGGCCGTACTACGTCGCCGACACCCAGGCCGTCTCGTCGTACTTCCGGCGGGTCGAACCGACGGTCGTGTTCGGCGGCATCGACACCGGCGTACCCAACCACAAGCGCAACGACGGCCTGCCCGCGTACGACATCCCGGTCACCGGAGTGCCGTCACCCGGCACCGACGGTCCGACCTTCCTCGACCTGCTCTGGGACGAGGCGCCGTTCGCCGGCCACGGCCAGTTCGTCACGGCCGTCACCCGCATCGCCGACGCCTTCGTCGACGCGGACGTCTTCACCGCCGCGCAACGCGACCGGATCGTCGCCGACGCCACCCGGGCCAGGGCCGAACTCGACCCCGGGTCCTCGTTCGATGTCGAGGTGACCGCGAAGACGCACCGCATCGGCGGCACGGCGTACGTCTCCGTCTCCGCCCGCAACGACGACCAGGTGCCGCTCACCATCGAGCTGGTCACCGCGTTCGGCTCGCGGACGGTGACCGGCGTCGCCCCGGGCAGGAGCGCCTTCCAGCAGTTCACCACGCGCGCCGCGGCGGTACCGGCCGGCACCGCCACCGTCCGGATCACCGGCACCGTCGACGGCGAGGAGATCGTCACCGAGGTCGAGGCCCCGTACCCGGCGCTCGGCTAGTGCTCTGCCGGGTGGCGGCGCCCGCCGGGGCGTCGTCACCCGGTCTGCCGCCCACCCGCTCGCCGCGAAGTTGCCGAACTGCCCGACACGACGGCCGTTCCCGGTGGAGTCTGCCAGGGAGGAGACGGCGGGGAGGCAGGATGCGGCAGCGCAGACGGGCGGGACTGCTGCTGCTCACCGCCGTGCCGCCGACCGTCGAGGCCACCGTCCTGGTCGCCCTGGGCTTCGTCGCCGCCACCGGGCTCGCACCGCAGACCTCGGCCGTCTGGCCGTACGACACCTACCACGACCTGCGGTGGCTGTACGTCTACCACGAGTCCTGGCCGAAGTTCCTGTTCTGGTTCGGCGTGCTGGTGGTGGCGCGGGGGGTGTTCCACACCGTGCTGGTGGTGCTCGCCTGGCCGGACGGGATGCCCCGACCACCGGTGCGGTGGCTGCTGCGGCGCAGCCTGGGGCTGGCCCTGCTGGTGGCGGTGATCGTGGCACCGTGGGCGTTGATCTCGGTGGCCGCGTCGGTGGTGGCGCTCTCCTGGGTGCTGCTGGCCTCCCTGCTACCGATGTTCCTGCTGGCACCGTTCCTGCAACGGGCCGCCGTGGTCGGTCCCTGGTGGCGCGGACTGCCGTCGCTGTCCCTGGTCGGCTGGTCGCTGCTGAACTTCGTGGTGCTGACCATGGCCGGTGCGCTCTGCTGGAGCGTGCCGGGCTGGTGGACCGTGCCGGTGGCCGCCACGGCAGGCATCGTGAACGGGCTGCTCTGGGACCGGACGGTGCACGCCGCCCTGAGCGCGCACCGCATCCGGTTGGCGTGGCTGCCGGCGACCCCGGTCGCGGCCGTACTCGCCCTGGCGGTGCCGCTGCTCATCCCGCCGCTGATGCACGCGGTGCCGGGCAAGAACCTCCAGGCCGAGACGATGGTGCTGGACCATCCGCTGCCGCCGGAGGTCCCGCAGGCGATCATCGTCCTCGCCGGCTACGGCTCCGCGTATGGCGGCGAGGCGCCGGTCGACGACCGCGTCGAGCGGTTCTCCTACCGGGGGCTGGACCCGGACGGCACACCCCTGCCGTACGCGCCACGCGACACCACGATCTCGGTGGCGCAGAGCGCACGGCTGCTCGGCGAGCAGGTGCAGCGGCTGCACAGGCGTACCGGTCGGCCGATCGCGCTGCTCGGTGAGAGTGAGGGGGCCATGGTCGCCCGCACCTACCTCCAGGAGGGCGCCCATCCGGCGGTCGACGCGCTGGCGATGTTCAGCCCACTGATCAACGCGGGGCGCGCCTACTATCCGCCACCGCACCAGGACCGGGGCTGGGGCGTGGTCACCGGGTGGCAGTTGCGTCTCATGTTCGGCGTACTGCACAAGGGCGGTGGTGCCGGCACCGGTCCGGACGAGCCGTTCATCCGGTCCCTGGTCGACAACGCGCCGTTCTACCGCAACCAGCTCATGTGCCCGGTGCCCGGCGTACGGATCGTCGCCTTCGTCCCCACCAGCACCGCCGCCGAGGCGCCACCCGGCGACTACGCCGACATCCCGGTATTCCAGATGCCCGGCGTCCACGGCGGCCTGCTCGACCGCGCGCTGGTCGAGGAACGGCTGGTTGCCTTCCTCTCCGGCGAGTCGATCGAGCAGGAGCGCGACGAGTATCCGCTGCTCCAGCGGCTCGGCGCCGCGTGGCAGGCACCGCCGTTGGCCATCGCGGCCAACCCGGCCTGGGCGGCGTTCCAGCAGCCGGACCCCGCGTTCACCGGCAAGGTCTGCCTGCCGACCCGCTGACCCGGTCGGCGCCGGCACCGCCTTTCACCGGGTCGCGCGCGGTTCAGGGGGCCGGCGAGGCGCGGTGCAGGAGGATCAGCCTGGCGGCGGCCAACGCCGGTCCGAGCACCAGCACCGTCTGCACCGGGTGGTAGGTGAAGAGGAAGAGGTGCAGCACGACGAAGACCGCGACGGCGGCCAGCGCGAGCAGCCCCGACCAACGACGGCCCAGGGGTACGAGCGCCCCGGCCAGGGCGACACCCACCCCGGCGGCCAGCCGCAGCCAGACCCACCCGGTGATGTCGTGCCGGTGGACGACGCCGTCGCCGAACGAGACGTACCGGTCGCCGGTCAGGTCGGCGCCGGCCGCCACCGCGTCGAAGATCCCGGCCGCGCCGAGCAGCACCCCCGCCAGCAGCAACGCCCGTGCGCGTACCTCGCCCCTCGTCACCACTCCCCCGTCGTCCGTCGACCCGACGGCGGCCCGTGGTGCCGCCGACCGGTCGGCGCGTTCCGCTCCGGCGACCGCCGAGTGTCCGGCGCGTTCAGCGGGTGATCTCCAGATAGCGGTCGATCATCGCGTTCACCTGTTCCGGAACCTCCAGTTGCACGAAGTGCCCGGAGCCGGCGGTCTGCCCGATGTGCGACTCGGGGACGAGTCGGGTGAGGTGGGCGTAGTCGGAGAAGGGCTGGTCGGTGCCGACCATCAGCAGTGGCCGGGCCCAGGTGGTCAGCGCCGCCACGTCGCCGCCCTGCCGCACGTACGCGGCCAGTCCGGCGATCGGCTCGTAGGCGATCTCGGTGGAGGGTCGGCCCATCGCCCGGACCACCCGCTCCACCAGGCGCGGCTCGGAGTAGGGCCGGAAGTACGAACGGACGATCCCCTCCCGGGCCGCGCCCGACGTGTCGTCGCGCAGTGATTCGGCCACCTCGCCGATCGCGTCGGCGGCCCCGGGCGGCCCGGCGACCGCGGAGTCCAGCATCACCAGGCCGGTGAACCGACTCCGGTCGGCGGCTGCGGCGGCCAACGACCAGACCCCGCCGAGGCTGTGCCCGATCACCGTGACCCGGCGCAGGTCCAGCGCGTCGGCCAGGGCGCGCAGGTGACCGCCCATCTGGTCGACGCCGTACCCGTCGGGCGAGGGCTGACTGTCGCCGTGGCCGGGCATGTCGACGGCGATCACCCGGGCCGGCCGGGCGGCCAGGTGACGGGCCACCGGTTCCAGGTACGTGTGGTCGCCGCACCAGCCGTGGACGAGCAGGAACGTGCCGCCCCGTCCCGGCCCGTACGTGTGGTAGCGCATCCCTGCCGCGACCCGTCCGTCCACCGTCGCACCTCCCCAGACTGATGTGCCCCGTACTTCCACTGAAGCACGACCCCACACCAGAAGACAATTATATGTTGTATGTCCGATTTACCGCGTTGCCGACACGGCAGTGGACGGGGAGGGGCAGGTGGACGGAGTGCTCGACAGCTTCTTCGCGAGCCTGGCCGAGACTCCGCCCGGCCGCCTGCCCACCACACCCACCGGGGTGCTCCGCTTCGACTTCGACGGGCACGACACCTGGTTCGTCGCGCTCGCCGACGGCCGCGCCCGGGCGTACCGGGACGGCACCGACGCCGACTGCCGGGTGGAGATGAGCCGGGCCTCGTTCGAGCGTCTCCTCGCCGGCCGCGACCACTTCGTCTCCATGCTGTTCCGGGGAGTGCTATCGGTCGGGGGCGACCTCGCCCTGATGCACCTCTTCCGCCGACTGCTGCCGGTGGCCGCCAACAGCGTCGCCGTCGAGCCGGCCACACCGGGTACGACCTTCGCCGAACCCGGTCTGGTCGGACTCCAGCAGGCCACCCGCATCTTCGCCGGCAGCCTGTTCATGATCAGCGAAGCCAACGGGAACGTCGGAACCACGCCGACCACCCCGATGGGCCTCTACTTCTTCGACACCCGGTTCCTGTCCACCTGGGACCTGACCCTCGACGGGGAGCAACTCTCGGTGCTCTCCCACGACGCGGTGAACACCTGGGAGTCCCGGTTCGGGCTGGTGCCCGGCGAGCCCACCCACTACGTCAGCGCGACCACCTCGGTCATGCGGCGACGCCAGGTGGACAAGGAGTTCCAGGAGGAGATCACCCTGCTCAACCACGCGCCCGCACCGGTGCAGTACACCATGCGGCTGGCGGTCGCCGCGGACTTCGCCGAAGTCCCCGAGGTCCGCAGCGGGCTGCGCCGGGACCGACCGGTGGTCGCCCTGGTGGAGCAGGACACGCTGCGGCTGCACTACAAGCGGGAGAGCCTGCACCGGGAGACGGTGGTCACGGCGAGCGAACCGGCCCGGATCGACGAGGACGGGCTGACCTTCACCGTCACGGTCGACGCGAAGAGCGCCTGGAGCACCCGGCTGCGGGTACTCACCCTCGTCCGCGACCTGCACAGCCGCGACCTGCGGGAACGGCTGAACAGTTCCACCGGGCGCTCCGACAGGCGGGTCCCGACCGACATCGCCCGGTTGACCGCGTCGGCACCCCGACTGCGTGCCGAATACGAGCCGTTGCAGCACGCGTACGAGCGGTCCGTGCGCGACCTCGCCGCACTGCACTATCCCGGCCTCAACTACCTCGACGGCCTGCCCGCCACCGGCCTGCCCTGGTCGATGACCCTGCTGGTCCGGGAGAGCCTGATCAGCAGCTTCCAGGCGCTGCCCTTCCTGCCGGAACGAGCGGCCCGGACCCTGCGCATCCTGGCGCTGACCCAGGGCGCACGGGACGACCCGTTCCGGGGCGAGCAGCCGGGCAAGATCGTCCAGGAGTGCCGGTACGGCGACTCGGCAGCCTTCAACGACACCCCCGAGTCGGCCAACTTCACCGCCGTCGACACCACCGCCCTCTTCGTCATCCTGCTCGACGAGTACGAGCGGTGGACCGGCGACGCCGACCTGGTCCGTGGGTACGAGTACGAGGTGCGGGCGGCCATCGCCTGGCTCGACGGCCCCGCTGACCCGCAGCGGACCGGTTACGTCTGGGCCGGTTGCCAGACCAGCCGCACCGAGGAGGTGGGCGGCACCTGGCGCAGTTCGGCGCACGCGATCTGCTTCGCCGACGGCCGTCCGGCCGGGTTCCCGCAGGCGACCTGCGAGGTCCAGGGCTACACCTACGACGCCAAACGGCGGGCCGCCCGGATGGCGCGCCTGTTCTGGCAGGACCTGGAGTGGGCCGACCGGCTGGAACGCGAGGCCGCCGAGTTGCAGGACCGCTTCGACCGGGATTTCTGGCTGCCCGACCGGGGGCACTACGCGGTGGCGCTCTCCGCCGACGGTCGACCCGTGGACGGGCTGGCCTCGAACATGGGCCACCTGCTCTGGAGCGACATGGTCCCGATGTCGCGGCGCGACGACGTGGTGCGGCACCTGTTCGGTCCCGGCCTCTGGTCGGGCTGGGGCATCCGCACCGTCGCCGAGGACGAACCCGGCTACAACCCGCTCGGTCGCCACACCGGTGCGGTCTGGCCCTGGGACAACTCGATGATCGCCTGGGGACTGTGTCGGGCCGGGTTCCGGGCCGAGGCGGCGCGCATCGCCGAGGGCATGCTGGAGGCGAGCCGCTACTTCGACGGCCGGCTGCCCGCGTACCTCACCGGCTACGACCGGGCCGCCACCAAGGTCCCGGTGCCGTACGGGCTCGCCGACAGCCCGTACGCCCCGTCCAGCGGTACGCCCCTGATGGTGCTGCGTACGCTGCTCGGCCTGGAGCCGTACGCGAACCACCTGGCGGTGGAGGCCGGGGTGCCGGAGGAGATGGGCCAGATCGAGCTGCTCGACATCCCGGGTCGGTGGGGGTACACCGACGCGCTGGGGCGGGGCCGTCCGTTCCGTGCCCGCCGTACGCCCTGAGGTGTAAGGAGGGGACCCTTCCTATACACGAGGCGTTAGTAGGGGGCCCTTCCTTACACGCGGTCGGCGGGGGTTGGGGGGTGCCGGTCGGCCCAGCGGCGGGCGATGGCGGCACAGACGACCAGTTGGATCTGGTGATAGATCATCAGGGGCAGCACCAGCAGGCCGAGCGCCTCGGGCTGCACCAGCACGGCCGCCATCGGCAGACCGGTGGCCAGGCTCTTCTTGGCCCCGCAGAACAGGATCGTGACCCGGTCGGGACGGTCGAAGCGGAGCGCCCGGCCACCGGCGTACAGCAGCCCGAGCACCAGCGCGAGCAGCCCGGTGACGACGGCGATCAGGACGGCCAGCCGCCCGGGTGAGACCTCGTCCCAGACCCCGGCCACCACGCCGGCACTGAAGGCCGAGTAGACCACCAGCAGGATCGCGCCCCGGTCGACCCGGCCGGTCAGGGCTCGGTGCCGCTCGATCCAGCCGGCGGTCCACCGGCGGGAGAGTTGCCCCGCCACGAACGGCACCAGCAGTTGCAGCACCACCGTGCCGATCGAGCCGGCGCTGACCCGTACCTCGCCGGAGCCCTGGAGCAGCAGGGTGACCAGCAGCGGGGTGAGCGCGATGCCGGCGATGTTGGAGAAGGAGGCGGTGAAGACCGCCGCCGGCACGTTGCCCCGGGCGATGGCGGTGAACGCGATCGAGGTCTGCACCGTGGACGGCACGGCGCAGAGGAAGAGCAGACCCTGGTACAGCTCGGGGGTCAGCACCGCCGGTCGCAGCGGCGCGGCGGCGAGCCCGAGCAGCGGGAAGAGCACGAACGTGGCGAGCAGCACCACCACGTGCAGCCGCCAGTGCCGGGCACCGTCGAGCGCCGCCCTCGGGGCGATCTTGGCGCCGTGCAGGAAGAAGAGCAACGCCACCGCGAGCGCAGCCGCCACCCGCCCCACCTCGGCGGCCGTGCCGCGCAACGGGAGGAGGGCGGCCAGCGCCACGGTGCCGAACAGTGCCGCGATGAACGGGTCGATCGGCAGCCGACGCGGCCAGCGCATCGCCTCTCCTCTCCGGTCGCTCCTGCTCTGCGCCGCCTCGGGGCGGCCGCCCGACCATTGTCGGCCCGGATGGATCAGTGGGAAAGGCGATCATCGCGCTGACTGCCATCACGGACCGTGATAGCTTCTCCCGGGTGTACGACCCTGTTCAGCTACGCAGCTTCCTGGCGGTGGCCCAGGCGCTGAGCTTCACCCGGGCGGCGGCCCGGTTGGGCCTGCGCCAGTCCACGGTCAGTCAGCACGTGCGGCGGCTGGAGGACGAGACCGGGCGACCGCTGTTCGTGCGGGACACCCACAGCGTCGGCCTCACCGTCGACGGCGAGGCGATGGTGACCTTCGCCCGCGACATCCTGGACGCGGGCGACCGGGCCCGGCGACACTTCGCCACCGGGCCGGTACGCGGCCGGCTTCGGCTCGGCGTCTCCGACGACCTGATCTCCACCCACCTGCCCCGGGTCCTGCGCGACTTCCGGCACCGGCATCCGCTGGTGCACCTGGAGCTGACCGTCGACCTGAGCGGCACCCTGCACCACCGGCTCGACGCGCAACAGTTGGACGTGGTCTTCGCCAAGCGCCTCGCCGGGCAGGAGCGGGGTCGGCTGGTCTGGCGGGACCGGCTGATCTGGCTGGCCGCACCCGACCATCGGCTCGCCCCGGACGAAGCGGTGCCCCTGGTCGCGTACCCGCCGCCCAGCATCTCCCGGGCGCAGGCCCTGGACGCGCTCGGCGCGGCGGGTCGGGCCTGGCAGCTCGCCTGCACCAGCACCAGCCTCGGCGGGCTGGTGGCGGCGACCCGGGCCGGTCTCGGGGTGATGGCCCACTCGGCCGAACTGGTCCCGCCCGGGTTGGTGCCGGCCCCGGCCGGGCACCGGCTGCCGCCGCTGGGCGAGGTGGAGTTCGTCCTGCTGCACCGCGAGAGCGCGCCCGCCGACACGGTGGCCGCCCTGGCCGAGGCGATCCTGACCGCCGGGGCCCGGACCACTCCCACGTCCTGAGCGTCGCCACAGCGGACGGCCCCGCCGGCCGGATGCGGACGGGGCCCATCGGCCATGATCATGACGGGCGTCGCCGTACTAGGCTCGCGCCGTGGACGACACCCCGACGGCGTACCGCGAGGCGGTGCGGCGACTCACCACCACGGCGCCCGGCGCGCGCTACGCGGCGGCGCAGGCCCTGATCGCCCTCGGCGCGACCGACTCCGAGCGGCGGCAGCCGATCACCGACACGATCTGCGCGTGGCTGCGTGACACACCCGCGCCGGACGGCGTCGACACCGAGGAACGTCGCGCGGCGCTGCGCCTGCTCACCGACCGGTTGCGCGGCGCCGGTCCGGCCCCGCGCACCCCGCCCTGGGACGGGATCAGCGTGGACCTGTCCGGCGCGACGCTGCACGACGCCGACTTCCGCGCCTGCCGGCTGCGGGCGGTCCGGTTCGCCGACACCCGGTTCCACGGGGCCACCGCCTTCGAGGGCGCCACCGTCGACCGCGACGCGTCGTTCCCGCGCGCGGTCTTCGCCGACGACGCCACCTTCACCGGCATGCGGGTCACCGGCGACGCCGGTTTCGGCCGGACCCGGTTCCGGGGACGGACGGACTTCACCGGCGCGGTGTTCGCCGGCATGGCCTGGTTCGGCCGGGGCGCCGAGACCTGGTGGGAGGAGGACGAGGCGTGGGACACGGTGGACGAGATCGCCCCGGCGCCGTGGGACGAGCCGAACGAGGACGACCCACACTGGCCGGTCGCGGTCCTGGTGGAGGACTACCAGGACTGGGCGGAGGGTGGCGACGGCGCGCGGTTCGTCGGGGACGTGTCGTTCCGGAACGTACGCTTCGACGGCCCCGCCTGGTTCCACCACGCCCGGTTCGGGGCCCGGGCCACCTTCGCCGGTGCCCGGTTCGCCGGGCGGAGCCACCTCACCCACCCCGGCGGTGACCTGACCGGCGCCCACTGGGCCGGCGGCACCGACGACGGCGAGTCGGAGTGGCCGTTCGGCTGGACGGTCGACGCCGCAGGCGGTCCCCTGACGCCGGACGCCTCGGTCGGGCCGTACACGCGGCAGTTGGCCGATGCCGACCCGGTGGTCCGCGCGGCCGGGCTGCGGATCCTGGCCCGCCTCGGCGACGACCGGCCCGAGCTGCGGCAACGCGTCGCCACGGCGCTCTGCGCCTTCCTCCGGGTGCCCGTCCCGTTCCCGCTGGACGCCTCGCACCGTACCGCCGGCCAAGACGCCCTGCTGCGGGAACGGCGGCTGGCGCAGCGGTTGCTCGCCGACCGGCTGCGGCCCGGTCCGGGACAGTGGCGCGGTGTGCACCTGTGGCTCTGCGGCGCCACCCTGGTCGACCTCGACCTGCGCGGCGGCGAGGCCGGACACGTCGACTTCACCGGCGCCCAGTTCCACGGCACCACCCGACTCGACGGCAGCCGCTTCGACCGCGTGTCGTTCAGCCTGGACGGGCCGTCGGGCCGCGCCGTCTTCCACGGTGACGTGGTGTTCGGCACCACGCCGCCGAAGCACGTGGTCCTGCACGGCGCAGTGGCCTGACACCCGCCGGCGGGCCCGACGGTGTCACCGTCCGGCCCGCCGGGTCACGGGTCAGCGGGCCGGGAAGCGCAGCACCCGGTCGTCGCCGTCGCGGACGTCGCCCCGCCCGTCGGTGTTGGAGGTGGTGACCCAGAGCGCCCCGTCCGGGGCCACCTGCACGGTGCGCAGCCGCCCGTACCCGTCGAGACGCGCGGACGGCTCACCGAGCCGGTCACCGTCGAGTGGTACGACCCAGAGCCGCTCGCCGCGCAGCGCCGCGACGTAGGCGTTCCCGCCGGTGATCGCCATGCCGGACGGCGACGCCTCCCGGGTGGACCAGGTGATCAGCGGGTTGGTGTAGCGTCCGCCCGCCGTGTCGCCCTCGCCCTCGACCTCGGGCCAGCCGTAGTTGCGTCCGGCCTCGATCAGGTTGACCTCGTCGACGTCGTTCTGGCCGAACTCGGTGGCGAAGAGCCGTCCCTCCGGGTCCCAGGCCAGGCCCTGCACGTTGCGGTGCCCCAGGCTGTAGACCGGGGAGCCTGCGGTCGGGTTGCCGGGTGCCGGTTCGCCCTCCGGCGTGAGCCGCAGGATCTTGCCGGCCGGGCTGGCCGGGTCCTGGGAGCTGCCGGTGTCCCCGGCGTCGCCGGTGCCGACGTAGAGCATGCCGTCGGGGCCGAAGGCGATGCGTCCGCCGTTGTGGAAGCTGGCCTTGGGGATGCCGGAGAACACCACCTCCGGCTGACCGCCGTCGAGCCGGAACCGCACGATGCGGTTGTCGTCGGCGGCGGTGAAGTAGGCGTAGACCAGGTCGTCGTCGGCGAAGTCCGGCGACACGGCGAGCCCGAGGAGTCCGCCCTCGCCACCGGCGGTCACGCCGGGCACCGTGGTGACCTCGCCGGGTGTGCCGCCGCCCGGGGAGATCCGCAGGACCCGCCCGGTGTTGCGCTCGGCGACCAGCGCGTCTCCGCCGGGCAGGAACGCCAGCCCCCACGGCACGTCGATGCCCCGGGCCAACTCCTCCCCCGCGTCGAGGTCGGGCGCCGCCGACGGGGAACTGCTCGCCGTGCTGGTGGCCACCGGGCCCGGATCCGGGCCGGGGCCGGTGGCGTCGGTGTCGCCGTTGCCGCACGCGGCGGTCCCGGCCACCAGCAGTACGGCCAGGGCCGATCCGGCCCACATTCGGTATCGCATTCGTCTCCTTCGGCAGTCTCCTGCGTGTCCCGGTCCTGCAAGCAGCGAACCAGGTGGCGGCGAAAATTAGGGAAAAGGCGGGCCGAGGGGCGTCGGCCTCCCCGGCTCAGGCCGCCAGGGTGGAGATGTCGATGACGAACCGGTAGCGCACGTCGGCGGCGAGGACCCGCTCCCAGGCATCGTTGACCTGCGCGGCGTCGATGACCTCGACCTCGGGTGCGATCCCCCGCTCGGCGCAGAGGTCGAGCATCTCCTGGGTCTCGCGGATGCCGCCGATGGTGGACCCGGCCAGCGACCGCCGGTTGTCGAAGAGCGTGAACATCCGGACCGGCATCGGCTCCGGCGGCGCGCCGACCGTGACCAGCGTGCCGTCCAGGGCGAGCAGGTTCAGGTAGTCCTCCAGGTCGATCTGCGCGCTCACCGTGTTGACGATCAGGTCGAAGCCGTACCGCAGCCGGGTGAAGGTCTCCGGGTCGTTCGTGGCGTGGTAGTGGGCGGCGCCGAGGCGAAGCCCGTCGGCGCGCTTGTTCAGCGTCTGGGACAGCGCGGTCACCTCCGCGCCCATCGCGGCGGCGAGCTGGACCGCCATGTGACCGAGACCGCCGAGGCCGACCACCGCGACCCGGCTGCCGGGCCCGGCCTTCCAGTGCCGCAGCGGCGAGTACGTGGTGATGCCGGCGCAGAGCAGCGGCGCTGCCTTCTCGAACGGGATCGCCTCGGGGATCCGCAGCACGAAGTGCTCGTCCACCACGATGTGCGTCGAGTAACCACCCTGGGTGACCGTGCCGTCCCGGTCGGTGGCGTTGTAGGTGTCGGTGAACCCGCGCAGGCAGTACTGCTCCTGACCGGCCTGGCAGTTGGCGCACTCCCGGCACGAGTCGACCATGCAGCCGACCCCGACCCGGTCACCCACGGCGTGCCGGGTCACCTCGGCACCGACCTCGGTGACGACGCCGACGATCTCGTGCCCGACGGTCAGCGGATACGGCACGGTGCCCCAGTCGCCGCGCACGGTGTGGATGTCGGAGTGGCAGATCCCCGACCAGGCGATCTGGATCAGCACGTCGCGCGGCCCCACCTCCCGCCGACGGATCTGGCCCGGTGCGAGGGGCGCGGACGCGGACGTGGCGGTGTAGGCGCTGACGAGGGTCACAGCTCTCCCAGGTGGGGGTGGTCGACGGTGCCGCGTACGGGGTGGCCGAGGGCGGCTCGATCGAGCCTAGCCGCGCCTGCTGACCGGAGCCGGACACGACGACGCGCCGCGACACCCCGCGACGAGGCGGGTACGCGGCGTGTGGTGCTGCGACGGACGGTCGAGGGGGTGCGACGGTCGGCCGAGGATGCTGCGGCGGTCAGCCCAGGGTGCGCAGGCGCTCGGCCAGGACGTCACGGAAGAAGTCGAGGAACCCGTCCGGATCCGGTCCGGCGTTCTGCAGCACGATGTGGTCGAAGCCGGCATCGACGTAGGTGCGGACCGCCTGGACGTACGTCTCCGGGTCGGGGCCGACGGCGAACTGCGCGCGGATGTCGTCGTGGGTGACGGTCCGCGCGGCGGCCTCGAAGTTGACCGGGTTCGGCAGTTCGCTCATCACCTTCCAGCCGGTGACCGCCCAGCGGCTGGTCTCCCAGGCCGCCCGCACCGCCTGCTCCTCGTCAGTGGCCCAGGCCATCGGGACCTCCGCGTAGCGCGGCCCCTGACCACCCATCCGCTGGTAGTTCCGCACCAGGTCGGCCACCGGCTCGGTGGCGAACAGACCGTCACCCAACTCGGCGGCGATGGCCACCGACACGGCCCCGCTGGCGGCGACGGCGATGACCGGCGGACGGTCCGGCAGGTCGAACACCCGCGCGTCCTCCAGGTGCAGGTGCTTGCCCTCGTACGAGTGGTAGCCGCCGGACCAGAGCAGCCGGATGATGTCCAGCGCCTCCCGCAGCCGTTCGTGCCGCCCGCGTGCGCTGGGGAACCCCTGGCCGACGACGTGCTCGTTGAGTCGCTCACCGGCACCGACGCCGAGCGTGAACCGGTTGTCCGAGATGATCGCGAGGGTGGCGGCGGCCTGCGCGATGATCGCCGGGTGGTAGCGCACCGTCGGGCAGGTCACGCCGGTGGCAAGACCGATCCGGTCGGTGCGCGCGGCGACGGCACCGAGCACTGTCCAGGTGAACGAGGAGTGGCCCTGGCCGTCCAGCCACGGGTGGAAGTGGTCGCTCATCTCGACGAAGTCGAACCCGACCTCCTCGGCCCGGACCGCCTGCCGGATGATCTCCTTCGGCCCGAAGCCCTCACTGGCCAGCTTGTACCCGATCCTCATCGACTCCCCCGACCTCCGACCGTGCGCCTGGTGACCACTGTCGCACTGTCCGACCGACCGGACGGCGGAATCGGGACACACCTCGGACGCCGACGGCCGGCTCCCGTCGGCCGGCGCGGTGGCTGCGACACCTGTCGAGGCACCGTGAACGATTACGGGGAAATGGTCCTACGATTGTCGGGCCTTCGTCCGACAATTGTCGAAACGCCTCCCCAGCGTCCGCATCCGGGCGCGCGAAAATAGTCGGTCGCGCGTTCCCGGAACGACCGAACGGTCTCCTTCTGAGGATTTACTGAGATTCCCCGACCACGCTCGGAGAACCCTCCCGAGAATCGACCGGAACGCTGTCGGGAAATCGCTTCCGACATTCGGCTGCAAACGGTGGCTGATCCCTCTTCGATGCATTGCTAGCGGCTCTGGCCTGTGCTTAGGTGACGGACTAGATCCACCCGATCACTGTGGAGGACATTCATGAGCCCAACCATGCCGGCATCACCGACGCGTCGGGTAAAGCGTTCTGTCGCGATCGCCGCCGCACTCCTCATCGGCGCTCCCGGCGCCGTGGTGGCACTCACCGGTCCGGCGGTCGCCCAACCCCTCGAATCGCACTGCGGAAACGAGACCGGCAGCAAGTCGGTCCAGGGCTTCATCAGCCACGAGGAACTCCGTCGGAGCCTTCGGCAGATCGAGCACACCAGCAACGGCAAGGTCCGTGTCGACGTGGCCGGGCACTCGAATCACGGTCGCGAGATCTGGACCGCGCGGGTCGGTGAGGGCGACCGGGTCGTCCTGATCCAGAGCCAGATCCACGGCAACGAGATGCACGGTACGGCCGCCGTGCTCGACGCCCTGCGGACGCTCGGCAACAACTCGAAGCGGTCCCAGGAGATCCGCAAGGCGGTCACCGTGGTGGCCATCCCCAAGCTCAACCCGGACGGCAGTGAGCTGGACACCCGGCAGAACGCCCGCACGTGGGCCGATGTCGTCGCCGACTTCCCGCAGTTGTCCGACGCCCGGACCGCCTGGAACTACAACACCCGGGTCGGCGGGTTCGACGTGAACCGCGACTTCAACCCCGACCTCGACTACGTGCCCCGGCCCGCCGACTTCCCGGGCAACAGCGCCTCCGTCGGCTGGTTCATCACCCCGGAGGCCCAGGCCGCCCGGGACGTCTACCGCGCGCTGGAGCGGGAGTTCGGCACCGTCGACGTCTTCGCCGACCTGCACAACCAGGCCGCCTGCTACACCGGCGTGGGGATGGACGACTACACCACCCTCTCCATCTCCGGACGCTTCATCACCGACCCGGCCCAGCACGGCACCTGGCCCAAGTTCGACTACGACGCGTCGCGCCGGGTGAACGTCGCGGTCTACGACGCGCTCCAGTCCGGCAACTCCCCGCAGAGCAAGGTCACGCTCTACCCGCAGAACACGAACCTGCCCGGCACCGCGCTGGGTTCGTTCGCGCTGCGCGGCAGCGCCACCATCCTGTTCGAGACGCGCGGCCAGACCCAGTCCTGGGGCCAGAAGCAGCACGGCATGCTGACCAAGCAGGTCGAGGACGGACTCTTCGGCATCGTCGACTCGATCACCGACGGCACCCTGGACGACATCGACCCCGCGCGGTACGACCTGATCCCCGCCCGGATGAACGTCCCGCGGAGCTGACCCCGCGACCACCATCGTCGCCCCGGCCCCGCTACGGCCGGGGCGACGCCGTTTCCCGGCGGGGTTCCGCCGTCCCGCGTCCACGCCGCGGCGGCCTCGCCGACCACGAGCGCCGGCACGTGAAGAGACCGCACATCCCGCCTTCTGATCGGGACTGCGCACCGGCCCGGCCCGGACACTGTCCGTTGCCGGTACAGGCCGGTGCGGTGCAGGCCCGTCGTGGGGAGTGGCGCGGTCATGGTGACGAGATGGCGCAACAGATGGCGGCGCGGCCGGTTCGGCCCGGACAGCGCCGACGCGCTGCGGACGGCGACGAGTGCCGCACCGCCGCCCACGGGGGCCACTCCGCCGGGCCGAGCGGCCGGACGTAACCCGTTCACCCGACTGTTCCTGTGGTGCGCGGGGGTCGACCGCACCCTCGTCGAGACCCGGTCGGAACGGTACCGCTACGTCGGCATCGGCGTGTTCATCGTGCTGATCGCGACCCTGTCGGCGGTGATGTTCGCCCTGTTCGGGTCCGTGATCCGGGGCGGGTTCACCGTCGCGTTGATCCCGTTCGCCGTCGGCTGGGGTGTGCTGATCTTCTGGGCCGACCGCTCGATCATGGCCGAGCCGAACTACGGCGACCTCCGTCACGTCGACGCCGGATCCGGCACGCGGCGCGCCGGCTGGTGGTCGCACGGTCGGCAGGTGTCGCAGTACGGCTTCCGGGTGGTCATCGCCATCGGTGCCGCCTTCCTGGTCACCGAGGCCGTCCTGCTGCTGCTCTTTCAGTCCGAGATCCGCCGCGAGCTGGACCGCAGCCACACCGACCAGGTAGCGGTGGCGCAGCGGGTCGACTCCCGGGGCGAGACCGCCGAGATCGCCGCGCTGCGGTCCGAGAAGCGGGCGAACGACGACCGGGTCACGGCAGCCGAGCAGGCGGTCACCGAGGCGGCGGATGCCCTGGCCGGCGAGGCGGACGGGTCCAGCGGCAGCGGACGGCCCGGCTTCGGCCAGGTAGCCGCGCAACGTGAGACGGAGCTACGGCGACTGCGCAAGGTCGCCCGGCAGACCCGCGATGAGGTCGCCACCGCCAACGCCGTCCTCGACGAGCGCATCGAAAAGCTGCAGAGCGACCGGCAGAGCAGGATCGACGCGAGCGTCGCGGCGATCACCGGCGACCGCGGGTGGATCACCCAGGAGCGGGCGTTGCACCGGTTCCTCCAGGCCAACCGCGACAACCTGCTGGTATTGGCGATCCCCTGGGTCCTGCGGGTGACGCTGCTCGCCATCGACCTGCTGCCGGTCTCGCTCAAGCTGCTCGCCCCGCCGACCCTCTACGACCGCCGTGTCCGGGCACAGGCCGAACTGTCGGCGTATCGCACCAGGCGCTGGCTGGAGGCGGGGCGCGACTCCGTCGACCAGCTCGCCGATCTCGACCAGGTCCGCGCCAACACCCTCTACGACCTCGCCCGCGAGGAGGAGAACTACCGCAAGTCCACCCGCCTGGGTCACCTCAGGAACGGCGGCTGACCAGCCCGACCCATCCCCGAAGCGGAGATGCCGATGTCACACTCCACACAGGACCTGATCGACGGGTACAGACGCTGGGCCGAGCGGGTACGCGCGCAGACGCAGGCCGCCAGCCCGCCCGCCGAACTCGTGGACCTGCGCAAGGACCTGGTCGCCCAGACCTACGAGCTGGAGAACGCCTGCCTGGCACCGGTGACCATCGGCGTGGTGGGCGAGTACAGCGCCGGGAAGTCCCTTCTGCTGGGCACCCTGCTCGGCCGTCCGGAGCTGCTGCCGGTCTCGACGGAGGCGACGACCGGCAACGTCACGGCCGTACGACTCGGCGCCGGGCCACCCGGCTCACCGGTGGAGGTGACGTCCGCCTCGGTGAGCCTGCTGTCGGCGGCACAGGTGTCGGCCGGCGCCGTCTTCGTCCTCAACAAGATCTGCAACACGGTCGCCGAGACCAACCTGCCCGTCGACGTGTCGACGCTGCGCGAGTACCACCCGGTGCGGGACGGCTGGACGACCTTCGAGAAGTGGTGCCGCAGGTACGTCTGGCCGGAGCGTCCCGACGGCGGGCTCCCCGAGTCCAGCCTCCTGGCCATCCGGGACTCGGCATGGGAGCTGCTGCGTATCCGTGACGCCCTGGACCGGGCCGGGGATCTGGTGCACCCGACGAACGCGGGGGCGTCGCGGCCGCTGCACCTGGACGCGTACGCCGAGGGGCTGACCATCGGCGGCTCGCGCAGACCACCGACGTCCTATCCGGTCCGTCCACCGGCGATCCCCCTCTCGGCGCACACCGAGCTGACCGCCACGGTGCTCCGGGAGATCTTTCCCCTGCTGGGGCGGATCACCCTCCAGGTCTCGGTGCCGGCGGACCGCTGGCCCGTCGACCGGCTGGCCGGCGTGCAGGAGGTCGAGTTTCTCGACTTCCCCGGCCTCAACGCGCGCGGCGCCGCCCGCGACGACTTCCTCTCGGCCGCCCTGCTTCGCGACACCCACACCATCCTCATCACCGTGCGGGCGGAACGGCCCGGCACCGAGGTCGCCACGAAGTTCCTGGCGCTGCTGGCCGGGCACGGACGCAGCAAGGCCGAGCTGGCCGATTCGGTGCTCGTGGTGGCCACCATGTTCGACCTGCTCACCCCGCCGGCCGTGCCCGCCGGGACACTCACGATCGACCGGCTCGCCCACGCCGACGCCGGCTTCCGGGACCTGGCCCGCACCGGGTACGAGCTGACCGGCCAGCGCCCGGACCGGATCGCCCTGGCCAGCCTGCTGCACGCGATCGACGTGCATCGGATGCCGTACCAGCCGGACCGGGAGCTGGCCGGGGTGCTCGCCGCCCACCGGACGGTCGTGCAGCAGCGGATGGCGGCCTGGCACGGGATCGGGGATGCGCTCTCCGCCGGGGACAGCGGCGCGCCACTGGCCCGGGCGGTCTGCGCCGCCGCCGAGGACGGCGGCGTCGAGGCGTTGCGGGCACTCGTCGCCCGGCACGTGACGGAGCACGGCGTACGGCTCAAGCTCGACGCCCTGCGTCGGCACACCGCGACGATGCACCAACTCGTCACGACCCTCCAGTGGCACGACGCCAGCACCTCCCGTCAGGCCGGTGACGACGTGGTGGGCGACCTGTTCCGGCTGCGCGACGAACTGCTCGCGGCGGAACAGGTCCTCGTCGGTGGTGCCGCGAAGCTGCGCCCCGGCACCGCCGACCCGGTGTGGCGACAGCATCTGGACGACTCCCTCGACCTGCTGCGGGTCTCCGTGGCCCGCACCGTGTTCGGCTGGCAGGGCTGGGACGAGACGCTCGACGCCACGCTGGACACCGGACGGGTGGTGGTCCCCAGCCACGCCGCCCGTGGACACGTCGTCGACGAGGACGACGACGAGGAGGACCGGCGTACCCACACCCCGCAGAGCGGGGGCGGCGGTGCCGAGCTGCTGACGAACACCGCCCAGTTGCGGCTATGCTTCGCCGGCTTCGTGGGCGATGCCACCCGGGAGGCGGGTCATCAGTTCCACCGGCTCACCGCCCTGTGGGTCGACGAGACGAGCAAGGCCCTGACCTCGGTCTGGAACGGGCCTGGCGACCCGTTCGACGAACCGGACCGGGCGGCGGCGCTCGCCGCGCTGGACCCGGACGGCGGGGCCAACCGGCGCACCTGGCTGCGCAGCTACACCCAGCTGCAATGGGTGGTCAAACGGATCCGTCGACGCTCCGAGGCGCTGGCGCAACCGGCGCCACTCGACGGCCCGGACGTGCCCGACCTGTTCCCGTTGCTGCCCGCCCAGCAACTGCCGTGGGCGACGGCACCCGGGCAGGCAACGGTGACCAGCCAGGACGAGGGGCAGGAACAGCACGTCGTCCGGCTGCTGCGGATGCGCCAGGAGGTTGCCGACGGCGTGCTGCGCATCGCCCAGCAACGCCTGTTCGACGCGCTCGTGGACCTGGCGAACCGGGTCCGGCGGGAGGTCACCGAGGTCCACCAGGAGATCCCCAAGGCGGTGTCGATAGAGCGGCTCGTCGCCGACGCCTCCGCCGACTGGCTCGGCGGGAACGCGCCGCCGGGCGGCACCACGACCGGCTCGGTGTGGCAGCGACTGCTCCGGGACTGGCCGACCGATCTGGATCCCACCCAGGAGGGGGAGGCATGACCGTCGAGATGGTCTTCGAGCCGGCGGCGGGCAGCCGTACCGCCGTGGTGGCACCCGACCGGTTCCGGCTGTACCTGCACCACGGGCGCTACCACCTGCCCCGGGTGGCGATCCGCGCCACGGACGGACCGGTGGAGGTGTGGGACGTCTTTCTCGCCGACGCCACACCGGCCACCGGGGCCCTCGGCCGCTACCTGGCCCGCAACTACCCGACGACGTCGTGGCGGGCCGTCACGGTGGGCGAGCCCCATGAGGTGTCCGCCCCGGTTCCGGTCTTCGAGTACCTGAACCTGCCCGGCGCGGCCGGTCGGCTGGAGTCCGTCCGGCTCACCTGGCGGGTGACCTTCGGCGGCGAGTCGGTGACCACCCGGGACTTCACCCTGCTGCTGGAGTTCGCGGCACCCGACGCCGAGCCCGGGACCGACACCCTCGCCGGGTCCGGCGGTCTGGGCAGCGGGGTGGCGGAGCAACCGCTGCGGCAGCCGGTGACCGGGCACCAGGTGGCCAAGATGTTCGCCATCGACTTCGGCACCTCCAGCTCCACCATCACGATGGTGGACGACCACAAGATCCAGGGCAGCGACCTCGACCCCGCGCAGGACGAGATGCTCCGCGCCGCCCTGGCGGAGCTGCTCCAGTCCGCGGGGCCGGACGACGGCGCGGCCCGACCGGCCTGGCTCGACCTGCGCGACAAGTGCCTGCGGCTGGTACGGGAACGGACCGCCGGCCTGCCGGGCTCCCAGGACCATCCGTTCACCGACGTCGACGAGCTGGTCCGGTTGCTCGACGACACCAGGGAGGGCGTCACCGAGTTCCGGGCCCGCGTGCGTGACCTGGTGATGACCGCGCTGAGGCCGGGTGCCACCAGCGATCTGCTGCTGAGCGCCTGGCTCGCGGGCCGCCTGCACCGGATCCTCGACGACGCCTTCTACACCCCGGCGCTGGCCACCTCGAAACTGATGAAGGTCGAGTTCGACCAGGTCGACAACCCGGACACCGTCTCCAGCACCGTGCACGTCATCGGCACCGACCCGGCGCCGGCCCGGGTCAGCCTGGTCCGGCCGACCGAGGACGAGAGGGGGTACGTCCGCTCGCTCCCCGGTCTCAAGCGCGCGTTGGGCCGGAGCCGGCCGCTGGCGCCCGACCTGGCACGCCTGCACTGGAAGCCCGCGCCCAGGACGCCGGCCAGCAGCGACTTCCTGGTGCTGCACGCCTACAACTGGCTCATCGACAGCGCCCTGCGCTTCGCGGCACGCACAGGTTCGGGGCAGCCGCTGGGGGTGGGCCACGTCGTCGTCACCTACCCGACGACCATGCCGCCGGCCCGCCGGGAACGGCTGCGCAGCCTGTTCCAGGACGACCTGCTGGTGCCGCTGCCGACCTTCACCTACGACGAGGGGGTCGCGGCGGGCATGTACTTCCTCATGCGTGAGCTGCGCGGCAGTCTGTCGGAGGGGATGGAACGGTTCCGCAGTCGCAGCCGTCCCGTCGACGTGGCCGGGCAGCGGATCTGGCGCCGGAACCTGCTGGTGGTCGACATCGGTGGCGGGACCACCGACATCGCCCTGCTCGCCCTCGACCTGGAGGACCGGACCCCGCCGGCCGCGAACGACCCGAGGGCGGGCTGCTCCTACCTGATCACCCCACGGGTACTCGGCTCCACCGGTCATCCGCAACTCGGCGGCGACCTGCTCACCCTGCGGGTCTTCTACTGGATCAAGGCGAGGTTGGCGGACGCGCTGGTGGAGAACCTGCCGGAGCAGGAGCGTCGGCGGATACAGGACACCTACCAGTGGCCCGGGGTCAGCCGGGCGGCCGACGGCAGCTACCAGCCGCTGGCCCCGATGGTGCTGGCGAACCAGACGCTCGACCCGGCCCCGTCGTCGGTTTGCCAGGCGTTGAGCGACCTGCTTCCGACCGACGCCGAGTCCGGCATCTCGACGTACGCCTTCACCGTGCTGTGGACGGAGGCGGAGACTGTCAAGATCGAGTTGGGTCGGCTGGCCGGGCCGGGCTCCGTCACCATCCTCGACACCCAGCTCGACCAGGTCCTCGCCGAGGTCCGCAGGAGCGGTGTCCCGTTGGTGAAGGCCGACGTGCGGGCGCCGTCGTTGGAACTGTCCAGTGCGGACTTCGTCCGCCTCGTCCGGCCGGTCGTGGTCAAGGCGGCCGACCTGGCGGCGGACATCGTCAACGTGCGCCTCCGCGGCGCCGACGCGGAACCGCTCGACCAGGTCTTCTTCTCCGGCCGGAGCGCCCAGATGCCGGTGGTACGCCAGATCGTCGGCGAGACGCTCGCCCGGCGGCTCAGCCAGCACGGCGCCACCGGGACCTGGGACCCGTCGGCGATGGCGGTGGAGACCACGAACGCCAAGCAGGCCGCCTCGCTCGGCGCCTGCTGGGCGGAGGAGCAACAGAACCTGCGCGGCACCGCCGAGGACGGCGCCGGGATCGTCGCCCAGCTCAACCGGGGCGGCAGCGCCGTGATGATCGACGTGAACAACATGTTCCTCTCCCTGCCGTGCCACTTCTTCCTGCGCGAACCCGACGGCGGCAGCGGTCTGCTGCTGCTGGAGGCGGGCACACCCTGCCGCTACAGCGACCGCAACGGCAACCTGGCCGCGCGCAGCCGCTGGTATCCGGTCCCCCGCAACCTGCGGGTACACCGCGACCTCGGTGCCCGCGAGTCCATCGAGTGGGGCGAGTTCCAGTTCCACCTGGCGACCCACGCACTGCGCCAGACCGGGCTGACGCTACCCGGCGAGCCCCCCGCCGACCTGTACTTCCAACTGCAGATCGACCAGGACCTCACCCCGACGGTCTTCCTGTGTGTGGGCGGCGCTCCCGACCACCTGCTGCACGAACCGGGGGTGAACATCCTGCCCCGACTCCGCGCGGGGGCCACCGGCCCGGACGGGACCATCGACCGGCTGCCGGTCGCGATCCACGTCGGGGCTCCGTCGACCCGTCACACCGAGCACCGGCCGGACGGCCCGGCCCTGGTCTTCCCCGCCGACCCGGACCAGTCGGCGTGGCAGCACCGGATGCACACCCTGCACCCGGACGAGCCGCCGGTACCCGGGATGGTCGGTGAACATCCGCTGCCGGCACCCGTGGACGTCGGCGACGGGCAGCGGCTGTGGCAGTTCGAGGGTGTCGACGCGGCGGGCGACACCGTCGCCCTGGCGCAGCTCGCGCCGCCCGACGGGCCGTACGACCCGGCGGTGCGCTACGTCGCCTCGCTGGACCGGCGAGGTTGGCTGCGGGTGCACCGCGGCTATCCGAGATACCTGACCACCACCCGGCTGACCGACATGCTCGGCCATCCCGGGGCCGTCTTCCACACGGCGATGAGCGAGGGAGAACCGATGTGGAACGAGAACTGGGACCCGTTCACCGGGAGGCACTGATGGATGCGGTCCACCTGGACGGCCGGTCGCTGGAGTCGGCGTTGTACACCCTCGCCCGGCGCGGCGGGCCCCGCGCCGAGCAGGCCCGGCGGGCCTTCGACGGTCTCGGCCGGGCGTTGGCTGCCGCCGCCCACTGGCCGCCGCCCGGTGACGACGACGACCGGGAGACCGGTCGGCTCATCGACGTCGTGCTCCACCACCTGTCGGCCGCCGTCGATCCGGCGTCGACCGTGGCTCGGCCGACCGTCGAGGCGACGCCCACCACGTCGATACCCACCGGCGCCGCCACGTCCACCGCCGACTCCGTGTCCGGCCGTGGACCGGCGCCGGGTCGGCCGGATCCGACGCTGCCCACGGCCGAGGTGGTCCCGCTCACGGAGATGTTCCTCGCCGACCGCGAGGTGGCCGCCTGGCGGGACGCCGCGCCGCCGTCCGACCCGGCCCACTGCTGGGAGTGGATGTGGTTGACCTGCCTCGCATTTCCCGAGCCGCACGCCACCGAGTGGCGGCGTCGCCTGGCACAACTGGGAGGTGCCGTCGTCGGGCCGCCGAGCGCGTTCGCGCCGGACCTGTCGACCGTGGGCGGCGAGGGACTGGACCTGTCCGGCACGGAACCGGACGCCGAGGTCTCCATGGTGCTGCACGGACGCGAGGACGACCTGGCGCGGCTGGTGACCGACGTGCTCAGCCTGGCGGGCAGTCACGCGTCGCTGGACCACAGTCTGCAACCGGACCGAGCGGGCAGGCACCGGTTGGACGACGAGGGGCAGCTGCGGCACTACCGGGAGCATCTGTGGCGCCGGCTGCGGGAGTACGCGGACGAACCCGACCAGTACGGCCGACTGCGCCGTCTGGTGCTGGTCGACGAGGCGGTGCGTTCCCTGTTCCCGCGCCCGCTGCCCGCGCCGGGCAGTTGGTGGCGGCAGTTCGCCGCGCGGTCCGACGCGCTGCTACGCCACCGTTTCGCGGACCACGACGCCGACATCGTCGTGCCCGCCGGCCCCTATCCGCCCACCTGGCCGCGGCATGGAGGTAAGTCGACCAGTCCGAATCAGGACATGAAGGTGGTGAGCGCGCCGACCAAACGTCGTCCCTCCGTGGAATGGGTGCTCCGGGTCGCCTACCGAGACGCCGACCACACACTGGCCGGTCGAGTGATCTACACAGAGTGAACGGGTTGCCGGCGTACCGTGAAAGATGATGCCGGGTGGCCACCGAGGAACGCTAGCTTCCTCGCATCCGCTTCGCCGGCCCACCCGGGAGCTTCCGTGATCCCCGAACAACGATCCGCCCGCAGCAGCGCGTGGCCGGCCGGCAGCTTCCTCGCCGGGCTGGCCGAGAACGACCGCGCGGTGATGCTGGCGGCCGGCAGTCCCCGGTCGTGGCGGCCCCGCGACCTGATCATCCGCGAGGGCGACACCGGCACCGCGGCCATCCTGCTGCTGCGCGGGCATGTCCGGGTGCTCGGCTCGAAGGCGGACGGCAACCCCACCCTGCTCGCCGTCCGGGTCGCCGGTGACCTCATCGGTGAACTGGCCGTCCTCGACGGTGGTCCACGGTCCGCGTCGGTCGTGGCGGCGGCGCCCGCCTCGGGACGGGTCACCCCCGCCGCGGACTTCCGCCGGCTGCTCGACGAGCATCCCCGCCTCGCCGAGGCGGTACGCCGGGTCGTCACCGCCAAGCTGCGGATGGCCAACCGGCACCGGGTGGACGTCGGGGGCGACCCGGTGCGGGTCCGCATCGCCCGACTGCTCGTGCACATGGGCGAGGTCTACGGCCGCCCGGTCAGCGACGGCATCCTCGTCGACGTGCCGTTGAGCCACTCGGACCTGGCCGAGCTGGTGGCCGCGGCGGAGCCGAGCGTGCAGCGGGCGCTCGCCGGGCTCAAGCGCGACGGCGCGGTGACCGTCGGTTACCGGCGGGTGGTGATCACGGACGCGGGGCGGCTGCGGATCGTGGCGACGACCATCGCGCCCTAACCGGCGAGGGTCACCAGGGTCATCGCCGCCAGCGCCGCCAGCACCATCAGCGCCATCCAGTTCAGCGCCCTGACCACGTGCCGGTTCTTCACCATCGCGATCTCCGCCAGCCGCCGGGCCGATTCCCACGCCTCCACACGCAACCGGCCGGAGGCCACGCCGGCTGCGGGCGCCTCCGGCCCGCCGAGGGCGCCCGTGGCGACCGCCGGGAACGCGAACCGGTTGTCCGGCGCCGGCGGGGTCAGCCGTGGACGCAGTCCCTGCATGAGGTGGTATCCGGAGATCAGGAACCCGACCATCACGGCTGCCAGCAGCGGTACGGCCGTCAGCCCGGCCGCCCCACCGGAGGCGACCAGCGCGACCGCCTCCCGCAGATGGGTGGAGACCACCACCGCGATGCCGGAGTGCACCACGAGCAACATGCTGACCTTGCTGTCCGCCTGCTGTGTGGCGACCTGGAACGAGGCGTTGATGGTGCCGGCGACGGCGATCTCCTCGGCGGGTGTCAGGGGCGGGTCGGGTGGTGGCGTCGGTGGTAGGCCGGTCATGTCGACAGCACACCACCGACACGCCGACCGATCGACATCAGGTGATGGCATCGACACGAAACGTCACCGCCCGTCCGGCCGTGGCCGCCGGTCACGGGTGCGGATGGTCGTCCTGGTGCAGGTCGTCCTGGTGCAGGTCGTCGTGGTGCACCACATCGTGGCGCGGTTCGTCGACGTCGTCCGGGTGGCTCGGATGGTCGGGGTCCAGCCGGTCGGAACCGTCGTGGTCACCGCGACGCGTGTGGTGACCGTCGGCGACCACCGCACGCCCACCGGCGGTCAAGGCCGCCCGGTAGCGGTGGGCCAACTCGGCGGCGACGGTCGCCAGCCCGGAGACCGTGAGCACGGTGGCGACCCCGTCCCAGCGGATCTCCGGACCGTACGGGTCCGGTGCCGGCCCGGCGGGCGGAAGGCAGACCCAGGCGACCACCGGTTCCTCGCGCAGGGTCAGCGCGACGCGCGAGAAGTGCTCCCGGGTCAGTCCGGGATAGTTCTGGCTGACCAGATCCGCGTAGAGGGCGTGCGGCACGATGACCGCGAGATCGCTGTCCGGTCGGGCGTCGGCCAGCTTCCGCTTCAGCACCGGGACGCCGACCAGGTCGTTGACGAGAATCGAGGCCGGACCGGCGAAGCCGTTGGGGCTGCGGGCGGTGGCACCCTCCACGATCGCCATCCGGGCCCGGATCGGCCCGAACTCACCCGGGTCACGGTTGTTCTCGGACAACCCGTGCCGGAAGCCCCGGATCAGCGCCGGGACCACGCGGGCCTCGTTGAGCCCCGGCGGGAACACCAGCATCAGGCCGTCGCCGCTCTCCTGGGGCTCGACCTGGCGGATCCGCGCGTAGCGGCAGGCGCACTGCACGATCCTCAGCAGCCGCACCTGGGCGTCGTAGTGGGTCGCCGCGGTACGCCGGCTGTACTTCTCGATGTCGACCGCCATCAGCAGTCTGCGGACGAAGTTCCCCTGCAGGACCATGTCTCCGTCTCCTCTCGGGCGCCGGGCGGGACCCACCACACCGGACCGGCGCCGCGGCACGGCCATTGTCGGACCGGGTGACCACGCCAGATGCCGTCGTATGACCGGAACAGCCGTCGCCGACGGACCTAGCCTCGACGCGACCGGCATCGTGACCCGGAAGGCCAGGTCCATGTCCACCACTGTCGTGCCCCCGTACCCCCCGCCGCGCTCCGTGCTGACGGAGCTGGCGCGCTGCGCCGCCCTCGCCCGGACCGGCGGACCGGCACTCGACCCGTTGGCCGACCTGTTGCGGCAGGCCGGTGACCGGCTGTCCCAACCGATGCGGGTCGCCGTCGTCGGCCAGATCAAGCGCGGCAAGTCGACGCTCGTCAACGCGCTCCTCGGCACGCCGGTCGCGGCCACCGGCCAACTGGAGTTGACCTTCACCGTCAACGAGCTGCGGTACGCCCCGGTGCCCACCGTCCGGGTCCACTACCGCGACGATCCGACGCCGACCGAGCTACCGCCGGAGCGGCTGCGCGAACTGACCGTGCGCGATCCCGCGCAGCTGGCACACCTGCGGCGCATCCGGAAGGTGGAGTTCGGGCTGCCGCACGACCTGCTGCGCCGGTTCCGGCTGGTCGACACCCCCGGGCTGGGCAGCGTCCACGGCGTCGACTCGGCGAACACCAGCGAGTTCCTCGGGCTCGTGCCGACCGACGGCGGCACCGTGGGCTCCACACTCGACGCCCTGCGCCGCACCGCCCGGGAGGTGCACCACGACAGCGCGGCCGAGCTGGACCGGGCCGACGCCGTGCTCTATCTGTTCAGCCGCGCCCTGCACCAGACCGACAAGGCGACACTGGAGGACTTCCTGGGCGATGTCGGGGGCGCGGTCACGCCGTTGCGGGCGTTCGGCGTGCTCACCCGGTGCGACCAGTTCTGGCCGCCGATGGCCGACCTGCCCGGCAGCCCCGACCCGATGACGTTCGACCCGATGGTCGCGGCGCGGGCCCTGGCAGACGACCATCTTCGCCGGCCCCGGATGCGGCGGATGTTCTACACCATCCTGCCCGTCTCGGGGCTGCTCGGCATCGGCGGGCAGACCCTGACCGACGCGCACCTGAACTGGTTGGCCGAACTCGCGACCGGCGACCCGCGACGGGTCGCCCGCCACGCCTCCGACGCCGGACGCTTCGCCCACGCGCCGCACCTCAACGGCATCACCCTGCCGGTCGCCGAACGTCGGGTGCTCGCCGAACACCTCGGCGTCTGGGGCGTCACCCGTGCCTGCGGGTACGTCCGGGACGGTCTCACCCCTGCCGAGATCCGGGACCGGCTGCGTGCCGACAGTGGGGTCAGCGCCCTGGAGGACCTGATCGTCAGTCATTTCGGCAACCGGTCCACGCTGCTCAAGCTCGACCACGGGTTACGCGACACCGACCGGGAGGTGGCGCGCATCCGGTTGACCGCTCAGCGGGGCGGCCCGCCGGTGCCCACCCCGGTGGGCGAGGTCGCCGCCGCGGTCGAGCGGCTCCGCGCCTGGATGCCGGCCTTCGCCGAGCTGCGGACCCTGTCGGCCTTCTACAACGGCGAGGTGACGCTCACCGCGCCGGAGTCGGCCGAACTGCTGCGCGTCACCGGGGAGCACGGCACCAGCTGCGCTGCCCGGTTGGGCCTGCCCGAGGAGAGCGCGCCTCGGCTCGTCCTCGACCGCGCCCGGGAGCGGGCTCGTGCCTGGGCGGCCCGGGAGCAGGATCCGACGCTCGACCGGCCCACCGCGCGAGCCGTCCGCACCATGCGACGGTGCCACGAACACATCGCCCACCGGGCCCGCCAGGCGCTGCGCCTGCTCTCCGACGTGGACGACCTGGACCAGCCGCCTCGGCTGAACCCGGCGTGGTCCACCGCGGCCAGCACATGATCGTCCACCACCCGGCCCTCTGAGAGGTGATCGCAGTGCACACGCTCGACCGACTCCGGCAGGACACCCTCTCCCTCCTCGACCACGTCCAGGTCGTCCTCGCCGACGACCTGTCACAGTCCGCCGCGCGGATGCTCACGGCCGAACGCGAGCGGGTGGCGGCCGGCCGCTACCACGTGGTCGTGTGCGGCGAGTTCCGGCAGGGCAAGTCCAGCCTGCTCAACGCACTTGTGGAACGGGTCGGACTCTTCCCCGTCGACCTGGACGTCACCACGGCGACCGTCACCGCCCTGCACTGGGCCGAGGCGGAACAGGCGGTGGTCTACTTCGCCGAGGACCCGGACGACCCGTCGGCCGCCCCCACGTCGCGACCGGTCCGGCTGGAGGAGATCACGGAGTTCGTGACCGAGCAGGCGAACCCGGACAACACCCGCCGGGTGAGCCTGGTGGAGATCGGGCTGCCGCTGGAGCCGCTGCGCTCCGGCCTGGTGCTCGTCGACACCCCCGGGATCGGCAGCCTCAACCCGGCGCACACGGCCGCGACGCGGGCGTTCCTCCCCCAGGCCGACGCGTTGGTCTTCGTCTCGTCGGCGGTCGAGCCACTGGGCACACCCGAGTTGGAGTTCCTCACCCATGCCCTGACCCAGTGTCCGACCGTCCTGGTCGCGATCACCTGCACCGACAAGGTCGTCGAACCCCAGCCCGTGGTGGCGGCGGCCCGCGCCCGCATCGCCGCGGTGGCCGGCGTACCCGAGGAGGAGCTGCGGGTGGCCGCCGTCTCCGCCTACCGCAAGAACGCCGCGCTGGCCGACGACGACCCCGACTTGCTCGCCGAATCCGGGTTCCCCGCCCTCGAACGCGAGCTGTGGGGCGCCCTCGCGGCCACCTGCGGTGCCCGGCAGGTCGTCCGGGCCGCGGACGCCGTGACCACCCTGCTCGACGACGCCATCGCTCCACTCGCGACCGAGTTGACCGCGCTGGTCGACGACACCCTCGACGAGTTGGGCACGCAGATCGAGAAGGCCCGGGCCGAAGCCGACAGACTCCGCGCCGAGACCCAGGGGTGGCGACGGGGCCTGCGTGGTGACATGGAGATGGCCGCCCGCGACGTACGCGACCAGCTCGGCGTGGACTTCGACCAGATCGCCGAACAGTTCCGCCGCAGCCTCGGCACCGACGAGGCCGTCTCCGACCCGAACGCCCTGGCCCGCCGGATCTCGCACCAGATCGTCGACGCGGGCCAACGCGCCCAACGGGAACTCCGGATGGCCGCCGAACACCTGGCGAGCCGGTACGCGCAACGCCTGTCCGTCGTCGTCGACCTCCCGCAGGGCGCCGACCTCGTCACCGCCCCCAGAGTGGGCGACGTGCATCCGACGCGCAGCAGCCAGCCCACCCGCTTCGCCACGTTCCGCACGGGGTGGAGCGGCAGCATGGCGTACGGCGGGGCGGGCGCCGCCATCGGCGCGGTGGCGGGCAGCGTCATCCCGATCGTGGGCACCCTGCTCGGCGGCATCGTCGGTGGCATGGTCGGCCAGATCACCGGCTGGTTCGCCGGGCGGCAGGAGGCCCAGCTCCAGGCCGAGCACCGCCGCCGGCACGAGCAGGTGGCGGCGCTACGCGACCGCGTCATCCCGATGATCGAATCCTCTCGTCGACGGGCCGAACGGCAGTTCACGTACCAGGTCAACGACTACGTCGACGCGTTGGCCCAGGCGTTGGAGGACCACGTGGCGGCGCAGAGCGAGTCGTACGCCGCCACCGAACGGCGGTTGGCTGCCGCCCGGGCCCGTGACGAGCTCCAGCGGGCGGAACGGATCGCGGAACTCAACGCGCGGGTGGCCGTCTTCGCCGGCCTGCAGGAGCAGTTCGACCGGCTCCGGGACCGGGCCGACGACCTGACCCGCCCGACGGACGAGCCCGAACGGCGACCGTGATGCCGAGCGGCCTCGTCTACGGCGTCGACTTCGGCATGTCCACCTCGGCGCTGGTGATCGGCCGCCCCGGTCGGGAGCCGGTCCTGGCCCGCGACCCGGCCGGGCGGCCCGACGTACCCACCGTGCCGTCGGCGGTGTGCCTGTTGCCCGACGGCACGCTCGCGGTCGGCGCCGTGGCCGAGAACGCCGGGCGGCTCCGCCCGCAGCACTACCGATGCCGCTTCAAACGGGACTTCGCCGATCCGATCCCGTGGGCACTCGGTGAGGACTGCGAGCTCACCACGCACGAACTGACCGCCGAGGTGTTGCGCTTCCTGCGCGAGCAGGCCACCGAGACGGTCGCGGGCACACCGGAGCGGGTCGTCGTGACGGTGCCGGCAAGCTGGGAGGACCACAACCGGCACCTGATGCGCACCGCTGCCGGCCTCGCCGGCTTCGACCCGGCCACGGTACGGCTGGAGCCGGACCCGGTGGCCGCCGCCGCGTACGCCTTCGCCGACACCACGTTGCCGGCGCAGGTCACCGCGCTCGTCTACGACCTGGGCGGCGGCACGTTCGACTGCGCGGTGGCGCAGACCGGCCCGGACGGCGCATTCGAGGTGCTGGGCCGACCGGGTGCCATCCCCGACCTCGGCGGCACCGATATCGACCGGATGCTGCTGGCCCACATCCGCCAGCGGTTCCCGGACCGGTGCGCCCACCTGTTCGCCGACACCACCGACCTCGACCTGCTGCCCCGCCGGCTTCAGTTGCGCGACACCTGCGAGCAGATCAAGATCCGGCTCTCCACGGTCACCACCCACTCGGCGGATCTCACCGACCTGGACCCGCCGACGACGTTCACGTTCACCCGCGACGAGCTGGACGAGCTGGTCCGGCCGGCCTTGCGGGAGACCATCACCGAGTGCGAACGGCTTCTCGACGACCTGGGCCTGCGATGGTCCGACATCGACCGGATCGTCCCGGTGGGCGGACCGACCCGGATGCCCTCGGTCGGGCGGACCCTGTCCGGGCACACCGGACGGCCGGTCCTGCGTACCGCCGAACCGGAACTGGCCGTCGCGTACGGTGCGGCGCTGCTGGCCGCCCGACCCACGCCCGACACCCGACGGTCGGCGCGCCGCGCCTTCTCCGCCAGGCCCGGCCCCGGCCAGGCCACGACGCCCGCCGCCGCGCCGACGACCGCCACACCCGACGGTGGACGCAGGCCCGACGGCGGTGGGACGCCGTCCGGCGTCGACCAGCACGGCCGGACCGACCCACGGACGATCGCGGTGGGACGCCGGGTCTATGCGGTGGCGGTCGACGGCGCGGGGGCCACCCTGGCGACCGGCTCGCCCGGCGAGGTGCAGCTCTGGGATCTGCGCCACGACCGGCTGCGCTGGCGTCGTCGCCTCGGCCCCGGTGACGATGCGGCCAGCGGCGTCTGCTGCACCCCCGACGGTGCCCGGATCGCGGCGGCGGGGCGGGACGGCACCGCCCGCGTCTGGGACGCCGTCACCGGTGACCAACTGCTGCGGGTACGCCACGACGACTGGGTCGACGCGGTGACCTTCAGCCCCGACGGCACACTGCTCGCCACCGCCAGCCACGACCAGACCGCCGTGCTCTGGGACAGCCGGTCGGGACGCCGGTTGGCCACGTTCGCCGGCTCGCACCGCCTGCACGGAGTCGCCTTCCATCCCGACGGCTCGCTGCTGGCCACGGCTGCCGGACGCCGGGGCGCCGAGGTGTGGAGCGTCGCAGAACGCAGACCGCTGCGGCTGCTGCCACACGACGACTGGGTCAACGCGGTGACCTTCAGCCCCGACGGCACACTGCTCGCCACCGCCGGTTACGACGGCACCGCCGTGGTCTGGGACACCGCATCCGGTGACCGCGTCGTCTCCGTCCGTCACGACGGCGGGGTCCTGGCGGTGGCGTTCGGATCGCGGGGTCGCCTGCTCGGCACCGCCGGGGACGACCGCACCGGACGGGTGTGGACGGTGCCGGAGGGCCGGGAGGTGAGCCGGATCCACCACGCCGGAGTGGTGCACGGCGTGGCCTTCGCCGGCCCGCGCACCCTCGTCACGGGTGGACACGACCTGGTCGTCCGGATCAGCACCTGGTCCGACGCTGGGCAGGAGGGCCGGTAGCGTCCGGCCCGGCCTCGGCGGCGAAGATGCGTACGGTTCTCCGGGTGTACGCGCCGCCCGTCACGGAAGACGCGGTGTCGAACGGGTTCGGACGCGTCCGGCGGCCACACGTGCAGGTGCGAACGGGCGCCACGGTCTACATGGATCGCCGTCGACGGGTTGACCCGACTGTAAGACATCTTTACAGTCCTGTTTCGACGCGTGTCGGCAGCTACCCCACGACGACAGAGGGAGTGGAATGTCCAGACTGCGTACTGCGGTGTCCGGAGTCCTCGCCGCCACACTCGCCATGGCCGGCGTCCTGGTCGCCGCCCCCGGCGCACAGGCCGCGACCGCCGACTTCGCCAAGGTCCAGGAGTGGGGTGGCGGCTACGAGGCCCGCTTCACCGTCCGCAACGACACCGCCACCACCATCTCCAGTTGGCGGGTCGACTTCGACCTGCCGGCCGGATCCACGCTCGGCAGCTACTGGGACGCCCTGCTGACCAGCAGCGGCAACCGGCACAGCTTCACCAACCGCACCTGGAACGGCACCCTGGCCGCCGGTGCGTCGACCACCTTCGGCTTCATCGTCTCCGGCAGCGGCACGCCGACCAACTGCACCGTCAACGGCGGCTCGTGCCGCGGCGGCAACGCCGACACCCAGGCGCCCAGCGTGCCCGGCAACCTCCGGGTCACCGGCACCAGCACGTCGAGCGTGGCGCTGGCCTGGAACGCCGCGACCGACAACGTCGGGGTCGCCGGCTACGACGTCTACCGTGGCAGCATGCTCGCCACCAGCGTCGTCGGCACCACCACCGCCACCGTCGGCGGCCTGAGCCCCGCCACCGCGTACACCTTCTCGGTCCGGGCCCGCGACGCCGCCGGCAACGTCTCGGCGGCGAGCACGACGGTCACCGCGACCACGGCACCCGGCACGGTGACCGGCACCCCCGCCTCGATCAACGGTCAGCTGCGGGTCTGCGGCGTGCAGCTCTGCAACAAGTACGGCCGACCGATCCAGTTGCGCGGCATGAGCACCCACGGCATCCAGTGGTACTCGCAGTGCGTCAACAACGCCTCGCTGGACGCGCTCGCCTACGACTGGAACGCCGACGTGCTGCGCATCTCCATGTACATCCAGGAGGGCGGCTACGAGACCGACCCGCGCGGCTTCACCGACCGGGTGCACGACTACATCGAACGGGCCACCGCACGCGGCATGTACGCCATCGTCGACTGGCACATGCTCACCCCGGGCGACCCGAACCACAACCTGGCCCGGGCGCGCACCTTCTTCACCGAGATCGCGCAGCGCCACAAGGACAAGACCAACATCCTGTACGAGGTGGCCAACGAGCCCAACGGGGTGAGCTGGGCGTCGATCAAGAGCTACGCCGAGCAGATCATCCCGGTCATCCGGGCGCAGGACCCCGACGGCGTGGTGCTGGTCGGCACCCGCGCCTGGTCGTCGCTGGGCCTCTCCGAGGGCTCCTCGGAGACCGAGATCGTCAACAGCCCGGTCAACGCCTCGAACATCATGTACACCTTCCACTTCTACGCCGCCTCGCACGGCACGACGTACCTGAACGCGCTGTCCCGGACCGCCGACCGGCTGCCGGTCTTCGTCACCGAGTTCGGCACCCAGACCGCCTCCGGCGACGGGGCGAACGACTTCACCCGTGCCCAGCAGTACCTGGACCTGATGGCCACCAAGAAGATCAGTTGGGTGAACTGGAACTTCTCCGACGACTTCCGCAGCGGTGCCGTCTTCCTCACCGGCACCTGCGGCGGCAGCTCGTACACCGGGACCGGCGTCCTCAAGCCCGCCGGGGTCTGGGTACGCGACCGGATCCGTACCCCGGACAACTTCCCGACCAGCTGAGCACCGACGTGCGGCGGGGCGGCCCGGAGGTCCGCCCCGCCCTCGCGGACGGTGACCGTCGGTGGAGAGCGGACGCCTGAGACGGAACGTCGACCCCGTCAGGGGTTGAGGTACGCCAGTACGGCGAGGACCCGCCGGTTGTGGTCGTCCGAGGGCGGCATGTCGAGCTTGGTGAAGATGTTGTTGATGTGCTTGCTGACGGCCTTCTCGGTGATGTGCAGCTTGCCGGCGATCGCGGCGTTGGAGCGGCCCTCGGCCATCTCGCCGAGCACCTCCCGCTCCCGGACGGTGAGGACCGCGAGAGGCTCCCGGCGGGCCAGCAGTCGAGAGATCACCTCAGGGTCCATCGCGGTCCCGCCCTGGGCGACCCGGCGGACCGCGTCGACGAACTCGCCGACGTGGGACACCCGATCCTTGAGCAGGTAACCCACGCCGCCGTGCGGTGTGCTGAGCAACTCCCGGGCGTACAACGGCTCGACGTGTTGGGACAGCACGAGGATCGGCAGACCGGGGATCCGGGTACGGGCGGCGATCGCGGCGTGCAGGCCCTCGTCGGTGAACGTCGGCGGTAGCCGCACGTCCACGACCGCCACCTGGGGCCGGAGGCTGACCAGCGCCGGCAGCAGGGCGGGGCCGTTGTCGACGGCCGCGACGACGTCGAAGTCGAAGGCCCGCAGGATCCGGGTCAACCCGTCCCGGAGGAGTGCGTGGTCCTCGGCGATGACAACGCGCACGGCAGCTCCATGGTGACGACGGTGGGCCCTCCGGCCGGGCTCGACACGGTGATCGTGCCATCGAAGGCGGCCAGACGGCGTTCGATACCCCGGAGGCCGGAACCGGCGCCCGGGTCGGCACCACCGGTCCCGTCGTCGGCGACCACCATGGTCAGCGTGCCGTCGGAGTGCCGCAGGGACACCGCCCCGGTCCGCGCCCGACTGTGCCGGACCAGGTTGGTCAACGTCTCGGCCACGGCGAAGTAGGCGGCCGACTCGACCGGGGTGTCGAGTCGGCCGGGCAGGTCGACATCGACCGTGATCGGCACGGGCAGGCCCAGCGCCAACGCCCGCACCGCGCCGTCGAGCCCGCGCTCGGCCAGCACCGGCGGATGGATGCCCCGGACGAGATGGCGCAACTCGACCAGGGCGGTGCCGCTGGACTCCCGCGCTTCCGCGAGCATCTCACGAGCCGCGTTCGGGTCACGGTCGATCAGCTCGTCGGCCAGGCCGATCATCATGCCCAGGGAGACGAGGCGAGCCTGGATGCCGTCGTGCAGGTCACGCTCGATGCGACGCAGCTCGGCGGCCTGGGCGTCGACGGTGTCGGCCCGGGTGACGGTCAGTTCGGTGACGCGCAGTCGCAGCTCCGCGGCCTTGGTCGGGGCGAGCAGCAGCCGGGCGAAGTACCCGTCGACGCGGCGCAGCCACGGGGCCAACCAGAGCCCACCGGCGAGGATGGCGACGCCCTGCGGCACACAGACCAGCCCTTCCACGACATTGTCGACCGACCAGACGAGGCCGTAGCCGTACCAGTCGGTGCCGAGCCAGATCCAGACCGGCACCAACGTCAGGCCCATGACGCCGTAGAGCGGCACGGCCAGCGAGATCAGACCGAGGGCGGTGGACACCACCGCGCCGGGCAGGAGCCAGGCGAGATCGCGCCAGGTGGCCGGGTCGGTGACGATCCAGCGGAACCGCCGCCACCCGCCGGGGACGCCGCGTGCCGGGGGCGGACGGTAGGGCCGGGACACCGGGACACCGGCGCGGGTGGCCCGCCGGCGTTCGAGATCCGCGCGGTGGCGGACCAGCGTCATCGTCCACGGCAGCAACGCCATGCCGAGGAACGGCACCGGGACCAGGGCCAGTGCCACCAGCGAGACGCCGAGCAGCACGAGGTTGGTCACGGCCAGACCGACGGCGGCCAGACCGGCGAGTACGGCGCGCAGGCCCCGCCACGCCCACGCGTACGCCCGCTCGTCGCCGTCGACCCGGTCCATCGTCACATTGTGCCTGCGTGTCAGCCGCTTCTCGGTGGTGCTAGCACCCCGTCGTAGGGTGGGGGCAGAACTCCTGACGGGGGCGTCCCCTATACGGTCTGCTGGGACCATGACGACCGCCACGACGCCGCCGCGCCCGACGAGCGGCAGCGATTTCGCCGTCCTGTCCCGCCGGATCACCGATGCCGGGTTGATGCGACGCCGGCCCCTCTACTACGCCCTGAGGTTGGGTGTCGTCGGGCTCATGTTCGTCGGTGGCTGGACGGCCTTCGTCGCCCTCGGTTCGTCGTGGTGGCAGATGATCACCGCGGTCTTCCTCGCCGTCACGTTCGCCCAGGTCGCGCTCGTGGCACACGATTTGGCACACCGCCAGGTGTTCCGGACCAGGCGTCCGAGTGCGGTCGCCGGGCTGGTCGCCGGCAACCTCGGCGTCGGGATGAGCTACGGCTGGTGGATGGAGAAGCACACCCGCCACCACAACAACCCCAATCACGACGATCTCGACCCGGACGTGGCCCCGGAGGTGCTCGTCTGGACCGCGGAGTCGGCCGTCGGCCGTCGTGGGCTGCGCGGATTCGTCGTCCGGCACCAGGGCGTCCTGTTCTTCCCGCTGCTCACCCTGCTCGCCGTCAGCCTGAAGGTATCCAGCGTCAAGGCGTTGCGGGACGGCACGGTGAAGCGACCCGGTGTGGAGACCGCCCTGCTTCTCCTGCACGCCGGTGGCTACCTCACGGCCCTCCTGCTCGTGCTGACCCCGCCGCAGGCCGTCGCCTTCCTGCTGCTGCACCAGGCGCTCTTCGGCGTCTATCTCGGGATGACCTTCGCGCCCAACCACAAGGGGATGCCGCATCCGACCGGCACCGAGGACTATCTGCGCAAGCAGGTGCTGACCTCGCGCAACGTTTACGGCAGCCGGTTGGTGGACGCGGCACTCGGCGGCCTGAACTACCAGATCGAACACCACCTCTTCCCCGCCATGCCGACGCCCAACCTGCGCCGGGCCCAGCCGATCGTGCAGGCGTACTGCGCCGAGATCGGGGTTCACTACGAGCAGACCGGCCTGGTCGACTCGTACCGGCAGGCGCTGCGACACCTGCACGAGGTGGGTGCCCCCGCCCGGGCCGCGTACGCCTCCCGGTGACTGTGTGGCGTAGGCGGAGGCAGGCCGGGTAGGCAGCGGGTTCGGAGATTCCCCGACCACCGGGCACTGCCCGCCGGGAGGAGAAGTCGTGTCTCAGGACTACCGCAAGAACCCCGAAAAGGTCTCGAACCTGACGCCCGAGCAGTACCGGGTCACACAGGAGGCCGCGACCGAGACGCCCTTCGCCAACGAGTACTGGGACAAGAAGGATCCCGGTCTCTATGTCGACGTGGTGTCCGGTGAACCCCTGTTCGCCTCCGTCGACAAGTACGACAGCGGCACCGGCTGGCCGACGTTCAGCAGGCCGGTCGAGTCCACGAACCTCGTCGAGATCCCGGACAGCAGCCTCGGCGTCACCCGCACCGAGGTCCGGTCCGCGCACGGCGACAGCCACCTCGGCCACGTCTTCGACGACGGTCCGATCGAGACCGGCGGGCTGCGCTACTGCATGAACTCCGCCGCGATGCGCTTCGTGCCCCGCGACGACCTGGAGCGCGAGGGCTACGGGGCGTACCTCGACCGATTCGCCGCACGGCGCTGACCCCGTCCGACGACTCCCGTACACCCGCGAGAGCGGGAGAAGGAGGCAGAGATGGCCGTCAAGACCGAAGCCCGACCGCGTACCACGCAGATCCGGCCGTTCACGGTCGAGATCCCGCAGGCGGAGCTGGACGACCTGCGCCGCCGGATCGCCGCCACCCGGTGGCCGGAGCAGGAGACCGTCGACGACCAGTCGCAGGGCGTGCCGCTCGCCACGATCCAGGCGGTCGCGCGCTACTGGGAGCAGGAGTACGACTGGCGTGGCGTCGAGGCGCGGCTGAACAGCGTTCCGCAGTTCATGACCGAGATCGACGGACTGGACATCCACTTCATCCACGTCCGCTCGAAGCACGAGGACGCGCTGCCGCTGATCATCACGCACGGCTGGCCCGGCTCGGTGATCGAACAGCTCAAGGTCATCGGCCCGCTGACCGATCCCACCGCCCACGGCGGCAGCGCCTCGGACGCCTTCCACGTGGTGATCCCGTCCATGCCCGGGCACGGCTTCTCCGGTAAGCCGACCATGCCGGGCTGGGGTCCGGAGCACATCGCGAGCGCGTGGACCGAGCTGATGCGGCGCCTCGGGTACGACCGCTTCGTCGCCCAGGGCGGCGACTGGGGCGCGATCATCTCGGACCTGATGGGGGTCCAGGCACCGCCGGAGCTGGCCGGGATCCACACCAACATGCCGGGAGCCGTACCAGCGGATCTCGACAAGCTGTTCCAGTCCGACATGAGCGGGGCGAACGATGCCCTCGGCTCGCTGCCGTCGAACCTCTCCGACGAGGAACGGCGCGCCTGCGAGCAACTGAACTTCGTGTGGAAGCACGTCGCGTACGCCCTCATGATGGGCACCCGGCCGCAGACCCTGACCGCGCTGGCGGACTCGCCGGTCGGCCTGGCCGCGTTCCTGCTCGACCACGACGCGCGCAGTCTGGACCTCATCTCGCGGGTCTTCGCGGGCGGGCCCGGCGGCCTCAGCCGGGACGACGTGCTGGACAACATCACGTTGTACTGGTTGACGAACACCGGCGTCTCGTCGTCCCGGCTCTACGCGGAGAACGCACTCTCGTTCTTCGCCACCAAGGGCGTACGCGTGCCGGTGGCGGTGAGCGTCTTCCCGGACGAGCTGTACGAGGCACCGCGTAGCTGGGTGGAGCAGGCGTACCCGAACCTCGTCTACTACCACCGGCTCGACCGGGGCGGGCACTTCGCCGCCTGGGAACGGCCGATGGCCTTCGCCGAGGAACTGCGCGCCGGCTTCCGGCCGCTGCGCTAGACGGCAGTCGCACCACCGTCGTGCCCGGTGTCCTCGGACACCGGGCACGCGCGTACTCCCGTTCGCCGGATCACCGGTCATGCGCAGACCCCGCCTCGGATCGTCGGTCGTCGCGTCAGCGGTCAGGCATGGCGGTGCAGGGATCGGCCTCGGCGTCCGCGCGCAGCCGCGCCACCGCGCGGGCGAGGAGTTCCTGCCGACGGTGGTCCCGGCGGACGTGCACGACGATGCGACGCCGGACGACGGGACGGACCACCGGCCTCGCCACCGCGCCCCCGGGCAGCTCCACGACGGCCAGGCGCGGCAGCAGTGTGACGCCGACACCGGCCGCCACCAGGCGCAATGCTGCCCGGTGGTCGTCCAGACGGGCGGCGAATCGGGGGGTGAACCCGGCGGTCCGGCAGGCGCTGGAGATGATCTGCCCGATCGGGCTGTCGTAGATGTCGTGGTCCACCCACGGCTCGGCACCGAGGTCCCGCAACGCGATCTCGGGGGCGTCCACGAGCGGGTGCCCGGCGGGCAGGACGGCGACGAGTTCCTCGACGGCGAGGTCGTGCCGCTGGTAGCCGTCGAGCCGTACCTCGACGCCGCCGGCCGGCTCGGTGCGGATGTCCAGGTCCGGCTGCCGGCGCCCCCGCCCGTCGACCGGCTCGTTGAGGCTGATCTCGACGGTGAGGTTCGGTCGGTGCTGCCGAACGGTCCGCACCAGCTCCGGGATCCACCGTTCGGCCGCCGAGGCGAAACAGGCGATCGCCAGGTGCTCGCCCTGGCCGCCACGCAGGTCCGCGACGACCCGTTCCAGCCGCTCGAAGTCGGCGACCAGTGTCTGCGCCTGGTCGGCGAGATGTCGGGCGGCGTCGGTGGCGACGATGCCCCGTCCCTGCCTCACGAAGAGGACCAGGCCGGTCTCCCTGGCCAGTTCGGTCATGTGCTGACTGATCGTGGCCGGGGCGTAGTTCAGGTTCCGGGCGGCCCGGTTGATCGATCCGGCCAACAGGACCGCCCGCAGCACCACCAGGCGTCGAGGGTTCAGCATGCGTCGACCGTACGGCGACGACGAACGATCAGCGATCTTTGTCTGCTTGTCGCCCCGCCGGGGCCGTCGCAGGATGACCGGCAGGGACCGGCTCCGCCGCCCGACGGACGAGAGGACCGCTGATGGACACGACCTTCTGGGACCAGGCGGACCGCCTGCTGATCCGGTACGGGGCCAGCTTCACTCCCCGGATCATCGAACGCGCCCGGGGGGCGTACGTCTTCGACCGCGAGGGCAGGTCGATCCTCGACTTCACCTCGGGGCAGATGAGCGCCATCCTCGGCCACGGGCACCCGGACATCGTCTCCACCGTCTCGTCCGCGGTCGCCTCACTGGACCACCTCTACAGCGGCATGCTCAGCCCGCCGCTGCTCGCGCTGGCCGAACGGCTCGCCGCCACACTGCCCGACCCGCTCGGCAAGACGCTGCTGCTCACCACCGGCGCCGAAGCGAACGAGGCGGCGATCAAGATGGCCAAGCTCTACACCGGCCGGTACGAGATCGTCTCCTTCGACCGGTCCTGGCACGGCATGACGCAGGGGGCGGCCTCGGCGACGTTCTCCGCCGGGCGGCGCGGCTACGGTCCGCCGATCCCGGGTAACCTCGCCCTGCCCACACCGAACGCCTACCGGTCGCCGTTCCGTAGCGCAGACGGCGCACACGACTGGGAGGCCGAACTCGCGTACGGCTTCGCCCTGGTCGACCAGCAGTCCGCCGGAAGCCTCGCCGCCTGCCTGGTCGAACCGATCCTCTCCTCGGGCGGCATCATCGACCTGCCGCCCGGATACCTGGCCCGCCTCCGGCAGATGTGCGACGAGCGCGGGATGCTCCTCATCCTCGACGAGGCGCAGACCGGCCTCGGCCGCACCGGCACGATGTACGCCTTCGAGCGCGACGACGTCGCCCCCGACATCCTGACCCTGTCGAAGACCCTCGGGGCGGGACTGCCGGTGGCCGCCGTGGTGACCAGCGCCGAGATCGAGCAGGTCTGCCACGACCGGGGGTTCCTCTTCTACACCACCCACGTCTCCGACCCGCTGGCGGCGGCGGTCGCGCTGACCGTGCTCGACGTCATCGCCCGAGAGGATCTGGTGCGGCGTGCCGCGCGACTCGGCGAGCAGCTCACCGATCGGCTCCAGGCGCTGCGGGACGAACACGAGGTGGTGGGCGACGTCCGGGGCCGGGGCCTGCTCCAGGGCATCGAGCTGGTGACCGACAAGGTGAGCCGCACACCGGCCGACGCGTTGGGTGCCCGGGTCACCTCGGCCTGCCTCGACCGGGGACTGCACATGAACATCGTCCAACTGCCGGGCATGGGCGGGATCTTCCGCATCGCCCCACCGCTCACCATCAGCGACGAAGACCTGCACGCCGGCCTGGACATCCTCGACGCCGCACTCACCGCCGTCCTACGCGAAGGGTGACACCGCGCGGTGGCCGACGCGCCGCATGTGGTGACCGAGAGACCGCGCATGGCGGCGGAAGTCCTCCACACTAGGCTTGCCGCCATGTCAGAGCCAACGCCCGAGCCGCGCAGGGTCGGCCAGCTGGTATGGGCCCCCGACGAGGTGACCGCCGGCATCGGAAGCCAGGTGCAACCACAGGTCAGTCGAGGTCGCAGGGCGTTGCAGACCGGGCTGGCCGCCTTCCTCCTGACGTGGGTACCAACCCTTGCCATTCTCCTGGTGGCCAACTTCGCCGTACCGTCGCTGACCGACGACGCCGGTGCCGGACGAGTCGCCCTCTGGGCGTTGCTGATCGCCGTGCTGTTCGCGGTCACGGCGGCGGTGAGCACGCTGTGGTCGAGGCCCGACCGGGACGGAGAGGAGCCCTCGGGCCTGGTCGTCGCGCTGCGCGTCGTGCGTGGTGCGCTGCTGACCGGTGTGGGTGCGGGCGCGGTGCTGGTGTGGCAGGGGCTGTCGGTGGAGCAGGCTGCCACGTTGGCGGTGATTCTGGCGCTACTCCTGCGCGTCCTGCCGGTGGTGGCGGCGCGGACGTTCGCGCGACGCCGGAGCGGCCCGGCGGAAAGCCCCACCGCCCCGTAGCCGTACCCACTCAGGCCAGCTTGCCAGGAGGTGGGGAGATTTGTTGTCGCTCTAGCGACAACAAATCTCCCCACCTACCCAGGCACCGCCCCACCCGGATGCAAGGAAGGGTCCCCGGTTAACACCTGGTGTTAACCGGGGACCCTTCCTTGCATCCGTATCGACGGCCGTGCGTCCGGCGACTCAGCCGCGCACCGCGCTCGTGTCCGCACCGCGAGGCGCCACACCCCGCGCCGCGACACGCGGGGATGAATCCTGCGAAGGTCTGGCGACGTACAACTGATTGGTTGTATGTTGGGGTGGTGACGGAGACGAGTGACGACCGGGCGGACGCCCTGTTCCACGCGCTCGCCGACCGCACCCGGCGCGACATCCTGCGCCGCGTGCTCGCCGGGGAGCACTCCGTCTCCGCGCTCGCCGCCAACTACGACATGAGCTTCGCCGCCGTGCAGAAACACGTCGCCGTGCTGGAGAGGGCCGGCCTGCTGACCAAGCGACGCAGCGGCCGCGAGCAACTGGCCAGCGGCGACGTGCAGGCGGTGCGGTCGGTGGCGTCCATGCTCACCGAGCTCGAACAGGTCTGGCGCGGCCGCATCGCCCGCATCGACATGCTCATCGCATCCGAAACCGACCAGGAGGACTGAACAGTGCCCGTCACCGACGTCAAGCAGGACCTCGACAACCTGAGCCTGACCATCACCGCCGACTTCGCCGCACCGGTGGAGCGGATCTGGCAGGTGTACGCCGACCCACGCCAACTGGAGAAGGTCTGGGGACCGCCGACCTATCCGGCCACCGTGGTCGACCACGATCTCACGCCCGGGGGCCGGGTCACCTACTACATGACCAGCCCGGAGGGCGAGCGGTACGCCGGGTACTGGCTGGTCACGGCCGTGGACGAGGCTCGCAGCTTCGCCTTCGACGACGGCTTCGCCCACGACGACCTCTCCCCCAACCCGGAGATGCCGGTCTCCAAGTGCGTCTACACCTTCAGCGCGCACGACGGCGGGACCCGGGTGACGTACGTGAGCACCTACCCGTCCGCCGAGGCGCTCCAGCAGGTGCTGGACATGGGCATGGTGGAGGGCGCCACCGGAGCGATCAACCAGATCGACGGGTTCGTCGCCGCCTGACCGCTGCGCAAGCCGGCGCCGGCACCCACGCGGAGGGCCCGTACCGGCGCCCACCGCCGAGCCGGCGCCGGCTCCGGAACAAGGTGCCCGCACGGGAGAGCCGGCGCCGGCGCCGATGTTAGGAGGGGACCCCTGCTATACCGCAGGCGTTAGCAGGGGGCCCTTCCTTACACGAAGGCGCGTGGTTGACTGGTCGATCGGGGAACGAGCAGCAGGGGGTGGCGGGTGCGGGTACTCATCCTCGGGGGCACCGCCGAGGCACGTGATCTCGCCGCCCGACTCGTCGACCGGCCGGGGCTGTCGGTGATCTCGTCGCTGGCCGGGCGAGTCGCCGATCCCCGCCTGCCGGTCGGTGAGGTACGCATCGGGGGGTTCGGTGGTGCCGACGGCCTGGCCCGGTGGCTCGACACGCACCCCGTCGACGTACTGGTCGACGCCACCCACCCGTACGCGGCCCGGATCCGGACCGCCGCCGTCACCGCCGCTGCCCAGGTCGGCGTACCTCATCTGCGGCTGGAACGACCGGGCTGGACGGCGCGGCCGGGTGACCGCTGGCACCGTGTGCCGGACGTGGCCGCCGCCGTCCGGGAACTTCCGGCGCTCGGGCGGCGGGTCCTGCTCACCACCGGACGGCAGAGCCTCGCGGCGTTCCGTCCGTCGACCGGGCTGTGGATCCTGGCCCGGGTCGTGGACGCGCCGGAGGAGCCGCTGCCGGAACACATCCGGTTGCTGCGCAGCCGGGGTCCCTACACGCTCGCCGGTGAACTGGAGCTGATCCGCACCCATCGCCTCGACGTGGTGGTGACCAAGGACAGCGGCGGCCGGCTCACCGAGGCGAAACTCGACGCGGCCCGACAGCTCGGCCTACCGGTGCTGATGATCGACCGGCCGGTGCCCGCCGTCCATCCGACGACGGTGTCCAGGGTGGACGAGGCGGTGGACTGGGTGTCGGCGCTGCCGGTTCAGCCGGGATAGGTGCGCGGCGTCCAGACCGCCACCGAGTCGTCGCCCCGCGTGCTGACCTGGGTGGTCGACGAGCCGATGATGAGCAGGCAGCGCATGTCCACGGTGTCCGGGTCGAGATCACCGAGCGTGATCACGGTGACGGACTCGGTGGCCCGGCCCACGTCCCGGGCCAGCACCACAGGCGTCTTGGGGTCACGGTGGCGCAGCAGCGTCTCCCGGGCCGCGCCCACCTGCCAGCGACGGCTGGCCGAGGCCGGGTTGTAGAGCGCCAGGACCAGGTCGGCCGCGGCGGCGGCGGCCAGGCGGGACTCGATGACCGGCCACGGTTTGAGCCGGTCCGACAGGGACAGCACCGCGAAGTCGTGCCCGAGCGGGGCACCCACCCGGCTCGCCGCCGCCTGCGCCGCCGTCAGGCCCGGCAGCACCCGTACCGGCACCCCGGCGAATCTCGCCTGGCCGGTCGCCACCTCGTAGACCGCGCTGGCCATGGCGAACACGCCGGGGTCGCCGGAGGACACCACCACCACCCGGGCCCCGCCGAGTGCCAGCTCCAGGGCGTGGGCGGCCCGTTCGGTCTCCACCTGGTTGCCCGAGGTGTGCCGCTGCTGGCCGGGACGCACCGGCACCCGGTCCACGTACGGGCCGTAGCCGACCAGGTGCTCGGCCTCGCGCAGCGCCCGCGCCACCTCGGGGGTGAGCCAGCGGGGTCCGGCCGGGCCGAGCCCGACCACGACCACCTCCCCCGCCGACGCCGGTCCGGGTGCCGGCAGGTCGTCGCGGCTGGCGGCGCTGGTCGGGCTGGGCAGCAACGCCAGCGAGAAGTACGGCACCTCGTCGGTGGACACGTCGGCCAGCGGGGCGTGTCGTCCGCGTGGTGAGGTGGCCCGCTCCACGTACCAGGTCTCGGGCAGTCGGCCCGCGTCGTCCAGGGCGGCGCGGACGTTGTCGAAGGTCCGGCCCAGCTTGAGTACGGCGGCGGCGTCGGTGTCGGCGAGCCGCCGGGCGAGTTCCTCGGCGGGCAGCGTGCCGGGCAGGACGGTCAGCACCTCGTCGCGTTCGACGAGCGGCCGACCCAGCACGGCGGAGGCGGCGCTGATCGAGGTCACCCCCGGCACCACCTCGGCCGGGAACCGGTGCGCGAGCCGCTCGTGCAGGTACATGTAGGAGCCGTAGAACATCGGGTCGCCCGCGCAGAGCACCACCACGTCGCGTCCGGCGGCCAGGTGGACGGCCAGCCGTTCGGCGCTGTCGTCGTAGAACCGGCGGATCACGCCCTCGTAGCCGGCCGGGTCGTCGGTGCCCTCGGTGGTGACCGGGTAGACCAGGGCCTCGTGTACGTGGTCCTCCCGCAGCAGACCGGCCACGATGGAGCGGGCGATGCTGCGGCCGTGCCGGGCCGAGTAGTACGCGACCACGTCGGTCTCGGCGATCAGCCGGGCCGCCTTGACCGTCAACAGTTCCGGGTCGCCGGGTCCGACCCCGACGCCGTAGAGCGTGCCGGGCTCCACCATGGTCACTCCACCTCGCTCGCGATGCCGTTCACGGCCGCCGCGGTGACGGCGCTGCCGCCCCGACGACCCTGCACGACCAGGTACGGGATCCGGGCCGGATGCGTGGCCAGCGCCTGCTTGGACTCGGCCGCGCCGATGAACCCGACCGGTACGCCCACCACCGCCGCCGGCCGACCCGCGCCCTCGTCGACGAGTTCCAGCAGCCGGAACAGGGAGGTCGGGGCGTTGCCGATGGCGACCACGGCGCCGTCGAGCCGGTCCCGCCACAACTCCATGGCGGCGGCGCTGCGGGTGGTGCCGAACTGCCGGGCCAAATCGGGCACCGCCGGATCACGCAGCGTGCACACCACCTCGTTGTCGGCGGGCAGCCGGGTGCGGGTGATCCCGGCGGCGACCATCGCCGCGTCGCAGAGCACCGGCGCACCGGCGGCCAGTGCGGCGTACCCGGCGGCGACCACCTCGGGGTGCGCCTCCACGTCGTCGACCAGGTCGACCATGCCGCAGGCGTGGATCATGCGCACCACCACCCGGGCGACGTCGGCGGGGAAGCGGGACAGGTCGGTCTCGGCGCGGATGGTGGCGAACGAGCGGCGGTAGATCTCGGCGCCTTCGCGGACGTAGTCGTAACTCATCGTGGTCTCCGTGCCTGTGCCACCCGCTCGGACAGCGGGCCGTGGTGATCCCCTCGGGGACCGGCGACACGGTAACCGGCGCCGGTGGCCACCGCCAGGGCAGCCGGACCGGACGGTCGGCCGCAGCACCGGTCACAGCCCGCCCAGTGCAGGGGAAGCGCGTCGTCGGCGGGCGGTGCGGCGGCGGTCAGGGCGGCCGTGGCGTCGGCGCGGACGTCGGCCAACGCGCTGCCGCAACCGGGTCGGCCCGCGCAGGCGGTCACCCCGACCCAGGGCGAGGCGGGATCGACGACCAGCCCGGCCCCGGTCAGCACCGGCACCGCCGACTCGGGTGCGGCGACCACGACGACGGTCCGCCACGGGGTCACCACCACCGGCCCGTCGGTCAGCGCCGCGACCGCCTCGGCCTGCGCGGCGGTGAGCCGGCCCAGGGGTGCGGCGGCGACCACGAACCCGGCCGGGTCCGGACCGACCGGCGGCGGGCCGCCACGCGGCACGTCGACCGGCGCGGCGTGCGGCCCGCCCAGTGCCGCGACGATGGCGGCGGGTGCCTCGGGCAGGTCGGCCACCCGCCACACGTCCCGCCGGCCGGCCCGGTGGCGCAGGAAGGCCCGGGCTGCGGCGACGATCGTTTCGGCCGCCTCGTCGGCGTCGGCCCGCAGCCCGACGTCGTGTCCCGCCACCAGCAGCGCGCCCGGGTCGGCCAGCCAGCACAGGTCCGCGCCGAGGGTGGCGACGTCACCCCGGCCGTCGTCGACGGCGATGAGGAAACGGCCGCTGAGGTCGGCGAGATCGGGACAGGCGCAGAGCGCCTCGTCGACCCGGGCCACCACCGGCCGTACGTCGGGCCGCCCGTCGTGCTCCAGGCCGCTCAGCGGTGAGGCGACGATGTTGCGGACCGTCTCGTGGGTGGCGCTGGGCAGCAGCCCCGACTCGACCAGGACGGCGGCGATGCGGTCCACCGCCACCTGGTCGGGGATGCCGCGGAGCTGCACGTTCGCCCGCGAGGTCAGCTCCAGCGTGCCGTCGGCGTCGCGTCGGGCGGTGGCCGCCAGCCGGCGTAGCTGTGACGTGCTCAACCCGCCGCCGGGAAGCCGGACGCGGACCAGCAGACCGTCGGCGGCCTGGTGGGCCCGAAGCGCCCCGGGACACCGGTCGGCGCCGGAACGGCCGGACGGGGAGGAGACAGCGGGCACGTGCTCATCGTAGAGTCAGACTCTCGGCACGGAATGCGCCGAGATCAGCATCACGCGGTCGGTGCGGAGGAACCCGGTGCGAGTCCGGGGCGGTCCCGCCACTGTCACCGGTCCGGCCCCGTGCCGGGCCGCGAGCCAGACACTCCGGTCGACCGCGACCGACGGCCACGGGCGCGGACCCGGGGAGGAGTCAACCATGCCCGGTGACGGCGTGATCCTACTGCTGTCCACCTCGGACACCGACCTGCTCAGCGCCCGGTCCAGCGGTGCGACGTACCGGCTGGCGAACCCGGCCCGCGTCGGCGAGGAACCGGAGGCACTGGCCGACCTGACGGCCGGCGTGGACCTGGTGGTGGTCCGCATCCTCGGCGGTTACCGGATGTGGCAGCGTGGCCTGGACACGTTGCTCGGCGGCGACGTGCCGGTGGTCGCCCTCGGCGGTGAGCAGCTTCCCGACGCCGACCTGATGGCCCGCTCCACGGTGACCCGGGGCATCGCCGCCCAGGCGCACGCCTACCTGGCGCAGGGCGGTCCGGACAATCTCCGCGAGCTGCACGCGTTCCTCAGTGACACGGTGCTGCTGACCGGTCACGGCTTCGCGCCGCCGGTCGCACACCCCACCTGGGGGGTGATGTCACGTCCGGCCCCGACGGGGACCGGGCCGACCGTGGGCATCCTCTATTACCGGGCCCACCAGCTCAGCGGCAACACCGCCTTCGTGGAGGGGCTCTGCGCGGCCGTCGAGCAGGCCGGTGGCGTGCCACTGCCGGTGTTCTGCGCGAGCCTGCGCGCCCCCGAGCCGGACCTGCTGGCCACGCTCGGCCGGGCCGACGCGCTGCTGGTCACGGTGCTGGCGGCCGGGGGTACCCGGCCGGCGGAGGTCTCCGCCGGGGGCGCCGACGAGGCGTGGGACGTCGGTGCGCTCGCCGAGCTGGACGTGCCGATCCTCCAGGCGCTGGCGCTGACCCAGGACCGGGCGTCCTGGGCGGAGAGCGACGACGGACTCAGCCCGCTGGACGCGGCCACCCAGGTGGCGGTGCCGGAGTTCGACGGTCGGCTGATCACCGTGCCGTTCTCGTTCAAGGAGACCGACGCCGACGGGCTGCCGCACTACGTCGCCGACCCGGAGCGTGCCCGCCGGGTCGCCGGCATCGCGGTCCGGCACGCACGGCTGCGCCACGTGCCGCCGGCCGAACGACGGATCGCGGTGGTGCTGTCGGCGTACCCGACGAAGCACTCCCGGGTCGGCAACGCGGTCGGTCTGGACACCCCGGCCAGCGCCGTACACCTGCTGCGGACGCTGCGCGGGCAGGGTTACGACGTCGGTCCGGTCGACGGCCCGGACGCGCTGCCCGGCCTGCTGCCCAGCGGCGACGGCCAGGACGCCGACGGGGACCGCCTGATCCACGCGCTGATCGCGGCCGGCGGCCAGGACCCGGAGTGGCTCACCGAGGAGAAGCTGGCCGGCAACCCGGTACGCGTCCCGGCCACCACCTACCGCCGCTGGTTCGACGCGCTCCCCGACGACCTGCGGGAGGCGATGACCGAGCACTGGGGTCCCGCCCCGGGTGACCTGTTCGTCGACCGGTCCGCCGACCCGGACGGCGAGATCGTCCTGGCCGGGTTGCGGGCCGGGAACGTGCTGCTGATGATCCAGCCGCCTCGCGGGTTCGGCGAGAACCCGGTGGCCATCTATCACGATCCGGACCTGCCGCCGACGCACCACTACCTGGCCGCCTACCGGTGGCTGGACGAGGAGTTCGGCGCGCACGCCGTGGTGCACCTGGGCAAGCACGGCTCGCTGGAGTGGTTGCCCGGCAAGAACCTCGGCCTCTCCGCGAGCTGCGGCCCGGACGCGGTCCTCGGCGAGCTGCCGCTCATCTATCCGTTCCTGGTCAACGACCCGGGTGAGGGCGCGCAGGCCAAGCGGCGGGCGCACGCCACCATCGTGGACCATCTGGTGCCGCCGATGGCACGCGCGGAGAGCTACGGCGACATCGCCCGGCTGGAGCAGTTGCTCGACGAGCACGCCAACATCGCCACCATGGACCCGGCCAAGCTGCCGGCCGTACGGGCGCAGATCTGGACGCTGATCCAGGCCGCCCGCCTCGACCACGACCTCGGCATGGAGCAGCGTCCGCACGACGCCGAGTTCGACGACTTCCTGCTGCACGTCGACGGGTGGCTCTGCGAGGTCAAGGACGCGCAGATCCGCGACGGCCTGCACGTCCTCGGGCACGCCCCGACCGGCGAGGCGCGGGTCAACCTGATGCTGGCCATCCTGCGCGCCCGCCAGGTCTTCGGCGGTCAGGCCGACGCGGTGCCCGGTCTGCGGGCCGCGCTCGGCCTCGACGAGGGCGGCGCCGAGCAGACCGCCGAGGTGGACCGGATCGAGGCGGTGGCCCGACGGCTGGCCGAGGAGATGGAGCGGCACGACTGGTCCGCCGAGGCGGTCGACCGGGTACGCGTCGAGGTGCTCGGCGACGACCACCCGCACGGCGCGGAGGTCGGCCGGGTGTTGACGTTCGCCGCGACCGAGGTCGCGCCACGGCTGGCCGGCACCACCGGGGAACTCGACGCCGTGCTGCACGCCCTCGACGGGGGTTACGTGCCGGCCGGACCGAGTGGGTCGCCGCTGCGCGGCCTGGTCAACGTGCTGCCGACCGGCCGCAACTTCTACACCGTCGACCCGAAGGCGATCCCCAGCCGACTGGCCTGGGAGACCGGGCAGGCGATGGCCACCTCATTGCTGGAGCGTTACCGCCGGGACACCGGCGAGTGGCCACGCTCGGTCGGTCTGTCGGCGTGGGGCACCTCGGCGATGCGGACCTCCGGCGACGACATCGCCGAGGTGTTGGCGCTGATCGGGGCGCAACCGGTCTGGGATCCGGCGTCCCGGCGGGTCACCAGCGTCGAGATCGTCCCGCTGGCCGATCTGGGCCGCCCCCGCATCGACGTCACGTTGCGCATCAGCGGCTTCTTCCGGGACGCCTTCCCGCACGTGGTGCTCCTGCTGGACGACGCGATCCGGGAGGTGGCGGCGCTGGACGAGCCGGACGAGGAGAACTACCTCGCCGCGCACGCCCGTGCCGACAGCGCCCGGCACGGCGACGACCGGCGTGCCACCACCCGCATCTTCGGCTCCAAGCCCGGTGCGTACGGTGCCGGGCTGTTGCCGCTGATCGAGAGCGGGAACTGGCGCGACGACGCCGACCTGGCCGAGGTCTACACCGTGTGGGGTGGGTTCGCGTACGGCCGTGACCTGGACGGGCGGCCCGCCCGGGAGGACATGGAGTCGGCGTACCGGCGGATCGCGGTGGCGGCGAAGAACACCGACACGCGTGAGCACGACATCGCCGACTCCGACGACTACTTCCAGTACCACGGCGGGATGATCGCCACGGTGCGGGCGTTGACCGGGCAGGCGCCCCGGGCGTACATCGGGGACAGCACCACCCCGGACGCCACCCGGACCCGGTCGTTGACCGAGGAGACCGCACGGGTGTTCCGCGCCCGGGTGGTCAATCCACGGTGGATCGCTGCGATGCGCCGGCACGGCTACAAGGGCGCGTTCGAGATGACCGCCACGGTCGACTACCTGTTCGGGTACGACGCGACGGCCGGCGTGGTCACCGACTGGATGTACGAGCAGCTCGCGGAGAGCTACGTCCTGGACCCGGAGAACCAGCAGTTCCTGCGCCGGTCGAACCCGTGGGCGCTGCGCGGGATCGTCGAGCGGCTCACCGAGGCCGCCGACCGTGGGCTCTGGGCCAAGCCCGATCCCGCCCTGATGGACGCGCTACGGCAGGCGTACCTGGAGGTGGAGGGCGACCTGGAGGAGTCCGGCTGAGCGGTGCCCGTCCCGGGGAGCCGTCGGTTCCCCGGGACGGGCTCAGGCGACGTGCCCGGGACGGGGCTCAGACGTCGGCGAGCTGGGTGACGTCAGCGAACGCGGCGACCGCGCCGATCACGGTGACGGCGGGTGCGCACAGGTGCCCGGCGGCGGCGACGTCGGCGATGTCGGCGAGGCTTCCGCGCAGGACGCGTTGCCGGTCGGTGCCGCCGTTCTCCACGCTGACCGCCGCCGTGGCCGGGTCCATGCCGTGCCGCAGCAGCGCGTCGGTCACCTCGGGCAGCGTCTGCACCGCCATCAGCAGCACGATCGTGGTGCCGGAGCGGGCCACCCCGGCCCAGTCGACGGTGCTGCCCGGGTCGTCGGGCGGCAGGTGGGCGGCGAGCACGGTGAAGCCCTGTGTCAGACCGCGATGGGTCACCGGCACACCGGCAAGCTCGGGCACGGCCACCGCGCTGGACACCCCGGGTACCACCTCCACCGGCACCCCGGCGGCCCGGCAGGCCAGCACCTCCTCCATGCCCCGGCCGAAGACGAACGGGTCGCCGCCCTTGAGCCGCACCACCCGGTGTCCGGCCTGGGCCTCGGTGACCAGGATCTGGTTGATCTGCTCCTGGGGGACGAACGCGCCGCGTGGCACCTTCGACACGTCGACGACCCGGACGCCGGGCCGCAGGTCGCGCAGCACCGCGTGCGGCACGAGCCGGTCGGCCACCACCACGTCGGCCTCGGCGAGACGGTCCAGCGCCCGGCGGGTGAGCAGACCCGGGTCGCCGGGGCCGCCTCCGACCAGCGTGACCCGGCCGACGGCGGGCGCATCGGCCGGGGTGGGACCGGTCGACCCGGACACGCGCGGGGCCGGGATCACCCCGGCCGCCGGGCTTGCGACAGCCGGGACGGCGCCGGAACCACCGGGTTCCGGGTCCGCGACGGCAGCGGGGGTACGGGGTGCCGCTCCGGTGGTGTGCCGGTGGACGGCGGTGGCGAAGCGGGCCGCCAGGCTCGGGTATCCGGCCCAGTGCACGTGCAGGTAGGAGGCGTGCACGGTGCCGGCCACGACACCGTCGGGCACCGGCGCGGCGGTGCCGTGCGCGGCGGACGGGCGGGGCCGGAACCGCCAGGCGGGCGTGCTGTCGGGATCGGCGTCGACACGGGTCCGGTGGAACTCGTGGCCGGTGACCGCCTGGTCGGCGTCGGCGAGCACGCTCTCCGTGGTGGCCCGCGCGTCCCGGTAGCCCAGCGTCAGCCGGTCGGTCATCCGGGCGCGTACCGGCAGGACCCCGGTCATCGGCGCGCCGTCGAGGTCGCGGGCCAGGTAGAGCAGGCCGGCGCACTCGGCGACCGTCGGGACGCCGCGCGCCGCGGCGTCGGCCACCTCCCGACGCAGGGGTGCGTTCTCGGTCAGTCCGGCGGCGTACACCTCGGGGAAGCCGCCGCCGAGGTACAACCCGGTGGTCTGCTCGGGCAGCGTCGGGTCGTGCAGCGGGTCGACCGGGGCCAGCCGGAGGCCGGCGGCGGTGAGCAGTTCGTCGGTCTCGGCGTACCGGAAGGTGAACGCCGGCCCGGACGCGACCGCGACGGTCCCCTCCACGGTGAGACCGGACAGTTCGGCCACCGGGTCCCAGGCCGGGCCGGGCAGCGCGGGTGCCCGGCGGGCCACCGCGACGACCTGGTCGAGGTCGACACCGGCGGCGACGTGGGCGGCGAGCGCGTCGACGGTACGCGCGGCGGCGGCGGCCCGCTCGGCGACCGGCACCAGGCCGAGGTGCCGGCTCGGGGTGTCCAGGGTCGCGTCCCGGCCCAGCGCCCCCAGCACCGGCACGCCGGTGACGGCCAGCGCGTCGCGGATCTCCGCCTCGTGGGTCACCGAGCCGACCTTGTTGAGGACCACCCCGGCGACGGTGAGCTGCGGGTCGAACGTGGCGAAGCCGTGCACCAGCGCGGCGATGCTGCGCGAGGCACCGGAGACGTCCACCACGAGCAGCACCGGGGTACGGGTCAGCCGCGCCACGTGGGCGGTGGAGGCGTACCCGGCCCGACCGACCGCGCCGTCGAGCAGGCCCATCACGCCCTCGACGATCGCGATGTCGGCGGGGGCCCCGACGGTGGCGCCGTGCCGCAGCAGCGGCAGGATCCGCTGCTCGCCCTGGAGGAACGGGTCGAGGTTGCGGCCCCGGCGGCCGGTGGCCAGCTCGTGGTAGCCGGGGTCGATGTAGTCCGGGCCGACCTTGTGGCCGCTGACGGTCAGGCCGCGCCGCCGCAGGGCCGCCATCAGGCCGGTGGCCACCGTCGTCTTGCCCTGCCCCGAGGCCGGAGCGGCGACGATCAGCCGGGGCGGGAGGGTCACCATTCGATGCCCCGCTGCCCCTTCTGACCGGAGTCCATCGGATGCTTGATCTTGGTCATCTCGGTGACCAGGTCCGCCGCGTCCACCAGCCGGGGATCGGCGTCCCGCCCGGTCACCACCACGTGCTGGTGACCGGGGCGCTGCCGCAGCGTCTCCACCACCTCGTCGACGTCCACCCACCCCCACTTCATCGGGTAGGTGAACTCGTCGAGCACGTACAGGTCGTGGGCGGACGTGGCGAGCCGGCGCTTGATCTCCGCCCAGCCCTCCGCGGCCTGCGCCGCATGGTCGCTCTCGGTGCCCTGGGTCCGGCTCCAGCTCCAGCCGGCGCCCATCTTGTACCAGGAGACCGGGCCACCCTGGCCGGTCTGCTCGTGCAGCGTGCCGAGGGCGCGTAGTGCGTGTTCCTCGCCGACGGTCCACTTGGCGCTCTTGACGAACTGGAACACCGCGATCGACCAGCCCTGGTTCCAGCCCCGCAGGGCGAGCCCGAAGGCGGCGGTGGACTTGCCCTTCGACGGTCCGGTGTGGACCATCAGCAGCGGCCGGTTGCGGCGTTGCCGGGTGGTCAGCCCGTCGTCCGGCACGGTGACCGGTTGGCCCTGTGGCATCAGGCGGCACCCCTCTCGGTGCGGACGGCGGTGTGGGCGCGTACCGCGTCGGTGAGCGCGTCGGCGGCGACCCCCTCCAGCGGCAGGTACTGACCGCCGAGCGTGGTGGCCAGGTCGGCGGCGAGTCGCATACGTACCCGGCCCTGCTCGCAGTCGACGACCACGGTGCTGGTGCCGGCGGCGGCGAGCAGGCGGGCCGCCTGCCGGGCCCGACCCACCGCGTCCGGGCCGGTGGTGGCGCGCCCGTCGGTGACCAGCACCAGCAGCGGACGCCGTCGCGGATCGCGGATCCGTTCCACCCGTAGCACCTCGCGGGCGCGCAGCAGCCCCTCGGCCAACGGGGTGCGGCCTCCGGTCGGCAGCGTGGCCAGCCGGGCGGCGGCCACCTCCACGCTGGCGGTCGGCGGCAACGCCACCTCGGCGTCGGTGGCGCGGAACGTCACCAGGCCGACCTTGTCCCGGCGCTGGTAGGCGTCGAGCAGCAGGGAGAGCACCGCCGCCTTGACCGCGCCGACCCGTTGGCGGGCGCCCATCGAGCCGGAGGCATCCAGGCAGAACAGGATCAGGTTGCCCTCGCGGCCCTGCCGCACCGGCAACCGCACGTCGCCGGGACGGACCAGGATGCCGGGACCCTGTCGGCCCCGGGCCCGTTGGTGCGGGGCGGCGGCGTGCAGGGTGGCCACCAGGTGGGGCCGTCCGGTCGTCGCCCCGTCGGGACGTCGGGCGCCGACGGTGCGGCCGGTGGTGGTGCGGGCCGGCGAGCGGCGGCCGGCGACGCCGAGGCCGCTGCCGGGGACCTGTAACAACCGGGCCCGGTAGGGCGCGCCGGCCGGCACCGGTGCGGGGACCGTCCGCTCCCCCTCGGCGCCCGGGGCGGGCGGGGTGTCCGGGCGGGAGCGGTACGGGCGGTCGTCGGCGGAATCGCCCTCGAGGTCGCCCGGGCCGCCGCCGTCGGGCGGGCCGTCCGGGTCGTCCGGGCCCGGGGGGCCGTCCGTGGGCGGATCCGGCTCCTCCTCGGGCGGCCCGGGCTCGTCCAGCCCGGCGTCGTGCAGCGCCCGGTCGAGGTCGGCGGCGTCCTGCTGCGGCGGGTCGAAGGGGTTGCGGCGGCGGCGGTGCGGCAGGGCCAGCCGGGCGGCGACCCGGACGTCACCGACGCTCACCTCGGTGCGCCCGCACCACGCCGCGTGGGCGATGGCGGTCCGCGCGATGACCAGGTCGGCGCGCATCCCGTCGACCTCGGCGGCGGCGCAGAGGGCGGCGATGCGGGTCACCGTCGCGTCGTCGAGACGGACCGTCGGCAGCAGGGTCCGGGCGCGGGCGACCTGTGCGCCCAGCGCCGCGTCGGCGTCGGCGTAGCGGGCGGCGAAACCGTCCGGGTCGGCCTCGTACGCGAGCCGTCGGCGCATCACCTCGGCCCGCACCTGCGGGTCCCGGCTGGCGGCGACCTCGACGGTCAGACCGAAGCGGTCCAGCAGCTGCGGGCGCAGCTCCCCCTCCTCGGGATTCATGGTGCCCACCAGCACGAACCGGGCCGCGTGGGTGACCGAGACGCCGTCGCGCTCCACGGTGGCGCGCCCCATCGCCGCCGCGTCGAGCAGCACGTCCACCAGGTGGTCGTGCAGCAGGTTGACCTCGTCGACATAGAGCAGGCCACGGTGGGCGGCGGCCAGCAGGCCCGGGTCGTACGCGGTGACGCCCTCGCGCAGTGCCCGTTCCAGGTGCAGCGCGCCGAGGAGGCGGTCCTCACCGGCACCGACCGGCAGTTCCACCAACCGGGCCGGACGCGTACGGGCCGGTGGGTCGGCCGGGTGCGGCCCGTCCGGGCAGTCCGGGTCGGGTGCCGCCGGGTCGCAGGAGAAGCGGCAGTCGGTCACCACGTCGACCGGGGGCAGGAACGCGGTCAGGGCCCGCACGGCGGTCGACTTCGCGGTGCCCTTCTCGCCTCGGACCAGCACACCGCCGATCGCCGGGGAGACCGCGCACAGGTTCAGCGCCAACGCCATGTCGTCCATGCCGACGACGGCGGAGAAGGGGTACGACCGCACGGCCACACCTTTCACCTCGCGTGGGTCCTCGCCCACGGCCGGTCACCGACCACGCCGACGCAGCGGCCGACGTGGCACGACGCAGCGAGTGTCTGGCTTCCGGTGGCCGGCGCGGGGCCGGACCGGTCACAGTGGCGGGACCGCCCCGGATTCGCCGACCCCGTTCGGGCCGGCTCACCGGTGTTCCCCACCGCGCCGTCGTCGCCGATGATGTCACACCGACCCCCCGGGGCGGCAGGGTCGCGGATTGCTGGACTACCGTTGCGCCGCGTGAGGTCCATGACATCCCCGGTCGCCGTGGTCGGCGTCGGCGCGGACGGCTGGGCGGGGCTCGGCGAGCGCGGACGCGACGCGGTGCGGCAGGCAGAGGTCGTGCTGGGCGGCCGGCGGCACCTGGACCTGCTGCCGGAGAGCGTACCGGCGCAGCGGGTCGCCTGGCCGACGCCGTTGCTGCCGGCCCTGCCCGACCTGCTCGCGACGCACGCCGACCGGCGGATCTGCGTACTGGCCAGCGGCGACCCGATGTGGTTCGGTATCGGCACGCACCTGGTCCGGCTCCTCGGCGCCGACCGGGTGCGCGTGGTCGGCCATCCCTCCTCGATCACGCTGGCGTGCGCGCGGATGGGCTGGCCGGTGGAGCGGGTCACCGTCCGCAGCGCGGTCGGCCGTGACCTGGACGAGGTCCGCCGCGACCTCGCCCCGGGCCGACTGCTGCTGGTGCTCAGCACCGATGCCGCCACCCCCGCCGCGCTGGCCCGGCTGCTGACCGACGCCGGGTACGGCGACAGCGAACTGACGGTCCTGGGCGCGCTCGACGCCGACACGGAGCAACGGGTCGACGGCCGGGCCGAGGGTTGGGCCGCCCCACCCGGCGATCCGCTGAACGTGGTCGCGGTGCGGGTCGTCGCCGTAGCCGGCACGCGGGTGCTCTCCACCGTGCCCGGTCTGCCGGACGACGCCTTCGCGCACGACGGCGCCCTGACCAAGCGGGAGGCCCGCGCGTTGGCCCTGTCCCGGCTCGCACCCACCGGCGACGACCTGCTCTGGGACGTCGGGGCCGGCAGCGGCAGTGTGGCGGTCGAGTGGCTGCGCAGCGATCCCTCCACGTCGGCGGTGGCGGTGGAGGGCCGTGACGACCGCGCCGACCGGATCGTCGCCAACGCCCGGAATCTCGGCGTACCCCGGTTGCGGGTGGTCCGGGGCCGGGCGCCGCAGGCCCTCGCGGACCTGCCCGCACCCGACGCGGTCTTCGTCGGCGGCGGGCTGACCGCACCGGGGGTGTTCGACGCGGCCTGGGACGCGCTGCGTCCCGGCGGGCGGCTCGTCGCCCACGCGGTCACCCTCGAAGGCGAGCGCGAACTCACCGACCAACTGGCCCGGCACGGTGGGGACCTGACCCGGTTGTCGATCGAACGCGCCACGCCGCTGGGCGGTTTCACCGGGTGGAAACCGGCCCGCGCGCTGGTGCAGTGGGCGGTGAGCAAGCCATGACAGTGCACTTCATCGGCGCCGGACCGGGCGCCGCCGACCTGATCACCGTACGCGGGCAACGCGTCCTGGCCCGCGCCCAGGTCTGCCTGTACGCGGGCAGCCTGGTCCCCGCCGACCTGCTCGCCACCTGCCCGCCGGACGCCCGGCTGGTGGACACCGCCGAGCTGACGTTGGACGAGATCGTGGCGGCGATGGTCGAGGCGCACCGCGACGGTCACGACGTCGCCCGCCTCTGCTCCGGCGACCCGGCCGTGTTCAGCGCCGTCGCCGAGCAGACCCGGAGGCTGGACGCGGCCGGGGTGCCGTACGAGATCGTGCCGGGCGTGCCGTCGTACGCGGCGGCGGCGGCCACGTTGCGCCGGGAGCTGACCGTGCCGACCGTCGGGCAGACGGTGATCCTCACCCGTACCCAGGCCCGGTCGACGCCGATGCCGCCCGGGGAGACCCTGGCCGAGCTGGGCCGCAGCCGCGCCACGCTGGTCCTGCACCTGGCGGTGGCGCGGACCCGGCAGATCGCCGGAGAGCTGGTCGGGCACTACGGGTCGGACTGTCCGGTGGCCGTGGTCGCCAACGCCAGCCGTCCCGACGAGATCGTGCTGCGCGGCACCCTGGCCGACATCGCCGATCAGGTGGAGGCGCACGGCATCCGCCGGACCGCGGTGATCATCGTCGGGGCCGCGTTGGCCGCCGACTCCTTTCCGGACAGTTACCTCTACTCCCCCGGCCGGGACCGTAGCGCCAAGCGTCCGCACGGGCCGACGGCATGAGCGCCGCGCGGACGATCCTGGTGATCGGCATCGGGGCCGGCGACCCGGGTCAGCTCACCCTCGCCGGAGCCGAGGCGATGCGCCGGGCCGACGTGTTCTTCCTGCTGGACAAGGGTGCCGAGAAGCACGACCTGATCGCGTTGCGGCAGGAGCTGCTGGCTCGTTTCGCCCGGCCGGAGCATCGGGTGGTCGAGGTACGCGACCCGGACCGGGACCGGACCGCCGCCGGGTACGTCTCGGCGGTGGACCAGTGGCGACGGGACCGCGCCGACCTGCTGGAGGAGGCCATCGCCGCGCACCTGCCCGACGGGGGCTGCGGCGCGTTCCTGGTCTGGGGCGATCCGGCGCTCTACGACAGCACCCTGGCGGTGGTGGAGGAGATCCGGGCGCGCGGCCGGATCGCGGTGGAGCACACCGTGATCCCGGGCGTCAGCAGCGTGGCGACGCTCGCCGCGCGGCACCGCATCGGGCTCAACCGGGTGGGCCGGGCGTTCCTGGTGACCACCGGCCGCCGGTTGGCCGAGCATCTGCCCTCGGACGTCGACGACATCGTGGTGATGCTGGACGCGAACTGTTCCTTCACCCACTACCTGGACGAGGACTTCGACATCTTCTGGGGCGCCTACCTGGGCACCGTCGACGAGATCCTGGTCGCCGGACGGCTGTCGGAGGTGGCGGAGCGGATCGTGGAGACCCGCCGGGAGGCCCGCCGCCGCAAGGGCTGGATCATGGACACGTACCTGCTGCGGCGCCGGGATCCGGCCGGCGAGGCGTGACCGGGCCGACGGGCGACGTGGCCCGGACGCGGGCGCGAGGGTGCCTCTCGCCGACCCGCGTCCGGGCGGTCACGTCGTCACCACCGGGTCAGTAGCTGACCGTCGTGGCGGTGGCGGTGTCGGTGACGATCGCGATGCCGGCGCTGGTGCCGAGCAGTTCGGCCCCGGCCCGCAGCAGCCCGACGGCCTGCGGGTAGGACTTGATGCTGCCGGACGCCTTGACCCGGCTCCGGCCGGCGGCCCGGGACACCAGGTAGCCGATGCTCTCCGGGTTGGCGACCTCGACGGCGCCGCTGCTGGCGTTCTTCAGGTACGCCGCACCCGCCTCGATGGAGAGTTCGATGGCGGTCTCCCGCTCGGCCGCGGTCAGCAGCGGCAGTTCCAGCATCACCTTGACCGGCACTCCGGAGGCGCGGACGACACCGGCGATGTCCTCGCGGAACTCGTCGTACATGCCGCTCTTGAGCCAGCCGATCTGCACCCCGATGTCGATCTGTGCGGCACCGGCGCGCACCAGGCTCTCCGCCTCGAACGCCTTGCCGGCGCTGGTGGTCACGCCGACGGTCGGGAAGTCCAGGGCGGAGGCCACCTGCACGTCGGTGCCGCGCAGCACCTCGGCGACGACAGGCACCCAGGAACCCGGCACCATCGCCGCGTTGAAGCCGTGGGTGAGCGCCTCCTCGGCGTGCGTGATCATGCGTTCCCGGGTGGTGCCCACCTCGATCAGGGTGTGCTGGATGTACGGCGCGAGGGCGGCCGGGGTCAGGTCGGCCGGCAGGGCCGTCGTGGCGGACGTCATGGCGGGGATCTCCTTTGTGCGGACGTGCGGCACCCGGCGGCCGGCGTCGCGCGCCTCGGCCGCCGTAGTGGCGGATCTGGGGATGGTCAAGGACCGGGTGAACGGGAGCGGCACACCGCTCGGTCGGGTCACGACCAGTCGATCAACACCTTCCCGACGTGGCCGGCGTCGGCCGCGGCCAGCGCCTCGGCCGCCTGGTCGGCGGGGAAGGGCGGGGCGAGCAGGTGCGCCAGCGCGGGCAGGCCACGGGCGGCCCGGAGCACGGCCGGGAACTCCGGCTGGGTGAAGACCCAGCTACCGAGCACCCGCAGTTCCTTGCGGATGACGTCCACGCCGGGGTCGATCTCCATGCTGTTGTTCGCGCCCAGCAGCACCACCGTGCCGTGCGGCCGGGCCAGCTTCATCACCTGCGCCTGCGCGGTCGGGTTCGCGGAGCACTCGAAGACGATCTCCGGTCCACGGCCCTCGGTGACCGCCGCGACGGTCGCGACGGGGTCCTGTCCGAGCGGGTCGACGACCACCGCCCCCAGCGTCTTGGCCAGGTCCCGCCGCCCCTCGATGGGGTCGACCGCGTAGACCTCGGCACCGGCGGCCACCGCGAGGGCCACCACGCTGCAACCGACCGGCCCGAGGCCGAAGACGGCGACCCGGTCGCCGACGCCGACCCCGGACTTGCGGACCGCCGAGTACGCGGTGCCGAAGTTGCAGGCGATCAGCGTCGCCAGTCCGTCGCTGACGTCGTCGGGTACCGGCAGGACGCCGGTCGTCGGAGCGGTGACGTACTCCGCGTCGGCGCCGCCCCGGTGGTTGCCGAGCGTCCGCCGGTCGGCGCAGAACATCGGCTCGCCGCTGCGACAGAAGACGCACTCGTCGCAGCCCGAGTGCTGGTAGACGATGACCCGGGTGCCCTCGGCCGGTCCGGCGCCGGAGGCGGCGGCTGCGGCGATCACGCCCACCGCCTCGTGGCCGGGCACGGTGTGCAGGCGGTTGTCGAGTTCGGCCGCCGGCTTGCGGTAGTGCGGCAGGTCGCTGCCGCAGACCGCCGACGACGTCACGCGTACCAGTACCTCGTCGGGGGCCGGCACCGGGCGCGGCACCCGGCGTACGACCGAGGTGCGGTCACCGGTCAGCATCAGCGCCCGCATCGACGGTTCTTCCGTGGGGTGGGCTTCCATCTCGCGTTCTCCTCGAATGGTGCGTGTCACGCCGCAGCCAGGTCCGTCACGTCGAGGTACCGGCTGTACAGGGCGTCGTAGACAGGGACGGTGGTGGGATCGGGCAGGTGGCGGCGGGCGGCGGCGGGGGAACCGGCGGCGTGCGCCAGATCCGGGTACCGGCCGAGGCCCACCCAGGCGGAGAGGGCGGCGCCGCGCAGCGGTGCGGCCTGCGGATCGCCGGCCGGGACCTCGATGGCGCGGCCGGTGACGTCGGCCAGGATCTGGCCGAAGACCTCCGAGCGGGCACCGCCGCCGATCGCGGTCAACGTCGGTCCGGCCAGGTCCGTCGGCAGGTGCCGCAGCACGTCGCGGACCTGGAGGGCGATTCCCTCCATGGTGGCCCGGACCAGGGCGCCCGGTCCGTGGGTGAAGTCGAGGCCGTCGATCCGGCCGCCGGCCGCCGTCCAGTGCGGGGTGCCGACGCCGGCCATGGTGGGCGCGAAGAGCAGACCGCGTGCGCCGGGTTCGACCTGCCGGGCGTCGGCCGACATCCGCTCGTACGCCGTGTCGTCGTCGCCGTAGCGCAGCAGAGTCCGCAGCCAGCGCAGTGCCGACCCGCAGGCCGGGATGGTGCCCTCGACCGAGACGCAGTTCTCGACGACGTGGGCGGCGCGGACGAACCCGGCGGGGTCGACGACGTCACCGACGGCGGCCGGGAAGACCATCGTCGCCGAGGTGCCGAGGTTGACGGTGGCGGCGCCGGGACGGACCCCGCCGCCACCGGCCGCCGAGCACTGCTGGTCGCCGCCGCCCACGTACACGGGCAGCCCGCGCGGCAGGCCGGTGGCGTCGGCCACCTCGTCGCGCAGGGCACCGGCGACGTCGGTGGCCGCGCGCAGCTCGGGCAGGCGGGCACCGTCGAGGTCGAACGCCGTGAGCAGGTCGTCGCTCCACTGCCCGGCGTGCAGGTCCAGCAGGCCGTACCAGGAGGCGCAACTGCGGTCGACCTGCGGTCGGCCGCCGGTCAGTCGCGCCAGCAGCCATTCCTGGACACCGACGAAGGAGGACGACGCGGCGTACGCCTCGGGGGCGTGGGTCCGCAGCCAGACGAGGGTGGCCAGGGCCGGCATGGTGCTCAGCGGCATCCCCGACACCCGGCTGTAGGTGTCCGGGTCGACGGCCGCCCGCAGGGCGTCCAGCTCGCTCGCGCCCCGCTGGTCCATCCAGAGCACCAGCGGGGTGACCGGGCGCAGGTCGGCGTCGAGTCCGGCGACGGAGGCCCGCTGGGTGGACAGGGTCAGCGCGACCACCCGGTGCCCGGCCTGTGCGGCCACGGCCCGCATGGCACGCAGCTCCCCGACGGTCACCTCCCACATCGCCGACAGGGACTGTTCCGCCCGGCCCGGCTGCGGGTGGTCGACGGCCAACTCCCGGCTGTGTTGGCCGTGCACCTCGCCCCGCTCGTCGACCAGGGCGCAACGGATCCCGGTCGTGCCGGCGTCGACCACACACACGACGTCGGTCATCCCTTGACCGCCCCGAAGCTCATGCCGGTGACGAGCTGCTTCTGCGACAGGAAGAGCACGATGGCGACGGGCAGCACAGCCAGCGTGCCGGCGGCCATCATCGGGCCGATCGCCACCGACTGGAACTGCATGAACCCGAGCATCGCCACCGAGACGGTCTTCGCCTCGCCGCTGGCCAGGGTCAACGCGAAGACGAACTCGTTCCAGGAGAAGATGAAGTTCAACACCGCCGCCGCGGCGACGCCGTTGCGCACCATCGGCCACGCCACGCTGACGAACTTGCGGGTCTCCGAGCAGCCGTCCAGGTCGGCGGCCTCGAAGACCGCGGCCGGCAGGTCGGCGAAGAAGCTGCGCAGCAGGAAGAACGTCACCGCGAGGTTGACCACCGTGTGCATCACGGTCAGCGCCCAGACCGTGTCGATGCCGCCGAGCTGGCGGAACAGCACGAAGTACGGGATGACCACGACGACGGCGGGGAGCATCCGGGTGGACAGCACCCAGAACTCGAAGTCGGCGCGGCCCCGGAACTTCATCCGGGCGCAGGCGTACGCGGCCGGGGTGGCGGCGGCGATGGCGATCGCCGAGGACACCACGGCGACCAGGACCGAGCGGCCGATCGCCGACATGAAGTCCGCGTCGCCGAACAGGTCGACGAAGTTGAACATGTAGAGCGGGGCCAGCCAGTCCGGCGACCCACCACGGATGTCGCTGGGGGCGGCGAAGCCGACGCGGAGCATGAACGCGAACGGCAGGACCGACCAGAGGATGAGGCCCCAGATCGCCACGGTCCGCAGGACCCGGCCTTTGCGCGTCTCGTGCACTAGTGCTCCAACCGTTGCAGCGCGGGCGCGGCGAACCGCTTGCCGAGGATGAAGAGGACGACGAGCAGCAGCAGGCCGAGCGCGGACGCCTCGCCGATGTGCAGGTCGTTGAAGGCGGTCCGGTAGATGCGGACGACGAGCGTCTCGGTCGCCGCGCCCGGTCCTCCCCCGGTGATGATCCAGATCGAGTCGAAGGTGCGGATCGCGTCGATCGCGCGGATCGTCACGACGAAGGCCACCAGCGGCTTGAGCATCGGCAACGCGATGCGGACCAGCCGCTGCACGGCGTTCGCGCCGTCCAGGGCGCCCGCCTCGAAGGTCTCGTCCGGCAGCGACTTGAGCCCGGCGAGCATGACCAGCGTGATGAACGGCGCCCACTGCCAGATGTCGACCACCACGAGGGCCACCACGGCCAGCATCGGCTCGGACGTCCAGCCCGGTGTCGGCAGGCCGAGCGCGCCCAGGGTGGCGTTGATCTGCCCGCCGTCCGGGTTGAGCATCAACCGCCAGGAGAGGTACGCCGCCACCGGCGTGGCGCCGAAGGGCAGCACCAGCAGGGCCAGGTAGAGCCGGCTGCCGCGCAGTGGCCGCCAGAGCAGCGAGGCCGCGAGCGTACCCAGGGCGAACTCGGCGACCACGGCGACCACCACCATGCCGACGGTGAGCAGCACCGCGCGCAGCAGACCGGGCTCGGAGAGCGCGTCGGCGAAGTTGGCCAGGCCGGCGAACCCCTGCTCGTCCGGGCGGGTCAGGTCGTTGCGTCGCAACGACCCGACCAGCACCGACACGAACGGGTAGAGCGTGAACGCGAGCAGCAGCACGGTCATCGGCGCGAGCATGCCGACGAGGAAGAGTCGCCGGCCCCGGTCCTCGCGGGGGCGGCGCGGCGGGCCGCCGGTGCGACCCGGACGCGTCGGCGGCGTCGGGTCGGCGGCCTGCCGCGCGAGCACGGCTGTTCGATCTGCGGACATCACAACCTCGTTCGGCCTGGACTGCTCCGGCAGTCGTCCACGGTGGTGGGGCGAGACGTCATCGGCCGGCCCGGGCCATCGCGGCCGCCGCGTCCGACATGGCCCGCTTCGGGTCCTTCCCGTCCACCAGCACCTTGATCAGTTCGAGGGAGAGCGCGTCGGCCTCGCTCGGGAAGGTCGGCCGCGCGTACGGCACCCGCTCCGGCTGGACGGCCTGGAGGTTGGCGACGATCTCCTGCGACATGTCGCCCGGGTAGAAGGAGAGGAAGTCCTTGTTAGACCAGACCGACTCGCGGGCCGACGGGCTGCCCGACTCGGCGCTGACCGCGGTGGCGGTCTCCTTGCTCATCGCCCAGGCGTAGAAGAGCGCCGCCTGCTCCTTCTTGCGCGACGCCTTCGGGATGCCGGCCATCCAGTACCAGTAGTTCGGGGCGGCCGGGGCGGCGGCGCTGCCGGGCCAGCGGGACACCGCGATCTGGTCGGTGTGCTGGCTGCTGCTCTTGTCCAGTACGACCGACAGCAGCCCGCTGGCGTCGGTGTAGAGACCCGCCCGGCCCTCGTTGACCGAGCCGGTGGCCTCCAGCCAGCTCATGTTGGACGCGCCCTTCGGGCCGTACCGGCTGAGCAGCTGCTGCACGTACAGTTCGGTCGCCGCGACCGCCTCGGGGCTGTCCACCGCCGGGGTGTTGCCGGCGTAGAACTCGCCGCCCTGGGTGAGGAAGTAGTTCGTCCAGGTCCAGACGATGTCGAGACCGCGTCGACCGCGCCCGGCGAACGGCCGCTCCATGGTCGCGGAGAGCTTCTGACTGGCGTCGACCAGGCTCTCCTGAGTGGGGAAGCCGGTGATCCCGGCCTGCGACGCCAGGTCCTTGCGATAGATCACCACGCCCGCCTCGGCGGAGAGCGGCAACGCCATCAGCTCACCGTTGAGGCTGCTGGCCCGGCGGGCCGGCTCGAAGAAGTCGTTCGGGTCGAACCAGCCGGTGTTGACCAGGTCGCCGCCGCCGAAGTACGCGTCCAGCGGTTCCAGCCAGCCCGCGTTCATGTACTGCCCGGCCTGCAGGTTGCCGACCATCAGGGCGTCGTAGGTGGTGGCGCCGGAGGAGAGTGCCACCAGGGCCTGCTGGTAGTAGCTGTCCTCGGAGAGCGTGTTGGCCTTGAGCGTCATACCGGTCAGCGCCTCGAACTCGGCGAACCGCTTGCTGACCGCGGAGGTCCACCAGTGCTCGCAGAGCAGGAGGTTGAGCGTCTCGCCCTTGAAGCGGTCCCAGGTCATGCCGGAGCCGTCGAACGTGTCGGCCGCCGCCGCGACGTCCGCGGTGCCGGTGTCGCCCTCGCGGCCGGCGCAGGCGCTGAGCGCCACGGCGCCGCCGATCCCGAGCACGCCGGTCAGCAGGCCGCGCCTGGACAGCCGGAAGGGAGCCTCGTTGCGCATGATGTCTCCTCAGGGCAGCGTGCGACGACGGCGGTGGCGAACCACCGTCGGCACGGGTGGGGGTGGGGTGTGGTGTTGGGGGAAGGACGAGGGTGGGGCGGCCGTCCTACCGTTTGATCCAGGAGGAGATCCGTACGCGGTCGCCGCGTACCCAGACGTCGGAGTACTCGACGGAGTCTCCGTTGGCCTGGTAGGAGATCTGCTCGAGGTAGAGGACGGGCACCCCGGGACGCAGCGCCATCGCGGTGCTGACGTCGTCGTCGGGAAGTATCGCGGAGAAGGTACGCCGGACCGAGTCGACGGTCACGCCGTAGTCGTGTTCGAGCACTCCGAACAGCGACCGTTCCTGGAGGACCTGCGGTGACAGGTCCGGGCACAGGGCGGTGGGCAGGTAGTTGTCGAGCAGGTAGACCACCTCGCCGCCGACCGATCGGGTCCGGCGGATGGCCAACACGCTGAGGTCGTCGGCACGCAGGCCGAGGTGGGCGGCGATGTGCGAGGGGGCCTGCACGACACGGGCGGAGAGCACCTGCGTGTGGTACTCGACGCCCTCCCGGTCCAGGCTCTGCGCGGTGGAGATCAGCTCCTGGGCGAACTCCTGCTCCAGCATCTGGCCCCGGACGAAGGTGCCCTTGCCCCGGGTCTGTTTGAGCAGGCCGGCCTCGATCAGCGTACGGATGGCCCGGCGGACCGTGCCCCGCGAGACGTTCAACGCGGCGGCCAGCTCGGGCTCGGCGGGGAGCTTCAGGTGTTCCGGCCACTCCCCCGACTCGATGCGCTGCCGCATCAGTTGCGAGATCTGCTCGTGCAGCGCCTCGGCCTCGGCGGGCGAGACCTGTCGGGTGAGTGCCCTGATCGCGGCGGGGTTCAGTTCCTGCGTCGTCGCCACGCCCGCTCCTCGTCGCTTGTTCAGTGATGTCCGCATTAGTCTGTGGACATCACTGAACATAGGGCCGGTCGATCACGCCGTCAAGCCCCTGACCTGAGGAAACTTGGCGCGGGTCAACTCACCCCACAACCGGGCAGCGAGGCACGACGACGGACGGGGTGCCGGCCAATGGCCGACACCCCGTCACGGTCGATCACGTCAACTCGCGGAGCAACTCGCGGTCGGCGTGGTGTTGTTGCCGTTCTTGTAGAGCGTGACGCCGAAGTTGTTGCCGTTGCCGTTCGGCCGGGCGGTGAGGGTGCCGCTGGAGCCGCTGATCGACGCGTTCCAGCTGTTTTGCACGCTCTGGCCGCCGTTGGTCCGGATGGAGACGGTCCAGTTGTTGCTGCCGCTGACCGAGAAGTTCACGTTGAACCGGTCGCTCCAGTCCTCGGCCCGACTCACGCTGACCGAGCAGCCGCCGCTGCCGGGCGGCGGGGTGGTGGGGTTGGTGGTGCCCCCACTGTTCACCGTGATGTTGGAGCTACCGCTGCTCTGGTACCCCTCGGTGGCCATGATCTGGTAGTAGTGGTTGCCCAGGTTCATGCCCCGCGCGGCCCACGCGTCGAAGTGGTTGCCGGTGGTGATGGTGCCGCCCACCCGCTTCGACGTCCGGACGCTCCAGTACTGGTAGAAGGTCTGCGTACCGTCGATCGACGGCTGGTTGACCCGCTGGGTGCGGTAGATGTCGTACGTACCGCCGTCGGTGTTGATCGTGCCCATGGAGTTGGCGCCCGGCGGACGCCAGCTGCCCCAACTGTCCACGATGTAGTACTCGACCAGCGGGCTACGGGTCCAGCCGTACAGGGTCAGGTACGAGTTGCCGTTCGGGCTGAAGGTGCCCGAGTAGGTGACGTTGCGCCGCGTACCCGGGTTCCAGCCCTTGCCGGCGACGAAGTTGTTGACGTTGCTCCACTGGGTGCTGTACTGACCGCCGTTCCCCATCGTCATGGAGACGTTGCCGCTGTCCTTCCAGAAGGAGAAGAAGTAACCGTTGTGGTTCCCCTCCTGGTTGGACGTCACGGTCTGGGCGTGGGCGGGACCCGTCGCGATCGCCACGGTGCCGGTCGTGACCAGCGCCACGGCGCAGGCCGCGCCGATGAGCGACCGGAGGCGACCGCTTCTGCGGCGTCTCGGTGGGACGAGGCCGTCGGGCATGCTTCCTCCTCGGGACGGCTGGCCGGAGGCCAGCGGTGCGTACGCGCCGACCGCCTCTCGGCGGCCCGGGCGACCGCCGTCGACGGTCGGCGCGTATCGCGTTCGGTGGTGGTGGGGTACCGGTCGTGCCGCAGGGTGACCGGCGGAACTGGTGGCGACCTCGACGACGATTGAGCCGCGTCGATGGGCAACAGTATTGGCCGACTTCCCTGGACACGTCAACAACTTCCGGAAACACTCCCGACATCAGCGACCGACCGGAACAACCGAGCACCGCGATGTTGATCCTGTTCAGCGGCGCCGCGAGCGCGTCACCTCGGACGATAGCCACCGCAACTATCGGTGTCGCCGCGGACACGCCGGGCCCCTGCCGTCGTAACTTCCAGGAGGTTTCCGGACGACGGCCGGCACCGGCGGGCGCTACCGACCCTGACCGCCTCCGAGCGCCAGCGCGGTCAGCGCGGCGTTGACGATGCTCCCCGGCATCAGGTCGTGCAGTTCGTAGAGGTCGGCCACCGTGCCGGACTCGCCGAACCGGTCGACCCCCAACGGCACCGCCGGCACCCCGAGCGCCGAACCGATCCAGGACATCGCGTGCGACGCCGCGTCGTGGACGGTGACCACCGGCGCCCGGGTGCCGAACGCGCAGTGCAACGCACCCGGCAACTCCGGCAGGGTGGCGGTCCGCACCGACCGGCGCAACGACCGCTGCCAACTCCGGTACAGCCGGTCCAGGCTCGTCACGTCGACCACGTGTGCGGCGATCCCCTCCTCGGCGAGTTCCGCGGCGGCCGCGAGCACCTCGGGCAGCACCGCCCCGGAACCGACCAGGTGCACCAGCGGTGCCGGCGCGAGCCCGTCGCCGCGCAGGTGCGGATACTCCAGGTACGCGTCGACCAGGCGGTACGCGCCGTCGAGCACCTGCCGACGCAGCGCCACGTCGCCGATGCGCTGCCGGGCGGCCTCGTACGGCTGCTGGTCGATCGGTCGGGTGGTAAGCCGGAAGTAGTAGCTGCCCTCCCCGTCGCCGGACGCGTCGGTCCCGCCGTCACCGGTCGGCTGCGCCGCCGCGCCGACGCGGTGCAGCGCGTCGCAGAGCAGCCAGTCGAGCGCGCCCGCGTAGGCGGGCTCGACGAAGGTGACGTTCGGCAGTTCCAGGCCGACCGAGGGGGTGATGGTGGACTGGTGCGCCCCGCCCTCGGCGGCGAGCGAGACCCCGGACGGGGTGCCGGCCACCACGAACCGCGATCCGGAGTAGGCGCCGTAGACGAAGGCGTCCAGTCCACGCAGGACGAACGGGTCGTAGACCGTGCCCACCGGCAGCAGGCGCTGGCCGGACAAGTGCTCGGCGAGACCGAGTTGGCCCAGCAGCAGGAAGAGGTTCATCTCGGAGATGCCGAGTTCGACGTGCTGCCCGGTGGGCCCCTCGCTCCAGCGCAGGATGCCGTCCTCGGTCCAGCTCCGCCGCGCGGTCGGGGCGAACACGCCGGTGCGGTTGATGAACCCGGCCAGGTTGGTCGAGGTGGCCACGTCCGGCGCGGTGGTGACCAGGTACGGGGCCACGGTGTCGATCCGGGCGAGGTCGGTCAGGATGCGACCGAACGCCTCCTGGGTGGCGATCGGCCGGCGGGTGCCGACTCCGGTCTGCGCCGGCAGGGCGATCGGCGGTGCGGGGGCGGCGGCGGGTCGGCGCAACAGCTCGGCGCGTCCGGCGGCCAGGGCCCCGGCAGCGGTTCCCGGGTCGAGGCGGTCCCACTCGGTCTGGGCGGTGAGGCCGAGCTGTGCCCGCAACTCGTCGATCTGCGCGCCGGTCAGCAGGCTGGAGTGGTTGCGCGGATCACCGGCGGTGGGCAGACCCCAGCCCTTGACCGTGTACGCGAACACCACGCTGGGCCGGTCGGTGACCGCGTCGCACTGCGCGTACGCGGACAGCAGCGCCTCGACGTCGTGGCCGCCGAGGTCGCGCACCAACGTCGCGAGGTCCTCGTCGGCCACGTCGGCGAGGACGTCACCGAGTTCGGCCGGTGCCCCCTCGGTCAGCCGGTCGCGCAGGGTCCGGCCGGTGAGGCCGAACATCGACTGGTACTGCTCGTTGGGCATCCGGTCCAGCCAGGCGCGCAGGTGGTGACCGCCGGGGCGGGCGAACGCCGCCTGGAGCCGCCGGCCGTACTTCACCTCCAGCACGTGCCAGCCCGCCGCCTCGAACTGGCCACGCCACTGGTCGATCCGGACCCCGGGGACCACCCGGTCCAGGGACTGCCGGTTGAAGTCGACGAGCCACATCACGTCGCCGAGCCCCTGGGTGGCCGGGTCCGCCACGGCCTCCCAGATATTGCCCTCGTCGAGTTCGGCGTCGCCCAGGATGGCCACGAAGCGGGACCGGGGGCGGGGCCCGAAGTGCGCGTCGACGTACCGGCGGGTGGCGGCGGCGAACAACGGTGCGGCGGCGCCGAGCCCGACCGAGCCGGTGGAGAAGTCGACCCGGTCCGGGTCCTTGGTCCGGGACGGGTACGACTGGAGGCCGCCCCGGCTACGCAGCCGGGTGAGGTACGCGCGGTCCAGGTCGCCGAGCAGATACTGGATCGCGTGGAAGACCGGCGCGGCGTGCGGCTTGACCGCCACCCGGTCGTCCGGCCCGAGGTGGGCGAACCAGAGCGCGGTCATCGCCGAGACCAGCGAGGCGCTGGACGCCTGGTGGCCGCCGACCTTCACCCCGTCGAGGTTGGGTCGTTCCCGGTTCGCGGCGTCGACCATCCGGACGGCGAGCCACAGCACCCGGCGCTGAATCTCGTCGAGGTCGGCGTACCCGGGCTCGGCCGGCTCACGGGGTGCGACGGCGGTCGGGGTGGACGGAGGCATGGCAACTCCCAGCGTGGCCGGTGGTCGGTGGTGAGGGGACGGACCGGGCGGCGGTCAGCGGATCAGCGGCCAGCGGGCGAAGCGGTCCGGGCCGATGGCGCGTTCGTGTCGGCGGGCCTGGTCGGCGACGGCGGCGAGTACCTCGTCGGTGTCGATCCGGGTGAACCGTCCACGGTCGTAGAGGATCTCGCCGTCGACCAGGACGGTGTCGACGGTGCGGGCCCCGGCATAGAAGACCAGCCAGTCGACGGGGTCGTCGAAGGCCGGCAGGGACTGGGGCCGGTCGGTGGCGTGGACCACCAGGTCCGCGCGTTTGCCCACCTCGATCGAGCCGACCTCGTCGGACATGCCGAGTGCGCGGGCACCGTGCAGGGTGGACATCTCCAGCACCTGCTCGGCGGTGAGCGTGGGCAGTTCGTCGCGCAGTTCCCGGAAGACCGTCGCCGCGAGGTATGCCTGACGGAACAGGTCACGCGGGCCGGACAGGCCGTCCGAGCCGAGCGCGACCGTGACGCCGTCGGCGACCATCTCCGGGAACCGCCCGTCGCGCAGCGCCCCCTTGGCCCGCCGCAGCGACGCCGACGGGCAGTGCACGACCCGGGTGCCGGTCTCCCGGACCAGGTCCCGCTCGGCGTCGTCGGTCTGGATCATGTGCACGAGGGTGGTGCGCGCGCCGAGCAGACCGAGGTCGCGCAGCCGGGTCACGGGCCGGACGCCGCACCCGGCGAGGCTGGCGTCCACCTCGGCCCGGTCCCACGACTGGTGCATGATCAGCGGTACGTCGTACTCCTCGGCCAGACCGGCGGCGGCGGTCAACAGCGCGTCGCTGTCCAGGCCCATGCCGACCAGGGTCACCGCGGCGCGGACCCGCGCGTCGGGCCGCCACGGGTACCGGTCGAGCTGGTCCCGGAGCCGGGCCAGGCAGGTGTCGGTGTCGGTCGCCACCTCGACCAGCACACCGTCCTGCGGCACGTCGCAGAGGATGTGGCCGGGGATGCCGCGCATCCCCACCGCCGCGATCCCCCGCGCGGTGGCGTCCAGGTGCACCGAGCCGCCGGTGTCGGCGAACAGCGTGGTGCCGCTGGACACCATGTCCATCGCGCTCAGGGTGGCGGCCAACTCCTCGTCGTACGGGGTCTTGCCGAGGTAGGCCACCTCCTCCACGGTCTCCCAGCTCTCGGCGCCCTTGGGCGCGAGGCCCCGGACCGTCTCGGTGCCGGTGTGCACGTGCGCGTCGACCAGGCCCGGGTGGACCACGGCGCCGGCCAGGTCCCGTTCCGGCCCGGTGGTCGCCGGACGGAGCCGGTCGGGGCCGACCCAGCGGATCCGGCCGGCGTGCACGACGATCGTGCCGTCGGTGAGGATGCGGCGGCGCGGGTCGAGGGTGACCACGCGCCCGTGGCGCAGCACGAGGTCGGCCGGCACGGGCGTGTCGGTGCCGTCCGGCTGCGGCCCGGTCGTCGACGGGTCAGCCACGGCCCGCTCTCCCCAGGTGCAGGATGGTGCTGCGCACGGTGGAGAACTCCAGCAGCGCGTACGGCGCACCGACCCGGCCGATGCCGCTGCCGCGTCCGGGGTGGCCGCCGAACGGCAGGTGCGTCTCCCAGACGTTGGAGTGGTCGTTGACCACGACGCTGCCGCACGGCAGTGACTGCGCCACCCGGAACGCCCGGTCCAGGTCGGCGGTGAAGACCGCGCCGTTGAGCCCGTACCCGCCGGCGGCGACCAGATCGGCGAGCGCCTCCTCGTCGCGGAACGGGGTGAGCGGGACGACCGGGCCGAAGGTCTCCTCGGTGAACACCAGTGACGCCGGGTCCACCCGGTCGAGCACGCTCAACGGCCAGTACCGGTCGGTGGGGGCGTCGGTCAGCGGCTCGCCGCCGACCACCAGCCGGGCTCCCCGGTCGGTGGCGTCGGCGAGGTGCTCGCGCATGGTGGCACCGGTCTGCGCCAGGTGCAGTGGGCCGAAGGCCGCGTCGGTGTCCTCCGGTGCGCCGACCCGACGCTCGGCGGCCACCGCCGCGACGGCGTCGAGTACCTGCCGGTAGCGGCCCTGTTGGACCAGGACCCGCTCGGTGGCCGCGCAGCTCTGCCCGGAACAGAACGTGGCGGCGGTGACGACGGCCTCGGCCACCTGGTACGGGTCGGCGTCGTCGAAGACCACGGTGGGGCCGTTGCCGCCGAGTTCGAGCAGCAGCCGACGCATCCCACCGGTCGCGGCGATACGGTGCCCGACCGTGCTGCTGCCGGTGAACCCGACGGCCGCCAGGCCCTGGTGGGCGGCGAGTGCCGCACCGGTCTGCGGTCCGCCCTCGACCAGGGTGACCGCGCCGTCGGGCCAGCCCGCCTCGACGATCGCGGCGAGCACGTGGGCGCTGCTGCGCAGGGTGCTCTCGGCCCCCTTCCAGACCACCGTGTTGCCCATCGCCAGCGCGGGCCCGAGGTACTCCAGCGGGATGTTGACCGGGAAGTTCCAGGGAGTGATCACGCCGATCACCCCGAGCGGGATCCGGTCGACGAAGACGCGTTTGGCCGGGTCGGACATGGTCGGCGTGCCGTCGTCGAGGCGGCGGGCGTACTCGGCGGTGCTCTCCAGCGCGTGGATGGCGGTGTCCACCTCCGCCTCCGCCTCGGCCCGGACCTTGCCGTGCTCCACCAGGAGATCGGCGACGACCCGGTCCCGGCGGGCCCTCAGCGCACGGGCGGTCGCGATCAGCAGGTCACACCGCTGCCAGCGGGACAGCGCGGCCATCCGGGGCAGTGCCGCCGAGGCGGTGCGTACGGCGGCGTCGACGCCGGCCGGGCCGACCTCCGACCATTCGCCGAGGTGTTCCCCGGTCACCGGACTGGACAGCGGGTTGACGGTCATCGTGGCCTCCTGCCGTCGGCGGCGCGGCGCAGCACCCGCCCCGCCGGTCGTGGTGTGGTGGGAAGGAGTTCGCCGTACCCGGCGATCCCGTTGACGAGGACCTGCCGCACGCCGTCGGGCCGTACGGTCGGGTCGTCGCCGCCGTCGTGCAGCGCGGCGAGGTCCACCACGACCAGGTCGGCCCAGTGCCCGGGGACGACCCGGCCCCGCCCGACCAGCCCGAACCGGTCGGCGACGGCGGCGCTCTGTCGGCGGACCGCGTCGGCCAGTCGCTCGGGTCGGTCGGCGGCGGCGCGCAGCGTCCGCACGAAGGTGGCGAAGTTGCGCGGATGCGCGCCCGGCGTGGGGTCGATGACCCATCCGTCGGAGCCGACCATCGCGGCGGGGTGGGTGAGGACCCGGTCGACGTCGTCGGCGGTCATCGCGTCGACCAGCATGGTGGCCCCGGCGGCGTCGTCGGCCAGGATGTCGAGCAGCAGTTCGCCGGGGGTGACGGCGAGCGCGGCGGCGGCCTGCGGCAGCGGGCGTCCGATCACCGGCCGCCACCGGGGCGAGGCGTGCGAGACGACGACCTCGTCGAGGCCGACGTAGCCGCCTCCGGCGGCGAGTTCGGTCAGCAACCGGGCCCGGCCGGCGGGGTCGCGGACCAGCCGACGGATCGCCTCGGCGCCGCCGGTGTCGGCCCAGTCGGGCAGCGCGGCGGTCAGCGTCGTCGCGCCGACCGTGTACGGGTACATGTCGACGGTGACGTCGACGCCTGCGGCGCGGGCCCGGTCGATGTGCGCCAGGGTGGTGCGGGTGGATCCCCAGTTCGCCCGTCCCATCGCCTTGAGGTGCGAGATCTGGGTGGCCACGCCGCTGCGCGCGGCCAGGTCGAGGATCTCGTCGACGGCGGCGACGCAGCCGGACCGTTCGTCGCGCAGGTGCACCGCGAGCACCGCGCCGGTCGTGGCGGCCAGCGTCGCCACGTCGGTGAGTTCGGTCCGGTCCGCCGCACGGCCGTCGGGGTACGCCAGCCCGAGGCTGACCCCGACCGCGCCCTGGGCCAGTGCCCGGGTGATCGCGTGGCGGACACGTGCCCGGTGCGCCCCGGTGTCCCCGTCGGCCCGGGCGGTGGCCGCCCGTACCGAGCCGTGGCCGATCATCGGCGCGACGTTGACCCGGATTCCGGCGGCGGTGAGCGCGGTGCGGTAGGCGGCCAGGTCCGGCCAGCCGTGCGGCAGGATGGGGTTGAGGAACCCGCCGCTGGCCGGTGGGGCGTCGGGGTGGCGCACCGGGAAGGGCGAGAAGCCGCAGTTGCCGGTGACGACGGTGGTGACTCCCTGACGCAGCAGCCCGGCGGCGTGCGGCGTGGTCGGCAGGGTGAAGTCGGCGTGCGAGTGCGCGTCGACGGCACCGGGCAGCACGTGCAGGCCACGGCAGTCGACCTCGACGGCGTCGCGGACCCGGCCGGTGGGGCCGAGCCCGTCGATCCGGCCGGCACTGATCCGGACGTCGGTGACCGTGGGCGGACCGCCGGTCCCGTCGACGACGGTGCCGCCGCGCAGCAGCAGGTCCGGGCCGCCGGTCATCGGCCACCGCCGGAGGCGGCCACGGCGACGGTCTCCAGCACCGTGTCACCGTCGACGAAATACAGGTGGCGGGTGAGGTTGGCGGCGACGCAGGCGTGGTTGGGCACGAAGCGCAGGCGGTCGCCGACGCGGAACCGCCCGGACGGGTCGTCGACGACACCGTGTTCCTCGGAGAGCCAGGACAGCACCGCGCCCCGGTCCGGGTCCTCGCCGTAGCCGTCGAGCACGCTGACGCCGTGCGCGCCGCGATCGAGGCCGAAGACCTTGGAGCCGGCGTCGACCACGGCGCGTCCCGGGCCGGTGCTGACCACGGTGCAGAGGACGGAGAGCGCGCACTGGTCGAGGGTGGCCACGCCGAGGGCGACCTGGGTGCGGTCGAGCAGCGCGTAGTTGCCGGGTCGGGTCTCGGTGACGCCACGGCGGTCTGCGGCGGTGAGGAACGTCGGGGTCGAGCCGACGCTGACCACCTCGCAGGTGGTGCCCGCGGCGCGGAGCGCGGCGGCGGCCCGCCGGACGGCGTCGGCCTCGGACTGGGCGGTCCGGGCCAGGTGGGCGGCGTCGCGGGCGGCGTAGGCGTGGCCGGCGTGGGTGAACACCCCGGCGATCCGCAGGCCGGGCCGACCGGTGACCAGGTCCGCCAGGTCGGCGGCGTCGTCCGGCGCCACGCCGCAGCGCCCGAGGCCGCTGTCGACCTCGATCAGCACCTCGATCTCGACGCCGGCGCGGATGGCGGCACCGCTGAGCACCTCGGCGCCGGCCGGGCTGTCCAGCCCGACGAGCATCCGCGCCGGGGTGGTCGTCGAGAGCGCCACCAGGCGGTCCGCCTTCACGGCGGTGACCACCGGGTAGGCGAGCAGGTAGTCGGCCGCGCCGGCCGGACGCAGCGCGTCGAGTTCGTCCAGCTTGGACACGGTGAGTCCGGTGGCCCCGGTGGCGAGCTGCCGGCGGGCTATCTCCACGGTCTTGTGGGTCTTGGCGTGCGGACGCAGCGCCAGCCCGTCCCGGTCGGCGATCTCGGCGCCCCGACGCAGGTTGGCGTCGAGCCGGGGGACCTCCACCAGTGGCGCGGGGGTGTCGAGATCGGCCAGTCGGCGGGGTACGCGGGTCGAGGTACTCGCTGCGGCGCTCACGCTGGTCGGGCTCCCCTCGTCGGGTGGTTCCGGGCCCTTGTCCGACGGTCCTTGAGGCCCTACTGTGACGTCAGACGCTGTGACTACGAATGCACAGTAGGGTTGAGGCGGGAGGCTGTCAACGGATGGGCGCCGGGACTCGGATCGCAGACTGGATCACCACCGAAAGGTCCACATTTGAAGAGCGTACGCCCGCATCGGCGGCTCTCTTCCACCGCGCTCGCCAGGTCCTTCCCGGCGGCGACACACGCTATTCGCTGGCGATGAATCCGTATCCCGTTTACGTGGAACGCGCCGCCGGGACACGTCTGGAGGACGCCGACGGTCACCGGCTGCTCGACCTGATCTACAACGCGACGTCGCTGATCCACGGCCACGTCCACCCGCAGGTCACCGAGGCCATCCGGGACCAGGCCGGTCGGGCCACCGCCGTGCTCGCCCCCAACACGGTGCAGATCGACCTCGCCGAGGAGCTGTGCGCCCGGGTGCCCTCGCTGGACCGGCTGCGGTTCACCAACTCCGGCACCGAGGCCACCATGATGATGATCAAGACGGCCCGGGCGTACACCGGTCGTGACCTCGTGCTGAAGATGGACGGCTCGTACCACGGCACCTTCGACGGCATGGAGATCAACGCGGCGACCCCCGGCTCCGAACGCGGCGCGCCGTACACCGCCGGGGTGCCGGCGAACCTCGCCGACAACGTGGTCATCGGGTCGTTCAACGACACCGACGGCGTGGTCTCGCTGATCGAGCGGTACGCCGACCGGCTGGCCGCCGTCATCGTCACCCCGATGGCCTCCATCGCCACCTGGATCCCGCCGGCACCCGGCTTCCTCGAGGCCGTCCGGGCAGCCGCCACGGCCCACGGTGTACTCCTGCTCTTCGACGAGGTCATCGCGTTCCGGGTCGCACCCGGGGGCGCGCAGCAGCGCTACGGCGTCACCCCGGACCTCACCGCCTACGGCAAGGTGATCGGCGGCGGCATGCCGGTCGGCGCGTACGGCGGACGGGTCGACGTGATGGCGGTGACCGACGCGGCCGGTGGGCCCCGGCTGGCACACGCCGGCACGTTCAACGGCAATCCGGTGACCGCCGCCGCCGGGCTGGCCACGCTGCGGCTGCTCGACGCCGACGCGTACCCGCGCCTGGAACGGCTCGGTGAGCGGTTCGCCACCCGGCTCCGGGGCGCCTTCGCCGACCTGGACCTGGCACTGGAGGTACGCCAGGTCGGTTCGCTGGTCAGTGTCGCCACCACCGAGCGCACCCCGGCGGCCTGGGGTGAGGTCAACGCCGCGATGCGGCTCGCCCTGCTCAACCGGGGGGTGTGCGGCTGGGGGGTGTTCGCGTTGCCGACCGTCTTCGACGACGCCGAGATCGACGAGGCGGTCGAGATCATCCACGACGCGCTGCGGGTTCCGGCGGCGGCGCTGCACGAGGTGCCGGTCGGATGAGCGCGGGACGGATCGTCACCGTGCTGGGCGAGATCGACCCGGCCACGCTCGGCACCACGCTGATGCACGAGCACCTCTACATCCGGCTCTGGGAGATCCCCGGCCGTTTCGACGTCGCCGGCCTGCCCGACGACGACGACCTGCTCGTCGAGGAGCTGACCGCCTTCACCGCACAGGGCGGCAACGCCCTGGTGGAGCTGACCGTGCCCGGCATCGGGCGGGAACCGGCACGGATGGCGGCGCTGGCCCGCCGCACCGGCCTGCACATCGTGATGGGCTGTGGGTGGTACCGGCAGCCCTACTACCCCGCCGCCGAGGACGTCGACCGGCGCAGCGTCGACCAGCTCGCCGACCGGCTGGTCGAGGAGATCCGGCACGGTGCCGACGGGACCGGCGTACGCCCCGGCATCATCGGCGAGATCGGCGCGGACAAGTCGTGGATCTCCGCCCAGGAGGAGCGCTGCCACCGGGCGGCGGCCCGGGCCAGTCGACGGACCGGGCTGGCGATCGCCACCCACTCCGTCGGCAGCGACGTCGGCCTGCACGCCCTCGACCTGTTCGAGGAGGAGGGCGTCGCGCCGGACCGGGTGGTGATCGGCCACGCCGACAGTCATCCGTCGCTCGCCTTCTATCGCACCGCGCTGGACCGGGGCGCCTGGCTGTCCTTCGACAACCTGGGCGCCTTCCCTCCGGCGTACACGGAACGGATCCTGGACGCCGTCGCGACCCTGCTCGGCGAGGGACACCACCGGATCGTGCTCTCCCAGGACGTGTGCAAGCGGGACATGTTCGCGCTGTTCGGCGGCAACGGGTACGGCTACGTGCTGGGCAGTGTCCTGCCGGGCCTGCGCGCCCGGGGTGTCGCCGAGGAGCAGTTGCACCGGCTGACCGTGGAGAACCCCCGCGAGGTGCTCACCGTGGCGGCGGTCGACTAAGAGCGGCACCCGTCCCGGGCGCGGGGCGGGTCACCCGCCCTGTTGCGCCCGACGCCACCGGGCACCGCCGTCGAGCACCACCACGGTGCCGTTGCCGGCGGTGCCGGTGACCAGCTCGACGGCGGCCCGCGCCACCTCGTCCACGTCCACCTCCGCCGCGCCACCGGCGGCCGACCCGCCGGAGTGCCGGGACGCCCACGGGGTGTCCATCCAGCCCGGCGCGATCGCGCTGACCGCGACTCCGGGCGGGGCGACGGCGGCGAGCCCCTGGGTGAAGGCGACCAGCGCCGACTTCGACACGGCGTACGGCAGGCTGCTGCCGGCCGGGTCGAAGGCCGACGTCGACGCCACGTTGAGCACCCGGCCCCAGCCGGTGCGACCCATCGCCGCGAACGTCGCCCGGCAGAGCGCCACCGGGGCGAGCAGGTTGACCCGCAGCAGCGACTCCCACACCTCGTCGTCGGCGGCGTCCAGGTCGTCGAAGGGGATGAAGCGGGTGGTGGCCGCGTTGTTGACCAGGATCTCGACCGGACCGAGGGCGGCCGTCACCGCGTCGACCAGGCGGGGCGCGGCGGCCCGGTCGGACAGGTCGGCGCCGACGGCGACCGCCTCGGCACCGGCCGCCCGGACCGCCGCCACCGTCTGCTCCGCGCCCCGCGCCGAGCTGGCGTAGTGCACCGCCACCCGGGCGCCGGCCAGCCCGAGCCGCACCGCGACGGCCCGGCCGAGTCCGCTGCCGGCGCCGGTGACCAGGGCCACCCGGCCGGTCAGCGTCGCGTCTGCCATGCGTCGATCCCCTCCACCAGTCGGTCGATGTCGTCGTCGTCGTTGAACCCGTGCGGGTCGACCCGCACCCGGCCGGACGGGTATCCCCACACGTCCACGCCGTGCTCACGCAGGTGACCGGCGAGCGCGGGGGCGTCGTCGACGGCGAACGCGACCACGCCGGCCCGCCACCGCGGCTGCGCCGGGGTGAGGACCGTCAGGCCCCGTCGGGCCAGCCCGTCGACGACCCGCCCCACCAGGTGTGTCACCCGGTCGGCGATGGTGTCGACGCCGGCGGCGCGGACCAGCCGGATCCCAGCGGTGGCCGCCGCGAGCAGCGGCAGCGCGGCCAACCCCACCTCGGTGCCGGCCGCGCCGGACGGTACCGGTGGGAGTTCGGTGAGCTGGTACGAATCCGCGATCCGGGCGCTGACGTAGCCGACGTCCAGCGGCGTGCCGGCGGCGGCGGCCTCCCGGACCGCGAGGAAACCGATCCCGGGCGGGCCGAGCAGCCACTTCATCGCGGTGCTGACCAGCGCGTCGATCCCGTCGCGGGCCATGTCGACCGGCACCGCGCCGGTGGACTGCGCGGCGTCGACGAACAAGCGCATCCCCCGGTCGGCGCAGAGACCGGCCAGGTCCGCCAGGTCGTGCCGGTAGCCGTCGAGCGCGGCCACGTGGGAGACGGCGAGACAGCTCGTACCCGGATCGGTGAGTGCGGCGAAGGCGTCCACCGCCGCCTCGTCCGGTGCCCGGCGGACCAGCCGGACCCGCAGGCCGTGGCGGAGCGCGGCCCAGGCCATCGTCGGGTACGTGGTGTCGTCGACCAGCACCGTCGAGCCGGCCGGCAGGCCCAGCAGCCGCAGTGCCAGGTTCGTCGCGCGGGAGGTGTTCTCGGTGATCGCGACCTCCGCCGGTGCCGCACCGACCAGACCGGCGAACTCGGTGCGCAACCGGCCCCAGTCACCGAAGTAGTCGGCGCGGTGCGTCAGCGGGTCGCCCGCCCACCGGTCGACCCAGGTCGCCATCTCGGCGCGTACCGGCTCGGCCAGCGGCGCGATCCCACCACTGAACAGGTACGCCCTGGTCGCCAGCAGCGGGACGGCGGCGCGCAGGGCGGCGAGCCGCTCCCGCTCGGGGTCAGTCATCGGTCCCACCCTTCCCGGATCGTGCGGTCGCCACGTCGGCTTCGCCGAGGTGCACCACGACGTGTTTGAGTCGGGTGAACTCCTCGAAGCCGTACCGGGACAGGTCGCTGCCGTGGCCGGACTGTTTCACCCCGCCGTGCGGCATCTCCTCCGCGCCGACACCGAAGGAGTTGACGCAGACCTGACCCACCTCCAGGTCGCGGGCGAACCGCATCGCCCGGCCGACGTCACGCGTGTAGACGGCGGCGGCCAGCCCGTACGGCGAGTCGTTGGCGCGGTGCAGCGCCTCGTCCTCGTCGTCGAAGGGCTGCACGGTCACCACCGGTCCGAAGACCTCCTCGGCGACGATCGGCGCGTCGTCCGGGACACCGGCGAAGACGGTCGGCGCGTAGAACGCCCCGTCGGGCAGCCCGTCCGGGTGCACGATCCGCCCGCCGGTCAGCGGGGTGTGGCCCGCCGCCACGGCGTCCGCCACCAGCGCCGCGACCCGGTCCCGGTTGGCCCGGTCGATCAGCGACCCCTGGTCCACCTCGTGCAGCGGGTCGCCGACGGTCAACCGGGCGGTCCGCCGGGCCAGCGTCTCGGCGAACTGTTCGTAGCGCGAGCGCTGCACCAGGAACCGGGCGGCGGCGGTGCAGTCCTGCCCGGCGTTGAAGAACCCGAGCGAGAGAGCGGCGTCCAGGGCCCGGTCCAGGTCGGCGTCGGCGAACACCACGAGCGGGCTGTTGCCGCCCAGTTCCAGATGGGTACGCGCGACGTGCTGGGCCGCCGCCGCCTGCACCCGTCGGCCGGTGGCCGTACCGCCGGTGACCGAGACCAGGTCCACGTCCGGGTGGGCGGCGAGCCGGTGGCCCTCCTCGGCCCCACCGGTCACCACGTTGAGCACCCCGTCGGGCAGGCCGGCGCGGGCGGCGAGCGGCCCCAGCGCCAGCGCGGTCAGCGGGGTCTGCGCGGCGGGCTTGAGCACGATGGAGTTGCCGGCGGCCAGGGCGGGCCCGACCTTCCACGCCGCCATCAGCAGCGGATGGTTCCAGGGCGCGAGTCCGGCCACCACGCCGAGCGGTTCGCGGCGCAGCATGCTGGTGTGCCCGGGGACGTACTCGGCGGCGGCGACACCGTCGAGATGGCGGGCGGCGGTGGCGAACCAGCGCAGCGCGGCGGCGGTGCCCTCGACGTCGACCGCGTGCCGCAGCCGCAGCGGCGACCCGGTCTCGGCGGTCTCGGTCCGGGCCAGTTCCGCGCCGTGTTCCTCGACCAGGTCGGCGAGGCGCAGGAGCACGGCGGCGCGGGCAGCCGGCGAGGTCCGCCGCCAGACCCCGCCGACGTAGCGCTGCCGGGCGACGTCGACGGCCAGGTCCACACCGGCCGTTCCCGGCCCGGCCAGTCGGCGTACCAGTCGGCCGCGCGCCGGGTCGGTGACCGGTTGTTCGGTGTCGCCGCCGTGCCAGGCGCCGTCGATCCAGGCGCCGGTGGCGTCGGCGAGGAGGCCGGTCACGGGACCACCACCAGGGTCGGGCCGTCGGCGTCGAGGCCACGGGCCACCGCGGCGGCGAGGTCGGCCGGGTCGTGCGGTTCGGCGTACCGGCACCCGAGCGCGGCGGCCAGCGCCGGGTAGTCGGGGGCGCGCTGCTGGCAGCCGACCGGCCCGGCGCCCTGCTCGTCGAGCAACCGGGCGATCTCGCCGAATCCGCCGTTGCGCCACACGACGGTCACGAGCGGGATCTCCCGTTCGGCGGCGACCAGCAGTTCGGGCATGGTGAACATGAGGCCGCCGTCGCCGACGAGCGCCACGGTGGGCCGTCCCGGGGTGGCCACCGCCGCGCCGATGGCGGCCGGTACGGCGTACCCGAGGGTGCCCAGGCCGGAGGGGTTGAGCCAGCCACGCGGGCCGTGCACCGGGAACAACGGGGTGGCACCGTAGTAGTTGGCACCCGTCGAGTCGACGGCGAGACAGGCGTCGTCGGGCATGGCGTGGCGCAGCGCGGCGATCCACGACGCGTACGGCGCACCGAGGGCGGCGGCCTCGGCGTCGAGCCGTCGACGGCAGGTGGCCGCCGACGCGGCGCCGGAGCGGTCCGCCACCGGCAGCCGGTCGGCCAGTTCGGCGAGGACGGTCGCGACGTCGGCGGTGAGGGCGATGTCGGCGGGCAGGTGGCGGCCGATGGCGACCGGGTCGACGTCGATGTGCACGAGTCGGCCGGTCAGCCTCGGCCGGGTGGCCCAGAAGTCGGTCGGGCCGAGTTCGGTGCCGACGGCCAGCACCACGTCCGCGCCGGTGAGCAGGTCCTCGGCGGCACCCTGCGGTACGCCGTACTGCTGGGTGACGATCCCGGCGTGCAGTCGGTGCCGGGCGTCTATGGTGCCCTTGCCGTTGAGCGTGGTCAGCACCGGGGCGTCCAGCCGTTCGGCGAGGCGACGCAGGTCGTCGGCGGCACCGGCCGCTCCCCCACCGGCGACGACCACCGGTCGACGGGCGTCGGTGAGCAGTGCCACGGTCTCGTCCACGATGCCGGCGTCCGCCGGTGCCGGTCGGCGTTCCGATGCGGTCGGCCCGGTGCGGTCGGGGTCCACCGGGGCGTCCCAGAGGTCCTGCGGCACCTGGACCACCGCCGGTGCGGGGCGTCCCCAGCGGCGGGGTGCCAGGGCGTCACGGACCGCGTGCAGGACGTCCTCGGGTTCGCAGGCGCGGGTGACCCGGTCGGTGACGGCGCGCAGCAACGCGTCCTGGTCGCGCAGTTCGTGGGCGTGGCCGCCCCGGCCGCCGCGCTCGGCGCGGGACAGGTCACCGGCGAGCACCAGGATCGGCACCGCGTCGGAGTACGCCTGGCCGACGGCGGTGGCCACGTTGGCGATGCCGGGGCCGCAGATGACCGAGCAGGCGGCCACCTGCCCGGTCGAGCGGGTGGCGCCGTCGGCCATGAACCCGGCGCCCTGCTCGTGCCGGGCGGTGACGTGGTCGACCCGGGCGGCGTCGAGGGCCCGGTAGAGACCGAGGGTGTGTGTGCCGGGGATGCCGAAGACGCGGGTCACCCCACCGGCGGCCAGAGCCCGCACCACGGCGGTGCCGAGGGTCGTTCCGGGAATCATCGTCACTCCTGCCGAAGGGTTAGACGGTCATGGTTGAGTCGGCCGGCCCAGGCGGCTTGGAATACGTATGCATGGTGCTATGATGCGTTGGCCGCCGTCAAGGCCACCGCACCGCCGAGGTCGCGGGCCCGACCGGCCGATACGGACGCGCGGCCCACTGATGCGATGGATGGCGAGATGACTGGTGGACCCGGTGTCGAGGCACAGCCTCCCGGGCAACGTCGGAAGGTGAGCAGTCACGACATCGCCAAGCTGGCGGGCGTGTCTCAGTCGACGGTCTCCCGGGTGCTCAACAACAACCCCCGGATCACCGCGGTCACCCGCAACCGGGTGATCGCGGCCATGGAACAACTGCGCTACACCCCGAACGCGGCGGCCCGGACGCTCATCACCGGCCGCAGCCAGTTGATCGGCCTGGTGGTCTCGAACATCACCAACCCGTTCTATCCGCAGCTCATCGAGGCGATCGTGGCCACCGCCGCCGAGCACGACTACAACGTCGTCCTCGGCAACACCCAGGAGAGCCCGCGCCGGCAGATGGACTACCTGAAGCTGCTGGTGGAGCACCAGGTCGACGGCGCGATCCTCACCTCGGCGTTGCAGAGCGGCGGCGACGACCTGCAACGCGTCATCCGCGCGGGCACCCCGGTCGTGCTGGTCAACCGCACGCTGTCGGGCAGCGCGGTGGACAGCGTGCACATCGACAACCGGCGCGGCGGGGCGATCGCCACGGAGCATCTGATCCGGCTCGGCCACCGCCGGATCGCGTTCGCCGGCGGGCGGGCCGACACCTCGACCAACCAGCTCCGGTTGGAGGGATACCAGCGGGCGATGGCCGAGGTCGGTCTGCACGTCGACCCGGAGCTGGTCGTGCACGGCGACTTCACCCACCTCAGCGGTGGCATCACCGCACACCGGCTGCTGACCGCCGGGCAGCCGCCCACGGCGATCGTCTGCGCCGACGACGTCATCGCGCTCGGCTGCATCGACGCCCTGCACGACCGCCGGATCCGGGTGCCGCAGGACGTCGCGGTGGTCGGTTTCGACGACGTGCCGGTGGCGGCGTTGAAGGGGATCGGCCTGACCACGGTCCGCCAACCGGCCCCCGAGATGGGGCGACGCGCCTTCGACCTGCTGATGCACCGCATCGGCGGCGCGGACCGCCAGCGCCCGCCGGTCGAGGAGGTGCTGCCGGCCGAGCTGGTGATCCGGGACACCTGCGGGGCCCGGGCCGGCGGACGCGCCTGACATCACCGCCGGGCCGTCCGCCGCCCCGTCGGGCCACCACGGCTCGGCGGCGGCCCGACGGGGCCGAGCGGTACGACCCGGTGCGCTCAACCGGTCCGGGCCGGTTGCGCCGCTGTGGTGATCGCCGCACCGAGCCGCTCGACGATCTGGTCGAGTTGGTCGTCGGTGAGCACGAAGGCCGGTGAGAGCTGGAGGCTGTCGCCGTTGATGACCCGCGTCAGCACGCCCGAGGCCCGGGCCTGCCGCACCACCCGGTCGGGCAGCCCGGGGTCCCGGTCGACGTCCAACGCGACCGCGCCGAGCAGTCCGGCGTGCCGGACCTCGCGGACACCGGGCAACCCGGCCAGCGCCGGCAGCCGGTCGGCGAGCCGCCCGGCCAGCACGGTCACCCGGGGCAGGAGGTCGTCCTCGGTGAGCAGGCGCAGGTTGGCGATCGCGGCGGCGCAGGCCACCGCGTGCCCGGAGTAGGTGTAGCCGTGGCGGAACACGCCCGCCGTGTCGTCGGTGAACGCCTCCCAGACCCGGCGGGCCGCGATCACCCCGCCCAACGGCACGTACCCGGAGGTGACGCCCTTGGCGAACAGCAGCAGGTCCGGCTCGATGCCGTAGCTGGCCGAGGCGAACCAGTCGCCGGTGCGCCCGAAGCCGGTGACGACCTCGTCGGCGACGAGCAGCACACCGCTGCGCCGGCAGATCTCGGCCACCTCGGCCAGGTAGCCGGGTGGCGGCGGGTGTACTCCCCCGGCCCCGATGACGGGTTCCACGAAGAAGGCCGCTACCTGCGCGGCGCCGATCTCGTCGATGGTGCGGCGCAGCGCCTCGGCGTCGTCGTGCGGCACCCGGTGGAAGCCCGGTGCCGCCACCCGGCCGTAGCCGGCACTGTTGGCCGCGATCCCGGCCAGGGCGGTGCCGTGCCCGTGCATGCCGTGGTAGGACAGGTCCCGGGAGATGACGACGCCGCGTTCGGGCTGGCCGCGCAGTGTCCAGAAGCGGCGGACCATCTTCACGGCCGTGTCGACCGCGTCGGAGCCGCCGGAGGTGAGGAAGACCATCGGGTCCGGCATCGGGGCGAGCTCGGCGATCCGGTCGGCCAACGCCAGCGCGGCCGGGTTGGCCATGTCGCCGAAGGTGGAGTAGGCGGCGAGACGACCGGCCTGCTCACCGACGGCGGTGGCGATCCGGGACTGGCCGTGGCCGACGTTGGCGTACCAGAGTCCGGCGGTGGCGTCGAGGTACCAGTTCCCGTCGCTGTCGCGTACCCGCGCGCCGTGTCCCTCGACGATGGTCAGTTCGCTGGCGAGCGTGTCGCGAAGGTGGGAGAACGGGTGCCACAGCCGGGAGGTGGTCGGCGGCCGGTCGGCCGCCGAGGGTGAGCGACGACGGGACGGCGTGGTGGTCACGGGCAGGCTCCTTACTGGGCCCGGCGTCACACCGGTCTCGTGCCGGGCGACCGCCCGGGTGCCGGGGCGGACCGTGGACGCGCGGCAGCGCGCCGGGTCCTCGGGCGGCGTGCAGGGCACGAGTGGCGCGAGGCGGCGTGGGGACGGTGGGGGTGGTCGGCCGGGGCGGCCGGCGGTACCGGTCGCCCCGGCGACGGTCAGCCGGCGATGAAGCTCTGGAACCGTTCGTTGACCACGTCGTAGTTGCTGCGGTCGGTGCCGTTGTACGGCTTGTACCAGTAGAAGGAGTCGATCCGGAAGGTGATGTCGTTGGGGACGCCACCGAGTTCGGGCACGTTGTTGGTGGACGTCGTCCAGTGGTCGGCGAGGGACTTGTCGGCGGCCTCGTAGATGGCCGTCGAGGGGATCGGCTGCCGCCACGCCTCACCGATGCGGGCGCCGATGCTCGGCTCAAACCGGAAGGCGATGCTGGCCATCGAGGCCTTCACGTTCGGCGCGCCCTTCGGTACGGCGAGGAAGTCCACGTGCGCGAGAGCCTGGTTGAGCGTGTACGCGACGGGTGCGCCCTGGTCGATCAGGTCCTCGATGCGCGCGTTGGACATCGCGACCATGGTCGCCTCGCCGGTGGCGAGCAACTGCTGGGCCTCGGTGCCGGAACCCCACCACTTCACCACGTGCGGCTTGATCTGCTCCAGCTTGCGGAAGGCGCGGTCGAAGTCGAGCGGGTACATCTGCTCCGGCGTGACGCCGTCGGCCAGCAACGCGGCCTCGATCACCTTCACCGGCTCGAAGTTCTGCAGAGACCGCTTGCCGGGGAAGCGCTCGACGTCCCAGAAGTCGGCCCAGGACGTCGGGCGCGAGTCCGCGTTCGGGTACGAGTCGAGGTTGTAGGCGAGCACGATGGACGCCTCGGCGTACCCGATCGCCTTGGGCAGTTTGTACTGGTCGTCCATGGTGTCCAGCACGTTCTGCGGGAACAGCGAGTAGTCGATGTCCTCCAGGCAGCAGTCGGCGAACTGCTCGTAGTTGCCGGCGGTGACGCTGAACTGGTCGATGTCGACGCGTCCGGCACCGACCTGGCTCTCGATCCGGTTGTAGATGTCGGTCGACCACGGCACCTCGACGACCTCGACGCCGGTGATCGCGGTGAAGGGTCGCCACACGTGCTCGAACTCGGTGTCGGAGAAGGTACCGCCGAAACCGACGTTGGTGATCTTGCCGCTCAGGTCACCCGTGTTCCACGGGCGTCCCTCGAAGTCGCCGGCGGCCGGCGCGTCCGATCCGGTGTCGCTGCCGCAGGCGGCGAGGAGGGTGACCGCGGCCAGTGCGGCGGCGGCGTGGCGCAGGGCCCGGCCGGTACGGCGGGCGTGGGCATATCGTCCGGTAGGTGGGGTCATGTCGATCGGCTCCATTTCATCGCTGGGCGCTCCGGCCCCGTTGACTGGCGCACTCGGTCATTCGGCACGGTGGGGGCGGTGGTCGTCGCGCGCTACTCGGAGGTGGACGGCCCGGCCGGTGGCGGGCCGTACCAGTGGGTCTGGACGTTGGCGAACTCGCCGAACCCGTCGGCGGCGAGTTCGCGGCCGATGCCGGAGCGCCGGATACCGCCGAAGGGCAGCCGCCAGTCGCTCTGCACGATCTCGTTGACGAAGACCATGCCGGCCGGCAGGGCGTCGGCGAAGTGGTCGGCGCGTTCCGGCGAGGTGGTCCAGACGCTCGCGCCCAGGCCGTACTCGTCGCTGTCGGCGAGCCGCAGCAGGTCCTGCGTGCTGTCGGCGACGAGGACCGGTGCCACCGGCCCGAAGGTCTCGTCCCGCCACACGGGTGCGTCCACCGGCACGTCGGTGAGGATGGTCGGTGGGTAGTAGAAACCGGCGCCGGCGACCGGTTCGCCGCCGAGGACCACCCTCGCCCCGGCGGCGACCGACTCGCGGACCTGCGTGTGCAGCAGGTCGCGCAGGTCGGCGCGGGCCAGCGGGCCGACGTCGGTCCGTGGGTCGGCCGGATCGCCGACCCGGTGGGCGGCGAACCGGTCGGTCAGCGCGGCGAGGAACTCCTCGGCCACCGGCCGTTCGACGAGGAACCGTTTGGCGGCCACGCAGCTCTGCCCGGCGTTGCCCAGCCGGGACCGGGCGGCGGCGGACGCGGCGGCCTCGACGTCGGCGTCGGCCAGCACGATGAACGGGTCGGAGCCGCCGAGTTCCAGCACGACCTTCTTGACAGCGGCTCCGGCGGCGGCGGCGATCGCCGCGCCGGCGGTGACGCTGCCGGTGACCGAGACCCCGGTGACCGCCGGGTGGGCGATCACGTCGGCCACGGCCGACTCCGACACCAGCAGTGGGGTGAACACGCCGGGCGGCAGACCGGCCCGCGCGACGACGTCGGCCAGGGCGAGGGTGGAGAGCGCGGCGTTCGGCGCGGGCTTGACCAGGCAGGTGTTGCCGAGTAGCAGGTTCGGTACGGCCAGCCGTAGGGCCTGCCAGTACGGGAAGTTCCAGGGCATCACGCCGAGGATCACTCCGGTGGGACGCAACCGGATCCGGGCCGGCAGGTCCCCGGCCAGGGGCCGCCGGTCGGCGAGCAGGGTGTCGGCGTGGTCGGCGAACCCGTCGCACAGCGCCCGGCACTTGTCGACCTCGGCCACCGACTGCGCCACCGGTTTGCCGATCTCGCGGACCAGCAGGTGGGCCAGGTCGTCCCGGGCCGCGCCGAGGGCGGCGGAGAGGGCCCGCAACGCGTCGGCGCGCTCCGCCGGCGGGCGCTCCCGCCAGTGCCGTTGGGCACCGGCCGACTCGCCCACGAGTTGCCGGGTCGCGTCGGGGGTCAGCGTGGCGGAGCGGCCGATCCGTTCGCCGGTGCGGGGGTCGACGCTGAGGTAGTCACGGCTCACAGGATCGATCCCTTCATGCCGGTACGGCGCTGGCGGAGACGGAGCATCAGGGCGACCACCCCGAGCACGGTGATCACCACGAGCATCTCGGCGACCGAGACGACCGCGAGGATCGGCGAGAAGCGCACGTGCAGGTCCTCCCAGAGCCGCAGCGGGAGGGTGCGCAATCCGGTGCCGGCGAGGCTGATGGTGAAGACGAGCTCGTCGAAGCTGGTCAGGAACCCGAAGAAGGCGGCGACGAGGAAGCCGGGCCGCAGCACCGGGAAGGTGACCGTGAGGAAGGCGCGCACCGGTGACGCGCCCAGACCGCGCGCGGCCTGCTCCAGCCGGTAGTCGAACGCGCGCAGGTTGGCCACCAGGATCAGGGTGACCAGCGGTACGGCCGGAATGGCGTGTCCGATGACCAGCCCGGTGAAGGACCCGTCCAGTCGCAGGTTGAACAGCACGAGGTAGAGCCCGAAGGCGAGCGCCACGCTGGGGATGATCAACGGGGTCGCGATCAGCCCCATGATCAGGTCCTTGCCGGGGAAGGTGCCCCGGACCAGCGCCAGCGCCGCGAGCGTGCTCAGGACGGTGACCAGGACCGCCACCACCACGCCGAGCCGGATGCTGGTCAGGAACGCGTCCACCCACCGCGAGTCGGCCAGGAACTCCTGGTACCAGTTCGTGGTCAGGTCGGTGGAGGGGAACGCGGCGAAGGTCGACCGCTGGAAGGACATCAGCACCGCCGCCAGCATCGGCACCAGGCACAGCGCCAGCCCGAGCCCGGCCAGCAGGTGACCGGGCAGGCGGTAGACGGCCGACGGCAGCCGCCCGACCCGGGCCAGCACCGTCGCGCTGCGCCAGCCGGCGTCCAGGGCGCCACCGCCCCGCCGGGACACGGCGGCGTTCTCCGGACGCCAGATGGAGCCGATCGGCACCACCCGGGACACCGCCAGCAGCACCACGAACGCGGCCACCAGCAGCACCATCGACATGGCGGAGGCGAACGCGGGTTCGCCGACGGCGGTGGTGAGGGTGCGGTTGAGCAGCACCGGGTAGACCTGTTCGCCGGAGCCGCCGAGCAGGTCGGGCGTGATGAAGAAGCCGAGGCCGAGCATGAAGACCAGCACACAGCCGGCGAGCACGCCGGGCATGCTCAGCGGCAGGAACACGAAGGCGAAGGCGGCCGGGCCACCGGCGCCGAGCCCGTTCGCCGCCTGCGTCAGGCGGGGGTCGATGCGGCGCATCACGGTGTAGAGCGGCAGCACCATGTACGGCAACAGCACGGCGATCATGCCGATCAGCACCGCCTGCTGGGTGTACATCAGCTGGAGCGGTTCGTCGACCACGCCGAGCTTCAGCAGGACCGTGTTGACGGGTCCGTTGCGGGCGAAGATGGTCATCCAGCCGAACGTGCGCACCAGCAGCGCCACGAAGAACGGGATGACCACGAGCGTGGTGACGGTGGCGCGGACCAGCCGGGGTCCGTGCGACATCAGGTAGGCCAGCGGGTAGCCGATGACGAGCGCGCCGAGCATCGCCACGGCGGCGTAGACGAAGGTACGCCCGAGCGCCTCCAGGTAGAGCGACTCGGTGAGCAGGGTGCGGTAGTGCCGGAACGGGTCGCCGGCGGGAAGGCTCTGGGTGGCCAGCCGGACGACCGGATAGGCCAGTGTCAGGGCGTAGAAGGCCAGCACCGGGAGGAGCAGCAGGGCGGTCCGGTCGAACCGCGACCGTCGGGTGGGTGCCGGTGCCCCGGCGCCGGTCGGGGGGTCCTGCTGCGGCGAGTCGGCGGTGGGCCGGGGGTCCGGGACGCGGACGGGGACTCCGGTCACCGCAACACCACCGCTTCGTCGGCGGCCCAGCGCAGGAGAAGTTCGTCACCGGCGGTGTAGCCGGCCATGCCGACGGTGTTCTCCCGGATCAGGTGCAGCACGGTGTCGCCGCCGACGAGGACCGTGTAGCGGCTGCGCTGACCCATGTACAGCACCTCGGTGATCCGCCCGGACATCCCGGCGTCCGGGCCGTCGGCGGCCGGTCCGGACCCGGCCGACAGGGCGATCCGCTCGGGTCGCACCACCACCACGGCCTCGTCCCCGGTGGCCAGGCCGGGGCTGGTCCGGCCGTACGCCAGGGCGCCGTCGGCGGTCCGCAGGGCGCAGGTGCCGTCGGTGATCCGCTCGACGCGGCCCCGGAACTCGACGGACTCGCCCATGAAGGTGGCGACGAAGGCGTTCGCCGGGCTCGCGTAGATCTCGCGCGGGGTGCCGACCTGCTCGATGCGGCCCTCGTTCATGATCACGATGCGGTCGCTCATGGTGAGCGCCTCGTCCTGGTCGTGCGTGACGTAGATGATCGTGGACGCGATCTGGCGGTGCAGGTTGACCAACTCGAACTGCACCGCCTCGCGCAACCTGCGGTCCAGCGCGCCGAGCGGCTCGTCCATCAGCAGCACCGGCGGCTCGAACACGATCGCCCGGGCCAGCGCCGCCCGCTGCTGCTGCCCGCCGCTGAGCTGACTCGGGTACTTGTGCGCGTGCGCGCCGAGCTGCACCAGGTCGACGGCGTGCGAGACCCGGCGCTTCAGCTCCGCCCCACGGATGCCGCGCATGCGCAGCGGGAAGGCCACGTTGCGCTCCACGGTCATGTGCGGGAACAGCGCGTAGCTCTGGAAGACCATGCCGATGTCGCGGCGCTCCGGGGGCAGCCGGTCGAGGCGTTGCCCGCCCAGGTGGATCGTTCCCGCCGTCGGCGTCTGGAAGCCGGCGACCATCGACAGGACCGTCGTCTTCCCGCTGCCGGAGGGGCCGAGCAGGGTGAGGAACTCACCGCCGCGCACCTCGAGGTCGAACTCCCGGACGGCCTGGAAGTCGTGGTAGCGCTTGGCGACCGCGGTGAAGCGCAGTTGCCGGTCGTCCGCGTCGGCGGCCTCCGACGCCGTGCGCGGCACGGCCGGTGAACCGTCCGTCTCGTGTGCGGTGGACACCCCACCGTGCTGGGCCCGGCTCGACACTGCTACCGCTCCTTGCTGTCTGGGACGGTTGTGCATACGTATTCGTAGCATGCGACCCACCAACAGGGGAAGATCCGATCCGCAGGTGGAATCCGATTCGATACCTTGCGTTCGCCGTGCTGCCGCGCCGCTCGCGGTCCCTCCGTGACGATCCGCGAAGGCATCGACGGGGCAGATCCGGCCCGGCACCGGCGTGCATAGCTAGTACGGCGGGACCTCTGCCGGACCCGGCCGCGTCACTGTTGGCCGGGCAGCGATCGGGGTACGTCTCGTGCATGTTCGACGGATTCACCGATGAACGGATCGACGTCGGCGAGGTGGAGCTACGGGTCCGGCACGGCGGGCACGGCCCCCCGGTGCTGCTGGTGCACGGACACCCCCGGACCGGGGCGACGTGGCACCGGGTCGCCCCACGCCTGGTGGACCTCGGGTACACCGTCGTCTGCCCGGACATGCGCGGCTACGGGCAGTCCGGCACGGTGCCGATCCGGCCCGACCACTCGCAGCAGTCCAAGCGTGCGGTCGCCGGGGACATGGTCCGGCTGATGCGGGCGCTGGGTCATCCGACGTTCACCGCCGTGGGCCACGACCGGGGCTGCTACGTGGCACTCCGGCTGGCCCTGGACCATCCCGACGCGGTCGACCGGCTGGTGGTCGTCGACGGCGTACCGATCAGTGAGGCCCTCGCCCGCTGCGACGCGACCTTCGCCCGGCGGTGGTACCACTGGTTCTTCTTCGCCCAGCCGGACACGCCGGAACGCGTCATCGGTGCCGACCCGGACGCCTGGTACGGCGACAAGGCCCGGCCGGAGACCATGGGCGTCGAGAACCACCGGGAGTTCCGCCAGGCCGTCCACGACCCGGCCACGGTCCGCGCGATGCTGGAGGACTACCGGGCCGGCCTCGGCGTCGACCGCGAGCACGAGGAGGCCGACCGGCGGGTCGGGCGTACCGTCCGCTGTCCCACGCTGCTGCTCTGGACGACCCGCGACGACCTGGCCGACCTGTACGGCGACCCGCTCGCCGTGTGGCGCCCGTGGGCCGACGACCTGCGCGGGCACCCGATCGAGTCCGGTCACCACGTGGCCGAGGAGAACCCGGCCGGGCTGACCGAGGCCCTGCACCGCTTCCTCGGCTGACCGGCGCCGCGCCGCCTAGCCGGAGCGCGGCACCTCGGCAAGCCGACGCCGGGCGCCCTCGGCGGCCGGGTCGCCCAGGTCGTCGAAGATGGAGGCGGCCAGCCGCCAGGCCGCCGTCGCCCCGTCGAGGTCGTCCATGGCGGCGCGGGTGTCGCCGAGACGGGTCAGGGTCTCCGCCTGGTGGTAGCGGTCGGCCGAGTTCCGGAACAACTCGATGGACTGCTCGTAGCAGTCCACCGCCGACTGGTACTCCCCCATGCCGTGATAGGCGAAGCCCAGGCTGTCCAGCGTCGCCGCCTGCCCGTTGCGGTCGTCGATCAGCCGTTGCTGGGCGAGCGCCTCGGTGCAGTCCGCGATCGCCTGCCGGTGGTTGCCCAGCACGGCGTGGAGGTAACCGATCGCGTTCAGCGCCCGCCCCTCGCCCGCCCGGTTGCCGACGAGCCGGTAGAGGCGCAACGCCTCGTGGGCGTGCGTCAACGCCTCGTCCCGTCGGCCGAGCACGAAGCAGTGCTCGGTGTAGTTGTGCAGCGTCTGCGCCAGTCCGTCCTGGTCGCCGAGCTTCTCGTACAACGTGATCGCGCGCTGGAGGCGGTCACCGGCGGTGTCGTACTCGCCCAACCGGTAGGCGGCCCGGCCGAGCAGGCGGTTGGCGGTGGCCTGCGCCTCCAGGTCACCGAGACGTTCCGCCGACTCCAACGCGGCCTGCTGGGCGGTCAACTGGTCCTGCCAGAGCCCGCCCGGCGCGAGGAACGTGGTCAGCGCCCAGGCCAGCCGCCAGGCGTACGCGTCGAAACCGGTGGCGGTGGCCTGCCGGACCACCCGGAGCAGCACGTGCCGTTCGGCGGTGAACCAGGCCAGCGCGGCGTCCTGGTCGACCATCGGCACGCGGACGTTGCCGGGTAACGCCGGCAGCGCGGTGACCGGCGGCCACTGCGGCTGCACCAGGCGACCGGCCGGTTCGGCGCTGTGCAGGTAGTGGTCGTACAACCGGCGATGGGCCGCCCACCGCTGGTCGGCCGGCTCGTCGGCGTGGGACAACTCGGCCGCGTACGACCGCAGCAGGTCGTGGAAGGCGTACCGGTCCGGACGGTGCTCGGTCAGCAGGTGCAGCCGGGTCAGTTCGATGAGCACCGGGGCGACCGCGACACGCGGCCAGCCAAGCAGCGCGGCGGCGGCGAAGCCGCTCAGCTCCGGTCCCGGGTGCAGGCCCAGCAGGCGGAACAGGCGTGCCGCGTCCGGGCTCAGCGCCTCGTACGACCAGGAGAACACCCGCCGTACGTCGCCGTCGGCGAGCACCGCGAGCCGGGTCTCCGGGGCCCGCAGCTCGGCGACGACCGCCTCCAGCGGGAACGTGGGCCGGGTGGCCACCCGGGCCGCGACGATGGAGAGCGCGAGCGGCAGCCGGCCGGCAGCCTCGATCATCTCGGCGACGGCGGCCGGTTCGGCGTCCAGACGGCTGCCGTCGACCCGGCTGCGCAGCAGGTGCGTCGACTCGGTGTCGGTCAGCACGTCGAGGGTCAGCAGTCGGGCGCCCTCGACGGCGACCAGCGTGCTGAGCTGGTCCCGGCTGGTCACCACGACGACGCAGCGACCCGCGCCCGGCAGGAGCGGGCGCACCTGGTCGGCGTCGCGGGCGTTGTCCAGCACGATGAGCATCTCGCGGTCGGCCAGCAGACTGCGGTACAGGCCGGTGCGGGCGTGCTGGCTGCTGGGTATGCGGGCCAGTGGTACGTCCAGCGCCTCCAGGAAGCCGAGCAGGGCGTCGGCCGGGGAGACCGTCTCGCCCTCGTCGTAGCCACGCAGGTTGACGTAGAGCTGCCCGTCGGGGAAGCGGTCGGCGGCCCGGTGCGCCCAGTGCAGCGCCAGGGTGGTCTTGCCGACCCCGGCCATCCCGCACACCACGGTGACGACCACGGAGGTCGGTCCGCCGGCCGGGTGTCCGACGACCGCGTCGAGGCGGGCGAGCTGCTCCCGACGGCCGACGAAGTCGGGCGTGGTGAGCGGCAGCTGCGCCGGGCGGGTCCGGGCGGTGGCGGGCGCGGGTTCGGCACGCGGTGGCGGGCCGGGCGGCGGGCAGCGGTGGTGCAGGATGTCGTCGTGCAGGCGGGTCAGCTCGGGCCCCGGGTCCATTCCGGTCTCCTCGGCCAGCACCTGCCGGGCCTGCCGGAAGGCCGCCGTCGCTCCGGCCACGTCCCCGCTGTGGTACAGGCCGGTCATCAGGTGCGCCCAGGCACGCTGCCGTAGCGGATGCCGTTCGAGCAGGGCCCGCAGTCGGGGGATCACCTGCGCCGCCGCACCGAGCGCGAGCTGGGTGCCGGCGTGGTCCTCCTCGGCCAGCAGACGCCGCTCGGTCACCTGCCCCACCCAGCGCGACAGCGCCCGGGGCAACGGCAGCCCGGCCAGGACGGGGCCTCGCCACAGCGCCAGCGCCTGCGCCAACTCGGCCTCGGCACGAACCGGATCGCCGCAGGTCACGGCGGTGCGCCCGCGCGCCACGGCGGCGTCGAAGCGGTCCAGGTCGCGTTCCTCCGCCTCCACCCGCAGCAGGTAGCCACCGGCGGTGGTGACGATCCGGCCGTCGCAGTCGATCGCCTGCCGCAGCCCGCGCACGTAGGTGCGGATGTTGGCTGCGGCGGAGGCCGGCGGCTGGTCGCCCCAGAGCACGTTCACCAGTTCGTCGGCGGGTACGGCCTCACCGGGTCGGGTCAACATCAGGGCCAGCAGCAGTCGTTGTTTGACCGAGCCGAGGTCGACCGGGTGCCCGTCCCGGGACACCGACAACGGGCCGAGAAGGTGGAAGCGGAGAAGCATCAGTCACCTCAGCCGACGGCCTGAGTCATGGGACCGGACACCATCCGAACCGCGTCGTCGCGCGGCCGGACCGGCCGACCGCCAAGAGTCGAGGACAATTCATTTGTACGCCAATTGTGCGCGACGGATACGCCGGAGACCGTACCATCGGCCGCCAATCGATGATCTTTCCCAAACGGGGGCTGTCGAGGTGTACATGCGGGAACGGATCCAGGGCGTCCAGAGCCGGGAGGTGACTCTCGTCGACACCACCTCGGTGGTCGTCGGCTGTTCACCTCGGTCGTCGGTGGCCGGTACCGGCCGGATCCAGCAGTTGGCCGAGTCGGTCGAGGTGCTTCCGCCGATCCTGGTGCAGCGGTCGACGATGCGGGTCGTCGACGGTGCGCAGCGGCTGGCGGCGGCACGGTTGCGCGGCGACCGGCAGATCCCGGTGACCTTCTTCGACGGCTGCGACGACGACGCGTTCGTCGCCGCCGTCCACCTCAACGTGCGGCACGGGATGCCGCTGACCGGCCCCGAGCGGGCCGCCGCCGCCCGTCGGATCCTCTCCTCGCACCCGGAGCGTTCGGACCGGTGGATCGCCTCGGTCTGCGGCGTGTCCCCGCGTACGGTGGCGACGCTGCGCCGGTCTTCGACCGACGACGGTGCACATCCGAACATCCGGCTGGGCCGGGACGGACGCCAGCGGCCACTGTCCGCTGCGGACGGTCGGCGGCGGGCCGCGGAGCTGATGCGTCGTCGACCGGAGGCCAGCCTGCGCGAGGTGGCGCGGGAGACCGGCATCTCGGTGGGCACCGCCTTCGACGTCCGTCGGCAACTGACGACCATGGCGACCGACGCGCGAGAGGGCACGGTGGTGACCTCGCCGTGCGCCCCGCCCGGGACCGGTGCCGCCGATCCGCTCGGACCGGTGTTGCGGGCCGGGCTGGAGCGGCTGGCCAACGACCCGTCGCTGCGCTACACCGAGCGCGGGCGGACGCTGCTGCGGTTGGTCTCCGCCACGTTGGCGCTCGCCGAGCAGTCCGATGCGGTCGCCGACGCCACCCCGGGCCACTGCCGCGACGTGCTGCGCGACGTCGGGGAGGCCTGCGCCCGCGCCTGGCACGAGTTCACCGACCGGCTCGCCGACACCGACCTGGCCGAGCGGGCGGCTTGACGACCGACGGCGACCGACCCCACCTGGGGCCACTCCGGTGGGCGTGGCGGTCCGGACCGTCGGCATCGGGACCGCCGACGGTCCGGACCGCCACGCCCACCACGGTCTGGGCGGGCCGGCCCACCGGCGGCCGGGCCGGTCGGGACGAAACGGCCACCGGCGTTCTGATCTCCTCCGGAGGTGTCGATGAGTGAGAACCCGCCGCCCCGGCACAACTCGTCGGGCGACCGGGCCACGGGCCTGGTTCACCCGGCCCGGCGACGAACGCCGCTGGCCGGTCGCCCCCTGCCACGGCTACCGATCCCGGTGTCCCGGCTCTCCGGTGAGAACGTGGACCCTCTCCTGCGGACTCGGCGGCCGGTGCGGCGGTACCTCGCCGACCCGCTGCCCCGCGCCGACGTGCTGCGGGTCTGTCAGGCCGCCGTCGACGCCGCGCAGCCGGTCGCACCGGAGGACACCGACGCGGCCCGCTGGTTGGTGTTCGTCCGCGCGGTCACCGGCACCACCCCGGGCGTCCACGAGTACCGCGACGGCGAGCTGATCGACGCGGCCGGGCTACCGGCGGCCGAGGCGATGGCCGGGCTGGCCTCGGGCCCGTTCGCCACGGCGCCGTGCGTGCTGGCGCCGGTGTGGGATCTGGGCACCGCGCCGACCGGGCAGGGCGTCGACGTCCACCTCACCCTGTTGCTGCGTTCCGGCGCCAGCCTGCACGCCGCCCACCTGCTGGCGGTGCGGCGGGGTTTCGGCGGATGCCTGTTCCGGAATCCGCATCCGGCCGCGCCGTCCGGCGTCGCCGGTGGGTACGACCTGACCGCCCGGCCGTTCCTGGCGCTGGCCGTCGGCCGGCCGGACCCGCGGGAGCACGCCGGATGAGTCGATCGGGAGATCCACCGCACGGTCAGCCGGTGGTCGACGCTCTTCACGACCTCGCGATGGCCCACGGGACGGAATAGCCACCTCGGCGACGGTCGATGTTGCCGGACCTGGTCCGCGCATGCTGGAATGGCTCATATCGCCGCAGCGCGGGGGCAAACGCGCTGGGAACGGCCAGCACGGGAGCAGTGCTATGCCGGCAGCGCGCCGCATCGGCAGACGGTCGCGCGCCGCATCGCCAGGCCATCACCACGACGACGGGCACATTTCCGGGCAGGTGTCCCCGCCGTACGTGTGTCCTCCGGTTCTCGTCAGCGACGCGGCTGCGGCGCGGACGTGCCGGGGGTGTCCGACGTGATCTGCCGACGCAGCAGAACCGGCGACGAGGTGAGAAGCAGTCATGATTTCCCGACAGAGTGTGGCGGGGTGGTACCGGAACCGCTTCGTGTGGGTGGCGGTGATCGTGCTGACGGTCTCGGTGACCGCAGTGGCGCTGGTCAGCGCGGCCGAGACGGACACGAAGCCGACGGACCTGCGCGGGCAGCTCATGACCTGGATGCGCGCCACGCTCGAACAGGCGGACCCGGGGCAGCACAACCACGCCGGCCATACGCCCCAGCAGGCGGCCGACGGGCAGGAGACGCCGCCGGAGGTGGTCTGCGGGGTCCACGTCTACGGCTTCGAGCCGGCCGAGGTGACCTCGATCGCCGACGTCCGGACGGTCTACGGCTTCCACCTCTGCGGGGTGGCCGAGCAGAAGCGCACCTGGGACTGGGCGGTCAAGCTGGCCGGTCCGGTCATCATGGACCGCTCCACCAACCCGCCGGGCATCCAGGTGGTCGAGGCGACCGAGGACGTCTTCTTCATCGACCGGCTGCGGCAGATGTTCCCGGCGAAGTACGCCGACCTGGCGCAGAAGGAGTCGCTGGAGCCCGGGGAGATGGCCGACCTGCGGCGCCGGTACGACGCGGCGGCCGGGCTGTGACCCGTACCGCCTGACGCGGCGACCGTTCCCGTCAGTTCCGAGGTAAGGAAGGGTCCCCTGCTATCGCCTGGTGCATAGCAGGGGACCCTTCCTTACACATCGCTGTCAACCTCCGTCAGGCCGATCGTTACCGATCCATTTTCCGAAACTTTCCGGAAGTTCTGGTCACGACATTCGGTCCGACATAACATGCACGCGCTTGGATGCGTCCGGTACGCCTCCGGTGAATCACCCCGCCACCAGCCCCGATCGCGTAAAGGGAACACCGATGCGCTTCTGGAAATCCGCTCGCCGATCGCGACAGCGATCGCGACTTCTCGCCGTCCTCTGCACCACCACACTCGTCGCGGCGGTCGCCGTCGCACCCGGTCCGGCCGCCGCCGCGCAGACCGTCCTCTCCTCCGACTTCGAGTCCGGCTCGTACGCGCCGTGGGGGGCTCGGGGCGATGTGACCCTCGCTATCGCGCCGGAGGGCCACGACAGCGACAACAGCCTCTCGATCACCGGCCGGACGGCGAACTGGCAGGGCCCGGCGACCAGCGCGACGGCCCTGTTCACCCCCGGTACCCGCTACTCGGTCAGCGCCTGGGTGAAGCTCCCGGCCGGCACCGAGGGCACCGCCGGTGTGCACTTCACCGTCGAGTCGACGCCGGCCGACGGCGGCGACAACACGTACACCTGGATCGGCGACAGCGTGTCCGCGGGTGCGGACGAGTGGGTGCGGATCGGCGGCGACTACACGCTGCCCACCGGGCTCAGCGCGGCCACCCTCTACGTCGAGGCGGAGGGAACCACCCCGTTCCTGCTCGACGACGTACTGGTCACCGCGCCGGACGGCGGCACCGGACCGGCGCCGGGCACGGTGGTCGTCGACACCGACTTCGAGGACGGGTTGGACGGTTGGGGCCCACGCGACGGCGGGCCGGGGGCGCCGAGCGTCACGCTGACCGACGTCGCACACGGCGGGGAGGCCGCGGCGCTGGTCAGCGACCGGGTCAACCAGGGCGCCGGGCTCGGCCGGGACGTGACCGGGCTCGTCGAGCCGGGTGTGACGTACGAGTTCAGCGCCTGGCTGCGCTTCGCCGAGGGCCAGCCGACCGACGAGGTCTGGCTCAGCCTGGCCAGCACCAGCGGCGGCAGCCAGTCGTTCGCCACCCTGGCCCAGTTCACCACCGTCACCAACACCGGGTGGACGCAGGTGACGGCCCGCTTCACGGTGCCGGCGGCGGAGAGCGCGTACCTCTACGTCGAGACCCGCTGGCAGGGCGCGGACGTGCCCGGCAACACCAGTGACTTCCTCGCCGACGACATCGTCGTCCGGGTGCCCGAGCCGCCGGTGGTGGAGGACCTCACCGGCATCCACGAGACCACCGACTTCCCGGTCGGGGTGGCGATCGACGGCCGGGAGACCGAGGGTGCCGCCGCGCAACTGCTGATCCGGCACTTCAACCAGATCACGGCGGAGAACCACATGAAGCCGGAGGCCTGGTACGACGACGAGGGCGCCTTCCGCCCGCACGACCAGGCGCTGACCCTGATGGACTTCGCCCGCGACAACGACCTGAAGGTCTACGGTCACGTGCTGGTCTGGCACAGCCAGACGCCGGCCTGGTTCTTCCAGGACGCGGCCGGGCAGCCGCTGGGCACGTCCGCCGCCGACCAGCAGGTGCTGCGCGAGCGGCTGCGCACGCACATCTTCGCCGTCGCCCGGTCACTGAGTGAGCGGTACGGCGCCTTCGGCTCCGCCACCAACCCGCTGAACGCCTTCGACGCGGTCAACGAGGTGGTCAGCGACAGCGGCGAGTACGCCGACGGCCTGCGCCGCAGCGAGTGGTACCGGATCCTCGGCGAGTCCTTCATCGACCTGACGTTCGAGTACGCCGACGAGGCGTTCAACGACGTGTACGCGGTCGACGGCACCGACCCGGTGACCCTGTTCATCAACGACTACAACACCGAGCAGAGCGGCAAGCAGGCCCGCTACCGGGCACTGGTGGAGCGGCTGATCGCCCGGGGTGTGCCGGTCGACGGCGTGGGCCACCAGTTCCACGTCTCGCTGGCCACGCCGGTGAGCAGCCTGGAGGCGGCGCTGGACGCGTTCACCGACCTGCCGGTGACGCAGGCCGTCACGGAACTCGACGTCACCACCGGCACGCCGGTCACCCAGGCGAACCTGATCGAGCAGGGCTACTACTACCGGGACGCGTTCCGGATCTTCCGGGAGCACACCGACGATCTGCTGGCCGTCACCGTGTGGGGGTTGACCGACGGTCGCTCGTGGCGGTCCGGCAACGGCGCGCCGCTGCTCTTCGACGACAGCCTGCGCGCCAAGCCCGCCTACTACGGCGCGGTCGACGGTGAGCTGCCCGCCCGGCTGCGCACCGCCACCGTCTTCGCCGGGGACGTACCCCTGACGGCCGCCGCACCGACGGATCTGACCTGGCGCAAGCTGCCGCTGCACCCGGTGGAGGAGGCGGCCCGGTTCCAGTTGCGCTGGGCACCGGACCACCTCACCGCCTACGTCACGGTCACCGATGCCACGGTCTCCGCCGACGACCGGGTCGAGTTCGTCCTGAACGGGGAGACCTACCGGGTCCGGCGGGACGGCACGGGTGACGTACCGGCGGTGGCGGCGGCCCGGGACGGCGGCTACCACCTGGTCGCCCACCTGCCGCTGACCGAGGCGACCCGGGGCGACACGCTCTCCCTCGACGTCCGGGTCACCGACGACGGCACCACCTCCGGCTGGAACACGCCGGGTGCGGTGGGCACCCTGACCCTGGTGGAGGAGTTGTCGTACCTGGAGGTGCGCCGGGCACCGAGCGCGCCGGTGGTCGACGGCACGGTGGACACCGTCTGGGCGCAGGCGAGCACGGTGACCACGGCGAAGCAGGTCTCCGGCACCGACGGGGCGGTGGCGCAGGTCCGTACGCTGTGGCGGGACCAGACGCTCTACGTGCTGGCCGAGGTGACCGATCCGGAGGTGGACGTCTCCGGGTCGGACCCGTGGACCCAGGACTCGGTCGAGATCTACGTCGACGCGGGCAACGCCAAGAACGGCTCCTTCCGCTACGACGACACCCAGATCCGGATCAACGCCGACAACGTGGTGTCGTTCGGCACCGGTGACGAGGGGTTCCAGGCGGGACGGTTGACCAGCGCGGCCGTGCGGACCGCGACGGGCTACACCGTCGAGGCCGCGATCAGCCTGCTCGAGTACGGCGGCATCGACACGTTCCACGGCCTGGACTTCCAGGTCAACGACGCCTCCGGTGGTACGCGCACGTCGATCCGCAACTGGGCCGAGCAGGAGGGTGTCGGCTACCAGAGCACCGCCCGTTGGGGCGTCGGCCGGCTGGTCGAGGGCTCCACCGTGGAGGTCACGCTCACCCGGGTGGCCCGGTGGAACTCCGACAGCGGCGGGGGCTACTGCGCCACCGTCACCGCCACCAACACCGGCGACAAGCCGGTGGCCTGGACCGCGATCGTCGACCTGGAGGGCGACATCTACACCGCGTGGAACTTCACCCGGGAACGCCAGGACGACGGCAGCTACCGGATCAGCGGTGTGGACTGGAACCGCACCCTGAAACCCGGCGCCAGCACCCACAGCGTCGGATACTGCGCCAACCTGTAGGAGTCGACTCCGGCCCCGGTCGACGCCGGGGCCGGAGTCGGCGGATGGCGGCCATCGCGCAGAGCGATGGCCGCCATCGGCGTACCCGGCGACGGGTGGCGGAGCGGGCCGCGTAGGACATTCGACGGAGCCGCGAGCACCCGATCCTGAACAGACGACGGAACTTCTCCACCGCCCTTGACCTGCGAAAACGCCCCCTTGTTGAATGAGCGCACCGCGGAGCCTTCCGACCGGGAAGGTCGCAGCCAGCCAGCACAGCGGCGCTCACCGGCGCGCGGAGTCGCACACGGTCGTCTTGCTGGGCGCTACCCGCGGTCACCCGAGAAGGGACGTCACCAGTGTCCAGACCACGTCGCCGGCATCTCATCCTCCTCGCCGCGCTCCTGCTCGCCCCCGCCGTCGTACCCGGAACCGCCCAGGCGAACGGGCCGTTCGTGCCGCCGAACCAGGAGACCGTCAACCGCTCCTCGATGCTCAGCGCCGCCGAGGTCTCGGCCGAGCTGCGTGCGTTGCAGGCCCGCAGCAAGGGCGCCCTGCGGGTGCAGGAGGTCGGCCGCAGTGGCCAGGGCCGCCCGCTGGAGGTGGCCTTCATCGGCACCGGCAGCACCCGGATCTGGATCCAGGGCCGCATCCACGGCAACGAGCCGTACGGCGCCGAGGCCTCGTTGGGCTTCCTGAAGACGCTCGTCTCCGGCGGTAAGCACGCGCGGGAGGTGTTGCAGCAGGTCAGCTTCGCGGTCGTCCCGATCTACAACCCGGACGGTTCCGAGGCGTACCGGCGGCAGGACAGCGTCCACAACGTCGACCTCAACCGCGACTGGGGAGTGGACCGGCCGATCTTCGACCGGCTCAACGCGGTCCGGGCCGGTCTCGGTCAGGCGCCGCTGTCCGAGCAGACCTTCGCCAACTACACCCGGCACCGTGCCGTCGAGTCGCAGGCGTTCTGGTACGTCTGGGCCGACTTCAAACCACACCACATCATCGACCTGCACCACCAGGGCACGTACGTCGTCGGCGACACCGACGAGATGACCACGTTCTCGGTCGGCATCTCCCTCGACCCCGGCATGCTCACCCCGCAGCAGTGGGACACCGTACGCCGGATGGGCGTGGTGGCCGCGGACGCGGCGGGTCGCAGCGGAGTGGTCAACGTGACCCGCTACCCGTACATCAACATCCCGGAGGGCGTCACCTCGGCCGCGATGCTCGACGGCCCCGGGCCGCGCGGCGAGTACGCCAACTGGCGCAGCAACGCGATGTTCTTCGAGTCGCGCGGCGGCATCGGCCACAAGAGCAGCGGCTACCTGATCAAGCAGAACGTCGACGGGCTCTGGGCCATCGTCGACTCGATCAGTGACGGCTCGCTGGCCGATGTCGACGCCGACCGGTGGAGCGACATCCCGGCGCGGGGTGCCTCGATCTCCACCTGCGCCAAGTTCCCGCAGCAATGTGAGTTCTGATCTTCGACGCGATCGCTGACCCGACGGTGGTCCACGTTCCGGTCCCGGAGCGTGGACCACCGTCGTCGCGTCGACCTGACCGTCTCGGGACGAGGGCGGCTCAGGCGGTCCGGCGGCCGGCGCACCAGGTGCCGGTGACGGCGATGTCGCCGAGATGGTCGGGGTCGGCGTGCACCGGGTCCTGGTCCAGTTCGACCAGGTCGGCGGCGGCCCCGGGGCGCAGCACACCGGCCCGGCCGGCCAGCCCCAGCGCCACGGCGGCGTCCCGGGTGTAGGCCGCCAGGGCTTCGGTGACGGTGAGACCCTCGTCCGGGTGGACGATGTCGCCGCCCGCCACGCGTCGGGTGACCGCGGCCTGGATGCCGACCAGAGGCGAGAGCGTGCCGGCCGGATAGTCGGTGCTGGCCGCCACCGACGCTCCGGCGTCGCGCAACGTGCGCAGCGGGACGAGCCGCAACGGTGCGGGCAACGGGAGCACCGTCAGCTCCGCGCCGAGGTCGTGCAGGAAGGACGGCTGCGTGACCACGTGCACGCCCGCGTCGGCGAGCCGACGCGCGGTGGCCGGATCGCAGACCATCGCGTGCTCGATCCGGATCGGGGTGTCGAGCCCGTCGACGGCGGCGAGGGCGTCGGCGAGGGCACCGTTTCCGACCGCGTGCAGGGCCGGCGGCAGGCCACGGTCGACCGCCGCCCGGACAGCGGTGGTCAGCCGGTCACGATCCAGCACGCGAAGGCCGTTGTGCCAGCGGCCGTCCGGGCGGCGGGTCGGGGTGCCACCACGCCGGGACAGGGCCAGGGCCCGGCGCCCGTGCCGCAGCAGCGCCCGGGGCATGCCGGCGACCGAACGGAGCATCTGTCCACCCGTGAGGCACAGGTCGCACCGCTCGCCGCCGTCGACGAGGAGCTTGAAGCCACCGAGCGGGGTACGGGGATGTCCGTGATCCCGATCCGGGTCGAGGTCGGGCAGGGTGGGGTCACCGATCTCGGCCGCGCCGACATGCCAGCGGTGCACGGTCACCGCCAACTCGGGCGCGGCGCGGGCGTACCGGGCGGCGCCCTCCGGCGGCACCGCGAGGTCGCCGATGCGGGTGATGCCGTGCCGGGCCAGGATCCGGCTGTGCGCGACGGCGCGATCCACCCAGGCGTCGTCGTCGCCGGTGGCGCGGCGGGTCAGCGACTCGGCGACGAAGCTGGCCTGTTCGACGAGGACGCCGGTGGGGCGTCCACGGCGGTCCCGTTCCAGGTGGCCGCCGCCCGGGTCGGGGGTGGCGCTGCCGTACCCGAGGGCGGCCAGGCCGGCGGAGTTGACCGTGGACTCGTGATAGGTGACCGAGAACAGGTGCAACGGCCGGTCCGGGCAGGCGGTGTCCAGTTCGGAGGCGGTCGGCAGGCGACCCTCGGCCAGGTGCAGCGGGCGTACCCCGTGCAGGCGCAGCCAGCCGGTGCCGTGGTCGGCACGGACGACGGCGGCGATCCGGTCGAGCAGCTCGCGCAGTGTCGCGGGATGCGCGTCGAAGGCCCGGGTGTGCTCGTCAGCGGCCACCAGATAGAGGTGGTGGTGCGGGTCGACGAAGCCGGGTAGCAGGGTCCGGCCGGCGAGGTCGTGCACGGGCGCGCCGGGACCGGCGGCGGCGCGTACGGTCACCGCGTCCCCGGCCGAGAGAATCACCTCGCCGTCGATCGCCACCGCCTCGACGACCGGGTGGGCGGGGTCCATGGTGCGGATCGTGCCGCCGCTGAAGACGGTCCTCATGTCACGCTCCGAGTTGGGCGAGCAGCCCCTCGGCCCACGCCGCGAGGAAGCGGTCCCGCGCGACGTGTCCCGGCGGGCAGCCGTAGGTGAACTCGCTGATCGCGAAATAGAACAGCGACGACAGACTCACGGCGGCGACGGCTTCCGCGTCGAACCGGGGACGGTCTCCGGCGAGCTGCGCCAGCCAGGCGGCGACCTCGTCGAAGCCCGGTTGGAACAGCCGCTGGTAGACGTCGGTGAGGTCGACCGGCAGGTCGCCGCCGCCGCGTAGGACGAGTCGGTAGAGGTCCCGGTCCGCCTCGACGGTGGCGAGCACCGCCCGGCCGGCGACCGCGATCGCGGTGCGCGGGGCGGTGAGGTCGGCGATCCCGGGTTGGGCCTGTGCGGCACGGCGACTGTGCAGGACCCGGTCGAAGGCGGCCACGAGCAGTTCGCGTTTCGACCCGACGTGGCGGTAGAGCCCGCCCGCGCCGGGAGACAGCCCGGCGGCGGCCTCGATCTGCGTGATCGTGGTCGCCCGGTAGCCCTGCTCGGCGAAGAGACGCAGCGCCACGTCGATGATCTCGTCCCGACGACCCATCGCATAAGTAAACACTTACTTACCGGGTTCCCGCAACCGCTGCGCCACCCCGCCACCACCGCCGACGGTGGGCTCGGCGCGCATGCCCCGCCCCGTTCGTGTCCGGCGGGGCCGGTTTGACCGTCGGGTGAACGGGCAGGACCACCGGTATGCCGACTGACCTGCTGCATCGGGTGGACGACACCCTGACACTCGCGATCCAGGGCTACGGGTGGCTGCCGAACCGCCTGCGTGCGGATCAGACGGACGTGGTGCGTACCCGTCTGCTGGGCCAGACCGCCGTGGCGCTACACGGCCCCGACGCGGCCCGTTTCTTCTACGACGAGCGCCACATCCGGCGGCACGGGGCGATCCCGGAACCGATCCGCGGCACGCTGTTCGGCAAGGGGGCGGTGCACACCCTCGACGGTGAGCCGCACCGGGTGCGTAAGGCGATGTTCACCTCGCTGCTGATGAGCGGCGGCTTCGACGGGCTGGTGACCCGGACCGAGGTGGCCTGGGACGAGGCCGCGCGGTCCTGGGCGGGTCGGCGGGTGGTGCTGTTCACGGAGACCGCCGAGGTGTTGACCCGCGCGGTCTGCGACTGGACCGGGGCCCCGGTGGACGACCGGGACGTGCCGGAACTCGCCGCGAACCTGGTCGCCGAGGTGGACGGCTTCGCCACCGCCGGGCCACGGCACTGGCGGGCCCGTCGCTCCCGGGGACGCCTCGAACGCCGGTTCGGCGATCTCGTCGACCGGGTACGCCGGGGCGAGGCCGCCGCGCCGGAGGGCTCGGCGCTGGCGGCGGTGGCCGCGCACGAGGACAGCGACGGGCGGCTGCTCGATCCGAAGACCGCCGCGGTGGAGTTGCTCAACATCATCCGGCCGACGGTGGCGATCACCTGGTTCGTGGCCTTCGCCGGGCACGCCCTGCACCGGTGGCCCGCGCACCGGGACCGGCTGCGCGCGGCGGAGCCCGCCTTCGTCGAGGCGTTCGCCCACGAGGTCCGCCGCTTCTACCCGTTCGCGCCCTTCGTCGGCGGGCGCGCGGCGACCGACCTGAGCTGGCGGGGCACCGACATCCCGAGCGGCGCCATCGTGCTGCTCGACCTGTACGGCCAGAACCACGACGCCCGACTGTGGCCGGAGCCGTACCGGTTCGACCCGGACCGCTTCGTCCACCGGGAGATCGGCCCGTTCGACCTGGTCCCACAGGGCGGCGGCGACCCCCGCACCGGCCACCGATGCCCCGGTGAACAGATCACCGTCGCGCTGCTGGGTGCGCTCGCCGTCCGGCTGGCCCGCCTCGACTACCGGGTCCCGGATCAGGACCTGGACATCCCGCTGCACCGCATCCCGACCCGGCCGGTGAGCGGTGTGGTGCTCGCCGTGGCGGGGTCGTCCGACTGAGCGACGGCGTCCCGCACGCCCGCCCGGCGCCCGCCGCGCCGGATCGGGGTTCTTCACCGGCCGGTCACCGTCCGTTCGGCTCCCGTGCGTACCGTGGCCGTAGCGTCCGACGCCGACTCACGTATCGGGAGAAGGACGGGTTTCGGGTGTGGCTCGGGGCTGACAAGAAGGAGTTCGAGGCGTTCCTCGACTCCGCCGCTGTCTACTGGCGCAAGAACGTGGGCGCCGCGTCGTCGGAGCGGTACCTCGTCGTCGAGGTGTTCCACCAGGACATCCGAGTGGCGATGCGCAACCTGGCGGTCGCCAACGCGATCCGCCGGATCGTGCCCGCCCACCTCGTCGTCGTCACCGGCGTCGAGCAGATGTGGCACGAGGCGCTGTGGACCGAGTTCGACGTCAAGCTCGTCGAGCGTCTCGCCCGGGCGTACGGCGCGACCGAGGTGGTGGACCTCTATCAGCTTGTCGAGGGCCCGGCCCGGTCGGGTACGCCCGAGCATGTGCCGGTGGAGCTGTTCGGCAGGCGGTTGACCCCCGGCCCGTCGATCGACGCGGCGACGCTGGCCGAGTTCGTCAGCGCCACCTACTGCCGGGTGACCAAGCGGCCCCGCCCGCCCGAGGAGCCCGGCGCCGACCCGCGCTACCGGCGGCGGGAGGCGTTGGCCCGAGCCATCTCGTCCGGCTACGACGCCCTGCTCGGTGGCGGATCCGTGGTGGCGCTGGTGACCAGTCACGTCGACTACGACCACTGGGGGCTCGCGGTGGACTCGGCGCGGCGGGCCGGCGTACCGGTGGTGCACACCCAGCAGACCGGGTGCCTGAAGGCGTACGCGCTGTTCCCCGAGGCGGACACCGGCCGGCACACGTTACGGGGTGAACTCACCCACCAGATCGGCGCCTTCTTCGCCGAACGCGTCTGGTCGCGGCGCGACGAGGTGCGGCGCAACGCGGAGCTGGTGGCCTGGCGGTCGAAGGTCAACCTGGGTCGGCCGAGCTGGTGGCGCGGCGGTGCGAGCGCCTCCGTGGACATCAGCAACAGCGCGGAACGGGCCCGGCTGCGGACCCACTTCGCGGCGCGGCTGGGCTTCGACCCGACCCGGCCGGTGGTGGCGGTCTTCAACCACGCGGTGTCCGACGCCCCCGGCACCAACCACCAGTCCTTCCCCACCCTGGCCGACTGGTTCGAGGAGACCGCGCGGTATGCCGGCACCTGCACGGAGGTGCAGTGGCTGTTCCAGGACCACCCGAGCCAGTTCCGCTACGACAGCACCGGCTTCTTCGACTCGGTCGCCGCCCGCCACGGGCGGCACCGGCACATGGTGTTCCAGCCCAGCAGCGAGCTGAGCAAGAACGGCCTGTGGAGCCTGGTCGACCTGGGCGTCACCGTCCGGGGCAGCGTGAGCAACGAGCTGCCCGCGTACGGCATCCCGGTGATCCAGGCGGGGTGGTCCGAGTGGAGCGAGTGTGGTCTGTCCACCGTGGTGGAGGATCCGGAGGCGTACCGGAAGGCGCTCGACGCGGCGATCAGCGGTCTCTGCGGTGGACAGGAGCTGATCTCGGTCGAGCAGGTCGAGCGGGCGCGACTCTGGCTGTGGTTCTATCGCAGCGCCACCGACCTGGTCACCCCGCAGGTGCCGCACTGGGAGGTGTGGCCCGCCGGGTATCTGCTCAAGGCGGTGCAGACCGCCTTCCGGCACATCGAGAGCGACGCCGATCCGCTGTTCGACGCCGTCGCCCGGATGTGGACCCGGCGGGAGCCGGTGCTGACCCGGACGGACCTGCGGGCGCCGGAAGGAGTCCGGTAGTGGCCGTCGGCACGTGGTTCGCCACCGAGTTCGACGAGCCGGCCGCGCCACGCGGTCTGCCCGCGCTCTTCGCCTCCGGCGCGGACTCCGAGGTGCTGGTGGCCGACCGGATGGCCCGGGGCGTCGCGATCCTGGGACGGGTCCAGGGCGTCTCCGGCGCGGTCGTCCTCAAGGTCCGCACCGGCGGGCGGGCGGTCCGCGTCCGCGTCGACCTGCACGTCGACGGCGCCTCGCAGACCGCCTGGTCCCGGGTGGCCGCACCGACCCGGGGCGTCCGCGAGCTGCCCCGGCTGGTGATGGTCCGGGCACAGGGCACCGACCGGGTCGCCGCCCTGATCCGCCGTCAGCACGGCCGGCTACGGATGGTCGAGGCGCACGCCTGGGTCGAGTTCGACCTGGGCGCGGAGGAGATCGGCGCGGACGAGCTGCTGATCGTCGAGGTAGCGGAGGCGACGCTGCCGGCGTGGGCGTCCCCGTCGTTGAGCGCGCTGGCCGCGGTCGGTGTACGGATCAACCAGGTGGAGGTCACCGCACTCGACGACGTCGATCCGCCGGGCACCTCGGGCCGGGTGACCGGGCAGGCCGCCCAGCACACCGGCCTGGCCAGCGCCGGTGGTCTGGTGGGGGCACGCGGGCGCGGTGAGGGTCCCGCCCGCACCGGATTCGTCGTGGTCAACGCCGACGCCACGTCGGTGCGGTGCCGCCTCCGGGTGACCACCGCCTCGGTGGCTCCCTCCGCCATCCGCGACCCCCGTCGGGCGTGGATGCGTCGCGGCAAGGCACAGACCGTATTGAAGGCGGTCCGGGTGGCGCAGCGCGGGGCCGGGTACGCGTTGTTCGAGGCGTCGCCGTTCACCGGGCCACCGCGCCCGGAGCAGCTCCGCGTACGCGCCGCGAACCTGGTCGACGGCGGTGACTGCCGGGTGGCGGTGACCACCGACGACGCGGAGACGCTCGACGTGGTGGTCACCCGGACGACGCCGGGTCCGGTGCTGATCGGAGTGGACGAACCCGACGCCACCGCGATGCGCCGACGGGTCTGCGAGGTCGTCTGCCGGGTCGTCGAGCTGGAGTGGTCGTGACCGGCTCCCCCGGCCACGACCCGGTACTCACCGACGACCCGACTGCCAACCGGGCCGCCGTGGCGCGGATCCTGGGGTCCGGGTCAGGCGGCACGCTGCGGCTGCCGGCCGGCACCTACCCGCTCGACCGGGGACTGGTCGTCGGCGACGGCTGGACCCTGGCCGGCGCCCCACCGGCGGACGGGACGGTCCGGACCTGGCTGACCTCGTCCGCGTCGGACGGCGAGCCGCTGATCCACGTGCTCGGCTCGCGGGTCACCGTGCGGGACATCGGTCTGCGCCCGCCGCCGTGTGCCCCCGGCTCGCACGGCGGCGACCGGGGCACCGCCGTCACCGTCGGCAGGTACCTCTACCCGACCGAGACGGAGTGGATCTCCGACGTACGGATCCACGGTGTCCGGGTGGAGCGTCCCGGCACCCGGACGGCCAACTGCGTCACCCTGGTCGGTGCGGTCCGGGACGTCGTAATCTCCGACGTGACGATCGTCGGCGGCTGCACCGGGGTCGCCGTGCACTGGGGAGCGGTCGGCGACGGGGTCGACGCGATCCGTGGCCCCTCCTACCACCCGCATCACGTCACCATCTCCGACCTGCGGGTCTCCGACGCCTTCGAGGGCTTCTACCTCAGCTCGGTGCACGACGTCGAGGTGGACCGGGCCTGCCTGTCGGAGGTGGAGATCGGCTTCCGGCTGCTGCCCGGCGACAACACCGACCGTTTCCACCGGGCGCACGGCACCTCGATCGGCGAACGCATCCGGGTGTCGCGGATCCACGTCGCCTGGAACGGCCCGTTGTACGCGGTGCGGATCGCGGGCTGGGGACGCAGCGAGGTCGACCACTCGGTGCGGGTGCTGGAATACCGAGACGTGGTGGTCACCGACTGCACCCTCGTCCCGCTGCCGCCGGCCCCGTCCGGCCCGGCCGATCCACTGCGGGCTCGCGCGCCCGTCGTGGTCGAGCAGGCGTCCGGAGTTCTCCTGGAGGCGATCCGCGTCGACCTGCGGACGCCGTCACCCGGGGGCAGGTGCTGCCCGGCCGGCTCCTGACCGACCCCCGGCCCGACTACCCGACCTCGCCCTGCACCCGCGCGGGTGCAGGGCGGCGTGGGACGCGGGGTGCGGCGCGGGACGCGAGGTGCGGGCCGGCGAGTCGGGTGCGGGCCCTGTCGAGCTGACAGCAGGGACGGATCGCGGGGGGCCGATAGCGCAAACGACTCAGCTCGAAAGGGGCCGATGACATGACCCAGCCGGACACCGACCGGAGCACGGACCGGCGCCGGACGCAGACCGGAGCACGAGCCGGGAGCGCTGCTGTCCCGGGCGGCGTCCTGCCACCCGGGACAGCGGTACACCTCAGCGGCTCAGAAGTCGTCGTCGAAGCTGACCGAGCCGGTCACCCCGACCTGGTAGGCGGAGACCCGCCGCTCGAAGAAGTTCGACAGCTCCTGGACGTCCTGCAACTCCATGAACGCGAACGGGTTGCCGCTGCCGTACATCGGTGCGATGCCGAGGACGGCCAGCCGCCGGTCGGCCACGTGCTGGAGGTACTCCCGCATGTCGGCCGGCGACATGCCGGAGACGCCCTGCTCCAGCAGGTCGACGGCGAACTGCACCTCGCACTCGACCGCCTCGGCCAGCATGTCCTTGACCTGCTGCTCCAGCTCGGCGTCGAACAGGTCCGGCTCCTCGGCGCGGACGGTGTCGACCACGTCGAAGGCGAAGGCCATGTGCATGGACTCGTCGCGGAACACCCAGTTGGTGCCCGAGGCGAGGCCGTGCAGCAGCCCCCGGGAGCGCAGGAAGTAGACGTAGGCGAAAGCGCCGTAGAAGAACAGGCCCTCGATGCAGGCGGCGAAGCAGATCAGGTTCAGCAGGAAGGCCCGCCGGTCCTCGCGGGTCCGCAGCTCGCGCAGGTCGAAGATGGAGTCGATCCACTTGAAGCAGAACTCGGCCTTGCGGGCGATCGACGGGATGTTCTCCACCGCCGCGAACGCCTCGAACCGTTCCTTTTCGTCCGGAACGTAGGTGTCCAGCAGGTTTAGGTAGAACTGGACGTGCACCGCTTCCTCGAACAGCTGCCGGGAGAGGTACAGCCGGCCTTCCGGCGAGTTGACGTGCTGATAGAGGTTGAGCACGAGGTTGTTGGCGACGATGGTGTCGCCGGTGGCGAAGAACGCCACGAGCCGGGACACCAGGTGCTGCTCGGCCGGGGAGAGTTTGGCCAGGTCGGCGAGGTCGGAGTGCAGATCGACCTCCTCCACCGTCCAGGTGTTCTTGATGGCGTCCTTGAAGCGGTCGAAGAACTGCGGGTAGCGCATCGGCCGCAGGGTCAGGTCCATGCCGGGGTCGAGCAGCAGGTGCCGCTCCCCCACGCCGGTGCTGGTGCTGGTCTCGGAGACGGTGGTCACTGGCATGCCTCGCAGCTCTCGGGGTTCTCCAGGGAGCAGGCCAACGCCTCGTCGTCGCTGACCGCCACGACCGGCGTGACGCTCGGGGTGACGGCGACAGTGGCCTGCTGGATTCGGGTCGCCGGACGCGACCGCAGGTAGTAGGTGGTCTTCAGCCCGGACTTCCAGGCGTACAGGTACATCGAGGAGAGCTTGCCGATGGTCGGCGCGCTCAGGAACAGGTTCAGCGACTGCGACTGGTCGATGAAGGGGGCGCGGGCCGCCGCCAGGTCGATCAGCGCCCGCTGCGGCAGCTCCCACGCGGTCCGGAACAGCTCGCGTACGTCGGCGGGCAGCTCGACCACGCCCTGCACGGAACCCTCGGCGCGCTTGATCTGCTCCCGGATCGGGGCCGTCCACAGCCCGCGCGCCTTCAGTTCGCGGACCAGATAGGTGTTGATCTGGAGGAACTCGCCGGACATCGTCTCGCGCTTGAACAGGTTGGACACCTGCGGCTCGATGCACTCGTAGCAGCCGGCGATCGAGGCGATGGTGGCGGTCGGGGCGATCGCCACCAGCAGCGAGTTCCGCAGGCCGTGCCGACCGATCGTCTCGCGCAGCGCGGCCCACCGCTCGGTCTGGCCGACCTCGGCGCCCCACAGGTCCGGGTGCAGCTCACCCCGGGCGGCGCGGGTCTCGGCGTACGCGGGATGCGGGCCGAACCGCTCGGCGAGCCCGGCGGAGGTCTCCAACGCGGTCAGGAAGATCTCCTCCTGCACGCGGGTCGACAGCTCCCGGGCGGCCGGGGAGTCGAACGGCAGGCGCAGCGTGAAGAGCGCGTCCTGGAGGCCCATCAGCCCGAGCCCGACGGGGCGCCAGCGCGGGTTCGACGCCGCCGCCTGCTCGGCCGGGTAGTAGTTGATGTCGATCACCCGGTCCAGGAACACCACGGCGGTCCGCACCGTCGCGCGCAGCCGCTCCCAGTCGACCCCGTCCGCGGTGACGTGCGCGCCCAGGTTGACCGACCCGAGGTTGCAGACCGCCGTCTCGGCGTCATCGTTGACCTCCAGGATCTCGGTGCAGAGGTTCGACAGGTGGATGGTGTTGCCCGGGGCACCGGTCTGGTTGGAGAGCCGGTTCGAGGCGTCCTTGAAGGTCATCCACCCGTTGCCGGTCTGCGCGAGCGTCCGCATCATCCGGCCGTACAGGTCTCGGGCCTTGACGGTCTTGACCGCCTTCTTCTCCGCCGCGCGGTACGCCTCGTCGAACGCCTCACCGAACAGGTCGGGCAGCTCGGGGGCGTCCGACGGGTCGACCAGCGACCAGTCGCCGTCCGCCTCGACCCGGCGCATGAACTCGTCCGGAATCCAGTTGGCGAGGTTCAGGTTGTGCGTACGCCGGGACTCCTCGCCGGTGTTGTCCCGCAGTTCGAGGAACTCCTCCACGTCCGGGTGCCACGGTTCGAGGTAGACGCAGGCCGCGCCCTTGCGACGGCCGCCCTGGTTGACCGCGGCAACCCCGGCGTCCAGCGTCTTGAGGAACGGCACGATGCCGTTCGACCTGCCGTTGGTGCCCCGGATCAGGGCGCCCCGACCGCGTACCCGGGACCAGGAGATGCCGATGCCGCCGGAGAACTTGGACAGCTTCGCGACCTGGTGGTAGCGCTCGTAGATGGAGTCGAGCTCGTCGCGCGGCGAGTCGACCAGGAAGCACGAGGACATCTGCGTGTGCCGGGTGCCGGAGTTGAACAGCGTCGGTGAGCTGGGCAGGTAGGCCAGGCTGGACATCAGCCGGTAGAAGCCGATCGCCTCGCCGGGCGTCTGCGACAGGCCGCAGGCGACGCGCAACAGCCAGTACTGCGGCGTCTCCACCACGAGCCGGGTCTGCGGGTGCCGCAGCAGGTAGCGGTCGGCGACCGTGCGCAGGCCGAAGTACTCGAAGCGCAGGTCCCCCGCCGGGTCGACGGCGTCGTCCAGCTTGCGGGCGTTGCGGGCCACGAACGCGGCGGTGTCGTCGCCGATCAGGCCCAGGCCGTGTGCGTACCGGATGGACTGGCTGAAGCTGGCCACCTGCTGTCCGCGGACCTCCTTGTCCACGTACGCGGCCAGCAGTCGGGCCGCCAGCTTCGAGTACTGCGGCTCCTCACCGATCAGTTCGGCCGCGGTCTGGATGGAGAGCTTGTCCATCTCGGCCGTGGTCGCGCCGTCGTACAGCCCGCTGATGGTCTTCGTCGCCACCCGCAGCGGGTCGATCTCGTCCAGGTCGGCGACCCACCGCTCGACCGCCTTGACGATCTTGTTGACGTCCACTGGCTCGGTGTCGCCGTTCCGCTTGCGGACCTGCATGACGTGCCGGCGTTGCTCCGGCCCCGCCTGCTCCTGGGTCACCGTCATGTTCCCCTCCTCACGCCTGTCCCCGAGATCGTCGGGTCCGCGCGGGAGGACGCCGCCGGTCTGCCGACGGCACTGCTGCCGTCACGACCAGCTCCTGGCGTCGGCCGTCCCACGCGGCCTTCGACCGCCGCACACGTCGCGTGCGGCGCGCTGGCAGGTCTTCGGACTCGTGGGCCTGATGCTCGCGCCTACTGGCCGTCGCTTCCCAGACCTGGCGGGTCCAGTGCGTGATGACGGCGGTCGTTCCCACTCACCGCTGCGGGGCAGTCCCGGATTCACACCGGGTTCCCTCTTGCCTCGACCGCCGTGGAGCGGCGGTCGAACCAGCTACGGGGCACACCATATATGGGTGCGGTGCGGAGATGGCAACACCAGATGCTGTGCCGGGCGTGTCGCGTGTCAGATGACGGGCATCCCGGCGACCGTCGGCCGGGTACTCGATCATGCCCACTAGCATCGTCGCGTGCAGACTGCGGCCGGACCCGGCGACCGACGGACACTGCTCGACGTCCTCGTCCAGGCCGCAGATCGCGCACCCGACCAGGTGGTCGTGCACGTTCGCGAGGACGGCACCGAGCGCACCGTCACCGTGCGGCAGTTGCGGGACGAGTCGCTGCGGGTGGCGGGCGGCTACCGGGCGGCCGGCGTGATCCCCGGCACCCCGGTGATCCTGGTCGCCGACGCCGGCGACGACTTCCAGCCGCTGTTCTGGGGGGCGCTCGCCGCCGGGCTGGTCCCGGTGCCGCTGCCGCCCGAACCGGCCCGGGTACGGGCGGTGCGCGAGCTGCTCGCCGACGCGGTGACCGTGGTGGACGACGCCACCGGGGCGGTCGCCGACGGGCTGGCGGGCCTGGTGCTGCGGCTGGCCGACCTGCGTACCAGCCCCCCGCTGGAGGAGTCGTTCGCCGCCGACCCCGACGACGTGGCGTTCCTCCAGTTCTCCTCCGGCAGCACCGGCACGCCGCGCGGGGTGGAGCTGACCCACGCCAACGTGCTGGCCAATGTGGAGCAGTCCCGGCTGGCCAGCGGCGCCGGACCGGACGACGTGCTGGTCACCTGGATGCCGTACTTCCACGACATGGGGTTGATCGGCACCCACCTGACCCCGCTGGCCATCGGGTGCACGCAGGTCCGCGTACCTCCGATGGCGTTCGCCAAGCGCCCGGCACTGTGGTTCACCGCCGCCCACCGGCATCGCGCGACCCTGCTCTCGGCGGCGAACTTCGCGCTGGCGCTGGCGGTCCGCCGGGTCCCGGCGGATCTTCTCGCCACGCTCGACCTGAGCCGCGTCCGGTGCGTGGTGGTGGGCGCGGAGCCCATCTCCCCCACGGTGTGGCGGGCCTTCCTGACGCACGTCCGCCCGACCGGGCTCGCCCCGGCCGCCCTGCGACCGGTGTACGGCCTGGCGGAGGCGACCCTCGCGGTGACCTTCCCGCCGCCCGGGGAGGTCGCCGCGCCGCTGCTGCTGGACCGTGCCGCGCTGAGCCGGGGCCGGGCGGTGAGCACCGCGCCGGGTACGCACGCGGTGGAGCTGATGGACCTGGGACACCCGGTGCCCGGCTGCGAGGTACGCGTCGTCGACGAGCGGCACCGTCCGCTGCCCGAGGATCGGGTGGGCCTGGTCGAGGTACGCGGCCCGAACGTGGCGCGCGGCTACCACCGGGATCCGCAGGCCAGCCGGGAGACCTTCGTGGACGGCTGGCTGCGCACCGGTGACCTGGGCTTCCAGCGCGCCGGCCGGCTCTGTGTGACCGGCCGCGCGAAGGACGTGATCTTCGTCAACGGCCGGACGTTCCACGCGTCCGACCTGGAGGCGGTGGCCGCCGCGACCGCCGGGCTGCCGGCCACGATGACCGCGGTGGTCGGCTGCACCGACCCGGACAGCGGCGGCGAGCGGATCGTGGTCTTCGTGGCCTGGGCCCGTCCGCCCGCCGGGGCAGCCGTGGTGCTCGACGCCACGCGGGCCCGGGTCGCCGAGGCGGCCGGGCACCACGACGTGCGGGTGCTGCCGCTTCCGCCCGGCGCGTTCGCCCGCACCACCAGCGGCAAGCTGCGGCGGCGACGGATGCGCGAACGCTACCTGGCCGGTGACTTCGCCGACCGGGAACGCCGCTGGCACCTGGCGGCGACCAGCCGCCCACGCCCGTCGACGTCCGACCCCGCGCCACCGGCGACCTCGACGGACCCACACCCGGTATCCGCGCCGCCGTCCTCGGGGCCGCTGTCCCGGCGACGGGTCGAGCAGGTCGTCCGGGCGGTCTGGGCCCGGGTGCTGGACCGGCCCGCCGACACCATCGCGGCGGACGACCGCTTCCTGGCCATCGGCGGGTCGTCGCTCACGGCGATGGAGGTGCTGGCCGGGCTGGAGGACGCCCTCGGCACCACGTTCGATCCGGCGGACCTGCGGGACTGTCCCACCGTCGCCGCGCTCACCGACCGCATCCTGGCCGGGCCGTCGGCGACCCGGACGGCACCGCTCGGGAGTCCCGTCCCACCGGCACCGGACGACCGCTCCGGCGCGACGCCGCTCGCGGTCATCGGGATGGCCTGCCGGTTCCCCGGCGCGGACGACCCGGACGAGTTCTGGCGCGGGCTCGTCGACGGCGTCGACGCGGTGCGGGCGGTGCCGGAGCACCGGTGGACGCCGCAGGACGGCCGACCTCGCTGGGGGTCCTTCCTGGACGACCCGATGCAGCTCGACGCGGACTTCTTCGGGCTCTCCGACGAGGAGGCCCGGCTCACCGACCCGCACGCCCGACTGTTCCTGGAGATCGGGTACGAGGCGCTGGAACGGGCCGGGTACGCCGGCCCGCGCCGGCAGGGTCGACGTGTCGGCGTCTTCGCCGCCGTCGGCGAGAGCGCCTACCCCGAGCTGCTGGCCGCCACCGGTGCGGTGACCGGACCATCGGCGCTGGTCGGCAACCTGCGCAATCTCGTCGCGGCCCGGCTGTCGCAGACGCTGGACCTCGTCGGCCCGGCGATCGCGGTGGACACCGCCTGCTCGTCGGCGCTGGTCGCGCTGCACCTGGCCGCGCGCAGCCTGGCCACCGGCGAGTGCGACATCGCGGTGGTCGGCGGCGTGAACCTCAACCTCACCGAGACCGCCTACCGGCTGCTGGACGCCGCCGAGGCGTTGTCGCCGACCGGGCGGTGTCGCGCCTTCGACGCCGACGCCGACGGTTTCGTGCCCGGCGAGGGCGGTGCGGCGCTCGTCCTGTGCCGCCCCGACGACGCGTACGCCGCCGGGGACCGGGTGCTCGCGCTGGTCGCCGGCACCGCCGTCGGCAACGACGGCCGGTCGTTGAGCCTGCTCGCCCCGAATCCGCAGCGGCAGTGGGAGGTCATCGCCCGCGCGTACGCGGACGCCGGGCTCGACCCGGCCGTCGTCTCGTACGTCGAGGCGCACGGCACCGGCACCGGCCTCGGTGACCCGGTGGAGGCGCGGTCACTGGCCGCCGCGTTCCCGCCCCGCCCCGACGGCACGCCCCGCTGGCTCGGGTCGGTCAAGACCAACCTGGGGCACCTGCTCAACACCGCCGGCATGCCGTCGCTGCTGAAGGTGGTGCTGGCCCTGCGGCACCGACAGTTGCCACCGTCGCTGCACCACGTCCGGCCGTCCACCCGGTACGACCTCGACGCCGCGGGTTTCACGGTGCTCACCGAGACACGCCCGTGGACCGCACCCGGACCGCTGGTCGCCGGCGTGAACGCGTTCGGTTTCGGCGGCACCAACGCGCACGCCGTCCTGCGCGAGGCGCCGCCCCGGGAGCCCGTACCGCCGCCGGACGGCACCGGCGCGCACCTCGTGACGCTCGCCGCGCGATCGGCGGCCGGGTTGCGGCGCAGTGCCCTCGACCTCGCCGGGCACCTGCGCGCCCGGGGTGACCTCGACGTGGCCGACGTGGTCGCCAGCGCCGGCACCGCCCGTGACGACGCGCCGTACCGGTTGGCGCTCGTCGCCGACGACTCCGGGCTGGCGGACCGGTTGGCGGCGGCCGCGACCGCGTACCGGGACGAACCGGTCGGCCGGCGGCCACGCATCGTCTTCGCCTTCCCGGGCGACGGATCGCCGCCGGACGCACCAGCGGTCCGTGACCTGCACGACCGGCTCCCGGTCTTCCGGGCCCTGCTGACCGGGGCCTGCGCCGCCGCCGGCCCGGTGGCGGGACGACCGCTGCTCGCCTGGTGCCTGCACGACGGGGCGGAACGGACGGACCAGCGGGTCAGCGCCCCGGCGGGCGTGGTGGTGGCCCTGGCCCTGGCCGGGCAACTCGCCGCCTGGGGGGTGCGGCCCGATGCGCTGCTCGGACACGGTGTGGGTGAGCTGGCGGCAGCCGCCGCCGGGGGCGCGCTGGGCGTCGCCGAGGCGGTCCGGCGGTCGGTCGCGCTCGCCGATCCGGCCGCCGCCGGGGACGGCCACGCCGACCGGGACGACGACGGGTACGCCCTCGCGGCGCTGCGGGGCGTGCCGGTGTTCAGCCCGGCGGCCGGGCGGTGGGATCCGCCGGACCCGCTGCGGTGGGCCACCGGGGCGACGAGCGGAGCGCAGTGGCGTGCGGCGTGGCGACGGCTCCACGACGACGGGTACGACACCGTGGTCGAGCTGGGCGTCGCCGACTCCACCCGGGACACTGCCGCCCTGGCGCCGGACTCCGGCACCGGTGGCGTCGGCGCGACGGAGCATCGTGGCGGGCAGGTCGACGGAGCGGCCCATCCCATGGTCCGGATGGTCGCCGTGCCCGGCGGGCCCACCGCTACGGCGTCGTTGCTGGCCACGGCCGGACTGCTCTGGGTCCGGGGTGGCCCGCTCGACCGTCCCGCCCTGTACGCCGGGCGGCAGCGGGTGCCGGTGCCGACCTACCCGTTCGCGCGTCGCGCCTTCCCGCCACCGGGATCACCGCAGGCCGCACCGTTGCACGTCGTCGCCTGGCGGGAGGTGCCGGTGGTCGCGGGCGTACCCGCCGGGTGGGTGCGGCCGCGCGGCCCGGGGGTGGGCGGTCCGTTCGCCGACGCCCTGGTCACCGCACTCACCGCCGACGGGATCGAGGTCCGCACGGCCGACACCCCCACGGTCGTCGCTGACGACACCCCCGGCGTCACCGTGCTGCTCGCCGGGGCGGCGGTGGACACGCCGGACGCGGCCGCGCTCGACGCCGCCGTCACCGCGCAGGTACACGCCGTCCGCGCCCTGATCGACGAGGACGCCGACCGGCCGGGCCGGTTGCTGGTGGTCACCGAGGACGTGCACGTCACCGGCGCGGCGGCGGAGCGTGCCCGCCCGGTGCAGGCGGTGCTGGCCGGGTTGACCGCCGCGCTCGCCGACGAGCGTCCGGGCCTGCTCGTGCAGACCGTGGACCTCTGCTCCTCGGACGGTACGGCGACGCGGGTCGACGCCGTCCGCCGCGAGTTGTCCGCCCTCGCGGCGGGCCCGGCAGCTGTCTCACCCGGCCCGCGCGCGGCGACCGGGGTGGCCTGGCGGGACGGACGCCGGATGGCACGTTTCCTCGACCCGGTGTCGCCGGGCGCAGGAGGAGTCCCCGACCCGGTGGTGACGTCCGTCGACCGGGCCGTCGGCGCTGCCGGTGGCGGGTCTGCCGGGGCGGGTGCCGTACACCTGATCGTCGGCGGTGCCGGTGGTGTGGGCGCGGCGCTCGCCCGGTCCCTGGCTCGCCGGGAGCAGCCGACCCTGCTGCTGGCCGGTCGGACGGACCACGCACCGGCGGCGTTACTGGCCGAGCTGACCGCGCTGGGGGCGACGGCGACGTACCACCGCTGTGACGTAACCGTGGCCGCCGACGTGGACGCCCTGCTCGCCGCCGTGCCCCGGGTGGACACCGTGTTCCACGCCGCCGGCACCGTCCGGGTCGGCACCCTGCGCGCCAAGTCCGTCGCGGACGTCCTCGGCGTGCTGGGTCCGAAGGTACGCGGCAGCTACCTGCTCACCGAGGCGCTGCGGCGACACGGCCACGACCGGACGGCCCTGGTCGGGTTCTCGTCGGTCAGCGCGGTGCTGCCCGGCCTGGCCGGCGCGATCGGTGACTACGCCGCCGCCAACCGGTTCCTCGACGCGTTCGCGACCGCACACCGGGCCACGGGCCGCCCCGTCCAGGCGGTCGGCTTCGCCGCGATCAGCGACACCGGCATGGCCGCCCGGACCGGCGGTGGCGGCCCCGGTGCCATGCCGGTCGACGACGCGCTGCGCGCCCTGGCGCTCGCCCGACGTGTCGACGCCGCACACGTCGTCGTCGCGGCCGGGCCGGAGAGTCCGGCCACCGCGCCGACGGTCGGCGTCCCGGTCGGGGCCGCCGTCGCGACTGCCGCCGTCGCGACCGCCACTGCCGACACCGGCGCTGTCGACGTGCCGCGTGGAATCGCCGGTGGGGACGGCGGACCGGGCCGGGACGAGGTGGCCGGGCTGCTGCGGCGGTTGCTCGCCGAACCACTGCACCGGCGGCCCGACGAGATCGCCGACGACACCTCGTTCCTCGCCCTCGGCCTGGACTCGCTGGCCGCCGTGGACCTGGTCAAGCGGCTGGAGGAGGAACTCGGCCGGGAGCTGCCGGTCACCCTGTTCTTCGAGTACACCACCGTCGCCGACCTGGCCGCCCACCTCACCGGGATGCGCGACGCCGAACCCGTGACGCGTACGCCGTCGGTCGGGTCGCGGACGTCGGTCGAGGGCGAGCCGTTCCCGCTGACCGCCGTGCAGCGGGCGTTCCACGTCAACGACCGGCTGCACCCCGCCGTGGCCAGCTTCGCCTTCGTCCAGCAGACCGTCACCGGTCCCCTGGACGCCTCGCTCCTCGGGCAGGTGCTGGCGCGTCTGGAGACGCGTCACCCGATGCTGCGGGTCCGGTTCGCGCCCGGTCCGGGTACGCCTCGCCAGGTGGTCATGCCCGTACCGGCCCGACCGGCTCCGACGCCGGACTGGTACACGGTGCGGACGCTCACCGAGCCGTTGACCGAGGTGCGGGAGCGGCTGTGCAACACCCCGGTCGACCTGTCCCGGCAGCCGCCGTTGCGAGCGGTCCTCGTCCGGGAGGCACCCGATCGGGCCCACCTGATGCTGGTGCTGCACCATGCCGCCGGGGACGGGTTCAGCCTGAACCTGCTCAGCGAGGAACTGTGGGCCGACTACACCACCCTGGCCCACGGCCGTACGCCGGTGCACCGCCCGCCCGCGCCCGGGTTCGACACGTACGCGCGCGAGGTGGCCGTGCCCACGCCGGCCGACCTGGCGTACTGGCGGGATCTGCTGGCCGACGGCACGACGCTGCGGCTGCCCTTCGACGGTGACCCGGACGGACCTCCCGGCCCGCCCCTGCTGACCCTGCCGAGTGAGGTGGCGCCGGAGCTGGTGTCGGCGTTGCGGGACCGGGCCGCCGAGGCCGGCGTGACGCTGTTCCATCTGCTGCTGGCCGGGTACGTGCGCTGCCTGGCCCGGTGGGGTGGGCAGCGACGCGTGCCGGTGACGGTGGCGCGGGCCGGTCGCGACGCCCGGCTGGCCGGGATCGACCGCATCGTTGGACCGTTCGCCGACACCCTGCCCCTGGTCCTCGACGTGGACCCCGACGAGCCGGCCGGACGGCTCGCCGACCGACTCCGGGTCGCCTGGTCGGCGGCGCAGCGACACGGCTCGGTCACCAGCCTCGACCTGGCCCGTCTGCTCGACCGGCCCGGTGCCGGGCCGCGTACCGCCAGCCCGGCCGGGTTCAGCTTCGCCCGGTTCCCGGTCACCCTCGACCCGGACTGTCCGGTCGCCGTGACGCCCACGGCGGCCGGTTCCGGCTCCGCCGCCACCCGGTTGAGTCTGCTCTGCTGGGAGTCCGGTGACGGTCTCGGCCTGTCCTGGAACTTCCCGCGCCGACTGTTCACCCCGGCGACGGTGGCCCGGCTCGCCGCCGAACACCGGGACGACCTCGTCGCGATCGCCACCGGCCGACCGCCGCTGTCCACTGGTGACTCCACGCGTCCCGCGACGGTCCTGGCGGTCGCCGACGCCGGGCGGCAGCCGGTCGGCGGGGGTGACGTCACCGCCCGGATCCGCGCGGTCTGCCGACGCACCCCGGACGCGGTGGCGGTGACGACCGGCGCCCGGACCGTGACCTACCGGACGCTGGACCGCGACGCCGACCGGGTGGCCGCGCTGCTCGCCCGGCACGGGGTACGCCCCGGCGACCGGGTCGGCCTGCTCACCGCCCCCGGACCGCAGACCGTGGTCGGGGTGGTCGGCATCCTGCGGGCCGGGGCCGCCTGGGTGCCGCTGGACGCGGCCCACCCACCGGCCCGCCTCGCCGACCACCTGGTCCGGGCCGGAGTCAACGTACTGCTGCACGACGACGACTCGACCGCCGTGGCGGCCCGCCTCGACGCTGCCGCACGACCGGTCCCCTTCGACGGGATCGCGACCGTCGCGGACCACGACGTGCCCTCGGTGCCCGAGGCGGCACCGGACCGGACCGCCTACGTGATCTTCACGTCGGGGTCGACCGGGCGCCCCAAGGGCGTACCGGTCAGCCACGCGTCGATGCGCACGTACCTCGACTGGGCCGTCACCACCTTCGGCTACCGACCCGGGGACCGGCTCGCCCAGACGGCGTCGAGCTGCTTCGACGCCTCGGTCCGGCAGATCCTGGCCCCGCTGCTGGTCGGGGCCACCGTGGTCACGTTCACCCGCACCCAGCTCCGCGATCCGCAGGCGTTGCTGTCCCGGATCGCCCGGGACCGGATCACGGTGTGGAGTTCGGTCCCCACGCTGTGGGAGCGGATCCTGCGCGCCGCCGAGGAGCACGGACGCCGGCACGGCGAGGTGCCCGACCTGACCGCGCTGCGCTGGGTGCACGTGGGCGGCGAGGAACTGTCGCCGGTGGCGGTCCGGCGCTGGTTCGACCTGTTCGGCGACGCCCGGATCACCAACCTGTACGGCCCGACCGAGACCACCGTCAACGCCACCTGGCACCTGATCGACGCGCGGCCGGACGACGCGGTACGCCGACTGCCGATCGGCCGTCCGGTCGGCGGGGCGGTGGTCCGCGTCGTCGACCCGGACGGTCGGGAATGCCCGTCCGGGGTGGCCGGCGAGCTGTATCTCGGCGGTGCCGGTCTCACCAGCGGCTATCTCGGCGAGCCGGAGCTGACCGAGGCGGCGTTCGTGGTCCACGACGGCGAGCGGTTCTATCGCAGCGGCGACCGGGGCCGACTCGCGCCGGACGGGACCCTGGAGTTCCTCGGCCGCCTCGACGACCAGATCAAGATCCACGGTCACCGGGTGGAACCCGGCGAGATCGAGGCGGTGCTGCGGACCCATCCGGAGGTCGCCTCGGCGACCGTCCTGCACCGGGCCGATCCGCACCCTCGCCTGCACGCCTTCGTGCTGCCCGCGCCGCAGACCACCCCCACCACGGCCGCGCTGCGCGCCCATCTGGCCGCTCACCTGCCGGCGCACATGGTGCCCGCGCGTCTGCACCTGCTGGCCAGCCTGCCGTTGACCGCCACCGGCAAGATCGACCGCGAATCGCTGGCGGCGCTGGCGGACCGCCGCGCACCGGCAACCGGCCTCACCGGTCCGGCCGGCACCGAAGCGGAGCTGGCCCGCATCTGGGCCGGTCTGCTGGACCTGCCGGTGGTCGGCCCGGACGACGACTTCTTCGCCCTCGGCGGCGACTCGATCCTGGCCCTGGAGGTCTTCGCCCACCTTCAGGAGCGCCACGCGGTCACGGCGAGCCCGACGCTCCTTTACGAGCACCGGACTCCGGCCGCCCTGGCCGCCGCACTCGACGCCGGTGCCGCGGACGACGATGCCACGACGGGCCCGACGACCGTCGACAGTGGACCGGTTGTCGACGCCGTGCCGCAGACGGACTCCGCCACGCCGTTTCCGGTCACCGCCGCCCAGCGTGGGTTCCTGCTCGCCGACGCCGTCCTGCCCGGTGCCGGGACTGCCTGGCTGGCCCGGTTACGGCTGCACGGGCCGTTGCGCCGGGACGCCTTCCAGCGTGCGGTGGACCTGCTGGTCGCCCGGCACCCGATGCTGCGGACCGTCTTCCCGGCCGGTGCCCGGCCACCGGTGCAACAGGAACTGCCCGTCGCGATGCGGCTGCCGGTGGCGTACGAGAGCGTGACCGGCCCGGCCGAGGTGGCCGACCGGGTGGCGGAGGAACGTCGCCGACGGTTCGAGCCGTGGGCCTGGCCCCTGCTGCGGTTGCGCCTGCTGCGGGTCGCACCGGACGACCACGTCCTGCTGGTGCACGCCCACCACCTGATCGGTGACGGCTACAGTGCCGCGCTGCTGGGCCACGAGCTGCTGGCCGCGTACCACGCCGACGGGACCGCCGATCCGCTGCCGCCGCTGCGGGCCGGTTTCCGGGACTACGTACGGCTGCTGGCACAACGGGCCGCCGCCGCACCGGACCCGGCCGCGTACGCGTGGTGGTCGCAGCGGTTCGGGTCCGCGTACCGGCCACCGGTGCTGCGGGCGGAGACCGATCGGCGGCACGCCGACGGCACCACGGATCCGGGGACCCCGGTCCGCGCGTTCACGCTCGACGCCACGGTGGTGGCGGGACTACGCCGGCTGGCCACCGACGCGTCGAGCACCCTGTACGCGCCGGTGCTGACCGCGTACCACCGGGTGGTGGCCCGGTTCACCGGTCAGGACGACCTGGTCCTCGGGTTGGCCGTGACCGGACGCGACCACCCGCTGCCGGACCTGCACCGGATCTTCGGGCCGTGTGCGGCGATGCTGCCGCTGCGCCTGACCGGCACCGAGCCCTTCCCGGTCCATCTGGCCCGGGTCGCGGCCGAGGTCAGCGCCGCCCGGCAGTACGCCGACCCGCCGTCGATCGCGGCGGCCGTGCCGGCCGGACGACCCGACGGCGCGCCGACCGGCGCCCAGTTCTTCTTCAGCTTCCTGGACTTCGACGCGCTCCGGCCCGCGGCGACGGGGACGGTCGGGCCGGACCGGCTCGACCTCTCCTGGGACGAGGACAGCGAACTCGCCCCGCCGCCGCTGGGCACCGACCTGTTCCTCACCGCCCGGCCGGTGGCCGACGGGCTGCGGGTCACCCTGCGCGGCTCCCCCACGGCGCTGAGCGCCGCCGACCTGGACCACCTCGCCGACCGGCTCCGCGCCGACCTGAACGAGGCGGCGACCGGGCCGGAGCCGGCGGCAGCCGGCCCGAACGCCGCCCCGTCCCCGACGAGCCCGGTGGCGACCGCACCGAGCCAGGGGCCGGCCTCGCCGCACACGAGCACGGCGGCGACCGTCCGACCGGGTCCGACGCCGACACTGACCGCCGCCATCGTCGGGTACCTGCCGTCGCCCGCGCAGCTCGCCGTGATCGCCGGGCTGCCCGCCGGGAGCCTGCCCCGCGAGCAGCTTCGCGAGCTGCTCTTCCCCGGCGGGCGACCCCGGCTGTTGGAGGAGCTGTCCACTCCGCTGGGCACCTCCGGCTTCGTCTGTCTCCCCCGTTTCGCCGACGAGCTGACCACCGCCGGGGACGGGCTCGCCACCGAGGCCGCCGCCGCCGTCGACCTCGCCGCCGGTCTCGGCGCGACCTGCGTCTCCCTCGCCGGCCTGATCCCCGCCCACACCGGGTACGGGGTGGGGGTGCTGCGGCGCACGCGGACCGCCACGGCGGTCACCACCGGTCACGCGGCCACGGTCGTCTCGGTGGTCCTGACCGTCGAGGCGGCGCTGGCGGCGACCGGGCGCAGCCTGGCCGGACGGACCGTCGCCGTGGTCGGTCTCGGCTCGATCGGGTTCTCCTCGCTGCGGCTGCTGCTGGCCCGCGCGCCCCGGCCACCGGCGCGGCTGCTGCTCTGCGACCTGCCGGCGGCCGCGCCCCGGTTGGCCGACCAGGTGGACCGGCTCCGCGCCGACGGGCTCACCGCCGCCGTGGAGATCTGTCCCACCACCCCGGCGGTGCCCGACCCCGCGTACGCCGCCGACCTGATCATCGGTGCCACCAGCGCGGCCACCGAACCGCTCGACGTCGACCGGCTGCGCCCCGGCACGATCGTGGTGGACGACTCGTTCCCGCACGCGCTGGATCCCGCGCGGGCGCTGGCCCGGATGCGGCGTGACCGTGACGTGCTGGTGGTCGGCGGTGGGCTGCTGCACGTGGGGCGGACCAGCCGTAGCGTGCCGGTGGACCTGCCGTCGGCGGCGGTCGCCGGACACGCGGCGGCACTCGGGCTGCCCGGCACGATCGCCTCCTGCCAGGTGGAGTCGCTGTTGCGGGCCGCTACACCCGCCCTGCCGCTGGTGCACGGCCTGGTGGACGACTCGGCGGCGGCGGCGTACGCGGTGGCACTGACCGAGGCGGGGATCACCGCCGGGCCGCTGCACCTGCTGCGTCACCGCGTCGAGTCGGACCTCCCGGCGGCGTTGCCGGAGGTGCCGACGACCTGAGGCACGCGCTGCTCCGGCTGCCGCACCGCCGGCCGGGAGCTGCGGTTCTCGTGCAGCGCGAGCAGGACCACCGAGGCCAGCACCAGCGCCAGGCCGACCCACTGGCTGGTGCCGAGTCGACCGTCGAGCAGGGTGAGCCCGACCAGGGCTGCGGTCAGCGGGAAGGCCAGTTCGGCGAGGGTCGCGTTGGACGCGGGCGTCCGACGCAGGGCGTGGTAGTACAGCGTCAGGGCGAGCAGGCCGGGGATGGCGGCGAGCAGCACCAGCCGGGGCACCAGCTCGATCGGCACGCCGACCGGGGTGCCGGTGGCCGCCGCGAAGGTGGTCAGCGTGACCAGGCCGACGCTGAACCGCAGCGTGGTGACGTGCAGGAAGGACAGTTCGGCGCTGACCATCCGGCCGAGGACCGTCCCGGCCGCCCAGAGCGCCGCCGCGCCGAGGGCGAGTGCCGCCGCGGCCAGGCCGCGCGGCTGCGCCGCCAGCGGGTCGGGGAAGGCCAGCAGCCAGGCGCCGACGAGCGCGGGCACCGCGAAGAGCGGGAACCGGGGACCGACCCGCTCCCCCAGCAGCAGCGCGGCCAGGACCAGGGCGAGCACCGGTTGGAGCTTCTGCAACACCTGCGGGGTGATCGGGTCGCCCAGCCGGAACGCGGCGGTGAAGAGCGTGGTGGCCAGGGCCGAGGAGCCGGCGCCGATCACCAGCACGGCCAGCTTCGTCCGCGCCGAGGAGCGGGCCAGCGCGCGGACGGCCGGGATCACCCAGGGTGACACCAGCAGCACCAGCACGACGTGTTCGGCCAGCACCACGCTCAACGCGGGGAGTTCCCGGGCCAGCGGCTCCCGCAGCAGGCTGGAGAAACCCCAGAGGCTGGCGGCCACGGCGACCAGCCAGGTGCGATCGCCGGTGGCCCGGCTGGTGAGCGGGCGCATCGTGTTCCTCCGGTGGGGTGCCGACCTCGTGATCAGTGAATCATTCTCGACGTCCGGGCCGAGGTCACCTCAGGCCGGGTGCCGGATGCCGTGCGGATGGGCCCGCCGAACGGGCCGGGTGCCGACGGGCGGGCCGACGGACGGTGGTGTCGCGGCCCACGCCCGGGTGCCGGCCCCGAGGTCACCGACCCGCAGGTCCAGCAGGTGGGCCACAGTGTCCACGTCCCGGCGCAGCCCCGGGGCGAGCACCGGCAGGTCGTGGTAGCCGTCGGCGAGGAAGCGGCGGCGCGAGCCGGGCCCGAGGTAGGGACGGAAGTCGGCGGCCTCGGTCAGTGCCAGCAGGGTGGTGCCGGTACCGTCGGCGTCCGACACGACCGCCCGTGGGTACGCTCCGGCCGCCGCCAGCGCCGCGTCGAACTCCGCCGGCCGGGCCGCGGCGAGGTCGGCCATCACCACGGCCAGGCGCGCGTCGCCGTACGCCTCGCCGGCGAGCCGGAGCGCCGCCTGGACCTCCGCGTTCAGGTCCGGCGGGCCGACGCGGCCGGCGACCACGGCACCGCAGGCCAACGCCGTGGCGGTGACCTGCGGGTCGGTGGTGGCGACGACCACGGCGCGGACCCGCCGGGCCCGGGTCAGCCCACCGAGCACGTCGGTCAGCATCGCCCGGGCCAACGCGGCACGGTCGGTGGCGGCCAGGCCCACACACCTGGTCTTGGCCGCCGCGAAGGACTTGGCGGGTACGACCACCACCCACGGACCCGGGGTCACGTCTCCGGCTCCATCCGGGTCAGCCGACCGTACAGCTCGGGCCGGCGGTCGCGCAGGAACGGGCGGCGACGGCGGGACAGGTCCACCAGGTCCAGGTCGACCTCGGCCACCGCGATGTCGTCCCGGTCGTCGGCGGCCTGGGCGAGCACGTCGCCGTTGGGGCCGTAGACCGCGCTGAGGCCGAAGTACTCCTTGGTCCCCTCGGTGCCGACCCGGTTCGCGCAGATGACGAAGAGCCCGTTGAACACGGCGTGGGCGCGCAGCTCCAACTGGAACACCTCGCGCATCGGCGCGCTCGCCGAGGCGACCGGTACGCAGAGCACCGAGCCGCCGCGCAGGGCCACCACGCGGCTGAGTTCGGGGAAGTGCCGCTCGTAGCAGATGATGGTGCCGACCCCGGTCTCCCCGGTCTGCACCACGTCGGGCTCGGTGCCGCCCGGCTGGAAGTAGAACTTCTCCGGGAAGCCGTTGGAGAACGGCAGGTGCGACTTGCGGTACACCGACTTCAGCTCACCGTCGACGTAGGTGCAGGCCGTGTTGTGGTAGACGCCGGGGACCTGCCCCGCCTCGAAGATCGAGGAGACGACCGTCATCCGGTGCCGCTTCGACCGCTCGGCCGCCATCCGGTTCGAGGGACCGTCGAGTCCCTCGGCGTACCGGAAGTAGTCCAGGTCGGGTTCGGGCTGAACGAAGGGCACCGCGAACAGTTCCGGCAGCAGCAGGATCCGGGTGCCCTGGTCGGCGGCGGCGTCGATCAGGTCGGCGGCGCGGCCGATCGTCTCGGTCCGGTCGTCGGTGGCGCGGAGTTGCAGGGCGGCGAGTTTCACGAGGGGACCTTTCCGACCACCGGGGCGACGCCGGTCAGAGCCGGCCCCGAACGGTCTGCTACCGCTGATGAGCGCTGATCAGGACTGCGGTCAGGGGTTCCGGCCCCGGTCATGCCTTTGCGGCCTGGGCCAGCCGGGTGAGGGTCTGCTCCTTGTCACCGAGCGTGGAGATGATCGGGCAGCGGACCCCGGCCTCCTGGTACGCCTGGAGCTTCTGGAAGGCGTCGTCGGTGGTGCCGCAGGCGGTGACGTTCTGCACCAGGCTGTTCGGGACCAGGTGCATCGCCCGCTTGATGTCCTCGGGCGTGGCGGGCCAGCCGGCGATCTCCTGCAGGCGGTCGACGAGTTCCCGTTCCACCCCGCAGTGCTCGGCGATGTGCGGCTGCTGGCACAGATAGAGGGTGAGGAACGCCTTGCAGGCGTCGATGGCCTCCTGCGGGTCGTCGTCGTTGACGCTGCACGAGACGATCTGGGTCAGGTCGATGGCGTCGCGGCCGTCGGTCCGCTTGGCCAGGCCACGGCCGATCGCCTCCCGGGCACCCACCATGTACGACGGTGGCAGCAGGAAGTCCATGTGCACGCCGTCGCTGATCTCACCGGCGAGTTCGAGCATCCGGGGACCGACCGCGCCGATGTAGATCGGGATGTCGACCGGCTTGTTCTCCCGGTACATGCTGTCGAAGCGCACGTCCTGCATCTGGACGAACTCACCGTCGAAGTTGACGACCTCGTTGCGGAAGAACGTCTGGAGGACGGTGATGTACTCGCGCATCGACTTGAGCGGCTTGGACAGCGGCTGGCCGACCTTGGTCGCCAGCGGCTCCCACCAGGCGCCGATGCCCAGGATGGCCCGGCCCGGCGCGATCTCGTCCAGCGTCTTGAAGGTGACCGCCATCAGGGCCGCGTTGCGGCTCTTGTTGTTGACCACACCGGTGCCGATCTTCACGTTCCGCGTCTTGCTCGCGATGATCGCCGCCGGGACGATGCCGTCGCGGGCGAGTCGTCCCTCGGCGACCCAGACGGACTCGAACCCGTTCTGGTCGGCGAACTCGGCCTGCCAGTAGGTCTGTTCCAGGCTGAGTCGCTCACCGACGTGGATACCCAGGGGAAGTGTCATCTGTCCAGCTCCGCTCGTACGTGGTGCAGGGGATTCGGTGGGTCAGAGGAGACGCGGCGCGTCGCGGGTCAGGAAGGCGCCCCGGCCGGGGGTGTCGGTCCGCAGGCCGTCGGGGTCGACCAGGTGCTCGCCCCGGGAGAAGACGTGCACCGGTCGGCCGGTCACGCGCATGCCCTCGTAGATGTTGTAGTCGGTGCGCGTGTGCGAGCCCGCCGCCGTGATCACGTGGTCGGCGGCCGGGTCCCAGACCACCAGGTCGGCGTCCGCCCCGACCGCGACGACGCCCTTGCGGGGGAAGAGGCCGAACAGCTTGGCCGGGCGGGCGGCGACCAGGTCCACGAAGCGGCACGGGTCGATCACCCCGCTCACCACGCCGGACTGCCAGAGGACCATCAGCCGGTCCTCGACGCCGGGGACACCGTTGGGCACCTTGGGGAAGTAGCCGGGGCTGCGCAGCTTCTGCGGCGGCAGGTCGTCGGGTTGGTGCAGGCAGAAACCGGCGTGGTCGGTGGCGACGGTGGAGAGGGCACCGGTGGCGAGCATCCGCCACAGGCCGTCCTGGTTGCTGCGTTCCCGGATCGGCGGGGAGCAGACGTACGCGGCGGCCCGCTCCCCCAGGTCGGCGTAGTCCTCGTAGGCCACCACGAGGTACTGCGGGCAGGTCTCGCCGTAGACCCGTGACCCGGCGGCCCGGGCCCGGCTGATCTCGTCGGCCGCCTCCGCGCTGGACACGTGCACCACGTACAGCGGTGTGCCGATGGTGTCGGCGAGCACGACCGCGCGGTGCACCGCCTCGGCCTCGGAGTCGTGCCCGTGCGCCCGCATGTGGAAGCTCTCGGCGGTCCGGCCGCTGTCCACCAGGCGCCGCACCTCGCGGGCCACCATGTGTCCGTTCTCGGCGTGCACCATCGGCAGCACGTCGAGGTCGCGGGCCAGCTCGAACCCGTCGAGCAGCTCGTCGTCGTCGACCATCTGGCCCGGGTAGGCCATGAAGAACTTCCAGCTCGTCGCGCCCTCGCCGACCAGCCGGCGCAGGTCGTCGAGGACGTCCGGCTGGGCGGCGCGGGGCGGGACGATGGCGTGCAGGCCGACGTCCACCACGGCCTTGGCCGCCGCCGTGTCCCGCCGCCGCAGGTACGTGTCGTACAGCGTCCGGTCGGGTTCCTTCTTGACGAAGTCGATGACCGTGGTGGTGCCGCCGCACGCCGCCGCGACCGTGCCGCTGTGGAAGTCGTCGGCGGTGTGGGTGCTGAAGCCGTCGACCGGGTACTCCAGGTGGGTGTGCGCGTCGATGCCACCGGGCATGACCAGCTTGCCCGTCGCGTCCACCACGTGGTCGGCGGTCCAGTCCGTCCCGGTGCCGAGGGCGACGATCCGGCCGTCGCGTACCAGCACGTCGGCGCGGATCGCGGCGTCGGCGTTGACGACCGTGCCGTTGGTGATCAGCGTCGTCGGCATCGTGCCTCTCCTCTCCCCGGCGGGTCCGTCACCCGCCGGGCCGTGGCTCAGTTCTGGTAGTGCTCGTCGGCGAGGTCGAGCACCTCGTCGAGGACGCCGAGCGCCAGATCGATCTCGTCGGCGGTGATGACCAGGGGCGGGGTCAGCCGCAGGACGTTGAAGTTGGCGGTCAGGTAGACGCCCCGCTGCATCGCGGCCTTGAGCAGCCGGCCGACCGGTGCGGCGGCCGGTCCCTTGGCGTTGAAGGGCACGAGCGGTTCGCGGGTGTCGCGGTCGCGGACCAGTTCCACGCCGTAGAACAGCCCCCGGCCCCGGATCTCGCCGATGCTCGGGTGGCGTTCCGCCAGCGTGGCCAGACCGGCACCGAGCCGCTCCCCCATCGCCCGCGCGTTACCCACCACGTCCTCGTCCTGCATGATCCGCAGGGAGGCCACGCCGGAGGCGCAGGCGAGCGGGTGCCCGGCGTACGTCAGGCCGCCCCAGAACATGTTGTCGCGCAGCCACTCGGAGATCCGGGTGGAGACCGTCATCGCGCCGAGCGGCACGTACCCGGAGTTCAGCCCCTTGGCGGTGGTGAGGATGTCCGGCACGACGTCCCAGTGGTCGCAGGCGAACCACTCGCCGGTACGCCCGAATCCCGCCATCACCTCGTCGAAGATGAGCAGGATGCCGTACCGGTCGCAGACCTCGCGCAGCGAGCGCAGGTAGCCGTCCGGCGGGTAGAGCAGCCCGTTCGTGCCGGTGACCGGCTCGACGATCACGGCGGCGACGGTCTCCGGGTTCTCGTACCGGAGGATCTCCTCCAGGTGCGGCCCGCCGGAGCAGACCGGGCACGGGTCGGGGTGCCCGGCCGGGCAGCGGTAGGTGTACGGGTCGAGCATCCGCACCACACCGCTCATCCCCGGCTCGGCCGCCCAGCGGCGCGGGTCGCCGGTCAGCGACATCGCGCCCGCCGTGGCGCCGTGGTACGAGCGGTACCGCGCGATGACCTTCTGCCGGCCGGTGACGTGCCGGGCCAGCCGGACGGCGTTCTCGTTGGCCGCCGCGCCGCCGGTGGTGAAGAAGCTCATCTTGAGGTCACCGGGGGTGATGCCGGCCATCATCTCGGCCAGTTCCGCCCGGGACCGTTCGGCGAAGCCGGGTCCGATGTAGCAGAGCTGTTCGGCCTGGGCGCGGATCGCCTCGACCAGTCGGGGGTGCTGGTGGCCCAGGTTCAGGTTGACCAGTTGGGACTGGAAGTCGAGGTAGCGGCGGCCGTCGTAGTCCCAGAACCACGAACCGGATCCGCCGGCCACGGGGATGGGGTCGAGCTTGCCCTGCACCGACCAGGAGTGGATGACGTACTCCTTGTCGGTCTCCTTGAGCCGCTCGCTGGTCCAGGTGGTGGTGTCGGTGTCGGTGATGGTCATCGGCTGGCTCCGTCCCGTCGAGCGCTGGCGTCAGTTGCTCTTGAGCTCGGCGCCGAAGGCGGCGAGGCGGGCCAGCGGGCGTCCGGTGTTCGACGCGGCGCAGACCACGAGGATCTCCCGGGGCCGGGGCACGTCGGCCACCTGGAGGGTCACCGTCTGGTGGTGGGACCGGGTCTTCGAGTCCAGCTTGTGCTTGAGCGGGATGTCGATCGGGCTGCCGGGTACGCCGACCTTCTCGGCGGCGGGCAGCAGCTCGGTGCCACCGGCGGCCGTCCGGAAGACGTTGCCGAAGCGCAGGTTGTGGATCAGCGCCGAGCCGTGCTCGACCTCGCCGTCGATGCCGACGAGCGCGGCCTTGCCGAACGCCTCGACCTCGGCCCCGAGCAGTTCCACGCAGGCGGGGCCGACCAGCTCGCCGATCTCCTGGCCGATCTCGTCGGCCAGGGTGACCAGGTCCTGCACGTACTCGCTGGGGTAGGGATTCTCGATGACCACGCCGGCGAAGGCGACCCGGTGCACCGGCTGCACCGCTCTGCCGTTCTCCAGCCGCGTCTCTTCGAGGTGACGGATCAGCTTGCGAACCCGGATGCTCACGATCACTCCTTAGTGGTTCATTGGATGAACCATTGGTTCATATCCTGGCGTTGCCGAGGGTGCGAGTCAATAGCCCCCAGGGACGTATCCGGCTATCCGGCGAGGTTCATCTCTCGCCGTCCACGCAGGTCAGCGCGGTGACGGCAGCACTGCGGGCAGAGCCGGTCCGTCGGTCACATAGAGATCGGTCCGCCGGTCGGCGAGCGGTTGGTTGAACGGGTTGTGCAGCCGTTGCGCCCGCGTACCGATCAGGTCCACCTCGGCCAGCACGAGTTCCTCACGGTCCCCGCTGGCCGGGCCGGCGATCGGCCAGCCGTCCGGTCCGACCAGGACCGACCGGCCGATGAAGGGTTGACCGCGTTCCGCCCCGATCCGGCTGATCCCGGCGACGTAGCACTGGTTGGAGTGCGCGCCGGTCATGCACATCAGGTTCGCCATCGCCGGTGCCGCCCTCGGCTGTCCCGGCACCGGCACCCAGTTCGACGGCAGCACCACCAGGTCGGCCCCCTGCACCGCGGCGCTGCGGAACGTCTCGGGGAACCAGGCGTCGTAACAGATCCCGATGCCGATCCGGCCCAGTGGCGTGTCGAAGACCGGGAAGCCGTCGACGTTGCGGTCGTAGATGTCCTTCTCGTCGTTCCACAGGTGGGCCTTGCGGAACGTGCCGAGGTGCCCGGTCGGACCGATCAGCACCGCCGAGTTGAAGACCGCGTCGCCGTCGCGCTCGGTCACCCCACCCACGATCCACACGTCCAGTTCGGCGGCGAGCCGCGCCCACGCGGTGACCGTCGGCCCGTCCGGCACCGGCTGGGCGTACCGGGTGGCCTCCGCCCGGTCGGCGAAGACGTACCCCGCCGAGGCCGCCTCGGGCAACACCACGAGTCGGGCTCCCCGCTCGGCCGCCGCCCGGATCCAGGCGGACGTGCCGGCGACGTTCGCCGCGACGTCACCGAAGACCGGGGCCATCTGCACCCCGGCGAGCAGGAAGCGGGTCACCATGGTGCCCGCACCGCCGCGTACTTGACGGTGAGGTACTCGTCGATGCCGACCGTCCCGCCCTCGCGCCCCAGACCGGACTGCTTGACGCCGCCGAACGGGGCCGCCGGGTTGGAGATGACGCCCTGGTTGAGGCCCACCATCCCGCTCTCCAGCCGCTCGGTCACCCGCAGACCACGGCCCAGGTTCTCGGTGAAGACGTACGCGGCCAGACCGTACTCGGAGGCGTTGGCCAGGCCGACCGCCTCGTCCTCGTCGTCGAAGGCCACCACCGGGGCGACCGGGCCGAAGATCTCCTCGCGGATGCACCGGGCGTCGTCCGGCACACCGGAGAGCACGGTCGGCGCGAAGAAGTGCCCCGCTCCCTCGACCGGCCCGCCACCGGTGACGACCGCCGCACCGGCCTGCGTGGCGTCGGCGACCAGCTCGGCGACCGAGGTCACCGCGACGCCGTCGATGAGCGGCCCGACGTCGGTCGACGGGTCCAGCCCGTGCCCGACCCGCAGCCCGCCGAGCCGCTCGGCGAGCGCCTCGACGAAGCGCGACGCCACCGAGCGGTGCACATAGAACCGGTTCGCGGCGGTGCACGCCTCACCGACGTTGCGCATCTTGGCCTGGACCGCCCCCTCGACGGCCAGGTCGAGGTCGGCGTCGGCGAAGACCAGGAACGGCGCGTTCCCGCCCAGTTCCATCGAGGTCCGCAGCACCCGGTCGGCGGACTGGGCCAGCAGGGTCCGGCCGACCGGGGTCGAACCGGTGAACGACAGCTTGCGCAGCCGCTCGTCGGTGAGCAGGGCCGAGGTGACCCGGCCGGACTGCGAGGTGGTGATCACGTTGACCACGCCCCGGGGCAGGCCGGCCTCCTCCAGGATCCGCACCAGCGCCAGCATGGACAGCGGGGTCTGCTTGGCCGGCTTGACCACGACGGTGCACCCGGCCGCCAGGGCGGGACCGATCTTGCGGGTGCCCATCGCCATCGGGAAGTTCCACGGGGTCACCAGCAGGCAGGGGCCGACCGGTTGGCGCATCACCACGACCCGCGAGTTGCCGCCCGGCGCCGGCAGGTAGCCGCCGTCGATGCGGACCGCCTCCTCGGCGAACCAGCGCAGGAACTCGGCGGCGTAGCTCACCTCGGCCTGGGACTCGGCGAACGCCTTGCCCATCTCCAGGGTCATCATCCGGGCCAGGTCGTCACGGCGCTCGATGATCAGGTCGAACGCCCGGCGCAACACCTCGCCCCGTTCCCGGGGCGGGGTCGCGGCCCACCCGGCCTGGGCCCGGGCTGCGGCGGCCAACGCGTCCCGCCCGTCCTCGACCGAGGCGTCCGCCACCTCGGCGACGGTCGTGCCGGTCGCCGGGTCCTCCACGGGCAGGACGGCACCGTCCCGACCCGCGCGCCACTCGCCGTCGACGTACAGCCCCTTGGGGGTCTTGTCGACCACCGTCAGTGCCGCCGCCAACACCTCGGCTGGTACGGCCATTGTCTCCTCCTTCACCGCACACCTCGCCGTGGACGAGCCGGTGCGGTCGGCGGGTGCCCTAGCGTCTGGCGAAGGCACTCGGAATGTCGATGTCTGCGTTACTGAGCAGGTCGGTGAGCTGCCGGGCGGCCTTGATCACCGACTCCGCCATGGTGTCGATGCGCTCGCGGGTGATCCGGTACGTCGGCCCGCCGATCCAGACCGCGTACGGCGTGTTGCCGCGCAGCCGCACCGGTGCCGCGACCGACGCCGCCCCGACCTCAAGTTCGTCGTACGCGAAGGCGAATCCGCGCTCCCGGACCGCGTCCAACGAGGCCACGAAGGACTCCAGGTCGCCCACCTCCGGCGGGGCGTGCTCGGCGAACTCCTCGGTGAAGTCCTCCCACACCGACTCCGCGCTCAGCGCCGCCAGCAGCACCTTGCCGGTGGAGGTGGCCCAGACCGGCTGGGTACGGGGTACCGGCTTGAGCGTCTGCCCGATCAGCGACGGACCCGGCACCTGCGCCACGACCATCACCTGTGGTGGCAGCAGCACGTCGAAGCCGGCGGTCTCCCGGGTCTCCTCGGCGAGGTTGCGCAGCACCTCGCGCATGTGGCCGTAGGCGCCACCGCCGTCGAGCAGTCCGCCCACGATGGAGAGCAGACCGAGGGACACCCGGTAGCGACGGGTGATCGGATCCAGGGTGAGCCAGCTCTCCCGCTCCAGCACGGTGAGCACCCGATAGCAGGTGGCCTTCGGGATACCCGCCTCGCGGGCGACCTCGCTGAGCCCGACACCTTCCGGGTGCGCCGCCACCGCCCGCAGGAGCCAGATCGTGCGTCGCACCAGGCCCGCCTCACTGGGCGCCATCGCTACCTCCATCAATTGCCGTCAGCCGTGAGATACGGCCCACATCTTGGCAGAAGCCATCGGCTGCGGCCGGGTGCCGAACGGCGGGAGCCGCGCGGCACCCGGCCGCTCGCCTACCTGCCGCCTTCGGTGATCGTCACGGTCTCCGGCGTGTAGGAGTTCCCGTTGGCGTCGAAGCCGTCGGCGTTCAGTTCGTCGTTGGCGCGCTTCGACAGGTCGGTGCGGAACGCGTCGGAGTCCGGCACGCCCTTGAGCACCCCGCCGCCCATCGCGATCTTGATCGTCTGGTCCCAGGCCGCCTGGTCCATCATCCCGACGCCGTTGGCGGCCGGCCAGATCAGCTTGTTGATCTCGTTGAGCATCCAGGTCTGGTGTCCCTTGCCCAGCGCGCTACCGGCGTTGAGCACGATGTCCACACAGTCGTCCAGCTCGTCGCGGCAGAAGCCCCAGCCCCGGTAGGACGCCTTGAGGAACTTCACCGCCGTGTCCTGGTTGACCTGCTCCTTGAGCCAGTCACCCCGGGCGTAGACGCCGTCCTCGAGGCTGGTGTAGCCGGCGTCCTGGAGGTTGATCACGGAGAAGTCCGACGGCTGGTACAGCTCGCCGGTGTCCGGGTTCTTGGTCTCCAGCAACTGGGCGTACTCGTTGTAGGTCTTGGCCTGGGCGGCGTCGACCTCCTTGCGCAGCAGCAGCGACATGTCGAAGGGCTGCTGGATGATCTCGGCGTCCTTGGTCGGGTCGACACCGGCGTCCTTCATCGCGGCGAAGAGCACCAGCTCGTTGCCGTAACCCCAGCTCCCGACCTTCTTACCCTTGAGGTCGGTCAGCTCCTTGATGCCGGAGTCGGCCCAGGCGACCTGGAGGTACGCGCCGCGCTGGAACACCTGGCCGATGTTGACCAGGTCCGCGCCCTGTTCCCGGGTGACCATCGTCTTGGTGACGTGGCTGACCGCGAACTCGGCGTTGCCGGCGGAGAGCACCTGCTGGGGGACGATGTTGACGCCGCCCTCCTGGATGGTGACGTCGAGGCACTCCTCGGCGTAGTACCCCTTCTCCTTCGCCGCGTAGTAGCCGGCGAACTGGGCCTGGGCGACCCACTGGAGCACCACCCGGACCTTGGTGGTCGACTCGCAGTTCTTGGCGGCCTCGGCCGCGGACTCGCTCGGGCCGTCGGACATGCCGCCGCAGGCCGAGGCGGCGAGCAGGACGGCGGCGAGGCTGGCGGCGATCGTGATCGGGCGGTTCCTCCGCGAGGTCCGCCGTAGGTGCAGGGCCATATCTGACTCCAACATTTCGTGGGGGATCCGGGCTCTTAGGAGTCGCTGTCGTGCAGGGACTCGTGCCAGGGCATCAGGAGGCGTTCCAGCAGGGACGTGGCACCGAACAGCAGCAGACCGAGGGCACTGGCCACGGCGATCCCGGCCCAGGCGTACTCGAAGCGGGGCAGGGCCGCCTGGTAGGCGATGTACACCCCGAGCGCGTTGCTCGGTCCACCGAAGTACTCGGTCACGATCACGCCGATCACGGCGAGCGTGCTGCCGAGTTTGAGCGCGTTGAACAGGTACGGCAACGCGTTGGGCAGCCGCAGCATGAGCGCCACCTGTCGTGGCTGTGCCGCGAGCGACTGCATGATCTCCAGGTGCAGGGGTGAGACCTGGAGGAGTCCCCTGGTGGTGTTGACCAGGACCGGGAAGAAGACCATCACCGCGGCCACGCCCGCCTTGGACATCGGGTTGGTGACCCCGAACCAGTTGTTGAAGATCGGTGCGAGGGCCACGATCGGGGCGCAGTTGATGATGACGGCGGCGGTCAGCACCGGGCCGGACACGCCCGGGAAGCGGCTGAGCGCCAGCGACACCGTGACCCCGGCGACCGCGCCGAGGAAGAGACCGAGGAGTACCGCCCGCACGGTGACCACCGAGGCCGACATGATCGTGCCGAACTCGGAGCGGAACGCGGACGAGATCTCCACCGGCGCCGGCACGATGAACGACGGGACGTCGAAGACCGTGACGACCAACTGCCATGAGCCGAGGATCACCACCGCCGTGAGCACGACCGGCAGGAAGCGGCCGAGGGCCGTCCGCACCGCGGCGGCGGGCGGGGTGGTCCGCGCGAGAGGCGTGGCGCTCATCGGGCCGCCTGCTCGGCCGGGGCGCCGTGCAGCGCCGCGCGCACCTCGGTCACCTTGGCGAAGAACGCGTCGGTGGTCCGGGTCGCCGCGGTCCGTGGGTACGGCAGGTCGACGTCGATGCTGGCGGCGATGCGGCCGGGCCGGGCGGACATCACGACGATCCGCGAGGAGAGGAAGACCGCCTCGGAGATGCTGTGCGTCACGAAGACGACCGTGGTTTGGGTGTCCGACCAGATCCGGAGCAGTTCGCCCTGCAGGCGTTCGCGGTTCATCTCGTCGAGCGCGCCCAGCGGCTCGTCCATGAACAGGATCTCCGGGTCCGCCGAGAGCGCGCGGGCGATCGCCACCCGCTGCTGCATGCCGCCGGAGAGCTGCCAGGGGAAGTGGCGGGAGAAGTCGGTGAGCCGGACCAGTTCCAGCATCTCGTGGGCCTTGGCCCGCCGGGTCGACTTGTCCACTCCGGCCACCTGCAACGGCAGTTCGACGTTGCGCTGCACGGTCCGCCACTCGAAGAGTCCGGCCTGCTGGAAGACCATGCCGTAGTCCCGGTCCAACCGGGACGCGGCCGGCGTCTTGCCGTTGAGCGACACCGTGCCGCTGGTCGGCTCGGTGAGGTCGGCCAGGATCCGCAGCAGCGTGCTCTTGCCGCAACCGCTGGGACCCAGCAGGGACACGAACTCGCCCCGCTCGATCGACAGGTCGATGTCCTCAAGCGCCGTCACCGTGCGGTCTCCGCCGGTGAACTGCTTGGTGACTCCTCGCACGGAAATGATCGCGGCCTCGGACATCAGCTTCTCTCCAGGAGTTGTGGAGGCGGACGGGGTGGTCACCGGGTCTGCCGGTTCCGGAGCGCCACGCGCTCGATGAGTGCCAGGGACTGCACGAAGACGATGCCGGCCGCCGCCGCGACCAGGACGGCCGCGTACAACTTCTCGGGGCCGTTGGAGTAGTAGTAGGCGAAGGTGAGGATGGCCCGGCCGATGCCCCGGCCGGTGCCTGCGGAGAGCTCGCCGACGATCGCGCCGACCACGCTCGCGGTCGCCGCGAGGCGCAGGCCGGCGAAGACGAAGGGCAGCGCCGCGGGCATCCGCAGCCACCCGAGTACCTGCCAACGGCCGGCACCGACGCTGCGCATGAACTCCAGTTGGACCTTCGGCGGCGACTTGAGGCCGCGCAGGGTGTTGATGGTGACCGGGAAGAACGCGAGGTAGGCGGCGATGCCGGTGACCGCCACCCAGGGGGGTGCGCCGGCCTTGCCGCCCCAGATCACGATCATCGGTGCGATGGCCACCAGGGGGACCGTCTGCGACGCCACCAGCCAAGGCATCAGCCCCTTGCTCAGCGGCACCACGTTCAGGAAGAGGACGGCGAGCAGCAGTCCGAGCGACGCGCCGGCCACCAGGCCGTAGAACGCCTCGCGCAACGTCACGCTGGTCTCGCCGAGCAGATAGACGCCGAGTGTGGTCGCGTCGCCGCGCCGGGCCGGTTCGACGAGTGCGCCGAGGATCGTCCACACGTGCGGCATCGACAGGTCGTCGGTGGCGACGGGGAAGGCGATCCGGGTGCCGGGCACGACGTCGCCGACGGCCCGGCCCACCGCCTTGTACCCCTCCCACAGGCCGGCGAGCGCCGCCACCACGAGGACGGCACCGACGGCATCGCGACCGCGTCTGCTCGCGGCGGCCAGTCGGGCGGATCGGCGGCGTGGTGTCGGCGGGTCCACCTGACCGGCGGGTCCGCCCTGGGCGGCCACCGCGGCGGTGGTCGTTCTTGTCACGGTCATGCAGGCACTCTCCGAATCCCTCGGAAGCGTCGTCTGGCGTGGGATCCGCCGGGCTTCCCCCGGCCCGGATCGGATCACTGAGTGAACTGGTGGTTCACCATAGGAGCGTGAGCGAGGCCACGTCAACGGTTCGGAGCCGACCTCAGATCACGATTTACGACCTCGTAACCCACGCTCACCTGCGGATACCGCAATCCGGGCACCCGTCCACCACTCGCCGCCACACTCCGCGACGCATCAGGTACTCATCGTGTCGACGACCGTCCCCGACGCCGTCCGCCGGGCACGGCGACGGGAGTCAGGACGGCGCGGAGAGCGTGACGGGGGACCTCGACCACGTCCGGGCACACCCGTCCGCCGACCGGGCACCCCGGCTCATCGTTCGGGTGGCGTACCGTCCCCGGTTCGTCCCGGCGGAGCCGTCGGCACCGCGTCGGGCCCGGCACCGTGCCCGACGGCGGGCGCACCCGACCGGCCGCCGACCGACGGCGTGACCGGCCCGGCGCCGACCGACGGCGTGACCGACCGGCCGCCGACCGGCGGCGTACCCGACGCCGGGCCGGCCGTCGGCGTGGCCGGCGCGGCGAAGGTCACCGGGGCGTCGAACGCGGCCCGGCGGGCGGCCCGACGCAGCGCGGCCAGGACCGCCGGTCCGACCAGGACGACCGCCACGGCGGTGGTGACCGCCCGACCGGTGTCCCAGCCGAAGGTGGAGGTGACGGCCGTGAACACCGCGAAGCGGTGCAGGTTCTCCAGCACCGGCGCACCGGCGACGTACGAGAGCTGGGTGTCCGCGCCGACGCTGAACGGCCAGAACCAGAGGTTCATCAGCAGCCCGTACGCGTAGGCGGCGACCGCACCGTACCCGGCCAGCACGGCGATCTCGGCCCGGCCCCGCAGCCGGGACGGCAGCAGCCCCGCGCCGAGCCCCAGCCAGGCGGCGGCCAGCATCTGGAACGGGAGCCAGGGTCCGACCCCGGCGGTGAGCAGCGCGGAGGCGAACAGCGAGATGGCGCCCAGCAGGAAGCCGAAGCCGGGCCCGAACACCCGACCGGCCAGCACCAGCAGGAAGAACACCGTCTCGATCCCGGCGGTGCCGGCGCCGAGCGGGCGTAACGCGGCGTTGACGGCCGCGAGCACACCGAGCATCGCCAGCGCCTTGCTGTCGATGCCGCCGGAGCTGAGTTCGGCCAGGACGAGCGCGAGCAGGACCGGCAGGACGACGATGAAGACCAGCGGCGCCTCGGTGGTCCGCGCCATCGACTCCGGCTGGGCGGGCACGAAGAACGGCCAGGTGAAGGTGGCGAGTGCGGCGACCGAGGCCAGGGTCAGGATGACGGCCGTACGCGGGGCGACCCGCAGCACGCTCACCGCGCCGACCCGGATCGGGCCAGTGCCGTGGTGACCTGGTCCACCGTCAGCCAGGGCTGCGGGGCCAGGACCTTGGCGACCTGGGGCGCGAACGCCGGTGAGGCGAGCATGACCTCGGCGGCGGTGCCGTCGGCGACGATCTCGCCCTGGGCCATCACCACCACCCGGTCGGCGAGGCTGGCGACGAGTTCCACGTCGTGGGTGGCGACGACGACCGCCCGCCCCTGCGCGGCCAGCCGCCGGACCACGGTGGCGAACTGCCGTTTGGCCCGGTAGTCCAGTCCCCGGGTGGGCTCGTCGAGCAGGACCACCGGCGGGGCGGCGGTGAGCTGGACCGCGAGCGCGAGGGCCAGCCGCTGTCCCTCCGACAGGTCCCGTGGGTGCCGGTCGGCGGGCAGTCCGGGGGTGAGGTGGTCCAGCAACGCCCGGCACGTGCCGGCGGGCATCTCGGACTCCCGATCGGCCTGGGCGCACTCGGCGTCCACCGTCTCCAGATAGAGCAGGTCGCCGGGGGTCTGCGGGACCAGACCGACCCGGCGGCGGGCCCGCGCGGCGGGCAGCGTCTTCGGGTCCGTGTCGCCGTCCGGGCCGGACACGGTCACCGTGCCGCCCTGTCGGGGGCCGCTACCCTGCACCGCCCAGAGCAGGCTCGACTTCCCGGAGCCGTTACGTCCCATCAGGGCGACGACCTGACCCGGGTGCAGGTCGAGGTCGACACCGCGCACCGCCACCGTGCCCGGGTAGCGCACCACCACACCCCGCGCGGCCAGCGCCGGTACGCCCTCCGGTGCCGGTGCCGCCGGTGGGGGCGACGCGTCGGCGAGCCGTTGTCGGAGGTCGCCCGCGCGCCGTCGGGCGTCGCGGACGGAGAGCGGCAGGGGTGTCCAGCCGGCGGCACGACCCAACTCGATCAGCGGTGGGGCCAGGTCGATGTCGGCGAGGACGGCGTCCGGTGGCCCGTCGAGGACAGTGCCGTCACCGGGGAGGTAGAGCAGCCGGTCGGCGTACTGCACGACGCGTTCGAGTCGGTGCTCGGCCACCACCACGGTCACGCCGAGGTCGTGGACCAGGCGGGTGACTGCGGCCAGGACGTCCTCGGCGGCCGTCGGGTCCAGCGCCGAGGTCGGTTCGTCGAGCACCAGCACCTGCGGGTGACTGGTGAGGACCGCACCGATGGCGACCCGCTGCTGCTGCCCGCCGGAGAGTGTCCGCAGCGGACGGTCCCGCAGCTCGGCGATGCCGAGCAGGTCGAGGGTCTCCTCGACGCGCTTGCGCATGACCGGCGCGGGCAACGCGAGTTGTTCCATGCCATAGGCGAGTTCCTCCTCGACGGTGTCGGTGACGAAACCGGCGAGCGGGTCCTGACCGACCACGCCGACGACGTCGGCGAGGTCACGCGGCGGGTACGTGCGGGTGTCCCGGCCGTGCACCGTCACCGTGCCGTACAGGGTGCCGCCGGTGAAGTGCGGCACGAGGCCGTTGATCGCCCGCAGCAGCGTCGACTTGCCCGCCCCGGTACGCCCGGCGACCAGGCACAACTCGCCCTCCGGGATGTGTAGGCAGGCGTCCCGCAGCATCGGTTCACGGCTCTCGGCGTACCGCACCGTGACCCGGTCGAAGTCGATCATCGGTGCGCCTCCGGCTGGGCGGTGTCGCGGCGCGACGTGGGGTCGGTGAAGTCGGTCGTCGTCACCGGCGGGACGGGCAGCGGTCGCGGGGCGGGATTCGCCGTCGGTGCCGGTGGGGCCAGCCAGGCCGGTGCCACCGCCACCAGCACCGCGAGCACCACCAGGGGCGTCAACTCCGGCCAGGTGAGCGGGCTGACCGGCGGATAGAGCCGCTCCGGGTCCACCGTGCCGGCGATCGTCATCACCGCAGCGGTGGCCAGGCCGCATCCGGCGACGGCCAGCTCGGCCAGCCGCCACCGGTCGGGGCGGTAGCGACTGCGCCGCACCTGACGCCCGGCCAGCAGCATCCCGATCACCGCCGTGGCCAGGCCGGCAAGCAGCATCGGCAGACCGAGGTAGCCGGGCACGGTCGCGTCGAGCAGGCCGTACGTGCCGACGCAGACACCGACCAGCCCGGCGAGCACCAGGGCACCGGTGAAGGCACGCTGACCGGCCGGTACGGCGGCGGTGCGCCCGTATCCCCGCGAGTCCATCGCCGCCGCCAGGGCGAGGGACCGGTCCAGGGCGTCGGCCAGCACCGGCAGGGCGATGCCGCGCAGGGCGCGCAGGCCACGCCCGGGAGCGCCGCGCAGTCGGCGGGCACGGCGTACCCGCAGCACGCTCTCGACCAGTTGCGGGGCGACCGACAGGGCGACCACCACCGCCGTGCTGACCGCGTACAGGGCGCCGGGTACGGCCTTGAGCAGCCGCTTCGGGTTGGCCAGGGCGTTGGCGGCACCGAGACAGACCAGCATCGTGGCCAGCCGCAGCCCGTCGTAGAAGCCGCCGAGGAGCTGTTCGGCGGCGACCGGCCCGAACAGCCGGATACCGGCCGCCCAGGCGGGCAGCGGGATCTCCGGCAGGTGGAGCAGGACATGGTCGCCCTGGCCACCACCGAAGACGAGCCGGAACAGCACCCGCATCGCCACGATCACCGCACCGAGCACCAGGTACATCCGGAACGCCAGCGCCCAGGGGGCGTCGCCGCGACGGCGGACCACCACCAGCGCGGCCGCGGCGACGATCATCGCCAGCGGCAGCGGATTCGTGGTGTGGCTGGCTGCCGTCGCCAGTCCGAGCGCCCAGCACCACCACGCGCCCGGGTGCAGGCTGCGCGGCAACCGGCCGGTCCCGGCGGACCGGGCCCTGGACGGCACCGGCACCCGGGCGTGTGGGCCGCTGTCGACGACGGCCCGATCAGTCATCCGGTTCGGCGGTACGCCGACGACGGGCCGCGAGGACACCTCCGCCGACCAACGCGACCAGCAGGAACACGCCGGCCAGGGTGCCCAGCGGCAGGCCGTCGCCGTCCCGGGCCCCGGTGACCTCGACCGGCGGGAGCGATCCCGTGGGGTCGGTCGGTGGCGCGGGCGCGGCACCCAGCGGCGGGACGCCGCCTGTCGTCGGCGGCACCTCCGGCGGCGGGCCGGAGGCATCGCCGGTCGGCGCGACCGGGGCCGGGGCGGCGGGCGTACCGCCCACACCGGTCGGGGCGCCGACGCCCGGCGCCCCGGGTGCGCCTGCCGCCGGCGGCGGGACCACGGGCGGCGGGGCGCCCGGCGGTGGCGGGGCTGGTGCGGGTGGTGGCGAGGCCGGTGCCGAGGTGCGGGGCGGCGGCGGTGCCGCAGGTGTGGTGCGCGGGGGTGGTGCCGGCCGGTTCGGTGCCACCGCAGGCCGGGGCGCGTTGTCGGCGCTACGGTTGAAGGAGAACGACCAGCCTTCGAAGCTGCCCGCCGGTGGCTTGCGGTTGAGGACCCCCCGGTCGCTGTACGCCCACGAACCCCCGTCCGGCGCGTGCCAGTACGACCAGTAGGCGCTGGCCGGCGGGGTATCGACGCACTTCTCCGTGGCGGTCGAGGGTTTGCCCTCGATGCGGCAGATGAAACCCTCGCCCCAGCGCAGGGTGCCGGCGATCTGGAACCCGGCGTTCTTCAACGCCGCCAGACCGGTGGCCTGGTCGCCCGGGGCGCAGCGGACCACCACCCCACCGCCGAGTTCCTTGAAGTCGACGACCACGGTCACCCCGTTGGCGTCGGGACAGTGGCCGGCACGGCCGGCGGCCTGTGCCGGAACCGCCCCGACGGCCGTGCTCGCGCCGGCCAGCGCGAGCACCAGTGCCGCGCGCATAGCACGGCGGCTCATGTGGCCCGCCGGCGGCCCAGCACCAGCAGCACCGCTCCCCCGCCGACGAGCAGCAGCGCGGTGAGCACGTACGCGCCGATGGCCGCGCCGGTGGTCGGCAGGCGTCCCGGGCCGCCCGCGACCGGGCTGGTGCTCACGGTCGGTGTGGCGACCGGCGTGGACGGCGTGTCACTCGGGGACAGACTCGGCGTCGCGCTGGCGGTGGGCGGGGCGGTCGGTGTCGGTGGCGAACTCGGCGTCGGTGACGCGGTCGGCGTCGGTGAGCCGGTGGGCGTGGGCGACGCGCTGGCCGACGGGGTGGGGCCGCCGGTGGGCGGCGGGTCGAGACCGATCCGCCCGAGCGGCACCTGGGCCAGGCCGAGCAGCGCCTGGGCGGTGGCCCGACGCCACTGGTCCCGGAGGTTGTCGGTGATGCCCGCGCCGACCGCCTCGGTCAACGCGTCGGTGTTGTAGGCGATGGCACCGGCCTCGGCCGCGGCGACACCGCCGTTGCCCGTGGTGAGCTGGAGTGCCGCCAACGCCTCGGCGGCCCGCTTCGCTTCGCTGTCCCGCCCCGCAGCGGCCAGGGCCTGCCCGGCGAGGCCGGTGCTGTTGGAGTTCGCGCCGCTGGTCGGCCCCGACCCGCCGAACGACCCGTCGGCGCGTTGCTGTGCCGCCAGCCACTGGGCACCGCGCTGGGCGGCGTCGTCCGCGCCGTCGGCCCCGCTGGCCAGCAGCGCCTGGACGGCCATCGCGGTGGAGTCGACGTCGAGCGTGGCGTTGCCCTGTGCGTCGCAACTCGGCGACGGTGCGCCGTCCGCGTCGGGATAGAGCCGGAAGCCGCCGGCCACGCACTGCTGCCGGACCAGGAAGTCGGCCGTCTCCTGCGGTGCGCCACCGCTGCGGGCCAGCCCGAGGAGGGCGAAGCTCTGGTCGAAGGTGTTGGACGGGTCCTGGCCGGACGCCTCGGTGGTGCGGCTGGTGATCCGGCCGTGCTGGTGGCCGGTGTCCGCGCCGGAGACTAGTGACAGGGTCTCCGCCCGCAGGTCCCAGCCGCCGAAGTCGGTCGGGTCACCACCGGCGGCGGAGGCGGCGTAGAGCAGCTTGGCGGTGGCCCCGCCGTCGGTGAAGCCCTCGATGCCCCAGTCGTCGTAGCTGTTGTAGGAGCGCACGTTCGCGGCGATCTGTGCGGTCGCCGCCTGCCGGGTCGACGCGTCGACGCCGGTGGCCGCGAGGGCGAGCACGCCGTCGATGGTGAGGCCCCAGTCGGCACCGCCGAACGGGCCGGGCAGGACTCCGTCGGCGTACTCGCCGGCGAGCCAGCGCGCGGCGTCGCCGGCGGCGGCGGTGTGGGTCGCGGTCGGTGCGGCCACCCCGCCCAGCGGTGTGGCGACGACGACGGCGAGCGCGGTGGCGGTCGCGGCGCCGAGTCCGGCGCCGACGCGCCGGAGCGAGCAGGAAAGCATGAGGGGTGCCTTTCGCAGAGCGGTCGGTGAAAGCTCCGGAAGGCACCGGCGGCATCCCGTACACGTGGTCGCGACGAGATGCCGAAAGTCGGCTACCCGGACCCCACCCTGTAGACCTCGACAGTGGAAGCCGCTCGTCCTGTTCGGGGCATTCCGGCTCGCGAGACAGAGCTCGCACACGGTTGCGGGTCAGCGCCGGCTTCGACCGGCTTCCCCCCGAACGGGACGCATTCAGTTGTGGCCCGGCAGGCCGGGTGTCGACACCGTACCGCCCGGTCGCCCTACGGCGCCAGACGGCGTCGACACCCGGCGGGCGCGCGGCCCGTCAGGCAACCCGCAGGTCAGGGGGCGGTAATGCTGGGTGCGGTGCCGGTGCCGAAGGACCATCCCTCGACCGTTCCCGGCGCCGGGTTGTAGCTGGTCGCCCCCAGCGTGCTGTAGGTCCAGGCGGCGCCGCTGCCGGAGGCGTGCCAGTAGGACCAGTACGCGCTGGCCGGCGGGGTGTTGACGCAGGGCTCGGTGGCGGAGGTCGGCTGGCCGTTGATCCGGCAGATGAACGCCAGACCCCATCGTTGCGTCCCGGTCACCGTGTAGCCGGCTCCCTGGAGCGCGGCCAGCCCGGTGGCCGGGTCGCCGAGCGCGCACGCCACCTGGACGCCACCGCCGAGCGGGCCGTAGTCGACCACGACGGTGACCCCGGTCGTGCCGGTGCAGGCGGCGGCGTGGGCGGCGCGCGGCGACGGTTCGACGGCGATCAGGCCGAGTGCGACGACGGCCGCGGCCAGCAGGCCGGCGAACCACCGGCGGGCGGGACTCTGGACATGGGACATGGGCACTCCTTCGCCTCAGGGAACGGGAATCGGTGGGTGATCAGAGGCAGGGCAGGGTGGGTGCGCCGGTGGCGGCGCCGACGGACGAGAGCCGTGCGTACCCGGTGCCGGTGACACCGAGGACGGCCTGGGCGGTGGCGCGGGTGGCGGTGCCCGGGTCGAAGGCCCCGCCGTCGAAGTCGACGGCGCCCCGGTCGGCCGTCGGCGCGGCGCAGCCGACCTGCAACCCGGTCAGGAAGATCCGGGCCCGCAGCCAGGCCAGCGGTCGGCCGCCGTCGCGCAGGGCCTGCGCCGCCAGTCCGGTGCTGTTGGCGTTGGCGATCCCGTCGGCGTTGACGAACCCGCCGTCGACCCGCTGCACCGACACCAGCCAGCGCAGTGCCGCGGCGGCGTCGGAGTGTCGTCCGGCGGCCCGCAGCGCCTGCGCCGTCAGGGCGGTGGCGTCCACGTCGGAGTCGCAGACCGGCTGCGCCGGCAGCACCGGGTAGCCGCCGTCCGGGCACCGGGTGCCGACCAGCCACGCGGCGGCCGACGGGGGCACGCCCGCCACGGTCCGGCGCAACGCGAGGATCGCGAAGGACTGGCTGAACGCGTTGCTGTAGTCACCCCACGCCGACCGGTCGGTGAAGCGGCCGTCGGGCGCCTGCAACCCGCGCAGCCGGGTGACGAGGTCCACCCCGCCGACGTCGGTCGGGTCGCCGCCGCGTACCGCGACGGCGAGGGCGAGCTTGGCGGTCGCGCCCGCGTACGCCTCGGTGGTGCCGTCGCCGACATAGCCGTCGCGGACGTCCGGCTGGGTGACCCAGGCCAGCGCCGACGCGCCGAAGTCGTCGGCGACACCGGCGGCGGCGAAGGCGAAGACCGCGTCGAGGGTCAACCCCTGGTCCGGGTACGCGACGCCGTCGAAGACGGTCTCGAATCGTTCCCCGTCGACCAGTTGCCGAGCCAGCCAACCGGCGGCTGCGTCCGAGCGGACGCCGCCCACCTGGACGGGGGCGGCGATCGCCGGACCGGTGAGAGTCAGGGTCAGGGTGAGGGCGGCGAGCACGCCGCAGAGCAGGGTGAGCGGGCGGTGCCGGCTCAGGCGGACGACCATCGGGCGCGCCTTTCCGGCCCGGCGGTCGTCAGAAACCCGGCCCGCCCGTCAGGACGTGGCTGGCCGGCCTCCGACCCGTGGGCCACGACGGGTGAGGTGCAGGAGCGCGGGTACGGCAGGTATTCGGGCTCGCCACCGGGGTTACCCCCGGCGGCCCACCGTTGCGGGCCAGCGCCGGACTTCGACCGGACTTCCCCCACACGTGACCGCGGCTGTGGAATTGTCGGGCCAGTCTGATCGGCCCTCGCCGTCGCTGTCAATGTGCGACCGGTCGCACGCCGTGCGTCACGCCGACTCCCGATGTCGGTGCTCGCCGCTATCGTCCGGCCATGACGAACAGTGATCTTGCCGTCCCCCCGACGCTGCCGACGGCCGAGGAGGAGGACCGCTTCTGGGCGCTGGTGGAGCAGGCGTGGGCCGGGTTGGGGCCGGAGCCGGCGGCCCTGCGTCGCGCCCTGATCGACCGCGATCCGGCGCACGACGACGGGTACGCCATGGACCCGTGGCTCGACCCCTTCCTCGACGAGCTGCGCCGGCTCTCCGCCGACCTGTCCCGCGCGGAGTTGGTCGCCCTCGACCGGGTGATCGAGCGCAAGCTGTACGACATCGACCGCGCCGACATCCACGAGATCACCGACGGTTCCGACGACGGCTTCCTGTACGCGCGCGGCCACATCGTGGCGTTGGGCCGGGAGTTCTACGAGGCCGTCCGGGCGAATCCGGCGACGGCGGTGCCCGACGCCGGCTGCGAGGGCTTCTGCTACCTCTTCTCCCACCTGCATCACGAGCGGTTCGGTGACTGGCCGGAGACCGGCTCGGGGATCAGCCGGGAGTCGTGCAGCAATCCGGCCGGCTGGGCCGACGCGTAGCTCCCGTGGGCACGACCAGGACACCCCCGGACCGGCGTCGCTTGTGATGTATGTTCGGTTCGATTCGCTCAATGCCACACACACGCTATCGGCGTATGCACATAAGTGAGCAGACGATCTCTCCCGCGACCGGCACCGTAGTGGTTCCCGAGTCGCGAGGGAGGTGATTTTCATGAAGAAGCTCACGGTTCGCCGGCTGGAGTCGGTGAAGACCAGCGCTGTCGCCGCTGCGTGTGTCGTCTCCTGACGGTGACACGCCACCTGAAGGCCGGCACCCGGACGGCAACTCCGGGTGCCGGCCTTCATCGATCCGCATGAGATGAGCGAAAAGGACGACTGACCATGGCCGGCTACCCACCAGACACACTTGTCCGAGTGCGCCCGTTCGACCACCGCACGGAGGGCGACACCGTCATCATCGGCGATGTCGAGCGGCAGGTATTCCTGTCGATCCCCGCCGAAGGGCTGGATCTGCTCCACTCGCTGGCCGCCGGCAACTCGGTGGGCGAGGCGGTCCGCCAGTACGAGCAGAAGTACTCCGAGACGCCCGACATCACCGACTTCCTGGACGCGCTGGGCGACGAGGGCTTCGTCGAGGTCGACGGCGAGGCCGCCGCACCCGGCCCCACCCCGGCCCCCGCCCCGGCCGCGACGTCCCGCCCCCGGCGCAGCTGGAGCCTGAACTGGCTCAGCCCGACGGTGGCCCGCCGCATGGTCAGCCTCCCCGTGCTGCTGCTCTGCGTCCTGGTCATCGCGGGCGGCGTGTATCTCGCCGCCGACGATCCCGACCTGCTGCCCACGCCCGGCGAGACGCTGCTGTTCCCCATCCACTTCGCGGCGCTGACCTGGGCGACGTTCATCCTCACCCTGGTCGGGGTCGCGATCCACGAGGCCGCGCACATGGTCGCGGCGCGGGCGGCGGGCGTACCGTCGCGGCTCGTCATCGGCAACCAGATGTACATCCTGGTGGTCCAGACCGACATGAGCACGATCTGGATGGCGCCGAAGCGGCAGCGCTTCGTCGCGTTCATCGCCGGGACCCTGGTGGACGGTGTGCTCGCCTCGTCCTTCGTCTTCGCCCTCTGGGCGGGCCGGCAGGGCTACCTGCAACTGCCGGAGTGGGGCGCGCTGCTGCTCACGGCACTGCTCTTCACGTACCTGGTCCGGATCATCTGGCAGACCTTCCTGTTCCTGCGGACCGACGGCTACTACATCGTCGCCACCGCGCTCGGTTGCCGGAACCTGATGTCCGACACCGAGGACTACCTGCGCAACCTGGTCGCGCGGATGGTGCGGCGCGCACCCCGGGTGGACCAGTCCGGCCTGCCCCGGCGGGAGATGCGCGTCGTGCGCTGGTACGCCCTGGCGTGGATCGGCGGGCGCCTGATGGCCCTGCTCACCCTGATCTTCGTCGGGATCCCGCTGCTGTGGGGCTTCATCTACCAGTTCCTGCTCTTCGTCTCCGGCCAGGACTCCATGATGGGGTCGTTTGACTTCGTCACCATCGCGGTGATCAGCTTCCTGCTCGACGGCGGCGGGCTGCTGCTCTGGGGACGCAGCCTCTATCGGGGTGCCCGGGAGCGACGTCGCCGGCACGACGTCCGGTCGGCCCGGGAGCAGGCCCGCGCAGCCACCCCGAGCACCACGACGCAGAAGGTCGTGGAACCGAGCGGCCAACAGTGACCCCTCGGTCGTCTCCCCCGACTCCCGCCTGCGGCCGACGTGGTCGCAGGTGGGAGTCGGCGGCGTTGCGGGTGGCGCAGGGCACGCAGCGGTCACGCCACGGCGTCGGGACGAGCCAGCCGGCCCGGCCCCAGGCCCATCCGTTCCATCAGGTAGTCGACGATCAGGCGCGGATCGGCGTGGAGGGAACCGCACGGTGCTCTCCGGATCATCCCGCGATCGGTGAAGCGTTGCAGGAACAGTCCGACCCGGGAGCGGGTCGTGCCGATCATCGCGGCGTAGTCCTCGTGGCGCAGCTTGAGACCGATCCGGATGGTGCGTCCGGAGGCGGTCCCGAACCCCTGTGCCAGGTCGAGCAGTCGCATCGCCAGGCGCGCCTCGCAGTCGGATGTGGTGTGTTGCAGCAGCAGCGAGCGGTGCCGACGCGCTTTCAACATCTGGCTGTGCAACCACACGTCGCAGATGCTCGCGTCGTCGAGAAGGTCCCGCAGGACGGCGGTGTCGAGCACGATCAGATTCGTGTCGACAACGGCAGCGGGAATGTACTGGTTCGGCATTCCGGGAAGTGAGTCCTCGCCGAAGTAGTCGTTCCTCGACAACACGTCGATAATGGTCCGGCGACCGGTCGGAGAATAGTGCTCCAGGTATATCGCGCCACCGTCGATGAAATAGACACGACCGTCCGCGCCCTCCGTCTGGTGCAACAGATCACCGGCCGCGAGCGTCACCCGTCGGGCCGCCACCGTGTGTGAGTAGAGAGCGGACCGTACGCCCCTCATGAGGCGGTGTGTCAGCTCGGAGCCGCGCGGCACGAGCATGTCGTCCAGGACGTTCGTGGCGGTCCGCGTACTGGCCAGGGTCATCTCCGTTCACCGTCCCGATGTCTCGTCAGCGCGGTGGGTGCCCAGGGATCGCGCCGGGCCATCAATGATCTTGACGTCCGTTCCTGATACGCTAGCGAGTCACCCGGCCGCCCGTCAGTCGCGCGTTTTACCGGCTCCGGCGGACCGAACGGTTCCTCAGATGTGACCACCCGGCCAGAATGGGTCCGATTCGACCGTGGCGTCAACCCGTGAAATGGCCGCTCGCACCGCTTGTCGCCCACCGCGCGAGGGCGTCCCGCTCCGCACGGCACACCACCGCGGCTGGTGTAGCATGTCGTGTTCCGCCGCCCGGGGCCGGACACGACACATCGTGGCCGAGGTGCCCGACCGCTCGGGTCACGCGTAGGCGAGCAGGAAGTCGACGGTGCCGGTGCCGCCGGGCTGGCCCGGCGGGACGGTCAACCCCGGCTCGCTGTTCAGGACGTAGAAGCCCCCGTTGCCGATCAGGCGTGGGGTCACCGCCATCGCCTGGGCCGCCATGGTCGATCCGGTCGGTCGTACCACGCTGTCGAGCAGGAGGCGGAAGAGATTGTCGTTGAGGTTGGCGACGTGCAGGACCCGGTAGGAGCGCGGCGCGGGGGCGCCGGTGCTGGTCAGCCCCCAGATCGGCACGATCTGGTCGCGCCACCGGGCCGGGTTGTTGGTGATCGCGGCGTCGTGGTTCTGTAGTTGGGTCTGGATGCCCGAGTGGATCCCGGCCAGGTGGATGTGGAGTTGGTCCTGCTGCCGGATCATCGGGTCGGCCGAGTTGATGCCGAGCCCGACGTGTGGATAGACCACGTGTCCGGGCTGGCCGGGTTGGGCGTTCAGCCACGCGTCGAGCCAGTAGTTCGGGGCGGCGGCGGTGGTGATGAACGGGCACTCGATGCCGCTGACACGGCAGGTCGGGACGAGCAGGTAGTCGTGGTTGGACCCGGACCCGCCGTTGAGGACCACGTACGTCGCGGTGGTGCGCAGGCACTGTGGGAACGGCGGTCCGGGCTTCGCTCCGGTGCAGACCTGCACCCGGTCCCACAGGTCGTACCGACCTCCGGTGTCGCTCGGGTAACCGCAGAGGGCGGAGGGCGTGGGACAGGCGGCGGCGCCCGGAGCACCGGGGACGTCCGGGTTCGCCGGGGGGCCTCCCCCGTCGGCGGGGCCGCCGTCGGCGCGCGCCCGACCGGCCGCGACCAGGCCCAGGAGGCCCGTGGCGCCGACCGTTCCCGAGAGCCTGACGAACTGGCGTCGGCCCAGTTCCGTACCGGTCCTGTCGTCGCCCACCGTCAGCCTCCAGGGTTCCCGATCCGCGCGGACGCGCCGGTGTCCGCCTCCGGCCGGGACGCCGGGCGGACGAATCGGACGCGATGTCGACATTAGGGCGGAGAAGCCGAAAGCTCCTCGACGTCGAGGGCCGGTCCCCTGATCGTGTCCGCCGACCGGTGATCATCGTCTCCCGGCCGCCGCGTTGACCTGACGTGCGGTTGAGGTTTTAGCGTTCGAGGGAAGGAAACCGAGAAGGGCAAGCCATGCGACTGTCACGTCTGTTCACGCCACGCACGGTGGCGAGCGCCCACTGCGACCTGCCGTGCGGGGTCTACGACCCGGCCCAGGCCCGCATCGAGGCAGAGTCGATCAAGGCGATCTGCGAGAAGTACCAGGCGAGCGACGACCCGGAGTTCCGGACCCGCTCGCTGATCATCAAGGAGCAGCGGGCCGAGCTGGTCAAGCACCACCTGTGGGTGCTGTGGACCGACTACTTCAAGGCTCCGCACTTCGAGGCGTACCCGCATCTGCACCGGCTCTTCAACGAGGCGACCAAGCTGGCCGGGGCCGGCGGCGCGAAGGGGTCCGCGGACCCGGCCGTGGCCGAGCAGCTCCTGGCCCGGATCGAGGAGATCTCGACCATCTTCTGGGAGACCAAGAAGCAGTGACCGTGATCCGGGCGGCACGTGCCGCCCGGCCTCGGCCGGGGTCGGGTGGGACGGGGCCGGACCCGTCCCACCCGACGTCTTCAGCTACGCAGGTTCCACTGCTGGTTCGTGCCGCCGTGGCAGGCCCAGAGGTGCACCTTCGTGCCGTTCGCGGTGCCGTTCCCGCTGGCGTCGAGACAGAGCCCGGACTGGGCGCCGGTGATCGTGCCGTTCGGGTTGACCGTCCACTGCTGGTTGACCTGCCCGTTGCAGTCCCAGATGATCGCCAGGGTGCCGTTCGCGGTGCCCTGACCGGACGCGTCGAGGCACTTGGTGCCGTACACCACGAGTTGCCGGGCGGCGGTGTACGTGAAGCGCTGGTTGGTGCCGCCGTGACAGTCCCAGAGCTGGGCCTGCGTGCCGTTGGTGGTGCTCGATCCGCCGATCTCCAGGCAGCGACCGGACTGCCCGCCGACGAGTAGGACGTTCTGCTGGCCGCCGCCGCTCTGCGGACCGGCCGCCGCCATCACCGCCTGCGCCCCGGCGGGCCAGTTGTTGTTGCTCACCGTCACGTTGCCGTTGACCACGTTGCCGCGATCGCCGTTGGTGACGTTGCTGCTGCCGTTGGTCGACCAGTTGTTGGTGACGGTGAAGTTGCCCATGTTCTCGGCGTACCAGTAGTTGGCGGTGGCCCAGGTGCCGGTCGACGAGAAGACGTTGTTGCGGGCGGTGAAGTAGCGGGAGCCCTCGTCGAAATAGAGCCCGAAGTGGCCGTTGGTCCGCAGGCAGTAGTTGTCGGCGATCAGTCCGCCCGGATTCGCCGACAGGGTGTAGATGCAGCCGCCGTCGTTCATCTGCTGCATGACGTCGTGCACGTAGTTGCCGATGACCCGGTTGTTGGACGCGGTGGTGGCGGTGCTGTAGCGCGGCTGGTAGTTGTACAGCCCCCGGTCGGCGTAGTGGTTGCTGCCCCCGGCGTCGTTGGAGCCCCAGCCGTACCCGACGGACATGCCGGTGTACGGCATGTTGTAGACCTCGTTGTACGAGACGGTGGAGTTGGTGACGTAGGTGGTCAGCACCGAGACAATGCCCCGGTACTCGATGCCCAGGTCGTGCAGCCGGTTGTTGCTGATGGTGATGTCCCGGTTGACCATGCGCTGGTCGCTGGGGTGGTGGGCGTCGGCGCGTACGCCACCGACGACGATGCCACCGGCGACGTTACGGGCGATCTCGGACCGGGTGATGGTGATGGTGCTGGCCCCGAGGCCGACGCCGCTGCCGTGGGCGTTGGCGTCGTTGCCGATCCCGATGGCGGTCTGACCGAGGTTGACGAACGAGGAGTCGGTGAAGGTGACGTTGTTGGCGGCCGAGATCTGCACGGCGGCCGGCATCTGCTGCCAGTTCGGGCGGGTGGCCTCGAACTGCGGGCAGCCGTTGTGGCAGGAGGTGAAGGCGGGCCAGCTCCAGTTGCCGGCGATGTACGCGCCGGTCTGCTGGTCGACGTAGCCCTGGGCGCTGCTGGCGCCGAGCCAGCTCGTGCCGGTCACGGTGACCCCGCTGAACGTGATGTGGTGGGCCGGGGCCGCGTACGTGCCGCCGATCTGGATCAGGGACTGCACCGTCGGCAGCTCCACCCGGGCGGTGCTCATGTTCTGCCCGGCCAACGGGATGTAGGACAGCGCACCGCTCCCCGGGTCCAGATACCACTCCCCCGGCGCGTCCAGGAACTCGTAGGCGTTGCTCAGGTACAACGGTCCGGCCCGGTGCGGGCTGGTGAAGGTGTCGTACCCGAAGTTGTTGTTGCTCCAGCCGGGTTGCTGCATCCGGATCTGGTTGCCGCTGATGCTCTGCACCGACACGTACCGGTCGGTGAACGAGTTGACGCTCTCCATCTGGACGCGGCTCTGATTGGCCAGGTTGTTGAGGTAGCCCAGCGCGCTGCTGGTGAACCGCATCCCGGTGCTGTCGGCGGTGAAGTCGGCCCGGTTGACCTGGGTACGCGCCCGGGTGGCGACGGCACCGTCGACGTAGAGCTGCCGGCTGTCCAGTCCGGCGCCGACGTTGGCCCGCCAGATGTTGCGTCCGGCGTCCACGAGGGACCAGCCGGTGACCGCGCGGGCGCCGCTGATCACCGGGCGGGCCGACGGGGCGGCCTGCCACAGCACGCGGTATCCGTTGGTGCCGGAGTCGGCGGCGGTGAAGCGCAGCGGCGCGGTGAGCCGGTAGGTCCCGTCGGCCAGTTGCACCACGATGTCGCCGGACATCGCGCTGTTCAGGGCACGGACGGCGGTCTGCGCGCCGGTCAACGAACACGGCGCGGCGGCGCTGCACGTGCTGCCGCTGCCCGTCGGCGAGGCGTAGAGGGTGGTGGTGGCGGCGAGGGCCGGGGCGGCGGAGGTGGCCACGACGGTGGCGGTGAGTACGCTGGTCAGCGCCACCGTGGTCACCGCGGCCAGCACCCGGCGGGGTGTGGAGGGACGAGGCGGTCCGGACACGGGAGGTCTCCTTCGGCTGGGACGGGTGGTGGTGATCGTGCGGGTGGTGGCCGTGCGGGGGTGGTGGCCGGCTCAGCCCAGGAGCCCGCGCAGGTAGGCCAGGCCGTCGAGGGCGAGCCGGTCCGGCGACGGGGCGAGGGGCCGCCAGATGGACGCAGCGGTGGCGATCGTCTCGTTCTCGGCGGTGAACGACTCGATGCAGACCGCACCCCGGTAGCCGGTGCCGGCCAGCACCGCGAACAGGCGCGGCCAGTCCAGGTGGTCGCTGCCGGGAGCGCCCCGGTTGGTGCCACTGACCTGGACGTGCTTGATGTACGGGCCGGCGACGGCGAGCGCGGCGTACGGGTCGGCCTCCTCGATGTTCATGTGGTACGTGTCGATCATCAGGCCGACGTTCGACGGCAGGCCGTCGATCAGGTCCACCGCCTGGTCGATCGTGTTGACCACGCTCGTCTCGTACCGGTTGAGCGCCTCCACTCCGATGGAGACGCCCCGCGTACCGGCGTACTCGGCGACCGGGGCCAGGGCCCGGCGGAAGTCCGCGTAGCAGGCGACGCGTTCGGCCGCCGTCATCCGCCAGGTCCGGCCCACCGAGGCGTAGACCGGACCGCCGACGCTCGGCGCGCCGACGGCCGCCGCGCTGTCCACACAGCCCTTCAGGTACGCGACGGTGGCCGCCACCACCGCCGGTGTGGCGTCGACGAGGTCCCGGCCGGGCGGGGTGACCGCGCAGACGCCGGCGGCGCTCAGCCCGTGTGCCGCGAGCAGGTCCCGGGTCCGGAGCGGGTCCCAGTCCCCGGGCTGCTCGATCGGCAGCTCGACCGCGTCGAAGCCGAAGCCGGCGATCCGGGGCACCAGCTCGGCCAGGGCCGCGTCGTCGACCGGTGAGGTCCACACCCAGGGGTTGACGCCGATCTCGTACACCGGGGCCTACTTCCAGCGCTGGGGGTACCCGGGCAGGTCGGTGCAGCCGCACATCGCGTAGTGCAGCGGCGGCATGTCCGGGTCGAGGTAGCTGTCCAGGTTCTCCTGTGTGATGGTCGGCTGCGGCAGCTTCCACGGCTTGGAGACCTGCTCACCGTCGAGAATCCGCAGGGCGGCGATGATCGGCGTACGCCACTGGTAGGTCGGGTAGGTCGGCGCGATGGCGGTGAGCCCGGCCTCCTTCCACACCTTGAGGAAGTCGAGCTGGTCCTCGCCGTTGATCGGCGGCACCGGCTTGCCGGCGTCCTGGAACGCCTCCACCGCCGCGACGGCGACCGCTCCGGCGTCCATCCAGACGCCGTCGACGGTGCCGTACCGCTGGAGGTAGTCGTCGACGATCTTCTTGGTCTTGGCCGGGTCGCCGTCGGTGAACTCGACGCCGACGACGTCGACGCCCGCCTTGTCGAACGCGACCTTCGCCGCCGCCCAGCGCGTCTCCAGCACGTCGACGCCGGGCAGGATGCGCAGCGCGAGCAGCTTGCCGCCGGGCTTCATCCGCTGGCTGACGAACTCGGCGCCCACGTGACCGAAGCCGTACCCGCCGATGGGGTTGATGAACGTCACCGGGCAGTCCGTGTCGACACCACGGTCGAAGACGATCACCGGCAGCCCGGTGCGGCAGGCGGCCTCCACCGCCGGGGTGAGGGTGGCGGTGGTGTTCGGCGAGACGATCAGGGCGTCGCAGTCGCGGCCGAGCAGGTCGTTGATGTCGGCGATCTGCTTCTGGTCCTTACCTTCGGCCTCCACGTGCACGAACTCGGCGATCCGGTCCCCCTGTGCGGCCACCTCGGCCTGCATGGTCTTGTAGCCGACCTGACGCCAGGGGTTGTTCAGCGCCGCGTTGGAGAAGCAGATGCGGTGCGGTCCGGCCTTCTTGTAGGAGGCGGTGTCCACCATCACCGGGTCGAGCGCCTGCTCCCACGGTTTGTCCGCCGGGCCGGTCGGCGTGGCCTGCAACAGGGCCAGCTCGGCGTCGTACGCGGCCTGCTCGAAGAAGGAGGACTGTTCGCCGGTGCCGGCCCCGGCGGGCGCGGACGAGGCACCGGACGGGTTCGCGACCGGCTGGTCGGTGGCGCAGCCGGCGAGGGCGAGCAGTGTCACCGCGCCGAGCGCGGCCAGAGAGCGTTTCATCGGGATCCCCTTTATCTGGACGTGGAACGTCGGGCCGCGACCGCCACGGCGACCAGGATGATGGCGCCCTGGACCGCCGGTCGGAGCGCGCCCGAGATGCCGTAGAAGTTCATGAGCGCGAAGAGCAGTTCGAGGGTGGTGGCGCCGAGCATCGCGCCGACGACCGAGCCCCGGCCGCCGCCCAGCGCCACACCGCCGAGGACGACGGCGGTGATGGCACCGAACTCCAGGCCGGCACCGGCCTGGAAGGAGACCCCGCTGTAACCGCCGATCAGGATCGCCGCGACCGCCGCCGCGAGGCCGCTGAGGACGAAGGCGGCGGTGCGGGTACGCCACACGCGTACCCCGCTGAGCCCGGCGGTGCGCGGGTTGTCGCCGACGGCGACCAGGATCCGCCCGAAGTCGGCGCGGGTCAGCAGCACCGCCACCGTGGCGACGACCACCAGGATCACCAGCGCGTACGGGACTCGGCCGAGCAGCGGCACGTCCTCGAAGGCGCGCCGGCCGTACTGCCGGAACTCCTCGGTGAGCCCGCCCTTCGGCGCCCCGTCGGACCAGAGGTAGACCGCGCCGACGAGGATCAGGAACATGCCGAGGGTGGTGACGAACGAGGGCACCCCGAGCCGGGTGGTGACCAGGCCGTTGACCAGTCCGACGAGTGCGCCGCCGGCGAGCAGCACCAGCACCACCGGCCAGGTCCGCGTCGGGTCGCTGTCGATCAGCCGGGCGGCCACCACCACCTGCGCGGTGACCAGGGCGCCGACGGAGAGGTCGAACTCGCCGCAGACGATCACGAAGTACTGACCGGCGGCGAGCAGGATGATCGGCGCCGAGCGGCCGAGGAACGACAACAGCGACGGCGGGCTGAGGAAGTCGGGCTGGCGGACGGTGATCAGGACCAGCAGCACCACCAGGATCGCGAGGATCGGTGCCAGGCCACCGGGCCGGGTCCACTGCGCCGGCGCGAGCCGACGCCGGAGGGTCTGCGTGCTCACCCGGCCGCCTTCCGCATGCTCCGGCGGGCGTAGACGGCCACCGCCGCGATGATGATCACGCCCCGGACCACCTGCTTGGCGAACGCGTCGACGGCGAGCTGGTTGAAGACGGCGTCGATGGTGGCGAGCAGCAGCACGCCGCCGACCGTGCCGATCACGCCGCCCCGGCCGCCGGCCAGCGCGGTGCCGCCGATCACCACGGCGGCGATCGACTCCAGGTCGTAGAGGCCCTCCGAGCCGACCCGGGGCGCACCCGAGCCGAGCCGGCTGGCGAGATAGATGCCGGCGATTCCGGCGCAGAGCGAGCAGAGCACGTGCGCGGTGACCCGCACCCGGTCGGTGCGTACCCCGGAGAGCCGGGCGACCTCCTCGTCACCGCCGACGGCGAGCAGATGGTGGCCGAACCTGGTCCGGGCGAGCGCGAACCAGGCCGCCCCGGCCACCAGGAGCAGCAGCAGGAAGGCCACCGGCACCGGCCCGACGCGCTGGTAGCCGAGGGTCTGCACGAGGGTCGGTGAGGTGCTGCCGGCCGGTCCGGCGTACCCGTTGTCGAGGTATCCCTTGAGCAGCAGCCCGACGCCGAGCGTCGCGATGAACGCGTTGATCCGCCCGGCGGTGACGAGCAGGCCGTTGAGCAGCCCGATCCCGGCGCAGACCAGCAGCGTCAGGCCGATCGCGGGCAGCATCGCGCTGTCCCGACCGGCCATCGTCTCGGCGGCGACCAGCGTGCTCAGGCTGACCACGTACGCGACGGAGAGGTCCAGCGAGCCGCCGAGGATGACCAGGGTCTGCCCGACGGCGACGAAGCCCAGTCCGGCGGCGACGTGCAGCAGGCTCACCGTCGTCGACTGGTTGACGAGTTGACCGCCGTCGAGCAGGACGACGAGCCAGCCGATGGTGAGGGTGAGGGCGAGGGCCACGAACACCCCGGGCACCGGGCGTCGGGCGGGCAGCAGCGCGCGGGTGGTCACGCGGCGGTCTCCCGTACCGTGCCGAGGGCGAGCCCGACCACGTCCTCCTCGCGGCTGCCGGCGGGCAGTTCGCCCACGATCCGGCCGTCGCGCATGACCACGATCCGGTCGCTCATGCCGAGCAGTTCGGGCAGGTCGGACGAGATCATCAGCACGGCGGCGCCCTCTGCGGCGAGGCGGCGGACCAGGTCGTGGATCGCCGACTTCGCGCCCACGTCGATGCCTCGGGTGGGTTCGTCGAAGAGCAGGACCCGGGGGTGCAGGGCGAGCCACCGTGCCAGTACGACCTTCTGCTGGTTGCCGCCGGAGAGGAAGCGGATCTCCTGGTGGTCACCGGCGGCGCGGACCTCGACGGCGGCGAGCAGTTCCCGGATCCGGGCGGTGCGCGCGGCCCGGCCGGAGCGGATCGGGAAGGCGGCGCGGCCGGCCAGCAACGCGTTGTCGAGCACCGACTGGCGGCCGATCGTGCCCTCGCCCTTGCGGTCCTCGGTGACGTAGGCGATCCCGGCCCGCATCGCCGCACGCGGGGAGCGCAACCGGACCGGTCGGCCGTCGAGGCCGACCTCGCCGGTGGTGAACGGGGCGGCCCCGAACAGGGCTCGGGCCAGGGCGGAGCGGCCGGAGCCCTGGAGCCCGCCGACGCCGAGCACCTCGCCCGCGCGCAGGTCGAGGTCGATGTCGCGCAGTCTGCGGTTCCCGCCGCGCCGCACGGTGAGCCGGACCGCGCCGACGTCGGCCGGGGCGGCGCGCGGCGGGTAGTAGTGCGACAGCTCGCGGCCGACCATGTGCCGGACGAGGTCGTCGGCGCCGGTGTCGGCGGTGTCCGTGGTGGTCACCCGGCGGCCGTCCTTGAGGACGGTGATCCGGTCGGAGAGGTCGAAGACCTCGGCGAGCCGGTGCGAGACATAGAGGATGCCGATGCCCTGTTCCTGGAGCCGGCGCACCAGGGCGTAGAGCAGGGTCACCTCGTGGTCGGCCAGCGCGGCGGTGGGCTCGTCCATGATGATCAGCCGGGCGTCCAGGGCGAGCGCCTTGGCGATCTCCACGACCTGCTGCTGCGCGACGCTGAGCCGCCCCACCGGCGCGTCGGCCGGTAGGGCCGTCTCCCCGACCGAGGCCAGGAGTTGCCGGGTGCGTTCGCGCATCCGGCGGCGGTCGACCAGGCCACGGCGCGTCGGCTCGTGGCCCAGGAACACGTTCTCCGCGACGGTGCGTTCCGGCAGCAGGTTGAACTCCTGGTGGATGATGCCGATGCCGGCCCGCTGGGCGTCGCGGGGGCCGCCGAAGGCGCGCGGCTCGCCGTCGAGTTCGACGGTGCCCTCGTCGGGGGCGTACCCGCCGGAGACGATCTTCATGAGGGTGGACTTGCCGGCACCGTTCTCGCCGACGACGGCGTGCACCTCACCCGCGGCGACGTCGAGACCCACCCCGTCGAGGACGCGGACGCCGAGGAAGGACTTGCTGATTCCCCGCAGCGCGAGCAGGGGCACCGGACGCCGGTCTGACATCGTCGAAGATCCTCACGGATAGTAGCCAAGATCGGGTGCCGTCCGACGCCGGAGATCCTCCAGCGTGGACGGTCATACTGTTTTGTCATCCAAGTGCGGCACTTCGTGTTGTCGTGCGCAAACTTTCGCTTGACACAACCGAAACATCACACGTATGAAGATAGATGTTCGGGTATGAGTTCGCAATCCCCCGTCCGCCAGGGACTTTCGGGCACCGTCCCACCGGCGCGGACCGGGAAAAACACACCTGCGCGAGAGCCAGCACCGGCACGGAGACACCATCCATGGCGTCGTTAACATCCGACGACATCGATGCATGGTGCGCTCCGGCTTCCCACCCCCACCCGACGGCACCTCAGTCCGACATGACGGTGAGTCACCACCGGAAGCGTTGGCGCGCCACCCGTATCCCCCCGCCCGTCCCACGAGGAGACGCCATGCGTCGCACGACATCCATCATCGGAGTGATCGCGGGTCTGTTACTGACCTTCGCGGTCGTGAACCCGGCGGCGGCGGCTCCCGCCTTCCGGGCCCTGGTGTTCACCAAGACCGCCGGTTACCGGCACGACTCCATCCCGGCCGGCGTCACGATGTTCCAGCAGCAGGCGGCGGCCAACAACTTCGAGGTGGTGCACAGCGAGGACTCGGCCGTCTTCACCCCGGCCAACCTCGCCACCTTCGACGTCCTCGTGATGTTCCAGACCTCCGGCATGGTCTGGACCTCGGCCGCCCAGCGTCAGGCGGTGGAGGGTTTCCTCGCCTCCGGCAAGGGGATCGTCGCGGTCCACAACGCCACGGACATGGGCATCGAGGGTGAGTACCCGTGGTGGGACCAGACCGTCAACGGCGGCGCGCACATGCCGGAACACTCCCCCGGCGTGCTGCCCGGCACCGCCATCGTGGCCGACAAGAAGCACCCCTCCACGGCCACCCTGCCGGACCGCTGGAACCGCAGCGAGGAGTGGTACAACTTCGACAAGAACCCGCGCGGTGACGTGCACGTGCTGGTCACGGCCGACGAACGGACGTACAACCCCGGTTCCCGGGCGATGGGTCCGGACCACCCGATCTCCTGGTGCCGTGCCGTCGGCGGCGGTCGGGTCTGGGCCACCGCGATGGGCCACGCCATCGAGTCCTACAGCGAGACCCACTTCCGCAACCATGTGCTCGGCGGGGTGAAGTGGGCCGCCGGCAACGAGCCCGGCGACTGCGGCGGCACGGTCTGGGGCAACTTCGAGAAGCGCTCGCTGGACACCAACACCGTCGACCCGATGGCCCTGGCCGTGACCCCCGACGGTCGGGTGATCTACGTCCAACGCGGCGGCCAGATCAAGATCTTCAAGCCGAGTACGAGCAGCACCGTCACCGCCGGCACGCTCAGCGTCTACACCGGCGGTGAGGACGGCCTCACCGGGCTGGCCCTGGACCCGAACTTCGCCACCAACGGGTACGTCTACCTGTACCACTCGCCCGCCAGCAGCTCCACGGACATCAACCGGGTCTCCCGCTACACGCTGAGCGGTGACACGTTGAACATGTCCAGCGGGGTCACCGTCATCGACATCCCGGCGTACCGCGACCGGACGTACCCGGAGCCCGGCCACACCGGCGGGTACATGGACTTCGGGCCGGACGGCAACCTCTACATCGGCACCGGTGACGACGTCGCGCCCAACCTCGACCCTAACTGGCAGGGCTACGCGCCGCTGGACTGGCGCTCGGGCAAGCACATGCTCGACGCGGCCCGCACCGCCGGCAACACCAACGACCTGCGGGGCAAGCTGCTGCGCATCCGGCCCTCGGCGAGCGGCGGCTACACCATCCCGTCGGGCAACCTGTATCCGCAGGGCACCGCGCAGACCCGGCCCGAGGTCTACGCGATGGGCTTCCGCAACCCGTTCCGCTTCTCCATCGACCCGGCCAACGGCTGGGTCTACCTGGCCGACTACGGACCCGACCGGAACCCGCCGACCACCAACCGTGGCCCCGAGGGTCTCGTCGAGCTGAACGTGATCAAGGCACCGGGCAACTACGGCTGGCCCTTCTGCCACGGCGACAACCAGCCGTACGCGCCGTACAACCCGGACACCGGTGCGGTCGGAGCCAAGTTCAACTGCTCCTCCCCGGTCAACAACTCCCCCAACAACACCGGTTTGACCAGCCTGCGCCCGGTGGTCGCGCCGAACATGTGGTACGGCTACGGCACCTCGACCACCTTCCCGGAGCTGGGCTCCGGCGGCTCGGGGCCGATGGGCGGCCCGGTCTACCGCTACAACGCGGCGAACCCGTCGCAGACGAAGTTCCCGCCGTACTACGACGGGGTCCACTTCTTCTACGAGTGGTCGCGCAGCTACCTCAAGGAGGTGCACTTCGACTCGGCGACGGCGGTCACCCGGACCAACGCGTTCCTGCCCACCACCCGGTTCAACAAGCCGATGGACATGGAGTTCGGCCCGGACGGATCGCTCTACCTGCTGGAGTGGGGCACCAACTTCGGCGGCGGCAACAGCGACTCGGGTCTCTACCGGATCGACTACGTCCAGGGTGGACGGTCCCCGATCGCCAAGGCCACCGGTACGCCCACCAGCGGCAACGCCCCGCTGACCGTGCAGTTCTCCAGCGCCGGGTCGGCGGACCCGGACCCCGGTGACACGATCAGCTACCAGTGGACCTTCGGTGACGGCACCACGTCGACGGCGGCCAACCCGTCGCACGTCTACACCGCCAACGGCAACTACACCGCCCAGCTCAAGGTCACCGACAGCACCGGCAAGACCGGCTTCGCCAACGTGGCGATCACCGTCGGCAACACCGCTCCGGTGGTCACCATCACCACCCCGGCGCACGGCGGCATGCTCACCTTCGGTGACCGGGTCTCCTACCAGATCAGCGTCTCCGACCCGGGTGGGGCGGCGATCGACTGCTCCAAGGTGATCCTCAACCCGGCGCTCGGGCACGACGACCACGCGCACGAGACCACCGACCTGCCCGGCTGCTCCGGCACCATCCCCACCGACCTGCTCGGCGGGCATCCGGACGGCGCGAACCTGTTCTATGTGCTCAACGCGCGCTACACCGACAACGGCGGGGCGGGCGGGGCCGCACCGCTGACCGGGCACGCCCAGGTGATCCTCCAGCCCAAGCACAAGCAGGCCGAGTACTACAGCAGCCAGTCCGGCACCCGGGTGGTCGACCAGGCCGGTGCGGAGAGCGGCAAGCGGATCGGCGACATCTCCAACAACGACTGGGTGGCCTTCACCCCGATGAGCCTCTCCGGCATCAGCACGGTCAGCTACCGGCTGTCGTCACCGTCCGGCGGCGGCACGATCGAGCTGCGGGCCGGCTCCCCCACCGGCACGCTGCTGGCCACCACGCCGGTGCCGGCCACCGGCGGCTGGGACAACTACCAGTCGACGCCACCGGTGAACGTCACCGCCCTGGCCGGTACGCACACCCTGTACCTGGTCTTCAAGGGCAGCGGTAACAACTGGTTCGACCTCGACTCGCACACCTTCGGCGGTGCGGGGGTCGGTGTCGGTGGCACCGGTGGGGTGGCCGGGCGGACCTGGACCCTCACCGCGCAGCACAGCGGCAAGGTGATGGACGTCAACGGGGTCTCCACCGCCGACGGCGCCCAGATCCACCAGTGGGCCGCCAGCGGTGGGAACAACCAGAAGTGGCAGGCGGTCGACGCCGGCAGCGGTGCCGTCACCCTCAAGGCGGTGCACAGCGGCAAGTGCGCGGAGATCGTCGGCTCGTCCACCAGCGCGGGTGCCTTCCTCCAGCAGGCCACCTGCGGCACCGGCAACCAGCAGAAGTTCACCGTCACGGCGACCGGCACCAGTGGTGTCTACACGGTCCGGAGCGTGCTGAGCGGCCTCTGCCTGGACGTCAACGGCGCGGCCACCACCGACGGCGCCCGGCTGGTGCAGTGGACCTGCCACGGCGGCACCAACCAGCAGTGGCGGTTCGGCGCGGCCTGACGACCGCGACGCTGACCCGCCGATGACAGCGGTCGGGACCGGCCTCCGCACCACGGAAGCCGGTCCCGATCGCCGTGCGCGGACCCGGTCGGTTCAGTGGCCGTCGGACTCGGCCAGCGGCGCGCCGGCCCGCCCGCCGTGGCCGTTCACGCCGCCGACCGTCGCGCCGGTCGGCAGGTACGCCGTCCGGGCCGGTGCCGGAGCGCCGTACTCCGGCAGCAGCCGCCGTCCCGCCGACACGGGCCGGACGTCGGGCCCCTCGGTGCCGCGGGCCGCCGGACGGAGGACGGAGGCGCTGATCGCCCCCTCGTCGACGCGGACGCCGAGGCCCGGTGCGTCGCCGAGGACGAAGGCACCGTCCTCGACGTGCAGGTCGAGCGTGACGCCGGCCGGTGGACGCAGGTTCTGCAACTCGCTGGTCAGGTGGTTGGGCACCGACGTCGCCGCGTGCAGCAGCCCGACCGGACTGTTGCCGATCGGGCTGACCGGCAGGTCGTGGGCGTGCGCCAGGGCCGACGTGCGCAGGAAGTGGGTGACTCCCCAGACGGCGGCGGTCTGGACGATGTCGACCGCCCCGGCGGCGATCAGCGGGCGGTACTGCTCCAGCCCGGTCAGGTTCTCGCCGGTGGCGACGGAGGCGCGCACGCCCCGGCCGACCGTGGCCAGGCCCTCGGCGTCCCAACGGCGGACGGGCTCCTCGATCCAGATGAGATCGAGGGTGCGTTCGAGTTCGCCGACGTGGCGGACGGCCTGCTTGCGGGTCCACGCCTCGTTGACGTCGAGCATCAGACCGGGGCGGCGTCCGTGCCCGGCCTCGGTCAGCACCTCCTCGACCAGGCCGAGGCGATGCCGGTCGCGGGCGATGTCCAGACCGCCCTTGAGCTTGGCGGCGCGCAGGCCGTGCGCGGCGTACGCGCGATAGGTGTCGACCAGCTCGTCGTCGGTCAGGCCGATGTCCAGGCCGGAGGCGTACGCGGGCACCCGCCGGTCGCGTCCGCCCAGCAGTCGCCAGAGCGGCTGGCCGGCGGCCTGCGCCTTGATGTCCCAGAGGGCGGTGTCGAGCGCGCCGATGGTGCCGAAGACGGAGCCCCCGTGTCCGGCCTTGAAGCTGTGGCGCAGCATCCGGTCGTAGAGCGTCGTGACGGCGCGCGGGTCCTCGCCGTCGAGGGCCGCGAAGATCCGATCGATCTCCACGTGCGGGCCGAGGCCGACTCCGGAGATACCCTCGTCGGTGTCGACGACGACGATCGACACCGGCACCACCCCGTCGGCGAAGACGCCGTTGGCGTCACCGACGGGGCGTCCCCATTCCTGCACCGTGCTGAGCGTCCGATATCCGGTGATCCGCATGTCAGCCCTTCGTGGAGCCGGCGGCGACGCCGTCGGCGATCTGGCGCTGGAGGAAGAGGTAGACCAGCAGGACGGGGAGCGCGGCGATCAGCACGCCGGAGGCGAAGGTCGGGATGTCGTCGGAGTACTGCCCACGCAGCGAGGTGACGCCCACCATCAGGGTGCGCTGGTCGGCCGAGGGCATCATGACCAGCGACATCAGGACGTCGTTCCAGCAGAACAGGGCGTTGAGGATGCCGACGGAGAGCAGCGCCGGGGTGCCCAGCGGCAGCATGATCCGGCGGTACACGCCGTAGAGACTGTTGCCGTCGATCCGGGCCGCGTCGATGATCTCCGGCGGGATCGACCGGTAGTAGCTGGTCATCAGGAAGACGGTGAAGGGCAGGAACTGGGCGACGTAGACGAGGATCAACCCGGGGTACGTGTCGATGAGCGCCGTGTCGGCCATGATCCGGGCCAGCGGCACCATGATCACCTGGAACGGTACGAAGAGGCCCGCGAGGCAGCCGAGGAAGAGCGCCCGCGACCCGCGGAAGCGCACCTGGCTGAGGGCGAAGCCGGCCATCGAGCCGAGCAGCAACAGCAGGAGCACCGACGACGACACCACGATCACCGAGTTGACGAAGTATCGGCTCATGCCGACGCTGCTCCACGCCGTCTCGATGTTGTCCCAGCGCAGCTTGTCGGTCAGGGCGAAGCGGTCGAGGATGTAGTCACGCCGGGTCTTCATCGCGACGTTCGCGGTGAAGAGCAGGGGGTAGATCGTCGCCAGGGCGAGCACCAGCATCGGGACGGCGATCAGCCACCGCCCCGGCCGCAGGCGTGACATCAGTTCTCCCTTCCGGCCCGGCTGAGCAGTTTGATCTGCACCAGCCCCACCACGAGCATGATCACGAAGAGGACCGTCGAGGCGGCCGAGGCGAGGGCGGGACGGTTCATCTGGCCCTGCTGGATCCAGATGTAGTACTCCGGAAGGTAGGTGGACCCCTCCGGGCCGCCGCTGGTCATCACGAACAGCAGGCCGAACATCGAGGTCAACATGCCGATCATCGTGGTGACGAAGACGAACTGGATGGTCCGGGACAGCCCAGGGACGATCACGTGCCGGATGACCTGGGGCAGTGAGGCCCCGTCCACCCGGGCGGCGTCCAGCAGGGCGGCGTCGAGGGTCGCGAAGCCGGCGAGGAAGACCACCAGGGACATCCCGAAGGTGGCCCAGACGTGCACGCCGACCACCACGAACATCGCGATGTCCGGGTCGCCGAGCCAGTCGATCGGGCCGACACCGGCCGGGCCGAGCAGGGAGTTGAGGGGGCCGTCCACCGCGAGCAGCAGGTTGAAGATCGCGCCGACGATGACCGGGGAGAGCACGGCGGGGAAGAAGTAGACGCTGCGGTAGAGCCGGTGCCCGGGGACCCGGAGGTAGATGAAGGTCGCCAGCAGGCCGGGGATCGCCACCGCCACCGGCAGCAGCAGCACCAGCCACCCGACGTTGCCCAGCGCGGTCCGGAACAGCGGGTCGGCCAGCAGTTCCCGGTAGTTGTCGACGCCCACCGCCGTGCCGTCGCGGGCCCCGTCCCCGGTGAACGAGAAGTTGACGCCGAGCAGCAGCGGATACAGCCGCAGCACCACGATGATCAGCACGGCGGGGGCGACCAGGACGTACGGTGCGAGGCGCTCGGAGCGCAGGCGGCCGGCGGCCCGCGTCGCACCGGTCCGGCGACGGTCGGTCGCCGCGTCGGTCCGTCCGGCCGGAGCCGGACGGACCGACGACTGTGCGTTCCCGATCGGCACGAACTCAGCCCGCCTGGTCGGAGGCGGCCAGTTGCCGCACCACCTCGTCGACGCCGGCCGAGCCGCTGAGCAGTTGCTGGGACAGTCGGCCCATCAGGTCCAGGGTCTTGGAGGAGAGCGCCACGTGCAGGGCCGGCTTGCCGTCCGCGGTCTCGGCCACGATGCCGGCCACCGCCGGACCGCCCTGCGACACGTCGATCGTGGTGTCGGCGGCGATCGCGCCCGCGTCCGCGTAGAAGGCGTTGAGCGCCTCGGTCGAGGTGAGCGAGCGGACCAGGTCGGCGGCGACCTTCGGGTCCTTGGTCCACTTGGCCACGCCGTAGCCGATCCCACCGTCGAAGGGCAGGCTCGGGGTGGTGCCCTCGGTGACCACCGGGGCGTTCATCACGCCGAGCTTCTCCGGCGTCAGGAACTCGTTGAAGTCCTTCCAGTGCCCGACGTCCGACATCAGCCCGATGACGTGGGCGGCCTTGCCGGACTGGAAGAGGGCGAACCCGTCGTTGAACATCGCGGTCGAGTTGGCGCCGTCGGTGTTCAGCCCGGCGTCGCCGGCCTCCTGCCAGAGCTGGAAGACCCGCTTGACGTGGGGTGAGTTCCAGTCGCGCTTGCCGGCGACCCAGTCGTCGTACTCCTGCGCGGTGAGCGTGGCGGAGCCCAGTGCGGAGAGCCAGAACTGGATGCCCGCGCCCTCCTTGTTGCCCAGCGCGAAGCACTTGGCGCCGGCCTTGGCGATGGCGGCGCAGTCGCTGAGGAACTCGGTCCAGGTCGTCGCCGGGGCGGCGGGGTCGAGCCCGGCCTTCTCGTACACCGCCTTGTTGTAGTAGATAGGGTGGCCCTGCAACGTCACCGGGCCGGCGTAGGTGCGGCCGTCCTTGGTGAAGGCGTCCCAGCCGGCCAGGCGCTCCCGGTCCTCGGCGAGGTACTCGTCCAGCGGCACCAGCGCGTCGACCCGGTCCCGGATCTGACCGCCGCCGTTGAAGAGCATGACGTCCGGGCCCTTGCCGGTCTGGATCGCCGCGCCCAGCAGCGTGTAGTACTGGTCGAACGGCTGCGCGACGAACTCGACCGTCACGTCCGGGTGTTTCTTGGCGAAGTCCGCCTTGGCCTTGTCGAGGTACGGCGCGGCGGACGCCTCACCGGACTTCCAGTCCCACACCACCAGCTTGCCCTCCGCGCCACCGCCGGACCCGCCCGATCCGGTGGCGCTTCCACAGCCGGCCATCGCTACCAGTCCCACAACGAGGACGGCGGACCATATTGCGCGCTGTTTCATCGTTGTTCACCTCTGAACGGCAATGGCCGACGGCTCCACCGCAGGCCAACAATGTGCGAAAACGTAACTCGTATGACGTCTGACGTCAACGGTCGGACGTACACTGACCACCGGACGTCGTGCCACGGCAAGCAAATCGGAGGGGACATGACGCCATCGCAGGAGACGACCGTGGATGCCACGGCCGCCCCGGCCTGGACCCGCCGGCCGCAGAACCTGGCGCGCGCCGTCACCGCCGAGCTGGTGCAGCGGATCGTGCGCGGGATGCACCCGTCCGGGTCTCCCCTGCCCCCCGAGCCCGTGCTCTGCGAGACCTTCTCGGTGAGCCGGACCGTGGTCCGGGAGGCGGTGAAGGTCCTCCAGGAGAAGGGCCTGGTGCAGGTACGCCAGGGCGCCGGCACCACGGTCACCGAGCCCTCGAACTGGGACATGCTCGACGAACTCGTCCTCGCCGCCACCATCGCCGAGGACGACAGCCTCGCCATTCTCGACGACCTGGTGGTCACCAGACGGCTGCTCGAATCGGACATGGCGCACGTCGCCGCCCGGCAGGCCGACGCCGAGACCATCGAGCGCCTGCGGGCCCTGGTCGACCGGATGGACGAACTCGTCGACGACACTGTCGCCTACCACGAGCACGACCGGGCCTTCCACGACACGGTGATGCAGGCGTCCGGCAACCGGATCGCCCGTGGGGTGGTCCGCTCGCTGGAGAGCCAGGTCGCCAACACCGCGCGGTACATGGGCCGCACCCAGCGCTCGCTCTGCGTGGCGTCCAACCGGGGACACCGCCGCATCTACGAGCGGATCGCCGCCCGCGACCCGGCCGGTGCCGCCGACGCGATGTTCACCCACATCACCGAGGCGTGGCTGGTCCGCCGCAAGGGCTCCGGCAAGCCGACCCGACTGCAACGCTGACACCGCCCCTCCACTCGCCGCCGGCAGCCGTCACCGGTCGTCGACCGGTGACGGCTGCCGTGGTGATCCCGCTGTCCTGTCGAGGTCAGGAGAACTGCGCGAAGAACCGCCAGATCTCACCCTTGGTCCAGGTCGTGATGCCGCTCTCGCCGTACGTCCCGTCCACCGGGCCGGGCATGTGCCCGTTGTCGAAGGCCGCCCACTGCACCGGGTAACCCGACCGGCAGCCGGAGTACGCGGTGGTGATGTGGGTGCGGCTGCCGCCACCGGGCTCGGGCGGGTTCTGCGCCGCGCACCCGTTGTTGCGGACGAACGTGTCGCGCAGCGCGCGTCCCTGACCGATGTTGAGCACGTTGTCCGTGATGCCGTGCAGCCCGAAGTACGCGATCGGCTGCGTGCCGCCGGAGCAGCCGCTGATCTGGGCACCGGCGATCACCGCGACGGCCCGGAACACGTCGGCCCGCGCGCAGGCCAGGGCGTAGCTCATGCCGCCGCCCCAACTGAAGCCGGTGGCGAAGCGCTGCCTCGGGTTGACGCAGAGGTCGGCCTCGATCCGCCGGATCATGTCGTCCACGAACGTGACGTCCTCGCCACCGGCGTTGCCCCAACCGTTGCCGAGCCCCTGCGGCGCGACCAGGATCGCGCTGTTGTTGGACTGCTCCTGCTGGCCGTAGTACGACCAGGCGGTCCCGCTGGTGCCGCCGTTGGAGATCTCCTGCATGGTGCCGCCCCGCCAGTGGAAGGCGAAGATCAGCCGGTACGGGTTGTTCGGCTGGTAGTTGGCGGGTACGCGCAGGATGAACGACCGGCTCTTGCCGCCGCTCTGGATCGTGTGGGTGCCGCTGGTCAGGGTCGGCGTACGGCCGCATCCGCTGCCGCCCGTCGGCGGCGGGGTGGGGTTGCTCCCGTCGACGCGGACGAGCTGCCACTGCTGGTTGCCGCCGTTCCAGTCCGCGTACTGGACGATGTTCGCCCCGTCGGCGGTCGACGCGCCCTGGACCTCGACGACCTTGCCGCTGTGCCGGCTGACCAGCCGGACGTGACCGCCGTCCGAGTCGGCCAACCGGAACTGCTGGTTGGCCCCGTTGTTGTCCGACCAAGCGACGATCGGGGCACCGTCGGCGGTGGACTGGTTCTGCACGTCGAGGACCTTGCCGGAGTGCCGGGACTTGAGCCGATAGAAGCCGCCGCCCGAGTCGACGAACTGCCACTGCTGGTTCGCGCCGTTGTTCCGCGTCCACTGACTGATCCGCGCGCCGTCGTTGGTGGCCGAGGCGTACAGGTCCAGCGCCTTGCCGCTGGTCCGGTTCACCAGCACGTACCACGCGGTGGTGTCGACCGTCGCGGCGGACGCGGGCGCGGCGTTCACCGCCACGACCGTGCCGGCCGTCATGACCACGGCGAGCGCGGCGGCCAGTCCGGATCGTCGACCGCGTCTCGGCGGGGAGGCGGGACGGGCCTCGCCGATGACTGTCATGGTCCACTCCTTCGGTCGGGGTCGCTCGCGGGCGGGACCGCCCGCGCGCGCCCGGCTGGGGGTGCCGGCGTCGGGTGGTGGCGTCAGCACGTCGGTGTGTCGTGGGGATGCCCGGACGGCGGCGCCCGATCCGGCGACACGAGCCCACGAGGGAGCGGTCCACCAGGTCGGGACGCCGTGTCGACGCCGGACGACCGGACCGCTCGCTCATCGAAATCTAACGATGCAAACGTCATACGTCAAACGACAGATGTAGGGCTGGCCCGGAAAGTGGCTGCACTACGCCTCGCCGGGGACCAGAATGGCGCGGTGCGGATCACCGAGATCGACCCCGGCGCAGACGAGACACTGGCCCGAACGCTGCTGTCGATCCAGCACGCGGCGTACGCGGTGGAGGCATCGCTCATCGGCGACGACCGCATCCCACCCCTGCACGAGACGCTCGACGCGCTGCGCGCCGCGCCGCTGCGCTGGCTCGGCGCCCACCACGACGAACGGCTCGTCGGCGCGGTGGCCTGGTCGGAGAACCCCACCGAGCTGGACATCGACCGACTCGTGGTGGACCCGACGGCCCACCGTCGCGGCACCGGCACCGCCCTGGTGCGGACGCTCCTCGCCTCGGCCGGCGACCGGCGGACCGTGGTCGCCACGGGCGCGGCGAACCTCCCGGCCCGCCGGCTCTACGAGCGTCTCGACTTCCGCCTGATCGGTGAGCGCGAGGTCGTCCCCGGCCTCCGGATCGCCGAGTACGTCCGAGAACCGGCGACCTGAACCACCCTCCCGTCGTCACCTGCTTCGCCCCGGTCCAGGGAGACGGGTGGCGCGTCGGGCTCCGGGACAGGAACGGGTGGTCAGACCAGCCCGAGGCTGATGGCGAGTTGGGTGATCGTCGTCGACGCGTCCTGGTCGCGGGCGACGTGGGCGACCATCTCTCGTACCGCCGGTCGGTGTCGGATCTCGGCGGGCGCGGTGGCGTCGGCCTGGATCAGCACTCGGGCGGCGTTGGTGGCGTCGTCGGTGTCCAGGTAGGCGCGAGCGGCGTCGACGAGGTGCGCGGCGCGATGCTCGACGGGCAGCCACCGCCACTGGTCGCGGCCGATCGCCTTCTCGTGCCGCGCGACGGCGTCCGAGGTGTCGCCGAGTGCGATGGCGGCGGTGACCCGGGCCAGTTCGACGGCGGTCGGCCCGAAGGCGGTGCGGTGGTGGTCGTGTCCCTCGCCGACCCGGGCGGCCATCTCGGCGGCTTCGTCCAGCAGGTCAGCGGCGGCGCGGTCGTTGCCGCAGGTCGCGGCGATGAGGGCGGCCTGCACGAGCAGGCTGCCGCAGAGCGACACCTCCGGTGGTTCGCCGGTGTCGGGGTCGGGTGGGGCGATCTGGTAGGCGGCGGCCAGCATCACCGAGCGCGCCCGCGCCGACGTCCGGAGCACCTGCCCGAGCTGGACCGACGCGCACGCCAGCAACAGCCGGTCACCGGTGGCGGCGGACATGGCCCGGTCGGCGGCCAACCAGGCAAGCTGATGCTCGTCCAGCTTGACCAACAACGCCGTGGTGACCCGGTACGCCTCCACCACCAGCGCCCGACCCGCCTCCGGGTCCTGGGCGTACGCCCGATGCACGGTGGTCAGCAGCCCCGGCAGCAGGTCGATCAGGTGCGGGTATCGAGCGTGCTGGTAGGTGGTCCACGCGTGCGCGACCTCCCGCGCCACCCGCTCCGGCGGCATCACCTCGCCGCGCGCCGACGGTCGACCGAGAGCCATCTCGTACGTCGACATCGCCGCCCTGATCCGCGCGACACCCTCGTGACGCTCGACCGCATCGGCGGGCTCGACGTCACGGCCGAGCAGAGTCGCGGCGTCCACCCGCAGCACGGTGGCGATGTCGCGGATGACCGACAGCCGCTCCAACGACCGCACGCCGCGCTCGACCTTGTCCACCCAACTCTTCGACTTTCCCAGGCGGTCGGCGAACGTCTGCTGCGACAGATTCCGCCGCGCTCGCAGGTAGGCGACCCGCCGCCCGATCGGTACCGGGTCACCGGGCACGACGCCACCGCCGATCCGGCACCGCCCGGGTGGTCTCCTCGACCGGTATCCGCTCCGCCTCAGCCTGCGCCAGGATGCGCTGCTTCGCGGCCTCCCGCTCCGCCGCTTCCGCCTGCTCGCCTCGACTCTGCACCGGCTCGCGCTGTACACCGTCCACCCGCTACCTCCTCGAAAGGCACGGCAAGGTGCGCTCGAAAGACGACCTTCGCTGTGCTGACAGAAGGGGCGCGGCTCACCTGTGAGCTGGAGGCGGCACCTCACGCGCCGGTCGCACCCCGTGATCCCATGTTCACGGGGCGCAATGAGGGTGGACAGGTACACGGCAGGCCACGCCATGCGACCTGCGGGAAAGGTGGTACGTGTTGTGCGACTACGCCCCGACCAGCGACGCCAACTCGGCCAACTCCTTGGTCATCGCCCGCCGACGCTTCTCGGCGATCGACTGGACGATGTCCCGGGCGTACCGCTGCTGCCGCAGCCAGGCCGGTGCCCGATCCCGGAGGTCCATCAGCACACCGGTCGCGTCCGCGTACGCACCCGTCTGGGCGTGTGACCACGCGACGTCCAGGTAGTGCCGCTGCCGCGATGACGGGGTCACCTGCGGAGACTGGTGCACCTGCTGCGCGAGAGCCAATGCCTCGTCGGGACGGCCCGCGATAACCGCCGACTCCACCCGCATCAGGTGCACACCCTCGGCCGAATAGTCGTTACCCGTGATGTCGGCGTCCGGATTCGGCCGGTCACCAAGCCGGTGCGCACCCGCCGCCGCCAGGTCGAGCATGTCCCGGGCGTCGTCGTGCCGGGCATCCCGCACCGCCGCCGACGCGCCCTTGATCAGCAGGAAGCCCCAGGCGGACAGGTGGGCAGGTGAGGCGGTGGACAGTTTCGGCTCCACCTGATCGGCGGTCCGTACCGCCAGCACCTCGGCCTCCTCGAACCGGGCCTGCCGCAGCAACAGCCAACACATCGGTGCCACCGCTGCGGCACCGACCATCTGATCCCCGCTGCGACGAGCGTGATCAAGTGCCGCAGTGAGCGCGACATGCGCAAGGTCAACACGGCGTAGCTGGATGAGGAGCCGACCCGCCAACTGGTGCGCCTGTGACGCCAGCGCATGCGCGGCCAACCGCTCATCACCGTCAGCGACGTCGACGAACGTCCGCGCCTCGTCGAGCAGGCCGGGGATCAACGTGAGGGCTGCCGCGTAGTCATTGGCGTGGTAAATCGTGTTCGCCGCCTTGATCGACCGCCGCACGTCAGCGGCAGTCGGTGGGCCGATCTCGGGGTCGTCCACCACGGAACGCCCATCGAGGCCCGAGACCGGCGTCAGAGCGCGACGGACATCGACAAGACCCAGCGGCGCGGCATCGGGCTCACGCATCGCCTGCGCCTGCGCAGCGGAACCCATCAGCGCGGACGTCGGTACGCCAAGAGCAGTTGCTAACTTGTTCAACGTCGACATACGGGCGCTGGTCCGCTCGTTTTGCTCCAGCTTCCGAATCGTCTCCACGCTGACGCCCGCCCGCTCCGCCAGCCGCTCTTGAGTGAGAGTGGACTCGCTGCGCAGTCTGCGTAGGTGATCACCGATCGTCGTGAGCATGGCAGCCTCCCCGGAGAACCGACTGAGCCCGAACCCGCCGACCGCCCGACGGGCCACCACTCCGGACGGTACACCTCATCGACTCGAAGGCCGGGACACCGAACACCCGGGGGCCACGCTGCCCGCGCGCGGGCTGATGGCATGGGCAGCTCGAGGATCAGGGTTTGAAGCGGAAGGTGCAGCCACGTGCGACAAAGCGACAGTCGAGCCGATCACGGCAAACTACTACGCGGCCAGACTCATCCGCTCGCACAGCCCCCGCAACTCGGGCGACGTCGCACCCTTACGCAGCAGCGACCGTGCCGTATCCCGCGCCGACACCGACGAGCGGGCATGCTGCGATCCGACCCGTTCCGCAGCAAGCAGCATCCGCACCGCATCCCGATCCCGGCCGACCGCCTCGGCGGCACGGCCCATGTCGAGCCAGAAATACACCTGCCGTACGGCAGGCAGGCCCGCCAGATCCACGCCCGACGCCGTCTGCAACGCCGCCTCCGGACGACCCGTGTCCAGCAGGAACGCCATCAACCACAACGCCACGTTCCGTGGCCCCCAGGCGAGGTCCCAACTGTCGGTCTCCCCGGTGTGCGCCGCGATCCGCCCCGCCTCGGAAAGGTGCTCCTCCGCACCCGCCTGATCCCGCAGCCCGGCGAGGTGATGCGCCCGCGCCAGGTGCAGGAATCCCAACACGTCCAACGCGCCATCAGCCGCGCTGCCCGCAAGATCGGCAGCCGCGACGTCACACAGCGCTTGCGCCGGACCGTACGCGCCCGAATAGGCCGACACCCGCGCCCGGTTCGCCGCCGCGACCCCGGCCGCCACCGGGTCATCGAGCAACCCGGACGCCTCGGCGCACCGCTCTGCCGCCAGCCACGCATGCGCCGGGTAGCTGACGTTCAGCAACGACCCCATCGCCACGCCGTACACCGGCACCATCTCCGTCAACGCCACTCGCCGATCGGTGAGGCCGTGCATCGCCGGCACCAGGTCGACAAGCCGCCGCAACGCACCCGCGTAATCACACCGCCCGTACAGACCGCGCACGAGCGCCGCCTCACGGCGGACCTGATCGACCGTCGCCACCGCATCGGAACGCTTGGACATCGACGTGTCCATCATGATCCGCCACACTCGCTCCGCGTCGATGCGCGCCGCGTCGAGCTGCCGATCAGCCGGTGTGTACGCCTGCCCGGTCAGGTCCACTACCGAGTACTCAAGAGCCGCCGCCAGATCCACCACCATGTACCGGTCGGTGCGCTGCTGGCCACGCTCGATCCGTGACCACGAGGTGTGGGAGATCCCCGCCCGACTGGCCGCGTAGCGCACACTCCAACCACGCAACTCCCGACGAGCACGAATACGATCACCAATCGAGGGATCAACAGGTATCGGCCGACGAGCCATCAGCGGGACTCCCAGTCATACGAGAACTCCTGCCGACCGTCTCTGGCAGGGCTGCCACTCCGGACGGTACACCGACCAGCACCGACAGCACCCGTTCCAATCTGCGCATAGCGATGCGCACACGCCCAAACTCAATGCATCGATGGGATTTGTATGGGTGTGTTCAACTAACATCAACCGCGACAACAACGTCATCGCATCACACGGAGGGCGCCCACCCTCGGCCACGACCGGCACTGGCCGATGCAGACACTGGCCGTGGCCGCATTGCTCGACTGTCTCGTGCTCACGACCAGCTCGCCTTTGACCGCCGCTGCCACTCCGCCGGGTAGGACTCTCCGACGTCAGCTCAGCCCAGCCCTCGGCTCCGGCAGATACGCCCCGTACTTCTGCTTGATAAGGGAGTTAAAGGCGTAGCCCCACAACCTCGTCCCGCGGAAAGTAAACACCTGACCGGCCCGCACATCTACGATCGCGGGCTGGGCCATCGCCGCGAAACCCGGCAGATTCAATCGGTATGCCTGCCCGGTGAGGGCTACGGCGGCGGAGTCCACCGAATCAGACACCAGGACGGGCAGCACTATGACGCCCGACTGCAGGCCGCGCCACTGGCCCTTGCGCGCCAGTCCCAGGTTCACCACGCCCTCGACGAAACCGCGTAGGAGTTCCTCGTCGACGCGCTCAAACTTCGCGGCTACCGCGAAGACGTGCAGCCGAGTCAGCGCCCGGAACTGCGTACGGTAACCAACCAACACCGGCATCGATCCGATGCTCTCATCGGTAACAGCACAACCGTCGGCGGCGAGCCTTCGCCGGAAGACTTCCAGATAGCCATCCTTCGAAATCATCTCACTGACTCTCCTTTCCGCCTCGCCACCTGTCGATCAACGCGAAGTAGGTTGGTACACCCACAACAACCCTGAACAGATAAACAAGGGCCACCACCAACAGGAAGAAGCCAACGGCGTTTCCTAGAATCCGGAACAGGCCGTAGGATAATGACCAGTGAAGGGCAACCGGCTTGCCGTAGTAGCAGCGGCTCGCTCCGGGGCCCGCACACGCTTCGCTCAACTCGGTCGTCATTCCGACGTCCTGCGGGCTGGCGACGGAACCACCGAGCACCGCTTCAGTCACTCGCCCGTCGTCATGCCTGACAGCGAACCGGCAGACCCACCAGTAACCCAGTCCTTGGTCGCTCACAGGGCCGACCTGACGGCATTCTTCCACCGTCGCCTGCACCGGCCGCTCGGTCGGGCCGTAAGGGCGGACGAATCCGGTACCGGGATAGAGAGTGGCGACTGTCAGGTACAGCAGCACCAGCACGTACGCGACAACGAGGGTGATCGCCATAAAGAACAACTGCCGGAAACGGTAGAGAACAGGTCCGCACCGTTGCCAGACCAGCAGTTCGCGGGACCGAAAATCCCGCGAACTGCTGGCCTGATCGGATCGATCGGTCACCTGAAGCCGCTCCCGAGCAGCCCACCTACGATCTGCGGCACTCCAGTCGCCGGATTGAAGGAGTAACCCTCATTCCAGAGTTGCACTAGATCATCTCTCGTCGTCGGGGCGACGGCGCCAATCGTTGCGGCCGCGGCACCGTCCATCGAAGCAGCACCCTTTATTAACAAACGGCCGGTATCAAGGGTGACCGCAGCGTGTCCGCTGAATCCTCCACCGGCGTCGGCTGCGTCATCTAACCACGTGCGCGCAGAGCCCCTGACGAACTGGCCGAGGTTCCTGTGCGACGTGCCACCGATCACCCGACTGATCGCCGCTGGCGTAGCCTGCTGCGCGGCGCCGAGAGTACCACGCCCCAAGGCGGTGAGGGCAGAGAAGGCCCCGGACCCTGCACCTCTAAGGCCTCCTCCGACGAGTCCACCCACGGCACCCCCGAGTGCGGCGCCTACGGCTCCACCTCCAAGTCCGAGTAGTGCGCCGACACCCGCGTCGAACGCCAAACTCTTGGCCGAACACCGACTCTGATCACCGCCGGCGCACTTGAGCCCACCACTGACCAGCCCGGTAACTACACCACCGAGAGCACCACACAGGAGTGCCCCACTGCCGCCAGTCACCACCGTGCATGTGAGCCCGACAGCGACGCCCGCCACCACGCCCACCACGTCGGCGTTCTGCACTGCCCAATTTCCGATGCCGGAGGCGACACTTCTAACCTTCTGGCCGCTTCGGCACCAGAAGCTGGCTTGGCATTCGCGTTGTTTGCGTTCTGCTTCGGCGCGTTCGTTGCTTGCTTTACGGAACGCTTCGCGCTGCTGCTGGCAGCTGGATCCGCAGGCCGGGGGGACGTACTTCTTGACGATCCTGGTTGTGGTCTCCCCGGAGGGAGTGGTGTCGACGTAGGCGCGGTCGCCGGTGTCCTCGTTGTTCTCCGTGAAGTACATGCCGGTGGGGTCGGCGTTGTCGATGGGGTTGTTGCCGCCGTACTGGTATGCGTTGTACTGGGCCGGATCGTCGGCGACGAGGACCGGGTCCACGGAGATAAACCGGCCCAGTGTCGGGTCGTACTGCCGGGCGCCGACGTTGGTCAGCCCGGTGGGGTCGATGTCTCCACCGACGAATCCCTTGTTGTTGACCCAGACCGGGTTCGCGCCGCGGGGCGCCCCGTATGGGGTTTGGCGGCGGATGGAGACGGCCTGGGTTCCGGCGTTGACGGCGGTCTGTTGCGTGCCCTGGTGGTCGTTGAAGAGCCAGGTCAGGTGGTCGCCGAGCCTGCCTTGCGGGATGCGCAGATAGTGCCGGCGAAACTGTAGTAGCGAGTACCGGTGTTGACGCTGCCTTCGCGGCGGATCTCCTGCCCGGGAAGGTAGAGGGTGGTGCCGTTGCTGTCGCGGCGGATGATCCTGGTGCCGTCGGCGTCGTAAATGTTGGTTTCGATGGTCTGGCCGCCGGCCGCGACCGTGGCGAGCTTGCCTTCGGCGTCCCATCCGAGGGTCTGGCTGTTGGTGCCGGTGCCGCAGTTGTTCGCGGCGGTGCCGGTCGGCCGGCAGAGGGTGTTGCCGGCACCATCGTAGGTGTAGCTGTTGACGACGCTGCTCTGACCTGGCGCCTGGGTCGTCATTGCGGTAACGGCGTGTGGGCGCACGACGTTCTGGCCGCCGGTCGGCACCGTGTAGGTGCGAGTGGTGTCGCCGCTGGCGGTGTGGCTGGTCTCGGTCAACCGGGAGCCGGTGCTGTTAAAGGTCCAGTCGTGCCAGTACGGTGCCGGGCCGCCCAGGTTCGCCACCGTCGGGTCGGCCTGGCAGTCCACCCCGGCCTTCGGCGTCCAGGCGGTGGATAGCCGGCCCAGCGGATCTTGCCGGAAGCACTGAGTGTCGGCCTGACCTAGCTGCGGCCTCTCCTCGATCGAGGTGATGTTGCCGCTGTGGTCGTAGCTGTAGTTGCGGTCGGAGACCGTATCGGCGGTGGTTTCCCGTTCAACGGTGGTGCGCTCGATGCGGCGGGTGGATTCGTCGCGGAACACGGTGTCCTGAGTCCAAACGCCGCCGGGCATCTTGTAGATCGAACGTCTGCGCTCGCCATAGGCGGTGTAGCTAGCGGTGGCCATCGTGCCGACCGAGCCGGTGAGGCTGGTGTCCAGCCGGACGGGCATCCCGGTGGTGGCGTGGTAGTCGGTGGTGACTTCCTCTGTGACCAGCCCACCACCAGCCGGGTAGGAGATGGAGGTCGGCGCGCCGGTCGCGGCCGAATAGTTGTAGGCGTAGATGTAGGTGCCGCTCAGGCCGGTCTCGTTGCCGGGGACGACGTAGTTGGCGCCCTTGGGCTGGTAGCGGTCATCGAAGCTGCGCACCTGCCACCGGTAGGCGTTACTGCTGCCAGCCGGCTCATAGCGGACCGCCTGGGTCAGTTGGCCCCTGAAGCCGCTCTGCCCGGTGTAGAGGGTGTCGTACCTCCATTCGGCGCGCAGCGCTCCGTTGGCGGAGTCGTCGCGCAATTCCTTCTTCCGGCCCAGCGCGTCGTAGACGTACCAGAGCACTTCACCGCGAGCGTCGGTGGTCTTGGTCAGTTCGTTTATGTCGTTGAAGGTGCTGGTCGTCGTGCCCTTGTCGGGATCGGTCGTACGCCACAGGCGGCCCTTGGCGTCGTACTCGTTGTCCCACCTGTTCCCTGCCGGGTCGACGGTCCTGACCAACTGGCCCTTGCGGTTGTAGACGTACTCCGTTTCCTGGTACGCACCGCCGACACCGGCGGTGGTGGTGTGCTGACGCAGCTTGGCTACGCGGCCCTCGATATCAGTCACGGTCGTGGTCGGGGTACCGCCCTGTGGTGGAGTCACCCTGGTCAGGTCACCCTCGTGGACGGTGATCGTGCGCCACTTCTCTACCAGGTTCGATACTCCATCACCGGCCAGGAATATCGTGTTCGTGGGGCGCGACCCACGGTCGAACACGGTCTTGGAAACGGCGGGGACAGACCATTCCGGCTCCCACCACAACGTGCCGGAGGGGGCCCCGGGTTCGGCGTGTGCCCCGTAGAAGGTCGCGGCGCGGCCGAGACTGTCGTAAATCGTGTCCGAGACCACTCGGTTTCCGGTGTCGTCTACCGCCAGGCTCTGCGTCTGCCGGGAGCGCAGCAACCCGTCGAGGATCTCGTACGAGGTGACGTAGTTGCCGTCCGCGTTCAGAACCTGTGCCCTGACGAACGGATAGGCATTCCTGCCAGCGGCGAACGTGTAGGTGTACTGCGCGGATGGGGTGGTCGGGTTGGCCGCCTTGGTCCAGCCCAATCCCCATACCTTGCTGACACGTCCGAGCGCGTCGTACTCGACGTCAGAGACAATTCTGTTGTTGGGATCGATGGCCTTGACGGTGGCGCCCCAGTAGGGATTGGTGTCCACGGACGAGGTCCAGTTGAACGGCTCGGGGCCCGTCGTCGTCACCTTCGTGACAGGGCCGCCCACGGCCGGCGTGTACGCGGTCGTGGTGACGTTGCCCTTGATGTCGGTCGCGCTCACCGGGCGGCCGGTGGTGTCGTAGCTGCCCTGTGACACGACCTGCCAGACCGTGCCCGTTCCCGCTGCCCAGTCCTTGAGCTGTTCGGTCCTCGTCACCAATCCGAAGGTCGGTGCATCGTCGACACTGCTGGCCCCGTCGTAATAGGTCCGCCCGTCGGAGATCACGTCGTCGATGGTCGACGGGTTCGTGCCGCAGGCCAGCGCGGTGGTGGTCGTCTGCTTCACCATGGTGGTGAGGTTCTTGCTGGTGTTGCGGTTGTAGCGGTAGGTGATGCACTTCTCGTCACCGGTGACGGCGACGTCGCCGTCGTCCTGCGACCAGTTGACCGTGCCGTACGTGTGATCCAGATTCTTGGTGCCCCGCGAGGTACGCCAGCCGCGGCTGCCGTCGACACCAAGAGCGGTCGCCGTGTAGGTGGTCTGCGTGTCGACGAACCTGGCCTCGACGGTGTCACCGTTGATGGTCCGGCTCGCCGTGGGGTTAGATCGCCACGGCACGTTCACCGTCTTCGACACCGGCCTGGTCTCGACCCCGTTGTAGACGACCTGCTCCCGCATCTGGCCGGCGAACTGGTCCTCGTCGTAGACGGTCTCGGTGCCCAGTGAGGCCGGAACCGTCACGCTGCGAGTGCCACCACTCGGGCTGGCCTTGTCGCCATGCATGCCCCGCATGAAGGTCGTCACCGCGAGCGTCTGGGTCGGCGAATCGTCACCGACACGGGTCTTGACCTGCGCGTAGCCACGCCATTGCGACCACGTCTTGCGTTCCGGCCTGGTCAGACCGTCGTCGTCGGCGTAGTGCCACGCCGGCGCTCCCACGTACTCGTACCAGGTGTGCTTCGAGGGCGCCTGGTGGCCGTTGGCCAACTGTACGTCGTCCTCGGCCACGTGCTCGACCCGGTGCTTGTGCCACCATTCGGTGATCAACCGCTGCCCGGTCGGGTCGGCCGGGTCCGGCACTCGCACCGGGTAGCACCGCTTGGTGTTCGTGTGCGGATCCAACCCCGCCACCATCGCCTCGGTGCACTCGGGCTCCGCGTAGTCCACCTTGATCCGGGCACCGGTCTCCGTCACGATGCTGGAGATACGCAGCCAGTTGTCGGTCGTGCCGTTCGCGGTCAACACCCGGTTCGGCAACGACACCGCCTCGAACGTCACCGGCGGTAGGTTGACGGTGCCGCCAACGTGCCCCGCGTGGTCGATCCTGTTGAGCCACAGCCCGGTGTGCGTCGAGTCTGCCGTCGCCGCGAACGTGTGCGAGAGGGTCCAAGACTCCACGTCCTGCCACGCCGGAGTGGTCTTCGTGGTGTCCCACACTCTCGCGGTGATCTTCTTCAACCGCTTCGTGGTCCAGAACGTCGGCGAGTACTGCTGCGGACACGACGTCGCCGACGCCTTGCACTCCTGGTCCCAGGGGGTGTCTTTCCACGATGCTTTCACCGGGTTCGACTCGGTGCCGCAGTTCGAGAAGCACCGCATGTCCGTCTCGAACAGAACCTGCCCGTACGGGGTGATGCTGCGCTCGGTCACCCCGTGGATGGCTGATGTGCGGTCGTACGTGCCGTAGTCGATTCGGTTCAGATAGCCGTCCCGGTCGTAGGGCGCGTCATCGGAGTCGGTGTCGTTGCGGGCATACTTGTTGGTGTTCTTGCCATACCACAGCGACATCGTGTTGCCGCGCACGTCGACGATGTAGTCCAGGTTCCACCGCCACGCCTGCTGGCAGTGTGAGTTGGCGAAAGCAGTCTGGTAACACGGTTCACCTGAGTGGTTGCCGAACACCGGCACCGACAACGTCGATCCGGTCTTCGCCGTATGGCCGGGCAACGAGTGCAGGCCGAAGAAGTACTGCGTGCCGTCGGTGGTGGTGACCTTCCAGTGCTCACCGTTGTTGTCGCCGTTGCCCGTCGCACCGATCAACTTCTCGATCTTTGAGCCGTCTTCTGAACGGGCGTGCCAGCCCTTGCCGGTCTCGAACACCAGCTCCGTGCTGCGGCCGTTCAGGTTCATCGTCGCGTTCTCTGAGCGCCAGCACAGGTCGCCGGTGTCGTTCGTGTTGTTCGCGCCGCTCTTCTTCCGGTCTTCCGCGCACGGCACATACCGCCGCTCGATGAACCCGGGCGAGTAGTCGAAGCCTTCACCGATCCACGACGGCTGGTTGTTCGTCACCTCCGACCGACCGTCAACGGAGGCTGAGGAGTACGCGAAGCTGACCGACGGTTCCGGGCCTGTCGCCGGAGGCGTACGCAGGGGGTAGCTCCACGAGAAGTCACCGGAAGACCCACCTGCGGACCACGTCGACGAAGGCGCGAGACTGGTAGCGGTGAAGTCCCCGTCCGCGCCCGACCCCGCTGCCGCCAGGGCGAGGAAGGGACCATTCGCCTGGGGCGTCAACTCCCCCGACAGCCGCGCCAGTTCCCTCGGTACCGCCGAGGTGGGACCAGCGACCACCTCGGCGGTCGCCACTCCGGTAGCGAGGTCGTTTGTCGTCGGCAACAGCACCGATCGGCAACCTGGCGCATCGGGTGTGGAGAGGGCACAGGCCGGAACCTGCCACAGCCGCAGCCGCGACGCCCAGGACCCGCCCACCGCATGCCGGAACGAGTTGTAATCCACCGACACCTTTGCCGTGCCGGCGCCAGCCCCGGCCGGCGTCGTCACCTTCAATACCAGACCGTCACGCCAGGTGTCCGGCAGTGATTCCCGGTCCACCACCTGAACGTCCACACTGCTGACGCGCGCACCGGCCGCACCAACACCGCGGGCGACCCATACCGGCAGCGCACCCGCCCTCATGCCCCGACCAGCCACGCTCTGCGAATCGAGCGTCACCCGAGCGGTACTGGCTGCGGGCCATACCGGTTTCGGAACCGTTGTCTCCTGCACTTGCTTTTGCGTCCACGCACGCCCCGACACCGGGCCACCGTGGGAATCGAGCTTCTCCACCGGCGGCCGTGCTGGTTCTGCCCTCGGAGCAGCGGCCTCAGCCGGCAGACTCACCAGCAGCGACGCCGCCACGGGAACCACCGTCAGGCCTGCGATCCATCGGCGAAGGCGGCCCGCTCGATGAGTACTCCGTCGAAGCTGCTGCAAATCGTGAACAGGGCGTGCAGACAACATGCTTTCTCCCCGGTAAGGACAGCCGCACGAAGCAAGGCGTAGGTAGGTCTTATCGGCGGTGCAGTATCTAGACGTCGGATCCATGCGATCGCCCCGAACCGACACAGGGCGTAAGCGACACCTCAGCCGAGTCAGCCGTGCCGGAACTCTGAGCGCACCGCTACCCGGGTTGGCCGGGTTACGAGTCGTACAGCAGATACACCGCCGTGTCCGTCAGCGCTCCCTGGAACACAGCGACCTCATCGATGCCGCCGATCCACGGATCGACCAACTGGCCTTGCCACAGGGTTCGGCCCACCAGCAGCGGGCCGGTCGATGTCATCGGGGTGAACGTGATGTTCTGCGTGATCGCTTCGAGCTCACCGTTGACGTAGAGGCGAATCTGCTTCCGCCCGGCGTCGTATACGCCGACAAGGTGCGTCCACACGCCTTCCTCCGCGGCCGATGTCGAGGTGGTGCTCGCCGTGGGGGTGGTGGTGTGGTCCTCGTCGCTGATGGCGAACTGCCACTTACCCAGCGTGGAGTTGAACTTGAGCCAGCCGCCGCTTGAATACTGCCCTCGCTGGGACAGCGCTGTGCGCATGCCGTCGAGCCGATCGAGCATGACCCAGGCCGACATCGTGAACGACTGATCGGTACGCACGACCGGTCGATCCTGCCACTGGGTGAATTCGAGACCATCGGTGTTCGGCGGTGTGATGCCCGTCTTCACCGCACTGCGCGCGTACTCGGCGGTGCTCTCGGTAAATCCCTCCTCTGGGAAGTACTCGTTGTCGAGCCACAGCCCGGAGCCGTCGGTGGAATAGCCTGCGCCGACTGCGGAACCTCTAGTCAAGGCAAGCCAACGCCCCCAGGCGGTAACCGTGTCCGGCGCCTCGCAGGTGTCCCTCAGGTCGGCCAGGTAGCAGGGGGTTGCGGCCTCGAAGTTCCAGTTGCCCACCTGCACCGGCGTCAGGATCCCTGGCTCATTAAACCCACTGGATATCGGGTCCTGCGCCATCTGGCCGGTGAAGTCATGCGGCACGAGCACCCGCTCGTACACCTGCATGTCGGCGACGTTGCCGTGGAACCAGTTACTTGCTCCGCCGGAGCTCCACCCCCGACCCACCGCAAACGCTCCTGTGGCGCTCCATGGCGTGGCACTTCGGTCGACCTCGGCGGCAAGTGCGCCGTCAACGTAAAGCCGGACCTTGCCAGTAGCCTTGTCGTAGACACCTGCGATGTGCGTCCAGCGGCCAACATCCGCAGAGGTCAAGGCGGTGTTGCTATTCGCTGCACGGGTGGTACTCGACTGGTCGTCGCTGTCCTTCATCAAGAAGGACCACCGTGGCGTCGACGGAGAACCGACCAACCGGGTGCCCAGGTGGAACCCGGCGGCGTTGATCCCGGCCTGGGATACGACGACGGTGTCGTGGGTACTGGGTAGTGAGCTGAGTCGGACCCAGGTGGCGACGCTGAAGGAGTTGGCCGTGTTGACGACACTTCCCGGCGTGGTCAGCACGGTGGAGGTGCCGTTGAGGCCTGCGGTCTTGCCACCGTTCAGGCGGGCGTCGTCGACCCAGCTCAGGTTGGACGTGGTGAGGTCGGTCTGACCTCCCAGAGCGGGTTGCTGGTCGGCGAGCGCGGCGTTCTGGTCAACTCCGGGGTATTGCTCCAGGCCCCACTTGGCGACGGCCGGTGAGGGTCGGGCCGCAGTGAAGGTGACGGAGCCAATATTGCCGAGGTTGCCAGTAGCGTCGATGCTGCGGGCCCAAAGGGTGTTCTGACCGAAGCTGGGCACCGTGAGGGTGACCGAGGCATTCTTCGTACCGAAGACGGTGCTGGCCACGATCTCGGTGGTAGGTGGATTGGACCAGCCATAACGGAACTTGGTCACGTCCGAGGCATGGGTCGCGAACGTGAAGTTGATCGGCTCACCCGGGCGGCGGGGAAGCAGAACGTGACTGATGGTGGGCGCTGGCGGGACGGTGGTGTCCACGGCGAAACGGCACCACGACGACCAGGGACCGGTAATCGAGTACGGAGCCTTGTCCGTGCCCTTCGCCCGGAACGCGTATGTAGGTCCCTTCGCGACCGTCACCGCGGCACTCTCGGCCCTGCTATTCGGGGTCAACCCTGTCCTTGCCGGCGGCGGGCTCTTACGGGTCGGGTGGGAGTTGGTCACCGTCCCCATCCCGCCGGCTGGCACCTCGATCCATTCGAAGGTGCCAGTCAGCGAGTCACTCGGGTCGGCGTCGGGGAACACGGCAGCCAACTTCGGTGTCAGCGTACCGACCGTCAATACCCCGGAGGTGCAGTCCACACCAGCGACCTGCAGGGTATGCGGAGCACCAGGTTTGCTGTCGTAGTCGACGATCAGCTTGGCGTCGTTGGGAAAGAACTTCTTCCATCGATCCTGCGTCGACTCCCCCGACCCGTCGGCGGCTCGCCCAGTGAACCCGAAAGTGATCGAATTCCAGCTGCCGTTCGCGGCAGCCAGCACCTGGCCGGTGGTGTTCGACCCCTGGAAGTTCATTATCCTGTCAGGTTGGATCGATGAGCAACCACCCGCCTCGTTCGCGTTTCCGGTTGCCGTATTCAGGAACGACTTCAGCTTCATCGTCGACCAACTCGCCTTCGGCGTCGCGTTGATCGCCGGGGTGTGGTACATCGATGTCACCGTAGGCCCACACGACCACGAGTGGTCCAACTTCATCTGCACGTAGGCCGACTCGATGTGCTTGTTCTTGAGTGATACGCCGTTAGCCTTCGTCGGGAACTCGAAGTACGACCGGTACACGGCACCGGTGTCCGGGTTCAGCCCGACTCGCGCGCGACTGGTGTCCGAGTTCGACGACCCGTTGTTAGTCCCGTAGGCCCACTTGTTCTTGAACACCGACCACGCCGGGTCCACGAACAGCGGGTACACGGCATCCGGGTTATCCAGCAATGCCGCGTCCGGCCGCAGCACCAACTCGCCCTCGGACACTTCAACGCCGACGATGCCGGTCCGCGCCGCGTCTCCGGCCGCCGTCGCCGTCGATTGCGGGCTTTCGCCCGACGGTGTACGAGCCGAGACGCCGTCCGCCGCACTTGCCCGGGAGTCCCACATCACCGCCGGCTCCGCCGAGGCCACGACAGCCGCGCCTGCCATCGCCCGCAGGCCACCGTCCGGACCCGACACGATGTCGGCGTCCCCGCCGATGCGGAACCGCGGTTCACGCACTCCAGGCAGCGTCGCCGCCGCCCGTGTCTTGACTACCAGAACATGCGTGAAGCCCGTGCGCGTCGCCCGCACCACCAGATCCACATCAGAAAGAACATTCGGATAGGTCAACGAGTCACCCGACACCGTCGGTGCTGGCAGCGTGCCTGGCCACGACAACGTGACCGTCCGCCCGCCCCGCGTCAGCGTCACCATCGAGCCGGTCCCGCCGCCCGAAAATGCCACATCCGCGACCGATACCACGGGTCGCCACAATCCGTCCCCACCCCGAGTCAGATTGAGGTCGACCTCCTCCCACCTGCCGGCCTTGCGCGCGCGCTGCGGCACCACTGCCGACACAAACTGCAGCCGCCCGTCCGGCAACGCGGTGACCTCGGCGAACTCCGTCCGCGACCCGTCCACCACCACCGGCTGCCCACACGAGGTCGCCAGCATGCTCGCCTCAGCCTCGGAGCCAGCGATGTCCTCGCACTCAAGCCCGGCCGCAGCCGCCCGCTCGTGCGCTGGAACACCGATCACTCCGACAACCACCAAGGCCGCCACCCCAGCAGACAACCCACGTCGCCACCGAACGCCCACCACACACACCCCCGACGAGAGCAAGCAGTGGCAGCGACAGTAGGGCCTTGATCGTCGCCTGACTGCCCCGCGGCGGCGCGACCAGGTCGCCTTTGATCACCAGACATTGATAGATAATGATTGGTTGATGAGTGCGACATCGCCTGATCACTCAGCGTGGCAAGAATCGATTCGAATATCGTCTATGTGTGACGTGGGACACATGCTGCTTCCTGCCTGATCAACCCCTATACTGCCGCCCCCTTGGTCCACCGACTTTCCAGATAGGGGCGGCTCAGGCCGCCCTTGCGGCGACCGTTGCCCACCTCCACTGCGCTCACCTGGGTGGCCATGCCCAGCAAGAGGGTGCGCGATCACCGGGCGGGACGACGACGCACGGCTCGGCGCTTGGCCGACTGGCGCACCGACGGAGACGCGCCGCTTGCCAACACCACCGTCCGGCAGCGACGGGATTAGGCACACCCCTACGGGCCAGCGCCGCCCTCCAATACGCCACGCCGCACCCCTCCTTCCTCCCGCAAATGAAAACCGTTACCATTGCCATCGCCTGTTGCCGAGTGGGGAGGCGCCGATGGCGCACGTGTTGTTGGTGGAGAGCTGGGTCGGGGCGATGAGCCACCTCCTGCCGCGAGCGGTGTTGGAGGCCGGGCACCGGTTCTCGTTCCTGACCCGGGACCTGCACCACTACCTGCGTGGTGCGCCGCCCGGCGGCACACATCCGCTGCTGGCCGCGCAGAACGTGTTGACCGTCGACACCAACGACGTACCCACGCTGTTGCAGCAGGCCGTGCGGCTGCACGCGGCATTGCGCTTCGACGGCGTACTCACCTCGTGCGACTACTACCTGGACACGGTCGCGCAGGTGGCCTCACACCTCGGGCTGCCCGGTGCGGATCCGGCGGCGGTGCGGCGGGCGTACCGCAAGGATCTGGCCCGGACGGCGATGGCCCGCGCCGGTGTGCCGCAGCCCCGGTTCGCGCTCGCGGACGGCTGGGCGGCCACCGCGCAGGCCGCGCGCGAGCTGGGGTATCCGCTGGTGCTGAAGCCGGTGGACCTCTGCGCCGGCATGTACGTGCGGCAGGTGGCGGATCCGACCGAGCTGCGTGCCGCGTTCGACGCCCTCGCCGCGTTCCCGGTGAACGCCCGGCGGCAGCCGAGGGTGCCGGTGGTGCTGCTGGAGGAGCTGCTGACGGGTCCGGAGGTGAGCGTGGAGACGGTCACCGTCGACGGCGTGACCACGGTCGTCGGGATCACCGACAAGAGTCTCGGCGGTGTCTCCGGGTTCGTCGAGACCGGCCACATGTTCCCGGCGGTGCTGGATCCGACGACCCGTGAGCGGGTCGGCGAGGTGGCGGTGGCCGCCCTGGAGGCGGTCGGGTTGGACCGTGCGGTCGGGCACACCGAGCTGCGGCTGACGCCCACCGGGCCGCGCGTGGTGGAGGTCAACCCCCGGCCCGCCGGTAACCAGATCACCGAGCTGGTGCGCCGGGTCACCGGCGTGGACCTGCCGATGGTGTACGCGCAGCTCGCGCTCGGCGAACACCCGGACCTCAGCCCGGCCGACACCGGCGTACGCAGTGCCGCGATCGCGTTCGTGCTGCCGCCGCGACCCGGTGTCGTAGCGCGGATCGACGGCACCGGGGCCTGGTCGACGGACCCCCGGGTGGTCGACTGGTCGGTGAAGCCGGACGGCCACCGGGCCGGGGACGCCAGCAGCAACAACGACTACCTCGGTCACGTGATGGTGGTCGACACCGCCGGTGCCGGTGCGCGGACGGTCGCCGACCGGCTGGCCGGGCAGGCCCGGGTCGGGTACCTCGACGAGAGCGTTCCGGCTGGTGCCGACGCCCGGGTCGGGGTCGGGGCGTGACCGCCACCTCGCCGGCCCGACCGGCGTACCGGTCGATGTCGGCGCTGGTGGAGGCCGTGCGCGCGGGACGGCTCGGGGCCGATCCGGCGCGGGCCACGGTCAGCGTCGGGTTCGTCACCCGGCAGGGCGTGCGGCACGCCTCGCGGGCGCACGGCTACCGCAACCACGTGCTGAGTCTGCGGGTCGACGCGGCGGTCGGATCGTGCGCGATCGAGCCGGGCGAGCTGCCCGACGAGACCGCGTACGACTGCGTCGGCGCGTCCGTGGCAGACCTGCTCGCTCACCCGCTGCTGCCGGTGCGGGTGGCCGCGCTGGACGCGTACCTGATGGCGGTGCGCCCGCACGCCGAGGCGGCGGACGCGACGGTCAGCGTGCCGGGCGGCGGGTCGCTGGCCAAGTCACGGGCGCGCGCCGAGGCGGTGGTGGAGCTGCTGCCCGCGAGCAGCCGCACGGTGCTGGTCGTCGGGGTGGTCAACTCCCTGTTGGAGCGGCTGCGGGCGACCGGTCGCCGGTATCTGCCGTGCGACCTGGCCGGGGGCCGCACCGAGTGGGGCGAGCCGCACCTGCCCGACGCGACGGCGGTGCTGGACCGCTGCGACGCGATCCTGGCCTCCGGCATGACGCTCGGCAACGACACGTTCGCGCCGCTGCTGGCGCACGCCGCCGCCGAGCGGAAGCCGTTCGTGGCGTTCGCGCAGACCGGCAGTGCGGTGCTGCCGTGGTTCCTGGGCGCCGGGCTGACCGCCGTGTCGGCCGAGCCGTACCCGTTCTTCTGGCTCGACGGCGGGACGACGACCCTCTACCGCTACGGGGTGTCCGGATGAGCGCGCCGCAACTGTTGAACCTGGTCGGACACACCCCGCTGGTCTACGTCGACGCGCCGCTGCCGCACCCGCACGGCGGCTTCTGGGCGAAGGTCGAGTGTGCCGCGCCGGGGGGCATGAAGGCCCGCGCGGCGGTCACCATGCTGGCCGGGGCGCGGCGTCGGGGCGAGTTGCGCGACGGCGCGCCGGTGGTGGAGTCGACGAGCGGCACGTTGGGGATCGGGCTGGCGTTCGCCGGGCACGCCTTCGGGCACCCGGTGGTGCTGGTGGTCGACCGGGAGTTGGAGCCGTCGATGCGGGCGCTGCTGCGCGCGTACGGGGCCCGGCTGGAGGTGGTCGACCGGCCGCATCCGACCGGCGGGTGGCAGCAGGCCCGGCGGGACCGCCTGACCGAGCTGCTCGCGACGCTGCCGGGGGCGTACTGGCCGGATCAATACCACAACCCCGACAACGTGGCCGGGTACGCGAGCCTGGGTGACGAGATCGCCGCCCAGGTCGACGCGGTGGACCTGCTGGTGTGCAGTGTGGGCACCGGTGGGCACAGCGCCGGGCTGGCGCGGGCGTTGCGGCGTTCCTGGCCCCACCTGCGGTTGATCGGCGTGGACACGGTCGGGTCGAGGATCTTCGGTCAGCCGGCACGTCCCCGGTTGATGCGCGGCCTGGGCAGCAGCATCCATCCGGACAACGTGGACTATCCGGCCTTCGACGAGGTGCACTGGGTCGGGCCGGCGGAGGCGGTGGACACCTGCCGGCGGTTGGCGCGTACCGGCTTCGTCACCGGGGGGTGGAGCACCGGGGCGGTGGCCCGGGTCGCCGCCTGGGCCGCCAGGACCCGGCCGGACGCGCGGGTGGTGACGGTCTTCCCGGACGGCCCGCACCGCTATCTCGACAGCATCTTCGACGACGGCTGGTGCGCCCGGCACGGGCTGCTCGACTCCGGACACGGACACCCGGTGGAGATCCCGCACCCCGGCGCGGTGGAGGTCACCCGGTGGAGCCGGTGCCGGACGGTGACCGATCCGGTTGCCGACCGGGGGCGGGTGCCGGCATGAGGCTGACCTGGCAGGCATACCCGCTGGTGCTGCGGGAGCCGCTGCGCATCTCCCGGTCGGTGATGGCCCGTCGGGAGGCGGTGCGCCTCACCGTGACGCACGACGGTGTCACCGGGCACGGCGAGGTCGTCACCAGCAACTATCTCGGACTCGACCGGGCGGCGATCGAGGCGTGCTGCGCCGGGTGGGCGGAGCGGGTGGTCGGCTGCCCGGACCCGGAGACGCTCCGGGCCGGGCTGGGCGGGTACACCGGGCCGCCGGGGGTGCGCGGGGCGCTCGACGCGGCCGTGCACGACCTGCTCGGGCACGCCCGGGGCGTACCCGTGCACCGGCTGGTGGGGGCGCCGCAACCGACGCCGGTGGCCACCGCGTACACCATCGGGCTGGTGCCGGTGCCGGAGGCGGCGGCGACCGCCCGACGCCTGGTCGCCGCCGGGTTCTCGGTGCTCAAGGTGAAGGCCGGCGACGCGGACGATCTGGCCCGGGTGGCGGCGGTCCGGGCCGCCGCGCCGCACGCCCGGCTGCTGCTCGACCCCAACGGCGGCTGGTCCGCCGAACAGGCCGTGCGACAGCTCGACGCGCTCGCGCCGCACAAGCTGGACGCGGTGGAACAGCCCATCCCGCCGGGCCGCCCCGACCTGCTGGCCTGGGTGGGTGCCCGCAGCGGCACGCCCGTCGTCGCCGACGAGGACGCCGCCGGTCCGGCCGACCTGGACCGGCTGGCGGGCGCGGTCGCCGGGGTGAACGTGAAGCTGGCGCGGTGCGGCGGCATCACCGCCGCCGGGGACATGATCGAGGCGGCCCGGCAACGGGACCTGGACGTGATGCTCGGCTGCCTGGTGGCCAGTTCGCTCGGCATCGCCCCGGCGGTGCACCTGGCCGGTCTGGCCCGTTGGGTGGACCTGGACGGCCATCTGCTGCTCGCCGACGACCCGTGGACCGGCATCGGCGGTCGGGACGGTGTGCTGCGCCTGTCGGGGGCGGCCGGGCTCGGGGTGGCACCGGCGGCGGAGGCACCCCGGTGAGGGCCACCTGGGCGTCGTGGCGCGGCTTCCCGGTGCCGATCCGGCTGCTGGTGGTCAACCAGCTCGGCGTCAACGTCGGGTTCTACATGCTGCTGCCCTTCCTGGCCGGCTATCTCACCGACCAGATCGGGCTCTCGGCCGCCCTGGTCGGCCTGGTCCTCGGGGTACGCAACCTGAGCCAACAGGGACTGTTCCTGCTCGGCGGATCGGCGGCGGACCGGCTCGGCGCACGCGGGGTGATCATCGCCGGGTGTGGGCTGCGGGCGGTCGGCTTCGCGGTGTTCGCGGTCGGCGGGTCGCTGGCGGCGCTGCTGGTCGCCTCGGTGCTGACCGGTCTGGCCGGTGCCCTGTTCAACCCGGCCGTGCGCGCCTATCTGGCCCAGGCCGCCCCGGACCGGCGGGCCGAGGCGTTCGCCCTGTTCAACGTGTTCGCCAGCGCGGGGGCGCTGATCGGGCCGCTGGTCGGCAGCGCGCTGCTGCTGGTCGACTTCCGGGCGGCGGCGACCGGGGCCGCGCTGGTGTTCGCCGCGTTGACCGTGGCGCAGGCGCTGGTGCTGCCGGCCCAGCCGGTGACGGCCAGCGGGCAGAGCGTCGGCCGGGACTGGCGGGAGTCGCTGACCGACGGCCGGTTCCTGGCGTTCACGGTGGCGTTGAGCGCGCTCTTCGCGTTGCAGACCCAGCTCTATCTGGTGCTGCCGGTGCAGGCGGAGGCGGTCACCGGCACGCCGCTGGCGGTCGCCGCACTCTTCGTCGTCTCCACCGTGGTCACCGTGGCGGGGCAGGTCCGCATCACCGCGCGGCTGCGTCGCCGCGTCGACCGGGGCACCGCGATCGCCGCCGGGATGGCGGTGACCGGCGCCGGTTTCCTGGTGCCGCTGCTACCGCTGGGCGGTCCCCCGGCGGTCCGCGTCCTGCCGGTGCTCGTCACCACGCTGGCGCTGGCGGTGGGGGTGATGGTGGCGCAGCCGTTCGTGCTGGAACTGCTGCCCGGGTTCGCCCGCACCGGGCTCACCGGCACCTACTTCGGCGTCTTCTATCTCGCCTCGGGCGTGGTGGCGGCGCTCGCCACCACCGCCGTCGGCGGACTCATGCAGACCGGATCGGACGGCGCGGCCGAGCGGGTCCCGGCCGGGGCGTGGCTGCTCTGCGCCGCCCTCGGACTGGCCTCGGCCGCGGCGGTGCGGATGCTGCACCGCCGGAACCTGCTCGGCCCCCGACCGGCCGCCAACACCGTCCCGGGCGACGCGCGGATGCCCGCCGTCACCCCTCGCCGCCCCGGCGCGGCCTGAACACCGCAACACCTTCGAGAGGAAACCCCATGTCGATCCACCTGTCCCGCCGCACGCTGCTCGGCGGCGGAGCCGCCCTGGCCACCGCCCTGCTCACCGGCTGCGGCGGCGACTCCACCGGCGGCCCCGGTGCCGGTGACACCCCGAGGCGGGGCGGCCGGTTGCGCGTCGCGTTCGCCGGTGGAGGTGCCACCGAGACACTCGACCCGCACCTGGCGAACCTGTTCAACGAGGCGTCGCGGGCCAAGGCCGTCTTCGACAAGCTGGCCGACTACGGCCCCGACGTGTCGATCCAGCCCCGACTGGCGCTGAGCTGGGAACCGAACGCGGACCTGACCCGCTGGCGGGTGGCGCTGCGCGAGGCCACCTTCCACGACGGTCGGCCGGTCCGCGCCGCCGACGTGCTCGCCAGCTACGCCCGCATCGTCGACCCGGACCGGGCGTTCCGGGCCCGCGCCAGCCTCTCCCTGATCGACCTGCGGGCCAGCCGGGCGGTGGACGACCGCACCGTCGAGTTCGCCCTGCACCGGCCGTTCGCCGAGTTCGGCAACGTCCTCGCCGCGTTCGGCGCGTACATCGTGCCGGAGGGTGCCGAGTCGTTCGACCGGCCGATCGGTTCCGGCCCGTTCACCGTCAGCAGCTTCACCCCCGGCCGATCGCTGCTGCTGGCCCGCTACCCGGACTACTGGGAGGGTGCCGCGCACCTCGACGAGCTGGAGTACGTGATCGCCAACGAGGAGTCGGCCCGGATCAACGCCCTGCTCGGCGGGCAGGTCGACTACGCGCACGACGTCAGCCCGACCACCGCGCGGACGCACACCGGCAACGACCGCGTCGCGATCACCCGGATGCCGAACAGCAACCTGCTCGGCTTCACGATGAAGGTGGACCGTCCCCCGTTCGACAACCGGGACCTGCGCGAGGCGATGTTCCTGCTCACCGACCGGGAACAGCTCGTCGAGACGGTGCTCTCCGGCACCGGGCAGGTCGGCAACGACCTCTTCGGCAAGGGCTTCCAGTACTACGCCGACGACATCCCGCAGCGCACCCGCGACCTCGACCAGGCCCGCGCACTGGTGGACCGGGCCGGTGCGCGCGGGCTGCGCATCCCGTTGGACACCGCGCCGGTCGCCGCCGGTTTCGTCGAGGCCGCCAGCGTCTTCGCCGACCAGGCCCGTCAGGTCGGGCTCACCGTCGAGCCGGTGCAGCGCAACAAGGACACCTACTGGCGGGACGTGCTCGACGGCGGGGTGATGGCCACCTTCCGCAGCGGTGCCATGCCGATCGAGACGCACATCTCGCAGCGGCTGCTGACCACCTCCACCACGAACGCCACCCGCTGGATGCGGCCCGAGTTCGACGCGCTCTACGGCACCGCCGTCTCCACCCCCGACGAGGCGGGTCGCCGTCGCGCGTACGGGGACATGCAGCGGATGCTGCACGCCGAGGGCGGGCTGCTGGTGTGGGGGTTCGCCGACTTCCTGGTGGCCACCGCCCCGACGGTGCGCGGAGTCTCCGCCGAGGCCCCCGCGAACACCCTGGACTGGGCCCGCTTCGACAAGGTGTGGCTGGCTTGAGTCTGACCCGCTACACCGTGCAGCGGCTGCTGCTCGGCGTCGGGCAGGTCGCCGGCATCACCACCGTCGTGTTCGTCCTCACCGAGGCGCTGCCCGGGGACGCGGCGGTGGTGATCGCCGGTGACCATCCCGACCCGGAGCGGATCGCGCTGATCCGCGCGCAGCTCGACCTCGACCGACCGGCCTGGTGGCGCTTCCTGGACTGGGTGGTCGGGCTGCTGCACGGCGACCTCGGTGCCTCGCTGATCTCGCAGCGGCCGGTGCTGGACCTGATCGTCGGCGGGGCCGCCGCGACCCTGCTGCTCGCGGTCGCCACGCTGGTGCTGCTGGTGCCGCTCGCCGTCGGGCTCGGCATGCTCGCCGCGCGACGCGAGGGGGGCCGGCTCGACCGGACACTCACCACCCTCGCGGTCGGACTGTACGCGGTACCCGAGTTCGCCCTGGCCATCCTGCTGGTGGCGGTCTTCGGCGTCCGGCTGGGCTGGTTCCCGCCCACCGCTGTCGGCGCCGACCTGCTCGCCCAGCCGGGGGTGCTGGCGCTGCCACTGCTGGTGCTGCTGGCCCGGCCGATCTGCTCGATCAGCCGGCTGACCCGCGCCGGCATGGTGGACGCCCTGCGTACGGAGTACGTCCACCACGCCCGACGCCTCGGTCTCTCCACCCGGCGGCGCTGGCTGGCGCACGCGCTGCCGACCGCCGCCGCGCCGGTCGTGCAGCAGGTCGCCCGCACCACCGACTGGCTGCTCGGTGGCGTCATCGTGGTCGAGGCGGTCTTCGTCATCCCCGGGCTGGGCACCGCCCTGGTCGACGCGGTCGCCGCCCGGGACGTACCCACCATCCAGGGGCTCTGCGTGGTCGTGGCGGTCACCACCGTGCTGGTCAACCTGGTCGCGGACCTGGTGGCGTTCCGGCTCGCCCCGCGTACGGTCGGTGTCCGGTGACGGCCCGACGGCGCAGACCCCGGGCGGTCGTCGGGATCGTGCTGCTCGCCGTGCCGCTGCTGCTCGCGGTCGCCGGACCGGTGCTGGTCACCGAGTCCGACGCGCGGACCCGACCGTTCGACGGCACGGGCCTGCTGGGCACCGACTTCGTCGGCCGGGACGTGGTCGGGCAGGTGCTGCTCGGCGGGTGGTCCGTCGTCGCGGTCGCGGTCGCCGCCACCGCCCTGGCCTATCTGTTGGGCGTGCCGCTCGGCCTGGTCGCCGCCCTCACCCGGCACCGCCCGCTCGACGAGGCGCTGATGCGCCCGCTGGACCTGCTGCTCGCCATCCCGTCGTTGCTGCTGCTCATCCTGCTGGCCGCCACCGCGCCACGCGGGCCGCTGACCCTGGTGGTGATCGTCGCGATCGTCACCCTGCCCGAGGTCACACGGATCACCCGCGCCGCCGCGTTGCCGTTGGCGCACGGCACCGTGATGGAGGCGATGCGGCTCTACCGGGAGACCTGGTGGCGGCGGGCGATGGGCTACGTCGCGCGGGGCATCCGCCGGGTCCTGCTCGCCGACGCCGGGGTGCGGTTCATCGGCGCCGTCTATCTCGTCGCCACGGCCAGCTTCCTCGGCATCGGGGTCGCCCCGGACGCCGCCGACTGGGCGGTGATGGTCGACCGCAACCGGGGCGGGATCTTCCTGCAACCGTGGGCGGTCGTCGTGCCCGCCGCGCTGCTCGTCGCGCTCGCCGTCGGCGTCAACCTGGTCACCGACGCGCTGTTGACCAGCCGGGAGCCGACGGTGGAACGGGACGCCGCGCGTGTCCGGGAGGAGGTCCGATGATCCGGGTCGACGGGCTGGACGCCGTCGCCGACGGACACCGGCTGCTGAGGGACGTGTCGTTCGCGGTGCCGGCCGGTGGGGTGCTCGCCGTCGTCGGTCCGTCCGGCAGCGGCAAGTCCACCCTCGGGCGGGCGCTGCTCGGCGAGGCCGGGCCCGGCGTACGCCTCACCGGCCGGGTCGAGATCGACGGTCGGGTGGTCGGTCCCGAAACCCCGGCGCCCGGTGGGCTCGTCGGGTACGTCCCGCAGCAGCCCTCGGCCGCGCTCACCCCGGTCCGCCGCGTCGGCCCCGTGCTGCACGAGATCGCCCGCCGACACCGTCCGGTCCCCGGCCGCCGGGCCCGCCGCGTCGCCGTCCGGGAGGCGGTCCGGGCGGTGTTGACCCGGGTGGGGCTGCCCGCCGACATCCTGCGGCGCTACCCGCACCAACTCTCCGGCGGGCAGCAGCAACGGCTGGTGATCGCGCACGCCCTGCTGGCCGGGGCCCGCGTCCTGGTCGCCGACGAGCCGACCACCGGGCAGGACGGCCTGCACCGCCGCGACGTGGCCGCCGAGCTGCGCCGCCTGGCCGCCACCGGGGTCACCGTCGTCCTGCTCAGCCACGACCTGCACCTGGTCCGCGCGATCGCCGACGACGCGATCGTCCTGGACCGGGGCGTGGTGGTCGCCGCCGGTCCGGCGCACGCGGTCGTCGGGGAACCCACCCGGTCCGCTCCGGCGGCCCGTCTCGACGCCGGGTCCCCGCCGCTGGAGGCTCTGCTGCGGGCCGAGGGGCTGACCGCCGCGCACCGGGGCGCCACCGTCCTGCACGGTGTCGACGTGACGCTGGGCGACGCGCAGTGCCTCGCGCTGATCGGTCGCTCCGGCAGCGGGAAGACCACCCTCGCCCGCTGTCTGGCCGGGCTACACCGGCCGGACACCGGCACCGTCACCCTCGACGGCCGTCGCCTGCACGCCTCCCTCGACCGGCGGGTCCCGCCCGACCTCGCCGCCGTGCAGTACGTCTTCCAGGACCCCCGGGCGAGCTTCCACCCGTACGCGCCGGTGCTGGCGCAGGTGACGCGGCCCGCCGTACGGCTGCGGCGACAGGGACCCGCCGACGTGCTGGCGGCGGCCCGTGCCCTGCTCGATCAGGTCGGCCTCGACCGGGACCTGGTCACCCGTCGGCCGGAGCGGCTCTCCGGGGGCGAACTGCAACGTGCCGCCCTGGTGCGGGCCCTGCTGACCCGGCCACGCCTGCTGGTCTGCGACGAGATCACCTCCGGGCTGGACGGCGTCAACCGGGACCGGATCCTCACCCTGCTGGACGAGCTGCGGCAGGCGCACCGCCTGGCGTTGCTGGTCATCACACACGACCCGGAGGTCGTCGTCCGGCTCGCCGACCGGGTGGTCGTGCTCGACCACGGTCGCGTCGTCGAGCACGGTCGGGCCGCCGACCTGCCCGCCGGTGCCCGGTCCCCGCTGACCCGCGCGCTACTGGATCCGGCGATCGCGCTACCCGCAACCACACCCGACACCGAGGAGATGAGCAGGACATGACCGACGAGACGACCGGACCGTACGACCTGCGCACCGCCGGGCCGCAACACCTCGACGGCGCCCGCAGCGTCATGCTGGACACCTTCTACCAGGTCTTCGGGTACGGCTACCAGCCTCGTTGGCACGCCGACGTCGTCGACCTGGCCGGCACCTACCTGCGCCCGGCGCGGCACGCCCTGTTCGTCGCCACCAAGGGTGACGAGGTGGTCGCCACCACCGCCGTCCGTGCCGCCGCGCCGAACAGCCCGCCGCATCCGCGCTGGCTGGCGGAGCGCTACCCGGCAGCGAGCACGGCCCAGCTCTTCCGGGTGTACGTCCGTCCGGAGCACCGGCGCAACGGGCTCGCCCGCGCCCTCGTGCGGCGAGCCGTCGCGTTCGCCGCCGATCAACCCGACTACCGGGTGGTCTACCTGCACACCGACACCCGGGTGCCCGGCGCGGAGGCGTTCTGGCGCGGGGTGGCCGACCTGGTGCACGACCCGCGCGACGGTGATCCACACGCCGCCCCCACCGTCCACTTCGAGATCCCGCTCCCCGGCCGCAGACCGGTGCACGGGGACCGGATCGCCGCCGATTCGGCACGGTCGGGGGCTTCCCCAAGGGCCACCTCCGTTCGATAGCATCGAACACGGGGGTCGGACGGGTTCCGGCCAGCGCGACAGGAGGTCCCCATGCGGTCCACGGGCAGTCATCCGGTCCCGGAGCAGGCCCGCCCCGACGGCGGGAGCAACGGCCACACCCCGGCCGACCTGGTCGGAGCCCGGATCCGCCAGTACCGCAAGGAGCGCGGGCTGACCCTGCGCGGCCTCGCATCCCGCTCCGGGCTGTCGATCGGCTTCCTGTCCCAGGTCGAGCGCGGCATCTCGTCGATCGGGCTGACCGCGCTCGGCAGCGTGGCCAAGGCGCTGGACCGGACGGTGGGCGACTTCTTCGACGCCAGCACCGCGCCGGTCGGGGGCACCGTCACCACGCTGCCCCACCATTTCTCGCTGACCAGGGCGGAGACCACCGCCACGCAGTACGTCTCCGGTCAGCAGACCTATCGGATGCTCTCCGAACGCGGGCCGGACCTGCTGCTCGAACCGATGCTGGTGCACATCGCCCCCGGCGGTCGGCGGGAGAACGCGTACGGCCACGCGGGCGAGGAGTTCGCCTACGTCATCTCCGGCGAGCTGCTCTACGAGGTCAACGGCGTCGAGCACCGGCTGCACCCAGGAGACAGCGTGCACCTGCGCTCCACGGTGCCGCACACGATGTACAACGACACCGACGCGGTGACCACCGTGGTCTCGGTCGTCACACCCCGACTGTTCTGACGACAGCCTCGGCTTGTTCACTGTGATGAAACAAGCCGGCAACTCCGGGCGGGCTCACCGCCCGAGGTAGCGCCCCACCTGCTCCATGGTGGCCTGCCAGATCGCCGAGGCGGGACCGATCACGTCGAAGTGGTCGCCGGGCAGTTCGAGATGGGTCAGCTCGTCACCGGCCGCGCGAGCCGCCACCGCGTACCGGCGGTTGATGTCGACCAGGTCCGGGCTGTCGCCCGCCCCCTGCACCAGCAGCGTGGACACCCCGATCGGCAGTCGCGCCATCGGGTCGCCGGCCGCGTACCGCTGCGGGACGGTCGTCGGGGTGCCGCCGAGAGCGGCGCTGACCGCGCCGTCACCGAGCTGGCGGCCGTCGGCCTCGGCCAGGTCCAGCACACCGGCCAGCGACACCGCCAGGGCCACCCGTGGCCCCTGGGCGAGGTCAACCGCCAGGTCCGCCGCCGCCCGCAGGGCCAGTTGCCCACCGGCCGAGTGCCCGAACACGACGATCCGGTCCAGGTCCAGCACACCGGCGTCAGCCACGTCGGGCAGCACCGCAAGCGACGCCGCCACGTCGGCGGTGGTGGCGTCCCAGCCGTGCCGGTCCGGACGCCGGTACTCCACGTTCCACGCCGCGTAGCCGCGCGCGGCCAGGTCCACGGCGAGCGCGTCCATCAGGTCGGCTCCCCAGACGGAGCGCCAGAAGCCGCCGTGCAGCAGCACCGCGACCGGCACCGGACGTGCCGTGTCCGCCGTGGGCAGTCGCAGCTCACCCCACTGGTCGGCGTCCGCGCCGTAGCCGACGCGTACCGCCGGGGACCGGTGCTGGTGCACCGCGTGGCGGATCGCCCAGGCCAGACCCCACACGCCCCGGCCGGAGAGGTGGCGGGCACCGGCGACGGCCGTGGCCACGGTGAGGTCGTACCAGACGACGTGCGGGGCGGCCCCGCTCATCAGGGCCCGCGCGGACACCGTCGGACCGGGCAGCACCACCACCGGCGCGGCGGTCGCCGCCAGCGCCGATTCCAGCGCGGCGGCCGAGTCGACGGCCACCAGACGACCGGTGCCGCCGAGGTCGGCGGCGGTGGCCGTGGTGAGCGACTCCAGCAGGGCGAGGTCGGCGACGAGGTCCGGGCCGACCAGCACGGTGACGTCCATGCGGCTCTCCTTCAGCGACGCAGCAGGGGCAGGACGGCGGTGCCGAGCAGGTCGACGCCCCGGTCGTCGGTCAGCCCGTGCGGGGTGCCGAACTCCACCCGCCGGACCCCGGCGTCGATGAGCTGCTGGGCCTGGGCGGCGACCTGCTCGGGGGTGCCGGAGAAGGCGAAACGGTCGAGCACCTCGTCCGGGATCAGCCGACCGGCGGCGTCGTGCTCGCCCGCGTCGACCAGTTCCCCGACGCGCGCCACCAGGCCGTCCGGCAGGGTGACCGTCGGGTCCAGGTCGGCGACCACCGCGAGGTACATGGCGACCTCGGTCCGGGCCTTGGCACGCGCCGCCTCGCCGTCGGTGTCGACCACCGTCACGGCACCGAGGACGATGCCGACCTCGTCCACGTCGCGCCCGGCGGCGCGGGCACCGACCCGGAGCCGGTCCCGGACGACCGGCACCATGTCGGGGTTCGCGCTGCCGCCCACCTTGATCTCGTCGGCGATCCGGCCGGCCAGGGCCGCGCCCTTCGGTCCCCACGCGCCGATCAGCAACGGCGGATCGGGGCGCTGCACGGCGTAGCGCAGCGCGGTCTCCGGGGCCAGCGTGAAGACCTGCCCCCGGTAGCCGTCCCGGTCGCCGCGCAGCAGGCGGTAGACGACCGCCGCCGCCTCCTCGATGGTGGCCAGCGGCTTCGGTTGGGGCAGACCGACCGCGCCGAACCAGGTACCGCGCGCCAACCCCAGGTAGGCCCGTCCGGCCGAGGCCAGGTCGAGCGCGGCGAGCTGACCGGCGATCTCGTACGGCGCCAGGCTGTACGGGTTGAGGCAGGCCGGGCCGAGGCGTACCCGGCTGGTGGCCTGGGCCATCTCCAGCAACGGGAAGATCGGCGGCTGGTACATCAGGTCGCCGAAGACGGTCAGCACGTCGAATCCGTGCGACTCGGCGGCACGGGCCAGCCGGGCGTACGCGCCGGCCGGCTTGTCGCTCTGCAGACCGAGTCCGATCTCGACCGTCATCAGGTGAGGTCCGCCGAGTTCATCCGGCGTCGGCAGGTGCGCTCCACCTTCATGATCAGCCGCTCCTCCGGGTCCGGGCAGGCGAAGTGCGAGTCCTGGTCGAGCCAGTCCCCGGCGGCCAGGTCCCGCTGCTTGGCGGCGAGGAAGGGCAGCACGGCGGCGAGGGCGTAGACGCAGAAGTGCTTGCCCTCGGGCAGCTTCAGGTGGGCGCTGTTGACCAGGTCGAACGAGTCGCCGACGGCCATGCCGCAGACCGAGCGCCCCTCGATGCGGTCCACGGTCACCGTCAGGTCGTAGATCTCCATGTCGCCGTCCGGGCTGTCGGTCATCCTCGCTCCTCCTCGTCGAGTCGTACGATGATCTTGCCGGTGGTCCGTCGGGCGGCCAGGTCGTCCAGGGCCACCGGGGTCTGCGCCAGCGACACCACCCGGCTGACCGGGGGCCGGACCGCGCCGGAGTCACAGAGGTCGAACAGCGCCCGGTAGGCGGCGGCGACCGCCTCGGGACGACGCCACGGATACTGCGAGCCCCAGGAGAGCCCGATCAGGTCGGCGTTCGCCGCGATCAGCCGGGCCGGGTCGACCGGCGGTGGCGGGCCACCGGCCGCGCCGACGCTGACCAGGCGACCCTCGAACGCGAGGCAGTCCAGCGACCGGGCGAGCAGGTCACCGCCGACCGGGTCGACGACCACGTCCACACCCTGCCCGTCGGTGGCCTCCCGGACCGCCGCCACGAAGTCCTCGCCGGTGTAGTCGATCGCCACGGAGGCCCCCTGGGCCCGGCAGACCTCGGTCTTCGCCGGGCCACCGGCGGTCGCCACGACCCGCGCGCCCCGCGCGACGGCAAGTTGGGTGACCGCGATGCCGACCCCACCGGCACCGGCGTGCACCAGCACCGTCTGCCCGGCGGTGACCCCGGCGCGTTCCAGGGCGAACCAGGCGGTCTGGTAGGTGACCGGCAGGGCCGCCGCCACCGTCGGGTCCACGGAGGAGGGACGGGGCACCACCACGGTCGCGTCCACCGTCACGGTGTCGCCGAGGGCGCCGCGCGGCAGCGCCGGGCAGGCGATGACCTCCTGGTCCAGCAGGTGCTCGGCACCGGCACCGGCCGCCACCACGCGACCGGCCGCCTCGACGCCCGGGGTCATCGGGGGCTCCGGCCGCACCGGGTACTCGCCCCGGCAGAGCGAGACGTCGAGATAGTTCAGCCCCACGGTGCGGACCGCGAGCTGGACCTCACCGGGACCGGGCGCGGGGTCGTCGGGCCGCTCGGCGACCGACAGCACCCGGCCGGGTTCACCGGTGTCGTAGGCGACCAGCCGCCGGATCATCGCGCCGCCACCGGCTCGCTGAGCGACTCGGCGTGGTGGTGCACGATCTGCCACCGGCCGTCGACGCGGCGCAGCACGTCGGTGACGCGGGCGGACGACGGCGGCTGCTCGGCGTCGGCCCGCGCGATCAGCAGGTAGCGGGCCAGGCCCACGTCGCCCCACACGTCGATGCGCTTGTCCTGCGCCGCGAGCACCGCCAACTGCGGGCGCTGACCGGCGGCATCGCGCTGGTCGCGGTAGGCGTCCAGCTCCGCCCGGGTCCGCAACGGCCCGGGCAGGTGGGTCTCCCAGGTGGTCACGTCGGCGTGCAGGTGCCCGTCGAAGCGGTCGCGGTCCCCGGCGAGGAAGGCCGCGTACAGGTCGTCGATGAGCGCGGCGATGTGTGCCGCGTCGGTTGCCACGATCGTCATGTCGTCTCCGTCCGGTCGTCCCGGGCGATCCGCCCGCCCTTCATCACCCAGCGCACACCCCGGAACGCCGAGGTGGCGGCGAGCGGGTCCTCGTCCATCGCGATCAGATCGGCCAGCTTGCCGACCTCGACCGTGCCCCGGTCCTCCTCGACGCCCAGCCAACGCACCGGGCCCCGGGTGCCGGCGTGCAACGCCCGCGCCGGGCCGATCCGCTCGGCCATGTACTCCAGCTCCCGGACCGTGGCGTTGGTGCCCTCGAAGTGCCAGAACGGCGGCATGTCGCTGCCGAGCAGCACCTCCACCCCGGCCTCGACGGCCATCGCGAAGCTCTCCAGGTGCCGAGGCCCGGCCCCCAGCGAGCGGCACTGCATCCACTCCGGTACGCCGAGCTCGTCGAAGAACTCCTTGCAGCGGGTCACCAGCAGCGTCGGCACCAGGGCGGTGCCCTGCTCCGCCATCCGCGCCACCACCTGCGGGGTGAGCTGGTAGCCGTGCTCCACACAGTCCAGTCCCAGCTCCACCGCCGCGCCGATCACCTCGGCGGGCCCGGCGTGCGCGGTCACCTTACGACCCCAGGCGTGGGCCGTCTCCAGCACCGCGGCCAGCTCGTCGGCGAACAACTGCGGGGTGTTGATGCGCTCGTGCTCCCCGGCGATGCCGCCGGAGATCATCACCTTGATCAGGTCCGCGCCGGCCTTGATCTGGCTCCGCACGCCCTGACGGAAGCCGACCGGTCCGTCGCACTCCAGGGTGTCGCTGCTCTCGTGGCCGTGCCCGCCGGTGCAGACCAGCGCCCGCCCGGCGGTGTGGATACGGGGGCCCTGGGCCCGACCGGCGGCGATGGCGCGGCGCAACGCGAAGTCGGCGTGGTCCTTCTCGGCGACGCAGCGCACCGTGGTCACGCCGCAGTGCAGCGTGCGCCGGGCCCCGTCGGCCATGTAGTACGCCAGGTCGTGCGGCCCCATCGTCTTCACGTCGTCGCCGCCGGCACCGGGCAGCGACAGCGAGAAGTGGGTGTGCATGTTGGCCAGACCGGGCGTCAGGTACGCCCCGTCCAGGTCCACCTCGCGGACCGCACCGGCGGCCCGGGCCTCCTTCGCCACCTCGGCGTACGGGCCGACGGCCGCGATCCGGTCGCCGCGTACCCAGACGGCGGCGTCCGGGATCGGGTCCACGCCGTCCACCACGCGCGCGTCCAGCACGGTGCAGTGGGCCAGCAGCAGGTTCGGCTCGACGGCGCTCATGCGATCACTCCATAGGTCTCACGGGCGGCGTCGGCGGAGACGTATCCCTCCGCCACGTCACGGCGTACCGCCTCCGGATCCCGCAGACCCGGATCACCATGACCACCACCACCAGCGGTCAACAACGACACCCGATCACCCGCCACCACCGCCGTCCGACGCGTACTCACCCGCGCCTCACGATCCGTCCCCGGAAACACCACCACCTGATTCGGCTCCGGCGACAACCCACCCGCCAACGCCCACGGCGCACTCCGCGTCTTCTTGATCACCGAAAGAAACTCCCCCGACGACACGAAACGAATATCCCGCCGCAACCCACACCCACCCCGGAACCGCCCCGCACCACCCGAATCCGTCCGAATCTCCACCCGCTCGAAGAACATCCCGGTGCGGGCCTCCAGGACTTCGACGGGGGTGTTGCGGGCCTGGGTCTGGCACAGGTGGTTCGCCGGGCCGATGCCGTCGTGGTCGACGGTGCCGCCCCAGCCCACCGGGTCGTTGTTGCTGACCGCGAAGATCTGACCGGTCTCCGGGTGCGCGCCGACCATCATGAACCCGGGCACGTCACCACCGCTGGACGCGGGCAACCGTTCCGGCATCCCCTGCGCCAACGCCTTGTAGATCAGCTCCAGGGCGACCGTCCCGGTCCACTGGGTGAAGGTCGCCGCCGGGTAGACCGCGTGGAACAGCGTGCCGGGCTCGGCGCGTACCCGCAGCGGGGCGAAGTGCCCGGCGTTGCTCTGCTCGGTGGGGGTGGTGATCGCCTTGAAGGCGACCCGGCAGGTGGCGATGGTGGCGCCGAGCGGGAGGTTGACCGGGCCGGGGACCGCCGGTGAGGAACCGGCGAAGTCCACGGTGAACGTGCCGTCGGCGACGGTCACCGTGGCCCGCATCAGGATCGGCTCGTCGGTGACGCCGTCGTCGTCGAGCCAGTCCTCGGCCGTCCAGGTGCCCTGCGGCAGGGCGGCGACCGCCTCGGCGGCGGATTCGGCGGCCGTGGCGATGAGCCGCTCGACCACGGCGTCCACAGTGGCCGTGCCGTGCCGGCGGTACACCTCGGTGAGGCGACGCTCGCCGGTGCGCAGCGCGGCGATCTGCGCGTGCAGGTCACCCAGCACCGCGTCCGGCATCCGGGAGTTGAACCGGATCAGCTCGTGGATCTCGCGCACCGGCTCTCCCCGGGACACCACCTTCGTCCCCGGGAAGATCAGCCCCTCCTGGTGCATGTCCGTCGAGTCCAGCACGTACCCCGGGTCCTTCGCGCCGAGGTCCATCCAGTGCGCGCGGATGCAGAGGAAGCCGATCAGCTCCTCCCCGTCGGCGCCTTTCGGGTCGGGCAGGAAGACCGGGGCGAACAGGGTGGCGTCGTAGCTGTGCGCGGCGTTCCAGTACGGGTAGTTGAGCAGCACCACGTCGCCGGGATGCAGGTTCTCCCGGCCCACGTACTCCACGCCTCTGGCCAGCGAGTAGTCGTTCGCGCCGAGGAACCGGGACAGCCCGGTCGACTCCGCGACCAGCCGCAGGTGGCGGTCGTAGACGGAGATGCCGAAGTCGTGCACCTCGTAGATGACCGGGTTGAAGGCGGTACGCACCAGCGTCACCCGCATCTCCTCGGCGGCGGAGGTGAGGTAGCTGCCGATCACCTCGACGGTCGCGCCGTCGACCGGGGGCTCACCCATCGACGTCCACCCCGTAGACCTCACGGGCGGCCTCGGCGGAGACGTATCCCTCCGCCACGTCACGGCGTACCGCCTCCGGATCCCGCAACCCCGGATCACCATGACCACCACCACCAGCGGTCAACAACGACACCCGATCACCCGCCACCACCGCAGTCCGACGCGTACTCACCCGCGCCTCACGATCCGTCCCCGGAAACACCACCACCTGATTCGGCTCCGGCGACAACCCACCCGCCAACGCCCACGGCGCACTCCGCGTCTTCTTGATCACCGAAAGAAACTCCCCCGACGACACGAAACGAATATCCCGCCGCAACCCACACCCACCCCGGAACCGCCCCGCACCACCCGAATCCGTCCGAATCTCCACCCGCTCGAAGAACATCCCGGTGCGGGCCTCCATCACCTCGATCGGCGTGCCCCGCCCGGTGCTGCCGGAGACGTGGGTGGCGGCCTCCATGCCGTCGTGCTCGGGGGTGCCGCCCCAGCCGACCAGGTCGTTGTTGCTCACCGCGAAGATCTGACCCGTCTCCGGGTGCGCGCCGACCATCATGAACCCGGGCACGTCACCACCACTGGACGCCGGCAACCGCTCCGGCATCCCCTGCGCCAACGCCTTGAGGATCAACTCGACGGCGACGATGCCGGTCCAGAGCGTGAAGGTCGGCTGCGGGTAGACCGCGTGGAACAGGGTGCCCGGCTCGGCGCGTACCTCCAGCGGGGCGACGGTGCCGGCGTTCGACGGCTCGTCCGGCGAGGTCAGCGACTTGAGGACGACCTTGCAGATCGCCTCGGTGGCACCGAACGGCATGTTGATCGGCCCCCGGGTGGCCGATGCCGAGCCGGCGAAGTCCACCACGAAACGTTCGTCGCTGACGGTGACCGTGACCCGCATCTTGACCGGGTCCTCGGTGATGCCGTCGTCGTCGACCCAGTCCTCGGCCGTCCAGGTGCCCTGCGGGAGGGTGGCCAGCGCGGCCCGGGTGCGGGCCTCACCGTCGGCGATGATGTGGTCGACGGCGGCGGAGACGGTGTCGCGGCCGAACTTCTCGATGATCTCCAGCAGTCGACGCTCGCCGGTACGCAGCGCGGCGATCTGCGCGTGCAGATCACCCAGCACCGCGTCCGGCATCCGCGAGTTGAACCGGATCAACTCGTGGATCTCCCGCACCGGCACACCCCGGGACACCACCTTCGTCCCCGGGAAGATCAACCCCTCCTGGTGCATGTCCGTCGAGTCCAACACGTACCCCGGGTCCTTCGCCCCCAGGTCCATCCAGTGCGCCCGGACACAGAGGAACCCGACCAGGTCGCCGTCGGCGTCGGCGTCCGCCGGGTCGGGGCGGAACACCGGCGCGAACAGCGTCGCGTCGTACGCGTGCGCGGCGTTCCAGTACGGGTAGTTCAGCAGCACCACGTCACCCCGGTGCAGGTTCTCCCGACCCACGTACTCCACGCCCTTGGCCAGCGAGAAGTCGTTCGCGCCGAGGAAGAAGGTCAGCCCGGTGGCCTCGGCGACCAGGCGCAGGTCGGCGTCGTAGATCGACAGGCCGAAGTCGTGCACCTCGTAGATGACCGGGTTGAACGAGGTCCGGATCAGGGTGGCCCGCATCTCCTCGGCCGCCGACAGCAGATAGCTGCGGACGACCTCGACCTGCGCTCCGTCCAGTGTGGTCATGCCGACTCCTCCAGGGTGACCAGCAGGTAGCGGTGCTCGTCGACGGTGACGCGCTGGCCACTGGGCACGACCGTGGTGGAGGTGCCCTCGTCGACCAGGGCCGGACCGCTGAACGTGTCGCCCGGCTCCAGCGCGGCCCGGTCGTACACCGCGAACGGGACCACCGCGCGCGAGCCGAAGTCGTACGCGTCGCGGTGGGTGAGCAGCGCCCGGGACGGGTCACCGTCGCCGCGCGGGTGGGTGCCCAGCTCCGGGCGGGTGGTCCGGCCGATGCCCCGGACCCGCAGGTTGAGCAGTTGCAGCGGATTGTCCATGGTGTGGCCGTAGCGGGCCCGGTGCACCTCGTCGAAGGCGCCGCGCACCGCGTCACGATCCAGCGTCGACCCGACGGTCACCATCAGGCTGTGCTCCTGGCCCAGGTAGCGCACCTCGAACTGGCGCTCCAGCACGGCCTGGTCGGCCGGCACGCCCTGCTCCACCAGCGAGGCGACCGCCTCCGCCTCGACGGCCTTGAACAGCTCCTCCAGCTCGTCCAGCCCCACCTCGTCGAGGCCGGCCATCACGGTACGGCTGAAGTCGTTCACGATGTCCGCCGACAGCATGCCCCAGGCGGAGAAGCCGGACGGCGCGAACGGCACGACGACCTCGCCGATGCCCATCTCGCGGGCCAGCAACGGAGCCAGCAGCGGCCCGGCACCGCCGAAGGCCAGCAGCGAGAAGTGCCGGGGGTCGTGCCCCCGCTCCACGGTGATCTGGCGGACCGCGCCCACCGTACGGGCCAGCAGCACGTCGAAGACTCCGGCGGCGGCGGAGGTGGCGTCGAGCCCGAGCGGCTGCGCCAGTTGCTCGTCGATCGCCGCCCGCGCTGCCTGGTCGTGCAGGCCCATGGTGCCGGCGAGGAACCGGTCCGGGTCCATGTAGCCGAGCACCACCGCCGCGTCGGTGACGGTCGGTCGGGTGCCGCCCCGGCCGTAGCAGACCGGTCCCGGGTCGGCCCCGGCGCTCTGGGGCCCCACCTTCAGCAGCCCCCGGTCCAGCCAGGCGATCGAGCCGCCACCGGCACCGATGGTCCGGATGTCGTACGTCGGGATCAGCAGCGGGAAGTGCTCCAACTGCGCCTCGTACGCGGCCACGGCGGTGCCGCTCTCGATGACGCAGGCGTCCAGCGAGGTGCCGCCGATGTCGAACGTCAGCAGCCGCTCCCGGCCCAGCTCCGAGGCGAGGTACGCGGCACCGACGATGCCACCGGCCGGGCCGGACAGCACGGTGTGCGTCGGTGACGTCTTCGCCACCGCGCTGGTCATCGAACCACCGCCGGAGCGCATGATCAGGAACTGTCCGGTGAAGCCCCGCTCGGCGAGACCGGACTCCAACTCGTCGACGTACCGCTCGAAGATCGGCCGGATGTACGCCTCCAGCACGGTGGTGCTGGTCCGCTCGTACTCGCGGTACTCGCGCACGATGTCGGTGGAGAGCGAGAGGCTGACCTCGGGGAACTCCTCGCGGATCAGCCGGGCCGCCTCGCGTTCGTGGGTGGGGTCCAGGAACGAGTGCAGGAAACAGATGGCGATCGAGGTCACCTGCTGGTCCACCACCAGCGTGCGGGCGGCGGCGCGGACGCTCTCCGGGTCCAGCTCCTCCACCACCCGGCCCCGGTGGTCGAGGCGACCGCGCACCCCGGCGGTGAAGCGGCGCTGCACCAGGCTCGGCGGGCGCTGGTACTGGAAGTCGTACATGTGGTCGGAGGGCACGTTGCCCCGGCCGATCAGGAAGATGTCGCGGAAGCCCTCGTTGGTGATGATCCCGGTCCGGCCGCCGCGCCGTTCCAGCACCGCGTTGAGTCCCAGCGTGGTGCCGTGCGTGAACAGCTCCACCTCGGCCAGGTCGGTGCCGAGCGCCTCGATGGCGGCGAGCACCCCGTCGGCGGGACGGGCCGGGGTGGTGGACGCCTTGCGGAAGCGCACCCGGTTGGTCCGGGTGTCCAGTTCCATCGCGTCGACGAACGTGCCGCCGATGTCGACGGCCAGCCGGATGGGACGACGGGTCATGGCGTGTCGGCCTGCTTTCCGATCAGGGCGGGAAGTTCCGGGACACGCCAGCAGGCGGCCCGGCTCGCGCCGTACGACTGAAGTTCCTGCGGCTGGGAGCGACAGGTGTCGGTGACGAAGGGGCACCGGGCGGCGAGCGCGCAGCCGGTGGCCGCGTCGGTCTCCTCCAGGTCCTTGACCAGCTCCACCCCCGCGACGGACGCGGGTGGCGCGCCGAGTCGCGGCGCGCTGGCCAGCAGTGCCCGGGTGTAGGGGTGGCGAGGGTCGTCGAACACGACGTCGACGGGCCCCTCCTCGACCACGCGACCGAGGTAGAGCACCGCCACCCGGTCGGCGAAGCCCCGGACGGTGGCCAGGTCGTGCGAGATGAAGACCGAGGCCCGGTCGGTGTCGGCGGTGACGTCGGCGATCACGTCGAGGATCTGGGCCTGCACGGTGACGTCGAGGGCCGAGGTGGGCTCGTCGAAGACGATCAGGTCGGGCTCGCCGACCAGGGCGCGGGCGATACCGATGCGCTGGGCCTGACCGCCGGAGAGTTCGTGCGGGTAGCGCCGCAGGATGGACCGGTCGAGTTCCATCCGGTCCAGCACGGCGGCGACCCGGGCCTCCCGCTGGGCGGCGGGCAGGCCGGCGGCCCGCAGCGGTTCGGCGATGGAGTCGCCGACGGTACGCCTCGGGCTCAGCGACCCGATCGGGTCCTGGAAGACGAGCTGGGCGCGGGTCCGCAGTCGACGCAGTTTCCGGCCTCGGGGTGCGGGGCGGCCCGGTTGCCGGACCAGGTGCTGCCCGGCGACGGCGACGGACCCGGAGGAGGGTGCGACCAGCCCCATGATGAGTTTGGCGAGGGTGCTCTTGCCGCAGCCGCTCTCGCCGACCACGCCGAGCGTCTCGCCGGGTGCCAGGCGCAGGCTCACGCCGCGCAGCGCATGGTGTCCGCCGGAACCGAAGCGGCTGCGGTAGACCACGTGCGCGTCCTCGATCTCCAGCACGGCGGACCCGGTCTCGGTCGGGCCGGGCTCGGCAGCCGGGGTGGGCGCCGCCTCGTCGGTGGTGATCGCGCCGGTCTGCGGGTGGTAGCAGGCCAGCGACCAGTCGGCGGCAGGCGCGTCCGTCCCACCGGCCGGCGCGTCCATCGGGGTGGTGGGCGGACGGCTGCTGGTGCAGGTGTCGTCGGCGTGCGGGCAGCGGGCCGCGAACGGGCACTGGTGCGGTGCCTCGCGCAGCAGCGGCATGGCGCCGGGGGTGGCCACCACCGGTCGACCGCCGACGTCGGGCACCGAGCGCAGCAGCGCCCGGGTGTAGGGGTGCGCCGGTTCCCGGAAGACCTGGTCGGCCGGGCCGCTCTCGACCACCGTGCCGGCGTAGAGCACCACCACCCGGTCGCAGACCTCGGCGATCGACGCGAGGTCGTGCGAGATCAGCAGGACACTGCGACCGTCCACCTCGGCGGCGTGCCGGAACTGGCGCAGGATCTCCCGGGTGAGCGTCACGTCCAGGCCGGTGGTCGGCTCGTCGGCGATCAGCAGACCCGGTGCGCAGCCGGTGGCCAGCGAGATCATCACCCGCTGGGCCATGCCTCCGGACAGCTCGTGCGGGTACGCCTCCAGGCGGCGTTGCGGGTTGCGGATGCCGACCGCCTCGAACAGCTCCCGCGCGGCCTCGCGGGCCCGTTCGGCGGACATGTCCTGGTGGGTGACGAGCCGGTCGGTGAGCTGGCGTCCGACGGTGCGGGTGGGGCTGAGCGCCCCGCGCGGGTTCTGGAAGCAGATCGCCGCCCCGCGTCCCCGGTGGGCGGCGAGGGCCGTCTCGTCCATCCGCAGCACGTCCGCGTCGTCGAAGCGGACCCGCCCGCTGGCGTGCGCGCCGGTGGGCAGCAGGCCGACCACCGCACGGGCCACCATGCTCTTGCCGCCGCCGCTCTCGCCGACCAGGCCGACCACCTCGCCGGGCCGGACGGTGAGGCTGACGTCGCTGAGGGCGGCCACCTGCCGGCCGGCACGGTGGATGACCACGGAGAGGTTCTCGATGGAGAGCATGGTTACCGCCGCTTCGCGTTCGCGCGTTCCTGCAGGCCCTCGCCGAGCAGGCTGAACCCCAGCACGGAGACGAACAGGGCCAGGCCGGGCGGCACACTGGTCCACCACCGGCCGCCGACCACGTCCGGTGCACCGAGGCTGATCATGGCGCCCCACTCGGCCTCCGGGATGCTGACGCCCAGTCCGAGGAAGGAGAGCCCGGCCAGGGTGAGCATCGCCCAGCCGCAGTTCAGCGGTGCGATCGTCCGGACCGGGGTGAGGCTGTTGGGCAGCAGGTGCCGCCAGAGGATGCCGGTCGTCGAGGCCCCGGAGGTCACCGCGGCGTCGACGAAGGGCAGTTCCCGCTGGGTGCGGACCTCGGCGCGGACCAGTCGGGCGTACGCGGGGGCGTTCACCGCCGCGATGGTGATGATGAGGTTGACCGTCCCGTTGCCGAGCAGGGCCGCCACCGCCAGGGCCAGGATGAAGGTGGGGAACGCCTGGAAGATGTCGACGACCCGCATGAGGACGTCGTCGATCCAGCCGCCCCGGTAGCCGGCCACCAGGCCGAGCAGCGTGCCGACCACCACCGCCAGGGCCACCGCGGCGACCGCGATGCCCAGGTCCAGCCGGGCCGCGTGCAGCACCCGGCTCCAGATGTCCATCCCGTTGGTGTCGGTGCCGAGCAGGTGCGCGCCGCCCGGGGCGGCCAGGGTGGCGTTCGGGTCGACCTCGGTGGCGCCCCAGGAGGAGAGCAGTGGCGCGGCCAGGGCGGCCAGCGCGACCACGGCCAGGATGGTCGCGCCCGTGATGATCAGGATGCGGGAGAAGCGGTCGTCCCGACTGCCGGTGACGATCACCGCGTCGGCGCCGGCGTCCCCGGGGCCGACACCGCGCAGGTCTGCCATCAGATCCTCACTCTCGGGTCGAGGATCGCGTGGACCACGTCGGCGATGAGGAACACCAGCACGTAGCAGAGCGCGATCACCACAACGGACGCCTGCACCACCGGGTAGTCCCGGTACAGCAGGCCGCGCAGCGCCCACTGGCCGAAGCCCTGCCAGGAGAAGACGTACTCGACCAGGACGGTCGAGCCGATGGCGGTGCCGAAGACCAACGCGGCCAGGGCCGGCAGCCGCAGCAGCGTGGAGCGCAGCAGGTAGCCGTAGAGCAGGGTCCGTTGCGGCAGCCCGTGCGCCGCCGCCGCGGTGTACGCCTCGGAGTTGAGCACCTCCAGCGCCGACGCCCGGACGCTGCGCAGCAGCGGTGCCATCACGCCGACGACCAGGGTCAGCACCGGCAGCGCCAGGTACGCGGCGGCGCTGGCCAGCGCCGGTCCGTTCCCGGTCAGCGCGGCGTCGACGAGGCCGGCGCCGGTCAGCGGGGTCAGGTTCGTGTCCGGGTCGACCCGTCCGCTGGGCGCCGGGAACCAGCCCAGCATGCTGTAGCCGACCAGCACGAGCACCAGGCCCAGCCAGAACTCCGGGATGGAGTTGCCGACCAGGGCGAAGATCCGGACGCCGTGGTCGCCGAGGCTGTTGGCGCGCCGGGCCGACCAGACCCCCAGCACGGTGGCCACCACCAGTGCGATGGAGACCGCGATGACCACCAGTTCCAGGGTGGGTCCGATCCGCAGCGCCATCTCCGCGCCGACCGAACCGCCGCTCTGGATGGACGTGCCGAAGTCGCCGGTGACCAGCCCACCGAGGTAGTCGAGGAACTGCCGCCACAGCGGCTGGTCCAACCCGAACCGGGCGCGGGCCGCCTCGGCGTCCGCCTCGCTGGCGTTCTGGCCGAGGATGCTCCGGACCGGGTCGCCGGGCAGCACCCGGACGATGAGGAAGGTCAGGACGACCACCCCGAGCAACACCGGGATGAGCTGGAGCAGCCGCCTGACGACGAAACGAAGGATTCGCATGAAGGGAGCCGGCCGCGCCTAGGCCGACCTGGTCAGGTAGCGCAACCGGGCGAGGCCGTCCATCGGCTGCACCCAGCCGGCCACCGCCTCGCGGACCGGGAGGTTGAAGTTGGGCTGGCAGATCACCACCCACGGCACGTCCTCGGCGAGGATCTGCTGGACCCGCTGCCACAGCGCGTTGCGGGCGGCCTCCTCGACGGTGGTGTGCGACCGCTCGTAGATCTGCTCGATCTCGGCGTTCGTGTAGTTCGAGTAGTTGAGGTTCGCGCCCTTCACGAAGCTCGTCGCGAGCATGTACTCGACGTCGTTGACCCAGAGCTGCCCGGAGGTGAGCTGGAGCGGGATGTTCTTGCGGGTCCGCCGCTCACCGAGGGTCGCCGGGTCCAGCGGGGTCAGCTTGAGGTTGATGCCGGCCTTCGCCGCCTCGCTCTGAACCTGCACCGCGATGCGCTGCTGCTCCTCGTTGTCGGCCTCGAAGACCAGTTCCGACTCGACCGAGGCCCGACCGGCGGCGTTCAACGCGGCGCGGGCCCGGTCCACGTCGTGGGTGAACGGGTAGCCGCTCTCGTCGTACCCGGGCATGTCCAGCGGCACCGGGCTCTTAGCGGCACGGGCGTCACCGCCGTACACGTTGTTGATGATCTGCTCGTACGGCACCGCCCAGGCCAGGGCCTTGCGGACGTCGACGTTGTCGAACGGCGCCGAGGTGACCGACATCTGGATCGCGACCTGGCGGTTGCTGGCCGCCGAGATCACCTTGACGCCGTCGGTGCTGCGCAGGTCCTCGATGTCGCGCTGGCTGACGCCGAGGGCGATGTCGATGTCACCGGCCTGGAGTTGCAGCCGCTGGTTCGAGGCGGCGGGCACCACGGAGATCCGGATGGTCGGCGTCTTGGGCGCGTCCGGACCCGGGTAGCCGGTGTTCGCCGCCAGCTCGATCTCCTGCCCCTGGGTGGCCTTGGCGACGTTGTAGTAGCCGCCGGTGGGGGCGTTCTTGGCGAACCACTCCTTGGCCCACGGGTCGTCGGCGGTGGCGTGCTTCTTGGCCTCCTCCGAGTCGAAGACGTACAGCGAGATCGCCTGGATCTGCCGGGTCAGCGCGCTGGGGAACGCCTGGTGGAACTCGACGGTGTAGTCGTCGACGACCTTGACCTGGTCGGCCTCGGTCAGGCCGATGGTGCGGTAGATGCCGGCCACGTTCGCCTGGGCGGCGAAGGCGCGGTCCTTGGACCACTTCACGTCGGCGGCCGTCATCTCGTTGCCGCTGGCGAACGTGACGCCCCGGCGCAGCTTCAAGGTCCAGACCTTCTGCTCCGCGTCCGGCTCGAAGGACTCGGCGAAGGTCGGGGTGACGTTCTGGGTGTCGAGGATCTGGCTGTCACCGGCGGTGGTGACGCCGTAGTCGATCATGTAGGGGAAGACGTTCTTGAACATCATCAGCGCGGTCAGGTCGAAGCCGACGAAGTCCTGATCCCAGCTGGACAGGTAGCTCGACACCGCGATCCGCAGCGTGCTGGCGGTCTGACCGCCGGACGTCGAGTCGTCCGAGTTCGAGTCGCTGTTCGCGGCGCAGGCGCCGGTGGCGAGCAGGAGCGCGAAACTGCCGCCCAGTTGCAGCACCCCGCGACGGGAGAAGGCGGGCGAGGAGGAGCCCACACCAGGTGTACGTGCCATGAAGTAGTCCTCCTAGAACTACGAGGCGGACGGGCCGCGCAGCGGACCCACTCGTGTTCTATCGGATTAAGTGGAAGTGAACAAGACCCCCAACCCTGTTCACGACCGAACTCCCGAAATTGTCAGCCAGACCCGGCCGAACGGCTGATGAAGTGCGGCGCAAGTGTTCACACAAGTTCACACAACTGATACGTACGGCTGTTCACCGCACCCCGCCCACCGGGTAACAGGGCCGGTCGACGCGCCCGACCCTGTAGCCAGGCTCCACGGACCCTCCAGCCCCCCGGGCGAGCATCAGGCACCACCCAGCGAGGAGGTTGCCCCGATGCCGACGCTCTTCGATCCGGTCCGGCTGGGTCGCCTACGGCTGCCCAGCCGGATCGTGATGGCCCCGATGGGCCGCGGACGTGCCACCCGGGACGGGACTCCCCTGCCCTACGTGGCCGACTACTACGCGCAGCGGGCCGAGGCCGGACTCATCGTCAGCGAGGCGACCAACCCGGCCCCCCGGGCGGTGGGCCACGCGTACAGCGTGCAGTGGCACACCCCCGCGCAGACCCAGGCGTGGACGGCGGTGGCCCGGGCCGTCCACGACGCCGGTGGCCGCATCGTGCTCCAGATCATGCACGCCGGACGAATCGGTCATCCGGCCCTGTACGGGCACCGGCCGCTGGCGCCGTCGCCGGTGCCGGCGGCCGGGCTGGCCCGGACGTTCGACGGGCCGAAGGAACACCCTGAGCCGCGGGAGATGACACCGGCCGACATCACCGACGCGATCGAGGACGTCGTGCGGTGCGCCGAGACGGCCGTCGCCGCCGGATTCGACGGCGTGGAGCTGCACGGCGCCAACGGCTACCTGGTCCACCAGTTCCTGTCGTCGGTCACCAACCGCCGCACCGACGAGTACGGCGGCGCACCGCACCGACGGGTGCGCTTCGCCGTCGAACTGGTCGAGGCGGTCGGCGCGGCGGTCGGCGCGGACCGGGTCGGACTGCGGCTGTCGCCCGGCTTCGGGCTCAACGACATGAGCGAGCCGGACGCCGCCGAGGTGTACCCCGCCCTGCTCCAGGCGCTGCGACCGCTCGACCTGGCGTACCTGCACCTGGTGCACGGCTCCGACCGGGACCTGACCCGGGTCGTCCGGGCCCGGTGGGACGGGGCGGTGGTGCTCAACCCGGGCACCGGCCACCTCGGGCCGGAGGCCACCCGGGCGGCGGTGGCCGATGCCCTGGCCGCCGGCTTCGACGCGCTCGCCTTCGGCAAGCAGTTCCTCGCCAACCCCGACCTGCCCCGCCGTCTGGCCGATGGCACCGCGTTCAACCCGCCGGACCCGACGACCTTCTATCAGGGCGGTCGCCGGGGCTATCTCGACTACCCCCGCACCGACGACACGGAAGGGAACACCGCGCCATGGTCGTATTCGTCAACAAGCTCACGCTGATCGGCGCCGCCGAGGACCTCGAACGCCACTACGCCAGCGTGGCCGAGTACATGCAGACCCGTCCGGGGCTGATCCGGTACGTGCTGAGCCGCTCGCAGAAGGATCCGTCGACGTACTACAACATCGCCGAGTGGACCGACGAGGAGTCCTTCCGCACGGCGTTGCACGAGCCGGAGTTCCGGACCCGGCTGGACCGGTTGACCGGCATCATCAAGGGCGAACCGCACCTGACCGAGCCGGTCTTCCAGTACGAGGCCGACCGCGTCACCGGTTGATGCACCAGGCGACGGCCGCCGGAGCGTGCTCCGGCGGCCGTCGCCTGTGTCAGTAGTTCCCGAGACCGCCGCAGACGTTCAGCGCCTGCCCGGTGAGCGAGGCGGCCGTGTCGGTGACCAGGTAGCCGACCAGCCCGGCCACCTCCTCCGGCGTCGAGTACCGGCCCAGCGGGATCTTCGCCTCGAACCGCTGCCGCACCGCGTCCTCGGTGGTCTGCCAGTGTGCCGCGTACCCCTGACGCACCCGGACCGCCATCGGCGTCTCCACGTACCCGGGGCACACCGCGTTGACGGTGACGCCGGTGCCGGCCAGCTCGAACCCGACCGCCTTGGTGAAGCCGACCACCCCGTGCTTGGAGGCGGTGTACGGCGCCGCGAGCGCGACGCCCTGCTTGCCGGCGGTCGAGGCGATGTTGACGATGCGGCCCCACCCGGCCTCGCGCATGCCGCCGGCCCGCAGCACCTCGCGGGTCACCCGGAACACCGAGGTGAGGTTGGTGGCGAGCACGTCCTCCCAGAGCGCGTCGTCCAGCTCGGCGGTGACGCCCCCGCCGGACCGGCCGGCATTGTTCACCAGCACCGTCACCGGGCCGAACCGCTGCACCGCCCCGGCGACCAGCCGGACAACGTCGTCCGGGGACCGTACGTCGGCCGCGACCCCGTCGACCTCCAGGCCGCGACCGCGCAGCTTGTCGACGACGGTGGCCACCTGCGCCGCGTCGCGGGCACAGAAGTAGACGGGGAAGCCCTGCTCGGCCAGCGTCTCCACGACGGCCAGCCCGATCCCGCTCGTGCCTCCGGTCACCAGCGCCGCGCCGGGACGCTTCGGTGTCGTCATCTCCGTTGTCCTCCTCGATCGGTCCATCACAGGGTGAGTACGACGCGGCCGGTGACCCGGCGCTCCAGCAGGGCCCGCACCGCCGTGGCGGCATCGGTCCAGTCCGCCTGCAACCCGACGTGCGGACGAAGCCGCCCGTCCACCACGAGCCCGAACAGCGTCGCCAGGTCCTCGTCGGCCCGGTGCCGTTCCAGCTCGTCGAGGAGGAACAGGTGCTCCAGGCGTACCCCGGCGCGGGCGTGACCCCAGTCTGGCGGCAGGACCAGGTCGGCGCGCACGGTGTTGCCGAAGACCACCGCCACCCCGCCTCGGCGCAACCGCACGAACGCCTCCCGGAACACCGGCCCGCCGACGCTGTCCACGACGACGTCGACCGCGCCCTGCGGCGGTGCCGCGTATCCGGCGTGCACCCGGTGGCCCCGCTCGGTCAGGTGCCGGCCGCGTTCCGGGGTGCCCACCCAGCCCAGGACGGCGGCGCCGCCGGCCGCCGCCAGGTCCGCCACGAAACCGCCGACGCCGCCGCTGGCACCGGTCACCAGCACCGCGCGGCCCAGCAGCCATCCGGCGCGCCGCAGCGCGTACAGGGCGGTCAGTCCGGCCACCGGCACCGCCGCCGCGACGGTCGGGGTCACCTCGGCCGGCACCGCCGCGAGCCGGTCGGTGCGCACGGCCGCGAGCTGTGCCCACCCGGTCGAGGCGGCCACGCCCGCGACAGGTGTGCCGACCGGTGGTCCGGTGCCGTCGTCGGCGGCGCGGACCACCGTGCCGGCGACGTCCAACCCGAGCCGGGCGCCGGGTGGCTGCCGGGCGGCGAGCAGAAGGTCCGCGCGGTTCACCGCGACGGCGTGCACCTCGACGAGCGCCTCACCGGGCGCCGGCCGGGGCTCGGGTACGGACTCCAGGCGGAGTCCGTCGGGCTCGTCCGCGGACGTGACCAGTGCTTTCACATCGACCTCCACCGGTACGACGGTTTCCCGCCCTTCGTACCGGCGGGTCCTGGAGTCCTGGTGGAGGGTCACCGGTGAGAGGGGAGTCACTGGGATATGCGTTGCCGGTGCCGCCCGACCCGAGCACCATGTCCGAGGCGGGCGACGGTAGTCGACCTGACACTGTGCGTGCGTTCCGCCGCTCGACGGGGGACTCGGTGACCGACTTTCGCATTCTCGGGCCGCTGCAGGTCACAATCGACGGACGACCGGTGCCGATCGGCGCCCCGAAACAACAGGCACTCCTGGTGACGCTGCTGTGGCGGGTCAACGAGGAGGTGCCGCTGGACGAGCTCTACCCCCGGTTGTGGGGTGACCGCCCACCGGCCCGACCCGCCGCCGCACTGCACGTGCACGTGGCCCGGCTGCGCGCGGTGCTCGGCGACCGGCCCGGAGTGCCGGCGAACTCGCCCCGCCCCCGGGTGCGGTCCCTCGGTGGTGGCTACGCGCTGCGTACCCCGCCGGAGACCGTCGACCTGCACCGGTTCCGCACCTCCGCCCACCGGGCGGAACAGGCTCGACTCGGCGACGACCCGGCCGGCGAACTCACCCACGTCCGGGCGGCGTTGGCGCAGTGGCAGGAGGATCCGGCGCTACCGTCCACCGTGGAGTCTCTCGCGGTGGTGCCCTCGCTCGCCGAGGAGGTCACCCCGGTGCTGGTCGAGGAGCGGTTACGGCTGCTCGAACGACGCTACGAACTGGAGCTGGCCACCCGGCCGCCCGGTGAACTCGTGGCGGAACTGCGGGCCCTGGTCGTCGCGTACCCGGTGTGCGAACGGCTGTGGTGCCTGCTGGTCACCGCGCTGCAACGTGCCGGTGACCGGGCGGCGGCCCTGGCCGCGTACGAGCGGGCCCGCGCGACACTGCGGACCCGACTGGGGCTGACGCCCGGGCCGGAGCTGGAGGCGGTGTACCGGCGGGTCGCCGGGGACGGCTGGCACACGCACACCGACCTACCGCCGGTCGACGCCGACCGGGAGCCGCGCGGCCCCGGCTGGACGGCCGTCGCCGCCGCGCTGGCCGGTCGGGAGGCCGGCACCGCGCTGCCCCTGGTGTGCCTCGCCGGTCCGCCCGGCCCGGACCGCACCGCCGACGTGGCGGCGCTGGCACGCCGGCTGCGCGCGACGTTCCCGGACGGGCAGTGGTACGTGCGCCTGACCGACCCCGCCGGTCGGCCGTGTGACCCGGCCGAGGTGCTCGCCGGGCTCCTGCGACGCTCCGGTCTGGCCGCCGACGCCGTGCCACGGCACCGCCGGGAACTGGTCACCGCGTACCGGGCCCGGCTCGCCGACCGGCGTGTGCTGCTGGTGCTGGACGACGTCCGCGACGCCGAGCAGGTGTACGACCTGCTGCCGGGCACCTCCCGGTGCGCGGTGCTGACCGTCGGCGACACGGTGGTGCCGGAGCTGGTGGCGCTGCACGGCGCCCGCCCGTTCGCGCCGCAGGCGTGGGGCGGCCCGCCCGCCTCCCGGCACGGTGGGCCCGGGGAGCGTCCGGCCGCCACCGCGCACGTCTCATCGCCGCAACAGGGTCCGTAGCACCTGCTCCAGCCGCGCCTCGGGATCGGGCAACGGGCCCACCGCCCGCCAGGCCACGAAACGGTCCGGCCGCACCAGCGTGGCGCCGTCGGGCCCGATGCCGTAGCGGGCGTCGAACTGGCCGTCCCGGTCGGCGTACTCCCCCGTCGGGCCGATCGTGTGCACGACCAGGGGCACGCCGAGCCGCTCGGCGGCCTGCCTCGCCGGTTCCGCCCAGGCGGCCCCCGCCGACCCGGTCAGCAGCACGAACCCGGTGCCGAACAGTGCCGTCGTCGAGGTGTCGGCGCCGTCCGGGCCGGTGAGCGGCAGGAAGGGCGCCCGCGATCCGGGCCGGCCGGTCGCCGTGGTCGGGTCCTCCACGAGCGTGCCGTCGTCGCCGGGTTCAAGCAGGACCGCACCGGCCGGGTACCGGTAGCCGAAGGCGAGCACGGCCGGTGGCAGCGGGGCGGGCACGCTGTCGTCGCGCAGCTCCGGCGCCACCCGCTCGACCAGGTTGCCGAACTGCTGCTCGACGAGCAGCCGGGCGTACGGCCCCCGTTCGGCCTGGTACGTCGAGAGCAGGTCGGGCCCCGCCCAGCCCTGGACCACGGCGGCGAGCCGCCAGCCCAGGTACCACCCGTCCATGATCGCCGTGTTGCCGCCGAGCCCGCCGGTCGGCGGCATCACGTGGGCGGCGTCGCCGGCCAGCAGCACCCGCTCCACCTGGAACCGTTCGGCGACCGCGCAGGCGATCGAGGTCTCGCCGTACTCGGTGATGTCCATCGGCAGGTCCGCGTCGAGTCCCAGGTCGACGGTGATCTGCCGGGCGATCGCTTCCCGGGACCGGTGCCAGCCCTCCGGCAGCTCCGGGGTGAGGTTGCGGAAGTAGCCGTACAGGCCGGGGATCTCGGTGTTGAACAGCACCGCCCGGTTGACGTGGAAGGCCGCGAACCGGGAGCCGTCGGCCGCACCGGGCGTGTGTGCCAGCGGCTCGCTGAGGTCGGCCTTGAACAGCACCCGCAGGACCTGCCCCACCACGCCACGCCCCTGCAGGGGTACGCCGAGCGACTCCCGCACCGGGCTGCGCCAGCCGTCGGCCGCGACCAGGTACGGCGCCCGCACCCGGTGACGCGTACCGGTCTCGGTCTCCTCCAGGAACGCGGTCACACCGTCGTCGTCCTGCGCCAGGCCGAGCAGCCGGGTGCCGAAGCGCACCTCGGCGCCGAGGTCACGGGCCCGCTCGGCGAGAGCGGCCTCCGCACCGGACTGGCTGGCCGTCCCCCACTCCTCGGGCGACACGTGCCGCATGGTCAGCTCCCGGCCGCTGACCAGCGTCCTGGTGACCGGGCCGCCCAGTCGGGGCGCGAGCACCATGGAGAATTCGGTACGGTCCGGACGGCTCAGGTCGCGGATCCGGTCCACCAGGCCGGCCACCCGCAGCGCCTCCATGGTGTGCGGGTACTGACCGGTGGCCTTGACCCCGGTCGACGTGCCGGCGCGGCGCTCCACGACCAGGGGACGCACCCCGTGCAGGCTCGCGAAGATGGCGGTGCTCAGACCGGCCGGGCCGGCACCGACCACCACCAGCGGCCGGTGCTCGACGGCGGTCACGGGACCAGCACCACGCGGCCGAGCTGGCGACGGTCCTCGATGAGCCGGTGTGCCTGCGCCGCCTCCTCCAGGGGCAGGACCGCGTGCACCGCCACCCGCAGCCGGCCGTCCCGGACCAGCTCGGTCAGCTCCCGCTGATGGCGTTCCGCCTCCTCGGGGGCGGCGGCGAGCCAGGCGTCGAACGCGGTGCCCACGATGCTCTTGAGACCGAGCAGATCGGTCAGGGCGACCCGCGCCACGTCGCCGTCGGCGCCCGCGAATCCGTAGTAGACCAGACGGCCGAGCGGTTTCAGCAACGCGAGGCTGGGTGCGAACACCGGCCCTTCGACGCTGTCCAGGACCACGTCCACTCCGGCGCCACCGGTCGCCGCCCGCACCTGCTCGGCCCAGTCCGGTGCGGTGTAGTCGACCACGACGTCGGCACCGTGGTCGCGGACGAACGCCGCCTTCTCCGGCGAGCCGACCGTGCCGATCACGGTCCCGGCGCCGCGCAGCTTCGCCAGTTGGGTCACCAGGTGCCCGATCGCCCCGGCGGCGGCGTGCACGAGCACCGACTCGTTGGGGGCGAGCCGGCCGACGCTGAGCACGTTCGCGGCGACCTGGGCGGTCGAGGCGAGCGCGGTGGCGACCGGCGCCGACACGTCGTCGGGTACGGCGACGGCCTGCCCGTCAGTGACGAGGACGTGGTCGGCGTACGCGTCGGCCACGCCCCAGGCGGCCAGCCGGTCGCCGACCGCGAAGCGGTGCGCGCCCGGTCCGGCCGCCTCCACCCGGCCCACCACGTCCCCGCGCGGCGCACTGGGCACCGGTGACGGGAACGGTGCGGTGCCGGAGCGCAGCTGGGTCTCGATGAAGTTGACGCCCACGGCCTCGACCCGGACGCGCAACTGGCCCTCGCCGGGCTCCGGCACCGGCACCTTGTCGACGGTCAACACCTCGGGACCGCCGTGCTCGGAGTAACGGATGACGCGCATGCGGGGGCTCCTCTTCCGTCGGCCGGCGGCGCGGTGCCGCCACCGCCGGTTCTAGCCGCGGGCACTCGCGGCCGGGTCGAGGACGCCCCCAGCGTCAGGCGGGTTGTCGTGGCGCGCGCAGCGGTCCGGGTACGAACGCGGCGGCCAAACCGGCCACGAGCGCGAACCCGACCACGAACCAGTACGTCCGGCCGTACGCCTCGGGTGCGAAGGTCCCGGCGGCGGCGAGACGGTCCTGGAGGGCGACCGCCACCACGGCGATGCCCAGCGCCCCGCCGATCTGGTTGAGGATGAACAGCGCGCTGGTGGCCCGGGGCGCGTCGGCGTCACCGACGGCGAGGTACATGAACGCCATCACGCCCGGCACCGTGAACCCGATCCCGAATCCGCCGACGCCGAACGCGACGGCGGTCACCGTCTGCGACGTGTCCGGTCCGACGCCGGAGAGCACCAGCGCGGCGAGTGCGGCGAGCAGCATGCCGATCGGTGCGGTGGCCCGCGCGGTGAGGCGGGAACCGGTCTTGCCGACGGCGATGGCACCGGCGGCACCGAGGATGCCGGAGGGGACCATCAGCAGGCCGGCGTGCAGTGCGCCGAACCCGCGCGCCTGCTGGTAGTAGAGCGGGGTGAGGAACAGCAGCGCGTTGGCGACCGCGCCGACGAGCAGCATGGTGACCACCGACATGGTGAACCCGCGCTTCTGGAACAGCCGTACGTCGATCAGCGGTGCGCTGGTACGCAGGGAGTGCAGCACGTACGCCACGAGCAGGGCCGCGCCGACGACGAAGGCGGTGACCGCCCGCCCGTCACCGAAGTCGCCGCGGTGCGCGGCGGTGACGAGGCCGTAGATCAGCGCGGCGAATCCGGGCGAGAGCAGGGCCAGGCCGAGCAGGTCCAGTTTCGGCGCGGTGGTGTCCCCGGTGGGACCGTCGGCGGGCAGCACACGAAGCGCGAGCACCAGCGCCACCACGCCGACCGGCATGTTGATGAAGAACATCCACCGCCAGCTGATGTCGTCGACGAAGAAGCCGCCGAGGATCGGGCCGAGCACCGGGCCGACGGTGAGCGGGATCGAGATGAGGCCCATCGCCTTGGTGACGCGGGCGGGGCCGGCGGCCCGGGCGATCAGTGCCTGCACGACCGGGAAGATCATGCCGCCGCCGATCCCCTGGACCACGCGGAACGCGATCAGGCTCTCGGCGGACCAGGCCAGACCGGACAGCAGCGAGCCGAGGGTGAACAGCACGACGGCGAAGATCCACACTCGTCGGCCGCCGAACCGGTCCACCCCCCACCCGGCGACCGGGGTGGCCATCGCGACGGCGAGCAGATAGACCGCGGTGACCCACTGGATGGTGGACAGCGGCGCGTCGAACACCGCGGTCAGGCGCGGCACCGCGACGTTGACGATCGTCTCGTCGAGAAGCGCCATGAGCAGGGCCAGCAGCAGGACCCCGGCCATCTTGAGGAAGGCCGGGTCGAGGCGGTCGTCGGTGACCGGGGTCGGGCCGGTGGGATCGGGCGCGTCGTCGGGTGCCCGCCGCGACGCGGCCCCCTCGGTTGCGGCCAGAGACGGCGTGTCACTGGACATGGTGTGGACCTCCGAGCCGGGTGATCGGGGATTGACGCTGGGATACTACATGCATGTGCACACATTATTCTGGCGCACTTCAGCGCGCCGTACGCGTGTTTCCCTGCCCCGACTCGCAGTCAGGCACGAAAAGAAGATGCTGTTACATTGAATGAGCAGCGACATGTAGGGTAGGGCGGTAGCAGACGAAGGGGGCCCGATGGCGGAGCGACGCGACGGACAGCCCGACCTGCTCGCCCTGTGGCGGCAGCTGACCGTCCTCACCGGTCGACTCGGGCAGACGCTGGACCGACGGCTCACCCGCGACTTCGACCTGACCCTCACCGAGCTGCTCGTGCTCGACGAGCTGACCCGGGGCAACCCTCGGGGCATGCGCATCCAGGACCTCAGCGACGCGGTCGCCCTCGACCAGTCCTCGATGAGCCGCCTGGTCACCCGCCTGACCGCCAAGCAACTCGCGGCCCGGGTGAGCTGCGCGCACGACCGCCGTGGGGTCTACTGCCAGATCACCGAGCCCGGCCTGGAACGGCACGCCCTGGCCGCCCAGGCATGCCGGGCGGAGCTGGCCACCGCACTGGACGCCGCCGCCTTCGACGAGCGCCTGGCCTCCGTCGTCGCGCGGCTCACCCGCCCCGTCGGCCTGCCCGCCGACGCCTGACACGCAGGGAGCACCCGTGCAGCTGTCGATCCTCGACCAGTCGATGATCCCCGAGGGGTCCACTCCGACCCAGGCCCTGCACCACACTCTCGACCTGGCCCGCGCGGCCGACGCGCTGGGCTATCACCGCTACTGGCTCGCCGAGCACCACGCCACGCCGTCGTTCGCGAGCCCGGCCCCCGAGGTCATGGTGGCCCGGCTCAGCGGTGAGACGAGCGGGATCCGCATCGGCAGCGGCGGCGTGCTGCTGCCGTACTACAGCCCGTTCAAGGTCGCCGAGACCTTCCGGGTGCTGCACGCCCTCGCACCGGGCCGGGTCGACCTCGGCATCGGGCGGGGCGCAGGAGCCAGTTCCCGCGACGCCCGGCTACTCAACCCGCACCTCTACACCTCCTCCGACGACGCGTTCGGCGACCAGGTCGACGCGGTGCGCGCGTTCCTCGGCGCCGTCGGCGACCAGGGCGGCATCATGCCGTCGGTGGAGGGCACCCCCCAGGTCTGGCTGCTCGGCGCGAGTCCGCCCAGCGCGGCCCTCGCCGGTCGACTCGGGCTGCCGTATTCCTTCGCGCACTTCGGTCGCCCGGAGCTTGTCACCGAGGCGGTGCAGACCTACCGGCGGCATTTCGACCCGCGCACCGGCGGCACCCCCCGGGTGATGGTCGGCATCGGCGTCTACTGCGCGCCGACCCGCGAGGAGGCGGAGCAGATCTTCGCCAGCCAGCGCCTCTTCCGGCACCGGATGTCGCGGGGCGACCTGCGACCCGTGCCCCCCGCCGAGGTGGCGCTCGCCCAGCTGCCCGGTCTCGCCGAGGATCTGTCGACCGAGCGCACCGAGTGGCCGCGCTACCTGGTCGACTCCCCCGACGAGGTCGCGCGGCAGCTCACCGCGATGAGCGAGGCGGTGGGCGTGGACGAGTTCGTCGTCCTGTCCACGATCCACGACCACCGGGCCCGGGTGCGCTCGTACGCGCTTCTGGCCGAGGCCTGCGGCCTGCCCCCGCGCGACGTGCCCCGACGGTCGACGCTCGCCACCCTGCAACCCACATGACGAATATGACCGGCACGCATTTCCCGTCCGGAAACATCGAGGCGCGACGATAGAAGGCCCACCGTCCAGGAGGCCGCGTGACCGCGACAGCCGGAACCGGGCAGACCGCCGACGACGAGTACCGCGTCCTGGGACCCCTGGTCGCGACGCTCTCCGGCTGCCCGGTGCCGGTCACCGCCCCGAAGCAACGCGTCTTCCTCGCGGCGCTGCTGCTGCGGGCGAACACCTGGGTCGGCGCGCCGGAACTGGTCGGCGCGGCGTGGCACGACCGACCCCCGGAGAACCCCCGGGCCGCCCTCCACGTGCACCTCTCCCGGCTGCGCGCCCTCTTCGCCGGCATCCGCCCCGACGTGCCCGCGCCGATCGAGACCCGGCCGGGCGCGTACCGCATCGTCGTGCCGCCCGGGTCACTGGACCTGCACCGCTACCGCGAGGCGGCGACGCGGGCCCGGGAGGCACGACGCGCCGGACGGCCGGACGTCGAAATGTACTGGGTGCGGCAGGCGCTGGCGGAGTGGCGCGGGGAACCACTCGCCCTGGTGCCGTCGGTACGCATCCGGCAGGAGGTGGTCACCGGCCTGGTGACGGATCTGCTGCACCTGACGGAACGACGCTTCGAACTCGAACTGGCCCTGGGTCGGCATGCCGAGGTCGTCGGGGAACTGCGTACCGCCGTCGTCGCGCACCCGCAGCGGGAACGCCTCTGGGCGCAGCTCATGGAGGCGCTCGCCGGCAGCGGTGACCGGGCCGCCGCACTCGCCGCGTACCACCGGGCCCGCGACCGGCTGCGCGAGGAGTTCGACGCGACGCCCGGCCTGGAGCTGCGGCAGCGGTACCGACGACTGCTGGCCGAGACCGGCGACGCCGCGCGGCCCCGGACGCCGCAGCGTCGGACCGACCGTCCCGTGGTGGCCGCCCGCAGCGGCTGGCGGGCGCAGTGCCAACTACCCCCGGACGTCGCCGACTTCGCCGGGCGAGGCGACTCCCTTGAGGAGCTGCACGCGGCGCTGCGCGCGACGCCGGACGGGCCACCGGTGGTCTGCCTGACCGGGGCACCGGGCGTCGGCAAGTCGGCGCTGGCGGTCCGCACCGCACACCGCCTGCGGGACCGGTTCCCCGACGGCCAGTGGTATGTGCACGCCAGTGAGGCCGACGGCGCAGGCCGCGACTGGCCGCAGATCCTCGCCGAACTACTGACCGCCGCCGGAGAGGACCGTCCACCGGCCACCCCCGCCGCCGGGGCCCGCGCGTTGCAGCGCCGCCTCGCCGGTCGCCGGGTACTCATCGTCATCGACGACCTGCACGACGCCTCGGCGCTGCGCGGCCTCTTCCCACTCGCCGCCGACTGCGCGGTCCTCGTCACGCACCGCGGGCGACCGGACGCCCTCACCTCCTGCCCCGGCGTCCGGGTCGTCGCCCTCGACGTGCTCTCCCCCGCCGAGTCGGCGGCGCTGCTGACCGTCATGATCGGACCGGACCGGGTCACGCGGGAACGCGCGGCGCTGGCGGCGCTCGTCGACCACTGCGACCGCCTGCCGCTGGCGCTGCGGATCGCCGGGGCCCACCTCGCCACCCATCCGAGCCAGGGCATCGGCGAATTCGTCGAGCTGCTCGGCGCCAACCCGCTCGACGCGCTGAGCCTGCCCGGCAGCCGTCGCGCGGCGGTCCGCACCGCGTTCCACCTCGCCTACACCGCGCTGCCGGCGCGTACCCGGAGGATCTTCCGGCTGCTGGCGCTCGTGCCGGGGGTGTCGCACCGCGCCGAGACCGTCGCGGAGCTGGCCGGCCTGCCCGTCGCCACCGCGTCGCACGCACTGGACGAGTTGGTCCGCGCCCAACTCGTCGAGCAGGGCCGGGACGGGGCGGTACGCCTGCACAGCCTGATGGCACGCTACGCCGCCGAGCGGGGCACCGCCGAGGACGCCCCCGCGTACCGCCGGGCGGCGCTGCGCCGGTTGGGCGGGTGGTATCTGCGCACCGCCGACGAGGCGGTCGGGCTGTGCCACCCGGAGGTGGTCCGGGTGCCCGTCACCCCCCGGACCTCGACCTTCGCCGGGCGCCGGGCGGCTCGCGGCTGGCTGGCACGGGAACGCCGCAACCTCGTCGCGGTGGCGGTGCACGCCGCGTCCACGGGGCTGGTGCCGCTGGCGGTCCGGCTGACCGACGTGTTGCGCGGTCCGTGCGGAGCCGACCGGCACCACGCCGACTGGCGGTCGGCCGCCGAGGCGGCGGTCGGCGCGACCGATCCGGCCCGGGCGCCGGTGCACGCCGCGATCGCGCGGCTCAACCTCGGCCTGGCGTTGCAGGGCCTGCACCACCTGGACGCCGCCGAGCCGCACCTGCAACACGCCCGCGACCGGTTGCACCGGCACGGGCCGGCACCGCTGGAGATCGTCGCGCTCACGGCGCTGGCCACGCACCGTCTCCAGCGCCCCCGCAAACGGTTCGACGAGGCCATCCGCCTGCTGCACCGTGGTCTGCGGCTGTGCCGGCGACTCGGTCTGCGGCAGGCGCAGGCGCGCTGCCTGCTGCACCTCGGGATGGCCCATCACGGGCGCGGTGACCTGCGGCTGGCCCGCCGGTACCTGTTGACGGCGGCACGTGTCGGCGACCGCCTCGGTTCCTGCTCGGCCCAGCCGGAGATCCTGGCGCGACTCGGCACGGTCTGCGGCGACCTGGGCGCGCACCGGGAGGCGGCCCGGTGGCTGCGTGAGGCGTTGCGGCTCGGGCGGTGCGCCCGGTCGGCGCACTCCGTGGCGCTCGCCTCCTACGGCCTGGCCCGGGTCGGTCGGGCCACCGGTCACCGGGACCGCGCGCACCGGCACGTGGGCCGGGCGATGGCGTTCGCCGAGGAGGGCGGGTACGTGGCGCTGCTGGTCAACGGCCGCAACCTGCTGGCCGCGTTGCACCAGGACGGGGGCCGGGCGGATCTGGCGGAGCCGGAGTACCGGCGTGCGTTGCGCGAGGCCGAGCGCATCGGCCACCCGCAGGCCCGCTGCGAGGCGCTGACCGGGCTGGCCCTGCTGGCCCAGCGGCGCGGCCACCACCGGGAGGCGCGCGGCCACGTCCGGCAGGCGGCCGGCGCGGCCCGGGCCGCCGCCTCGGTGCGTCTGCAGGCACACGTCCGGCAGGTGAGCGCCGGGCTCCGGCGAACCTCTAGCGCGAGCTGACACGCTGCCCCGGCAACGACCGGCGGCACGCGGAGGAGGCACATGCTCGCGCTACGGGCACGGCGACTGTTCGACGGGGTCCGCCCGGTGCCGATGTCGCGACCCACCGTGCTCCTCTCCGGCGGCGTGATCGAGGCGGTCCTGGACGGTCCGCCGCCGCGCGGCGCCGAACTGGTCGACCTCGGCGACACGACGCTGCTGCCCGGGCTCGTCGACGCCCACGTCCACCTGGCCTTCGACGCGACGCCGGACACCATGGGCAGTCTCGCCGTCGCCGACGACGACACCCTGCTGGCCCGGATGCGGACCGCCGCCACGGCGACACTCGACGCCGGTGTCACCACCGCCCGTGACCTCGGCGACCGGGGTTACCTGGGGCTCCGGGTCCGGGCCGAGACCGCCGACGCACCGCACCTCGGGCCCCGGCTGCTCGTCGCCGGGCCACCGATCACGTCGTACGGCGGACACTGCTGGTTCCTCGGCGGGGAGGTCGACGGCGTCGACGCGATCCGCGCCGCGGTGCGGCACCGGGCCGAACGCGGTGTCGACGTGGTGAAGGTCGTGGTGACCGGCGGCCAGCTCACCCCCGGTTCGCTGCCGCACGAGATGCAGTTCGGGCCGGTGGAGTTGGCCGCGGTCGTGCGGGAGTCCCACCGGTACGGGCTGCCGGTCACCGGGCACTGCCATGCCGCCGACGGTGTCGCCGCCGCGGTCTCCGCCGGCTTCGACGGCATCGAACACTGCACGTTCGTCACCGCCGACGGCGTGCACGCGGACCCGGCACTGCTGGCCCGGATGGCGGCGGCCGGGACCCGGATCACGCTCACCCTCGGCACCGTCGGACACGGGGGCGGCGGTGGCGGCGGTGACCCGCGCCGGGCGGCCGTGCACGCGGCCCTGCGTCGGGTGGCCGGCTCCGGCGTTCCCGTCGCCTGCGCCAGCGACGCCGGCTGCGGGCCGGGCAAGCCCCACGGGTCGTCGCTGGCGTACGGGGTCGAGGCGATGGTGGATCTCGGTGTCCCGCCCACGGCCGCGCTCCGGGCGGTCACCTCCGGCGCCGCGCAGGTCTGCGGCCTCGCCGACCGGGTCGGCCGGATCGCGCCGGGGTACGACGCCGACCTGCTCGCGGTGCACGGTGACCCGACCGTCGAGCCCGGTGCGCTGCGGCGGGTGGCCGCCGTCCTCCGTGCCGGGCAACGGGTGCGGTGACTCTTCCAACGACTCTCCACCCGACGCCGATGGGCGCACGGGAGGCTCGACGGGTACCCCGACCGAGCCGGCAGGAGGTCTCCCGTGCCCGATCCCACCGTCCACACCACACGGCACACCGTCGACGTGAACGCGCCCGTCGACGCGGTGTACCCGATCATCGCCGACGTCACCCGCTGGCCGTACACGTTCGCTCCCACCGTCCACGTCGACCTGCTCGACCGGGACGACGACGGGCCGCAGCAACGTGAACGGCTGCGGCTCTGGGCCACCGCCAACGGGGTGGTGCGCTCCTGGATCTCTCGTCGGACACTGACACCGGCCGAGGGCCGGATCACGTTCCGGCAGGAGGTGTCGGCGGCGCCGGTGGCCTCGATGGGCGGCGAGTGGCTGCTCGAACAACTCGACGGCGGCACCCGGGTCGTCCTGCTGCACGACTACTCCGTCGTGGACGACGATCCCGACGCCGCCGCCTGGGTGGCGCGGGCCGTCGAGCACAACAGCACCGCCGAGCTGGCGGCGCTGCGCGCGGCGGCGGAGTCCGCCGATGACGGCACCCTGCTCTCCTTCGCCGACGAGGTGTACGTGGCCGCCCCGGCACCGGAGGTGTACGACTTCCTGTACCACGCCGACCGCTGGCGGGAGCGGTTGCCACACGTGGCCCGGGTGGAGCTGACCGAGGACGAGCCCGGCGTGCAGATCCTGGAGATGGACACCGTCGCGCCGGACGACAGTGTGCACACCACCCGGTCGGTGCGGGTCTGCTTCCCGTCCGACCGGATCGTCTACAAGCAGACGGTGCTGCCGCCGCTGCTCGCGGCGCACACCGGCACCTGGACGCTGCGTCCCGAGCGCGACGGTGTGGTCGCCACGTCGCACCACACGGTCGTGCTGCGCCCGGACCGGGTCGGCGCGCTGCTCGGCGACTCGGCGACCCTCGCCGACGCCCGGGACCTGGTCCGCCGCTCGCTGGGCACCAACAGCCGTCGCACGTTGGAGCAGGCACGTCGGCACCTGCAACCGGTGGCCGACTGATCGCGAGCTTTTCCGCCCGTCGCGCTGCTCAGACCCCGGTCGCCGTCCGGTTGACGTAGTCCAGCAGCGACCGTGGTGTGTCGCAGCTCTCGACCACCTCGTCCGGCAGCGTCACGGCGTACTCGCGGGAGATCCGGGAGACGGTCTCCAGCAGGGCGAGCGAGTCGAAACCCAGGTCGACGAAGGGGGTGTCCAGGATCTCGCGATCTAGGTCGACGGAGTCGTCCTCGCCGGCCGACGCGCGCAGGATGCGGCGCAGGTCGTCGAGGTGGAGCGGCTGGTCGGCGGTCATGGGCGTCCTTTCGGGTCGGTGTCGGTGCGGGTCACGGGGCGACGCGGCGGAGCACGGCGGCGGCGTTGAAGCCGCCCCGGCCCCGGGCCACCACCAGCACGCGGTGCAGCGGCAGTGACCGGGGCTCGCCGGTGACCAGGTCGATCGGGCAGTCGGGTGCGGGTGCGTCCACCCCGACGGTGTGCGGCGCGACGCCGTCGCGGATGGCGAGCAGCGCGGTGGCGAGATCCAGTGCGGCGGCACCGGCCTGGAGCCGGCCGACCGTGCTCTTGGGCGCGGTGACCGGCACCCGTCGTGGCCCGAACACCTCCGCCAGGTCGGCCGCCTCGGTCCGGTCGGCCACGCGGTCCCCGGCGCCGTCGGCGAAGACCAGGTCCACGTCTGCGGGCGTGATGCCGGCGTCGCGCAACGCGCCGGTGATCGCGCGGCGCAGCCCGGTCGCGGGCACACCCGCCGGGTCGAACGTCGCCGCGTAGCCGGCCAGTTCGCCGTAGACCCGGGCGCCCCGGGCCCGTGCGGACTCCGCGTCCTCCAGCACCAGGTGCGCGCCCCCCTCGCCGGGCACGGCACCGTCGGCGTCCACGTCGAACGGCAGGTACGCCCGTCGCGGGTCGGTGCGGGTGCTGAACCCGCCGGTGCTGAGCCAACCGGCGAGGCCGAGCGGGCAGAGTGCGCCGTCGACGCCGCCGGTGAGCACCACCGGGGTGCCCCGACGGATCTGCCGTCGCGCGTGCCCGACCGCGTCGAGCCCGCCCGCGTGGTCGGTCACCAGGGCGGCACCCGGGCCGCGCAGGTTGTGCCGGATCGAGATCTGGCCCGAGTTGACCGCATAGAACCAGGCGAAGGACTGGTAGGCGCTGACGTGGCTGCCGCCCTTGCTCCAGAGGTTCTCCAGTTCCCGCTGCCCGAACTCGAAGCCGCCCATCGAGGAGGCGGTGGCCACACCGACGTCGTACCGGACGCCCTCGACCGCCGGCACCCCGGCGTCGGTCAGGGCCTGCTCGGCCGCGTACAGGCTCAGTCGGGTCATCCGGTCGGTCTGGGGCAGCAGCCGTCCCGGCAGGTGCTCCTCGGCGACGAAGTCGGGCACCTCACCGGCGAGCCGCAGCGGGTAGCCGGTGGCGTCGAAGCGGCTGATCGACCGGATGCCGCTGTGCCCCCGCACGGTGGCCTGCCAGTACGCCTCGACGTCGAGACCGGTGGGTGCGGCCACGCCGAGGCCGGTGACGACCGGGGCGTTCACGCCGCCCGCCGATCGGGCCGGGCCAGCACCACCGCGCTCTGGAAGCCACCGAATCCGCTGCCGACGCTGAGCACCGTGTCGGTGCGGTGCTCGCGGGCGACGTTCGGCACGTAGTCGAGGTCGCACTCGGGGTCGGGTACGTGCAGGTTGGCCGTGGGCGGCACCAGGTGGTGCTCCATCGCCAGGGCGCAGGCCACCAGTTCCAACGCCCCGATCGCGCCGAGCGAGTGCCCGATCATGGACTTGATCGAGCTGACCGGCACCCGGTGGGCGTGTGCGCCGAGGCTGCGTTTGAAGGCCGCCGTCTCGTGCCGGTCGTTCTGCTTGGTGCTGGACCCGTGGGCGTTGACGTAGTCGACCTGCTCGGGAGCCAGGTGCGCCTCGGCCAGCGCCACCCGGATCGCCTCGGCCATCTCCACGCCGTCGGCGCGCAGCCCGGTCATGTGGTAGCCGTTGCAGCGGCTGCCGAAGCCGGCGACCTCGGCGTACACCGGGGCGCCCCGGCGGCGGGCGTGCTCCAGCTCCTCCAGGACCAGCACTCCGGCGCCCTCGCCGAGCACCAGGCCGTTGCGCGTCGAGTCGAAGGGACGCGACGCGTGTTCCGGGTCGTCGTTGCGCGGGCTGGTGGCCTTGATGGCGTCGAAGCAGGCCAGGGTGATCGGTGAGATCGGCGCGTCGGTGCCGCCGGTGACCACCACGTCGGCGCTGCCCTCACGGATCAGTTCGGCACCGTGCCCGACCGCGTCGAGGCCGGAGGTGCAGCCGTCGGAGACCAGGGCGACGGGTCCCTGCGCGCCGACGACGTGTGCCACCTCGGCCGCCACCGCGCTGGGCACGAACCAGTCGTAGAGCTGCGGCACCGCGTACGTCGGGTCGACCAGCCAGGAGCGCCCGCCGTCGCTGAGCACGACGTACTCCCGCTCCATGCTGGTGGTGCAGCCGACCGCGCAGCCCAGCGACACCGCCACCCGGTGGCCCTCCTCGCCCGGCAGGTCGAGTCCGCTGTCCGCGACCGCCTCCCGGGCGGCGACCACGGCGAACTGCGTGGCCCGGTCCATCCGCCGGGCCTCCTGTGGGCCGAGCCCGGCCTCGACCGGGTCGAAGTCGCACTCGGCGGCGATGCGCGAGCGGTAGGGCGACGGGTCGAAGGCGGTGATGCCCCGGGTTGCGGTGCGGCCTGAGGAGAGCAGGTCCCAGAACTGCTTGACGGTGCTACCACCCGGGGCGACGGCCCCGAGTCCGGTGACGACCACGCGACGGCTCATGGTCCGACGGTCGCAGCCGGTGCTCAAGCGACGGTCGAGCCCTCCTGGAAGCGGAGGCCGGCCACGGCGGTGCGGGCCGTGGCGACGGCGACCAGGTCCGCGTCGCGGCTGCCGGCGTGTGCCGGGAGCGCGGCCAGCGCCGCGCACCGGCCCTGCCGCACCGCCGGGTGGCGGCGGGCCAGCGCGGTGAGCCCGTGCGGCGCGCCGGCCTCGACGAGCACCTGCGGCGCCGTGGCGAGCAGGGCGTCCAGCGCGGCGCCGAACTGGACCGGCGCGGCCGGTTGGGCGGCCCAGTAGGTCGGGTCGGTGGCCACCTCGGCGGTCATCGGGCGGCCGGTGTAGCAGGAGAACAGCGGCAGGCGTGGCGGGCGCAGCGGCAGCGTGCGCAGCAGCGGTTCGGCACGCGCGGCGGCGACGGCGAGCGACGGACTGTGGAAAGCGGTGGTCGACCGGGCGCGGCGGCAGGTCACGGCGTCGGCGCGCAGTCGCTGCTCGACGTGGGCCAGGGGCGTCTCCGGGCCGGCGAGCAGCAGTTGGCCCGGCCCGTTGACCGCGCCGACGACCACCCCGTCACCGAGGTACGGCCGCACCCGCTCGGGGGTGGCCGCGACGGCGAGCATGCCGCCGGGCGGGGCGTCGGCGAGGTGCCCGAGCCGGTCACGGAGCACGCGTACCGCGTCGGGCAGGCTCAGCACGTCGGCGAGCGTCGCCGCCACCACCTCGCCGACGCTGTGACCGAGCAGTCCCACCGGCTCCGGGCCGTCGTCGAGCAGCGTCCGCCCGAGTCCCCAGCCGATCGCGAAGAGCAGCGGCTGCGCGCGACGCAGGTCGTCCAGGGGCACGGCCGGGCGGTCGGTGAGCCAGTCGGCGCGGATCGCGTCGCCCTCCGGGCCCCAGAGCGCGAACACCTCGTCGACGTGGCGGCGGAAACCCGGGTGTCCGTGGTAGAGGCCGGTCGCCGTGCCGGGTCGTTGGGCGCCCTGGCCGGGGAAGAGCAGGGCCACGCGTCGGGTCGTGGGTGCAGACATGTCCCGACCGTCGCACCCGTCCCTTGAGGGCGGCTGAAGGCGTACCCGCTCGACGGGTTCTCGAGTCCCGGCCGAGCACGCCGCGCGACCGTGGCGGTACGCGACGGCGGTGCCGAGGCGAACCCCCGGCGCGCTCCGCGCCATCGCCCGCCCCACGACCGGCCGGCGATCCGCCGCCGGACCGACGCCACGAGCGACGATCCGGCGGCGGTGGACGGCCGGAGCCCGTCGCGATCCGGTGATCCGAGGGAGCGGCAGACAGATGCGATTCGACGGGGTCCGGGTGGCCGGCGTGGCCGCGTACGTGCCGGGGCGGATGCGGGTGGTCGACGCGGTGGCAGACGGCCGGTGCAGTCAACGGCTCGCGACGCAGACCGGCCTGCACGCGGTGAGCGTGTCGACCGAGGAGTCCGGTCCGGAACTGGCGGTACGCGCCGCCGAGCTGGCCGTGAAACGCTCCGGGCACACCCCGGACGAGGTGGCGCTGCTGTTGCACGCCACCGTCTACCACCAGGGACACGACGTGTGGGCGCCGGCGTCGTACATCCAGCGGATGGTGCTCGGCAACCGCTGCCCGGCGTTGGAGATCCGTCAGCTCTCCAACGGTGGACTCGCCGCCCTCGATCTGGCGGCGGCGTACCTCACCGCCGCGCCGCGACGTGCCGCGGCGCTGCTCACCACCGGGGACAGGTTCTGCGCGCCGGGCTTCGACCGGTGGAACAGCGACCCCGGCACGGTCTACGGCGACGCCGGTACGGCGCTGGTGCTCTCCCGGGACACCGGGTTCGCGCGTCTGCTGAGTCTGGTGACGGTCTCCGAGCCGGACCTGGAGGGGCTGCACCGGGGCGACGACCCGTTCGGTGTCGCGCCGTTGGCGCAGCGGCAACCGGTGGACCTGGAGGCGGTCAAGAAGGCGTTCGTCGCCCGCACCGGCGTGTCGTACAGCATCAGTCGGGTGGTGGCGGGCCAGGCGGAGGCGGTGGACCGGGCGCTCGCCGAGGCCGGGCTGGCCTTCACCGACGTGGACCGGTACGTGTTGCCGCACTTCGGGTTGCGCCGGCTCACCTCGTCGTACCTGCGGCCGTGGCAGGTGGACCGGGCCGTCACCACCTGGGACTGGGCCAGCACGGTCGGCCACCTCGGGGCGGGCGACCAGTTCAGCGGCCTCGCGCATCTGGTGGAGACCGGGACGCTGCGCCCCGGCGAGCGGGTGCTGCTCGCCGGGGTCGGAGCGGGATACACGTGGACCTGTGCGGTGCTGGAGATCGACGAGGTGCCGGGATGGGCGGGGTGAGTCCCGGTGTGCCTCAGGCCGCCGGGTTCACCGTCGACCGTTCGACCCCGCTGGCCTCCAGATGCCACTTGGTCAGGATCCGGCGGTACGTGCCGTCGGCGATCAGCCGGTCCACCGCGGCCCGCAGCGGTTCGGCGAGACCGGCGCCCTTACTGGTGGCCAGGCCCACGTCGCGGCGGCCCAGCTCGCCGACGAAGCGCAGCCCGGGCTGCTGGCTCGCCGCGTAGCGCAGCACGCTGGAGGTGCTGACCAGGATGTCGACGTGGCCCTCCCGCAGGGCGAGGAAGTGCGCGGCGGCGTCGCTGTAGGTGCTGATCTTGTAGGGCTTGCCGGCGTCGACGCAGACCCGCTCCCGCTGGCGCAGGTCCTGCTCGAAGGTGCTGCCCACGCCGGTGCCGATGGTCAGCCCGCACAGCTGCGACACGTCGGTGACCTCCCGCAACGAGCTGTCGTCGCGGACCATGAAGCCGGTGCCGTCGGTGAGGTAGACGGTGAAGTCCAGCACCTTCTTGCGTTCCTCGGTGACGGCGAAGTTGGCGGTGCCGACGTCGAACCGGCCGGCGGTCAGCCCGGTCAGCAGCGACGCGCCGCTGACCTGCTCGCGGCTGACGGTCAGGCCGAGGACCCGGGCCGCCGCGTCGGCGATGTCGATGTCGACGCCGCGCGGCGGGCCGCCGTCCTGGGGGTGGAAGGCGATCGGCGGGGTACCCACCGCCGAGCCGACGGTCAACCGGCCCCGCTCACGGATCTCGGCCGGCAGCAGCGCCGCGATGTCGGGTGCGGCCTGCACCTGCGACACCACGTCCTGGGCGCCGAGGTCGGCGGGCGCCTCCCCGCCGGTGGGGGCCGGCGCGGCGTGGACGCACGCGGTCAGCAGGCCGAGCACGGCGGCCGCTGTCCCGGCGACCAGCCAGCGGGTGTGACGCGACAAGTACACGTTGTCTCCTAACGGTGGAGGATGGTGGCGAAGAACCGGGCGGTGCGCTCCTCGCGGGGGCGGTCGAGCATCTCGGCTGGTGGCCCCTGCTCGACGATGCGACCCCGGTCCATGAAGACGATCTCGTCGGCGACCTCGGCGGCGAAGCGCAGCTCGTGGGTGACGATCAGCATCGTCATGCCGCCCGCGGCGAGGTCGCGGACCACCGCGAGCACCTCGCCGATGAGTTCCGGGTCCAGCGCGCTGGTCGGCTCGTCGAAGAGCATCACCTTGGGACGCAGCGCCAGGGCGCGGGCGATGGCGACGCGCTGCTGTTCGCCGCCGGAGAGCTCACGCGGGTAGGAACGCTCCTTGTGTGCCAGGCCGACGCGGTCCAGCAACTCGCGGGCGCGGGCGACCGCCGCGTCACGCGGCAGCCGCTGCACCGCGATGGGCGCCTCGACGAGGTTCTGCACGACGGTCAGGTGCGGGAACAGGTTCAGCGCCTGGAACACCATCCCGACCTCGGTACGGTGCCGGGCCAGCAGCCGTGGTGACGCCTCGACCAGTCGGCCGCGCCGCAGCACGTGGCCGACCGGACGGCCGTCGACCAGGACCATGCCGGCGTCGGCCCGTTCGAGGCGGTTGACGCAGCGCAGCAGCGTGCTCTTGCCCGAGCCGGACGGGCCGACGACGCAGGTGACGGTCCCCCGGTCGACGGTGAGGTCCACGCCGTCGAGCACGGTGGTGGCGCCGAACGCCTTGCGGACGCCGACGAGCTGCACCATCGGCCGGAGCGGGTCGTCGTCGTGCACCGTGGCGCTCACCGTTCCACCCCCTCGGCGAGGGCGCGCAGGCGGGCGCGCAGCGGGAGACCGTTCCGGCCGCTGCCCCGCCCGAAGTAGCGTTCGAGGAGATATTGCAGTCCGCTGAGGATGGTGGTGAAGACCAGGTACCACAGCGTCGCCACGAGCAGCAGCGGAATCACCAGGTAGTTGCGGTTGTAGATCAGTTGGACCGAGAACAGCAGGTCCTGTCCGGCGATCACGCTCACCACCGAGGTGCCCTTGAGCAACGCGGCGGCCTGGTTCGCCGAGGGCGGCACGATGGCGCGCATCGCCGGTGGCAGCACGATCCGCCACAGCGTCCGCGTCCGCGACAGTCCCAGCGCCTGGGCCGCCTCGGTCTGCGACTTGTCCACCGACAACAGCCCGGCCCGCACGATCTCGCTGGCGTGCGCCGCCTCGTGCAGGGTCAGGCCGATGACCGCGGCGAGGAAGCCGTTGATCAGACCTCGGGTCTGCACGTCCAGCAGGGTCGGGCCGAACGGCACCTCGACGGTGATGCGGGGGTAGAGCAGCGAGATGTTGTACCAGAACAGGAGCTGCACCAGGATCGGCACGGACCGGAACAGCCAGGTGTACCCCCAGCTCACCGACTGCAACAGCAGGCTGCCGGAGAGCCGCATGACCGCCAGCAGCGTACCCAGGGCGAAGCCGCCGACCAGCGCGATCGCGGTGAGCAGGAGGGTGATCCGGAGCCCGTCGAGGATGACGTCGGCGGTGAGGTACTGGGCCACCACGTCCCACTGGAGTGCGGGGTTGCGGGCCAGGTTCTGGAGTGCGAACAGCAGCACCACCAGTCCGGCCAGCGCGGCGACCCGGCGGCTGCGCCGGTACGCGGGTGGGGCGGGCGGGGCGGTGAGGTAGGTGTCGGTCGGTACGACCGTGTGGGTGGTCACCGGTGGCCGTCAGAACCGGGGCAGCACGTGCGTGGCGAACAGCCGCAGGGAGCGGGCGGCCTGCTCGTACGGGACGTTGCCGGAGACCACCTGCAGGCTCAGCGTCACGTCGCCGAACCACTCGCGGATGTTCTCCACCGCCGCGATCACCTGCTCCGGTGAGCCGACGAGAGCCTTGCCGGCGGCGACCTGCCGGTCGAAGTCGCCCTTGCCGACCCGCTCCACGATCTTCTCGTAGCCGGGGTAGTCGGCGCTGCGGGTGTGCGCCCAGGCCGAGACCGCGTCGGCGAGCGTCCGGTGGGACTGCTCGGAGTAGCCGCGCCCGAGCCTGCGGGCCTCGTCGGGATCCTCCGCCAGGAACGCGTTGTAGCTCATGTGGACGTCCTCGTCGGTCGGGGTGACACCGTTCGCCGCCGCGGCCTTGCGGTACAGCGCCAGCACGTCCTGCACCTGTTCACGGGAGTTGATCGAGGGCACCAGCATCACGCCGTGGCCGTTGCGTCCGGCGGCCTCGGCCGACTCCGGCGACTTGGCGGTGGCCACCAGGATCCGGGGGTGCGGCTGTTGCACCGGTCGGGGCAGCAGGGTGACCGGGCCGAAGCGGTGGAACCGGCCCTCCCACACCGCGTTCTCGGTGGTCCAGAGCAGTGTGCAGGCGGCCACCCCCTCGTCGAAGCGGGCCCGGCTCTCGTCCAGCGGAATCCCGAACGCGTGGAACTCGTCGGGCAGGAACGCCCGGCCGAAGCCGACGTCGAGCCGGCCGTCGGAGATGCCGTCGAGCATCGCGAGTTTGCCGGCGAGCTTCACCGGGTGGGTGAAGGCGGGCAGCACCGCGCCGGTGACCAGGCGGATCCGCCGGGTCCGGGCGGCCGCGGCGGCGAGGAACGTGACCGGGTCCGGGCTGTAGCCGCCGTACGGGGAGAAGTAGTGCTCGACGGTCTTGACGTGGTGGAAGCCCAACTCGTCGGCCAGCTCCGCCAGCCGCAGGCTCTCGGAGAAGTACTGCCCGGCCGGTTTGTCCTGCGGGCCGACTGTCGGGAACAGGTTGATGCCGAACTTCATGCCAGCTCCCTCGGGTTCGGACGGGCCACGACCGGTGCGACCGTGGCGGCGTCGGACCAGGCGCGGTACGTCCCGCGCCGGTACAGCAGTGGGGCGTGCCCGGTCACCGTGACCGCCTCGACCAGGCCGACGACCACGGTGTGGTCACCGAGCGGCACCGCGTGCCGCACCGTGCACTCGGCGTGGGCGGCGGCCGCGTCGTCGAGCCGTGGCGCGCCCCGGGCGCCCGGAGACCCCGTCCAGGGGACGTCGGTGAACTTGTCCGCTCCGCTGCCGGCGAACCGGGCGGCGAGGTCGCGCCGGTGTCCGGCGAGGTAGTTGACCGTGAAGGCGCCGCTGCGCAGGATGCGCGGCAGGGTGCGGGACCGTTCGTCCAGGCACACCAGCAGCAGCGGCGGGTCCAGCGACACCTCGCACACCGCGCTGGTGGTCAGCCCGGCCGGTTCGTCGCCGTCCAGGGTGGTCACCACCGCCACGACGCCGGGTACCGTGCCGAACAGCGCCCGGAACGTGGACGCGTCGACCGCCATGCGTACCCCTCCCACCCGCGCCTCGGTGCGCGGCCGGCCCGCGCTCCGCCGACACTGGCGGTCCTCGCTAGAGGCCAGGTACACCGGCGCTGGAGAGATCGACACCGGCCTCCGTGAGGCGGCGGCGCAGCAGGGCGGTCGCGTTTCGGTGCAGCGGGAAGTCCGATCCCGGCGGCAGGACTCCGCTGCCCTCCAGCAGCCGCACCACCCGGGCGGTGACGACGCAGAACCGGAACGCCGCGTCGACCTCGTGGTACTCCAGGTGTTCCAGCGGGCGGCCCAGCAGCCGGGCGTAGTACGCCACCGTCTCGGCCCGGGTCGGCAGGCCGGGCAGGCGCGCGGCGCCGATGCCGGTGCTCAGGAAGCGGTCCATGTGCAGGAACCAGGCGAGGTCGCTCTCCGGGCGGCCGACGTCGACCAGTTCCCAGTCGAGCAGGGCGGCGGGCCGGTCCCCGGCGAAGACGATGTTGCCGAGCCGGGCGTCGCCCCACAGCGGTGTGGGCACGGCCGGTGCCGGTGGCCGGTGGGCGCGCAGCCACGCCACCGCCGCCGTGACGGCCGGGTTGTCGACGGCACCGAAGTGATCCAGGTGTCCGGCATAGAACTCCGGGTCGCCGGAGGGCGCGGCGGTGACCGGCAGGGTCGCCGGATCGAGACGGTGCAGCCGGCCCATCGCCGCGAGCGCCCGCCACCACACCGCCCGCTGCCGGGCCGGCGAGGCGTCGGCGAGCCATCCCTGCCGGTGGTACGACGGCAGGTCCGCCGGCACCTCCCCGGCGACGCGGGCCATCACCACGAACGGCGCGCCCAGCGGTTGCGGGTCGGGTTCGCGGCCGAGCACCGGTGCCACCGGTACGGCGGTGTCGGCGAGCGCCACCTGCACCGCGATCTGTTCCCGCCAGCGCAGGTCGGGGAAGATGCGGTGCCCGGTCGGGGCGACCCGTACCGCGAGGGGCACGGTGCGCTCCCGGCCGTGCTCGCGCCACCTGGCGTCACAGAGCAGGATCTCGGCGGAGAAGCCGGCGGTGGGAGGTACGGTCACCGGCCCCACCACCACGTCGCGCACGGGCAGGGCGTCCCGCAGCCACTGCGCGAGCCGGGTACGGGTCAGTTCGGGATCACGCTGCACGGGTATCGGCACGGACGTCTCCGATCAGGATGTGCCACCGGGTGGTGTGGGTACGAGGAAGGGCCGCCGACCGGCGTCGAGCGCGCAGAGCGCGTCCAGGCTGAGCACCGGCGCGGCGGGCGGGGGCGGATCGAGCCATCCGGCGCCGGTGCGGACGGCCTGGTGGAGTCGCCGGAGCGGTGCCGACGGCGGGACACCGAGGTCGCGGCGCAGTGCGGCGGCGAGTCGTTCGTAGACCCGTACCGCGTCGGCCTGCCGACCGCTGCGGTGCAACGCGGTGATCAGGCTGGCGTGGATCGGCTCGCTGAGGGGATGCCGACCGGCCAGGGCGGTGGCCGTGGGCACCACCTGCCGGTGCCGGCCGCAGCGCAGCTCCGCCTCCAGGTACCGCTCGACCAGCAGCAGCCGCCACTGGTCGAGGTGACCGGCGATCTGCTGGGCGACGGGACCGGTGCGGACGTCGGCGAGCACCGCGCCGCGCCACAGCGCGAGCGCCTCGCGCCACGATCGGGCGGCGCGGGTCGGGTCGCCGGCCGCGGCCCGCTCCTCCCCCTCCCGTACCCGCGTGTGGACCACGCCGAGGTCGGTGTCGAGCGGGTCGACGCGCAGGCGGTAGCCGTGCCCGCAGGTGACCACCCGCGCCGGCACGTCGGCGTGTGCCAGGACCCGGCGCAGGTGCATGACGTACGTCTGCAGGGTGGTCGCCGCGCTGCGCGGCGGATGGTCGTGCCACAGCTCCCGCATGCAGGTGGCGGCCGGCACCACCTGGTCGGCGCGCAGCACCAGCAGGCCGAGCAGTTGTCGTTGCTTGGGTGCGGTGGGGCCGGCGTCACCGTCGGGGCCACCGACCCGCAGGCCACCCAGGACGTCGATGGTCATCGCCGGACCTCCCGGTCGAGACGGCTTCTCCAGCCGGAACCGAGCCCGGTTGGGCTCACTGGGGGCGGTGACCCCGCGGTGCGACCGGAGGTGAGATGACGGACCAGCCAGGAGCCACGCTGGTGCCGGTGGCACCGGACGTGTACGCGTACGTCCAGCGGCCGGGCGGCTGGTGTGTCGGTAACGCCGGCATCGTCGTCGGCACCGACCGGGTCGTGGTGGTGGACACCGCCGCCACCCGCGATCGGGCCCGGGCACTGCTCGCGCAGGTACGCCGGGTCGCGCCGGACCGTCCGCAGGTGGTGGTGAACACCCACCATCACGGTGACCACGTCTTCGGCAACTGCGTCTTCCCGGCCGACGCCGAGATCGTGGCGCACGACCTGGCGCACGCCGAGATGGCGCGGACCGGGCTGGCCATGCGCGAACTCTGGCCCGACGTGGACTGGTCCGGGATCCGGCTGCGCCTGCCCGACGTGACGCTGCGCGAGCAGCTCACCCTGGACCCCGGCGGGGTACGCGTCGAGCTGATGCACGTGGGTCCCGCGCACACCACCAACGACGTGGTGGTGTGGCTGCCGCAGCGGCGGGTGCTGTTCGCCGGGGACGTCGTCTTCTCGGGACGGACGCCCTTCGTGCTGATGGGATCGGTGACCGGGTCGCTGGACGCGCTGGCACGGCTCCGGGCGCTGCGACCCCGGGTGGTGGTGTCCGGGCACGGTGAGGTCACCGGGCCGGAGGTCCTCGACGACACCGAGGCGTACCTGCGCTGGCTGCGGGGGCTGGCCCGGCGGGGCCTCGCCGACCGGCTGCCCGCGTTGGCGGCGGCCCGGAGCGCCACCGGGCATCCGTTCGCCCACCTGCCGGAGGCGGAGCGGCTCGTCGCCAACCTGCACCGGGCGTACGCGGAGGAACGCGGCGAGGTGCCCGGGGCGTACCTGCCGTCGCGGCCGGTCGTCCGGGAGATGGTCCACCTGCACGGCGGCCCGCTCGTCACGTCGGTGTAGCGGTGGACGACGGTCGGTGCGCTGCACCGGCCACGACAGGACCGGACCGGTGGTCCGGCAGACGCGGAAGGGAGTTCTCATGGTCCTCAAGGGAAAGGTCGCGGTGGTCACCGGCGGCACGGCCGGCCTGGGCAGGGTCATCGCACGGGCACTCACCGACGCCGGCGCCACGGTGGTGTCCGCGTCGCGTGGCGCACCGGAGGACGGGGACCGGTTCCCGGTCGACGTGACCGACCGGGCCTCCGTCGACGCGCTGGTGGCCGGCGTGCAGGACCGGTACGGCGGGTTGGACATCCTGGTCGCCAACGCCGGGATCAGCCGACCCGGTCCGCTGGTCGGCCTGCCGGTGTCGCAGTGGGACGAGGTGCTCGCCACCAATCTCACCGGCGTGCTGCACTGCGTACAGGCCGCCGCGCCCCTGCTGCGGGCCTCCGGTGCCGGACGGGTCGTCACGGTCAGCTCGTTGCTGGCCCGGCGGCCGATCGTGGGGGCCGGCGCGTACAGCGTGTCGAAGGCGGCGATCGAGACGCTGACCCGGGTTCTCGCCGCCGAGTTGGGCGGCGACGGCGTCACCGTGAACGCCGTCGCACCCGGCGTCGTCGACGAGGGCATGGGTCGCCAGATCCTGGCCAACGAACGGCTCTGGGGTCGGCTGCGCGGATCGCTGGCGTCGGGCCGGGCCGCGACCGGTGACGAGGTGGCCCGGGCGGTGCTCTTCCTCGCCTCGCCGGACAGCTCGTACGTCAACGGGCACGTGCTGCACGTCGACGGCGGTCTGGACTACTAGCCCGGACGCCGTGCGGCGGCGGTCCGGACCGGACCGCCGCCCCGGCTCAGGTCCCGTCATGGGCGACGTGGCGACGGCGGACGAACCAGCCGTCGCCGCGCCGTTCCAGGACGTCCTCGGCGGTGGTGCTGAGGTACACCCGCGCCTCGCCACCGCCGCGCGAGGTCTCGAACACCGTCGCGTAGTAGCGGGTCCGCACCGTGTCCTCGCCCGCCGGTTCGGCCGTCACGGCGCCGTACCAGTGCCGGCGGATGAGCCCACGCTCGGCGATGCTGTCCATTCCGCGGCGCATGGAGGCGGCGATCGCGGACCGGCCCCGGCGCGGTTCGGGCTTGACGTTCTGCGCGAACTCGCCGTCCTCGGTGAACTGGTCCGCCCACTCCTCCGCCCGACCCTCGTCGAGGAGCTGGAAGTGCCGGGCGTAGAACTGCAGGATCTCGGCGTACGTGCGGGCGTCGATGACGGGCGGGCGGGTGCGGGCGGGCTCGGTGACCGGCATGGCTGCCTCCTTCGCGACGGTGACGGTGGTCAGTTGACGAGCAGGTGGTGCACACTGCGGTCGGCGGACGACCCGACGGGCAGGTCCAGGGCGGGTTCGGCGCGCAGCACGGCCCGTTCCAGGCGTTGTAGTCGCCGTGACGGCTCCAGCCCGAACCGCTCACCGAGCGTGGTGCGCAGGTGCCGCAGCTCGGCCAGCGCCTCGGTGGTACGGCCACTGCGGTACAGCGCCAGCACCAGTTGGGCGCAGAGGTTCTCGTGGGTGGGATGCCGGCGTACCAGTGTGCGCAGCTCGCCCAGCAGCTCGCGGTGCCGACCGATCCGCAGGTCGGCCTCGACCCGCTCCTCCTGCACCGCGAGGTGCACCTCGCGCAGGCCGTCGAGACGACCCCGCAGGATCGGACCGGCCTGCACGTCGACCAGGGCCGGGCCGCGCCACATGTCCAGCGCCGCGCGCAGCAGCCGGGCCGCCTCCGGGTACCGGCCGGCGGCGAGCGCCTCGCTGCCGTCGCCGGCCACCCGCTGGAAGTCCTCCAGGTCCAGCTCGCCCGGCTCCAGGTGCAGGGCGTAGCCGCGTTCCCGGGTGACGATGCGACCGCCGTGGCGCGGCTCCGCCTCCAGGCGCAGCACCCGGCGCAGGTTCATCACGTACGTCTGGAGTGTGGAGTGCGCGCTGTGCGGTGGTTGCTCACCCCACAGCTCGTCGACACAGTCGTCGATGGTGACGACGGTGTTGGCGTGCAGGAGCAGGAGTGCGAGTAACTGCCGTTGCTTCGGCGCGCTGGGCAGTCGCCCCGGCATCATGGTCAACGGACCCAACACCTTGAACCGCATGTCTCCCCCTTGTCGCGCGATGTCGCAGCGACCAGGACTATGCCGAGGAGCCCTTTCGATCCCCTTACCGCCGGGCGCTCCCCAGTTCACTGACCTCCTAAAACCTACTGAAAAGATAGGCTTTCCCGAGGGGTCGGATGTAAGGAGGGGTCCCCTGCTATACACCAGGCGATAGCAGGGGACCCCTCCTTACATCCGGGGGGCGGCGGCGAGCAGCGTGCGGGTGTACGGGTGGCGGGGCGCGGCGGTGACCTGCGCGGTCGCGCCCTGCTCGACGATGCGGCCCTGGTGCATGACCGCGATCCGGTCGGCGAGCTGCCGGACGACGGCGAGATCGTGGGAGATGAACAGGCAGGCCAGCCCCAGGTGGTCACGAAGGTCGCAGATCAGGTTGAGGACCTTCGCCTGCACCGACACGTCGAGCGCGGTGACCGGTTCGTCGCAGACCAGCAGGCGGGGACCGAGCGCCAACGCCCGGGCGATCGCCACGCGTTGCCGCTGCCCGCCGGAGAGGTCGCGGGGTCGGCGGTCACCCGCCGGTGGGTCCAGCCCGACGAGGTCCAGCAGCTCGGCGACCCGCGCGGCCCGGGACCGGGCGTCGCCGATCCGGTGGATGTGCAGCGGCTCCGCCACCGCCTGCCGCGCCGTCTGGCGAGGGCTGAGGGTCAGGTAGGGGTCCTGGAAGACCATCTGGATCTGCCGCCGGTGCGCGCGCAGCTCCCGACCGCGCAGCCCGTGCACGTCCACCCCGCCGAACCGGACCACACCCGTGTGCGGCCGGTGCAGGCCGGTGATCACGCGGGCGAGTGTCGTCTTGCCGCATCCCGACTCGCCGACGAGTCCGACGATCTCCCCCGCGTCGACCCGGAGCGTGACCTCCTCGACCACCCGAGGGACTGCGCGGGAGCCGGAGTAGCCGGCGCTGACCTGGTCCACCCGCAGCATCGGTCAGCCACCGTCCCGCTCACCGACGGCGGCCGGCAGCTCGGCGCGGCCGGGCGCCCGCAGGCACGCCGACCGGTGCCCGGTCCGTGGGTCCACCGTCACCGGTACGGGTGTCTCGTGGGCGCAGGCGGGCACCGCGATCGGGCACCGGGGCGCGAACGCACAGCCCGGCGCGTCGTCCGGGCCGGCACCGGAGCGCCCCGGCATGGTGCGGAAACGGGTGCCGGGTGCCGCTCCCGGTCGGGGCACGGCGTCGAGCAGACCACGGGTGTACGGGTGGGCGGGGTCACCGGTCACGGCGTCGAGCGGTCCGGACTCGACGATCCGGCCGGCGTAGACGACGGCGACCCGGTCGGCCAGCCGGGTCACCACGGCCAGGTCGTGACTGACGATGATCATGGACACGTCCAGCTCCTCGCGGAGGCGGGCCAGCAGGTCGAGCAGGTGGTACTGCACGGTGACGTCCAGGGCGGAGGTGGGTTCGTCGGCGACCAGCAGGGCGGGTCGCCCGGCGAGGGCGACAGCGATCTGCGCGCGTTGCCGCATCCCACCGGAGAGCTGGTGCGGATGGCGCCGGGCGACGGTGGCCGGGTCGGTCAGGCCCGCCAGGCGCAGCAGGTCCTCGGTGACGCGGCGGGTCGCCGCCCGGCCGCCACCGCGACCGGCGTTGCGGACGGCCTCGTCGACGTGCGCGCCGATGGTCCGCAACGGGTTGAGAGTGGCGAGGCTGTCCTGGAAGACCACGCCCACCCGGCGGCCGTGGAGTCGGCGGCGGGCGGACGGGGCGAGGCCGACGAGGTCGTGGACGTCGGGTCCGATCCGCAGCATCGCCGAGCCGGAGACGGTCGCGCTCGGGTCCAGCAGGCCGAACGGGGCCAGCGCCGAGGTGGTCTTGCCGCTGCCGCTCTCGCCGACGATCGCCAGGATCTCGCCCCGGGCCACCTCGTAGTCGACTCCCGCGACGACCCGACGCCGCCCGCCGCCGGACGGATAGCTGACCACGAGGTCGCGAACCCGTAGTAGGCCACCGTCCCGCACGCCGCGAACCGCGTCGTCGCCCGAAGCGGAAGGTCCGCCCGCAGCGTGAGGTCCGTCCGCAGCGGAAGGACCGCCCGCAGCGGAAGGACCGCCCGCAGCGTGAGGTCCGCCCGGAGCGGAAGGACCGCCGGCACCGGGAGAACCGCCGGCAGCCACGGCGTCACCGGGAGCGGGAGCCCCGGCGGGAACGGGAGGTCCGCCGGGAGCAGGGGACGCGTCGGCCGACGCCGGACGTCGGGCTCGCGGGCGCGTCGGGAGCACCCACCGCAGGATCGAGGGGCGTTCGTCGCCGGCCGCCAGGCGCTCGCCGAGCAGGTTGCTGGCGAGCACGATCGCGGTGATCGCGATGCCCGGCGGGTACGCCAGCCACCAGGCCGAGCCCAGATGCGGTCGCCCCTCGACGAGCATCTGGCCCCACTCGGCGTGCGGTGGCGGGATGCCCAGGCCGAGGAAGCTCAACGTGGCCACGCCGAGCACGATGGCGCCGACGTCGGTGCTGGCGTAGACCAGGCACGGGCCGAGCGCGGGCGGCAGCAGGTGCCGGCCGAGGATGCGGGCGGGTCCGGCGCCGAGCAGCCGCAGGGCGTCCAGGTGCGGGCTGTCGCGCAGACCGGCGACCCGGGCGCGGGCGATGCGGGCGTACGGGGACCAGGCCCACAACGACATCGCGATGACGAGATTCTCCATGCCCGCACCGCGTACGCCGACGACGGCCAGCGCCACCAGCATGCCGGGCAGCGAGACGGCCATGTCGACGATCCGGGCCACGATCCGGTCGACCCGGCCGCCCAGGTACCCGGCGATCGTGCCGACCACCACTCCGACGGTCACCGAGATCGCCAGGACCGCCGCGGTGACGGTGAGGGAGATCCGCGCGCCGTGCAGGATCCGGCTGAGCTGGTCGCGACCGAGCTGGTCGGTGCCGAGCAGGTGCTCGGTCGACGGGGGCAGCAGGCTCGCGGCCAGGTCGTTGGCGGTCGGGTCGGCCGGAGCGAGCAGCGGCGCCAGCAGTCCGACGACCGCGAACACCAGCAGCGGCAGCGCCACCAGCGCGGTCCGCCGGTGTCCGGTGATCCTCGGGAGGCGGCTCACGTCGGCTCTCCCCGGACGGCCGGGACGCGACGGGTCCTGGGTGGGCCGACGGTGCGGCGCGATCGCGGGTCGACGAGCCCCTGCACCACGTCGGCGAGCCGGTTGGCCAGGATGAACCCGCCGCCGAGCAGGAGCGCGCTGGCCTGGAGTGCCGGTACGTCGCGGGCGGCGGCGGCGCGGACGAAGTAGGCGCCGAGGCCGGGCCAGCCGAAGATCTGTTCCACCACGACCGTGCCCACCAGCAGGGTGCCGATGGTGAACCCGGCGACCGACAGGATCGGCCCGGCGGCGTTGGGCAGGCCGTCGCGGAACACGATGGACAGCGGTGAGCTTCCCCGGGCCTGCGCGGCCAGCACGTACGGCCGGTCGAGCGCCTCACGCAGCGTCACGGCCACCACCCGGCTGAGGACACCGGCCGCCGGCAGTCCGAGCACCGCCATCGGCATCACCCAGGTCGCCGGACCCGCCATGCCCGAGGTGGGCACCAGGCCCAGGCGGAGCGCCAGCAGCAGCACGAGCAGGTAGCTGAGCCAGAACGCCGGTACGGAGGTGGCCAGCAGCGCCCCGACGCGCAGAGTGCCGCGCAGTGGGCCGCGACGCAGCACCGCCCCGGCGACACCGATCCCCACCCCCACCGTCAGGGCGACCACGGTGGAGCCGGCCACCAGGCCGAGGGTCACGCCGATCCGGTCGGCGATCTCGGGTCCGATCGGTGTGTCGGTGCGCAGCGACACACCGAAGTCTCCGGTGACGGCGTCGCGCAGCCACCGCGCGTACCGCAGCGGCGCCGGGGCGTCCATGCCCAGTTCGACGCGGACGGCCTCGACCTGTTCGGGAGTGGCCGGGCGGCCGGCCCGGGTCGCCGCGAGCATCGCCGCCGCGTCGCCCCGGGCCAGCAGGACGAGGGCGAAGGTGCCGGCGGAGAGCGCGAGGAGTACGCCGACGGTGTCGACGGTCCACCATGCGACCCGACCGCCGACGCGGCGCAGCCACCCGGCCCCGGTCACCCGAGGCTGACCCCGGTCAGTTCGAGGTCCACGTCGCTGGGCGGCACGGCGAAGCCCCGCACCCGGTCGCGGACCGCCCACAGGCGCGGCCGGTACGCCAGCGGCACGAACCCGACGTCGGCGGCGACCGCGTCGTACAGGTTCTGGTGGGCCGCCGCGCGGGACGCGGGGTCGCGGGCGTACAGCGCCTTGTCCACCAGGTCCTCGGTCTGCGGGGTGACCCACAGCGGGGCCCTCGCACCGCTGGTGAACAGCGACACGATCGAGCTGGACGGGTCGTACGGTGCGCCGAGGGTCTCGAAGAACGTCAGGTCGTAGCGGCCCTCGGCCCGCTCGTCGTAGTAGGTGGCGGCGTCGACCGGGGCGATCTCCACGGTGATGCCCACCTCGGTGAGGGCGGCGGCGATCGCCGAGGCCATGGTGCGGGGGTCGAGTTGGCCCTCGGCGGGGGTGGCGGGGACGAGCAGCCGCAGGGCGAGCGGCGTGCCGTTCTTGGCGCGGGTGTCGCCGTCGCGGGCGTATCCGGCGGCGTCCAGGACCCGGTTCGCCGCCGCCTGGTCGAATCCGATCGGCAGGTCGGTGCCGGAGTCCGGCACGTCGGGCGGGAACACCCGCCGGGCCGGCTCGGCGTAGTCCAGCAGCAGTGTCCTCGCCAGGGAGGTGGTGTCGACGGCCCGGCTCACGGCCTCCCGGACGGCCCGGTCGCCGGCCGGACCGTCCGGGTTGAACCCGAGCATGATGGAGACGTCCGGCGCGCCGGTGAGCAGCGTGACGTCGTCGCGTTCACCGAGGGCCCTGGCCTCGATCGGGGTGATCGGCGCGAGGTAGGCGCCGCCGATCAGGTCGATCTCGCCGTTGGTGAGGGCGTCGGCGCGCGCCTGGGAGTCCGGGATGACGCGGAACTCCAGCCGCTCCAACTCGGGTCGGCTGCCCCAGTAGTCGTCGTTGCGGGTCAGCACCGCACCGGTGGCGCTGGTCGAGTCCAGTTTCCACGCGCCGGTGCCGACCGGCTGCCCGAACGTGCCGTCGGCGGCCACCGACGCCGGGCTGAGCAGCCGGACGGGACGGACGATCGACAGTTCCTGGAGCAGTGGCTCGTACGGTTCGGCGAGGGTGAGACGGACGGTGTCCGGGTCGGGGGCCTCGACCGTGGTGATCACCCGGGACGCGCGGAAGAAGGAGAACCGTTCGTTGCCCACCCAGCGGTCGAAGTTCCACTTGACGGCGGCGGCGTCGACCGGCGTTCCGTCGGTGAAGCGGACGCCGTCGCGCAGGTCGAACGTGACCTGCCGGCCGTCCTCGGCGACGGTCCAGGACTGCGCCAGCCCCGGTTCCAACGTTCCGTCCCGGCCGTAGGTCACCAACGGCTCGTAGAGGGCGTCGAGCAGCAGGAAGTTGCCGGTGAACGCGTGCGGGTCCAGCGCGCCGGACTCGGCGCTCAGTGCGATGCGCAGGGTGGTCGACGAGGCGGTGTCGTCGGCACCGGCACCGCAGGCGCTGGTCAGCGCCAGCGACACGGCAAGGGCGGCAACGAGCGGACGGGGTCGCGGCACGAGTTCTCCCGGGGTGCGTCAGCCGGCGGCATTGCGGTGGCCGCTCGATAGGTCTAGTCGGCGAGGCGGCGTACCTGGTTCCCGCGACGTCACCGTGGACCGGCGGCTCGGGACCCGGCCGTCGCGTCCCGGCGACGCCGGACCAGCGCGCGTCCGCCCAGCAGGAGCGGCGGAAGCAGTACGCACTGGGCCGCCACGGCCAGCCAGAACCCCGGCAGCAGCCCGGCCGCCTCGAAGGCCCCGTACGCGGTGCCGCCGACCACCCCGCTGAGGAAGGAGCCGACGCCGACGGCCAACCGCTGCTGGCCGAAGACCACCGTGGCGGACCGGCGCGACCGGGCCAGCGCCTCCAGGTCGTTCTTGAGGAACAGCACGGCGTTGCCGAGGCTGATCACGGTCACCCCGACCAGGAGGCTCGACCAGTGGCCGGCGGCGAAGGCGACCATCCCGACCGCCAGGCAGCCGAAGCCGACGGCCATCGCCGGCCGGTACGCCATCCGCCCGACCCGCTCGGCCACCAGCGGCTGGGCGAGGGCCAGGCCGAGGGAGTACCCCATCATGGCGGCCCCGAAGACCAGGGTGGCCACCCGTCCCTGCGCATAGCTGGAGAGGTACTGATAGAACTGCATGTAGAGATAGATGGAGAGCGCGGTCACGGCGAACGGCAACACCGCCACACCGGACAGCACCCGCCGGAACGGCTCCACCGGCACGGTCGGTGCACCCGACGGCTCGCGGGGCAGGAACAGGTGCCCGAGCGCCAGACCGGCGTAGAGCGCCGTGACGACGGTGAACATCGCCCCGGGGTACCGGATGAGCAGTGCTCCGACCACCGGTCCGAGGGCGATGCCGAGGTTCCCGGCGGCGTTGCCGGCGGAGACCAGGCGGGGCCGGGCCTCCGGGCCGACGCCGTGCACCAGATATCCCCGGTACGCCGGTGAGTAGAGCGCGCCGCCGGCCGAGATCAGCACCAGACCGGCGACGGTGAGCCCCGGCCGCCCCTCCCCCGCCAGGAACCCGCATCCGCCCAGCGTGTACAGCACCGTCGCGCCGCGCAGGCACCGTTGCAGGCCGATCCGCTCGGCCAGTGCGGCGGTGACCGGTGCGCTGGCGAACTGCACCAGGGTCGCCACCCCGAGCAGTACGCCGATCTGCCCCATGCCCAGACCCATCCGCTCGCGCAGCAGCACCGCGAGGTACGGATAGATCGAGAACGAGCCGACGTTGACCAGCAGGCCGCTCGCCAGCACCGCCCACTGAGCGCCGCTGAAGGACCGCGCCGCCCCGCTCCCGGGCATCCCGCTCCCCCGCCTTCGCCGTCCGGCACCGCAACCGCTGTCGATCGCCTCCACGTACCGCGTCGTCCGACGGGCCGGTCGAGTTCCCGGCGTTCCGTCCGGTGACAGTTAACCTCGGACGGTCCAGGTTGGTGGGAACGCAAGGAAGGCAGCGATGCCGAAGGTCGTCGCGCTGCGGCGCTATCCGCTCAAGAGCGCACGGGCCGAGATCCTGCCGGAGGTCGACGTCGAACCGGCCGGCCTGCGGGGTGACCGGGTGTGGGCGTGCGTCGACGGGCAGGACGCGACCATCGGCAGCGCCAAACACCCGCGACGGTGGGGACGCCTGCTCGACGTCGGTGCGACGCTGCGCGACGGCGATCCCGATCCGACGCTGACACTGCGCGTCGACGGCCACGAGGTGCGGGCCGGGACCGCCGAGGCGGAGGCGATGCTCGGTCATCATCTCGGCCGCCCGGTGCGACTGATCCGGGAGGTGCCGTCCGACCCGACACTGCACCGGACCCTGCCGCAGGACGCGGGCATGGTGCCGCAGTGGATGGACGACGTACGTCCCGGCCAGGACACCGTCACGGCGCTCGCCGGAGCACAGCCTGGTGGACGCTTCGTCGACTTCGGTGCCGTACACCTGGTGACCACCGGCGCGTTGTCCACGTTGGGCGCACGCACCGGCGGAGCCGGCGCGGTCGCGGCACGTTTCCGACCGAACCTGGTGCTCGACGCGCCCGGTGATCCCGAGCCGGGTCAGGAACTTCGCCTCGGTGACGTCCTGCTCCGGGTGGTCGTGCCCACGCCCCGGTGCGTCGTCCCCGGGCTCGCCCAGGCGGACGTACCCGCCGATCGCGGCGTCCTGAGCGCGCTGGCCCGGCACTACCGCGTCCCCGTGGCCGGGTTGGGCCAGGCGGCCTGCTTCGGTGTCTACGCCGAGGTGGTCGAGCCCGGACGGCTACGCACCGGCCAGCACGTGCACTGACCTGCGCATCGCCGCAAGGGTGGTCTGCGGCCGGTCTGTGCCGCGCGGGCTCCGATGGACGGCGGTCAGGCGAGGCGCTGGTAGACGACGAGCGGGTTGCCGCCCGGGTCGACGACGACCGCCCGTCGCTCGTGCGGGCCCACTACGACGTCGCCCGCCGTGCCGCCTGCGGCCGTCACCTGCGCGAGGCAGGCGTCCAGGTCGTCGACCTGGATACTGAGCAGGGTCCGGCCGGCGACGGGTTGCTGTGACGCGTCGGCCAGTCCGACGGTCACCGTGCCGTCGGTGAGCGCGGCGTACCGGTCGCCGTCCCGGAAGCGGACGGTCAGCCCGAGACGGGTGTAGAAGTCGAGCTGGGCGTCCAGCTCGTCGGCGGGGACGATCACGTGTCCGATCTTCATGTGCGGAACCTCGGCATGACCTCGCGGGCGAAACGTTCGACGATCCGCATCGAGTCCTCGATGGGCTGGCCGAGCCACTGCGCGCGGAAGACGAAGTGGTTGAATCCGGCGTCGGCGAAGTCCTGCACCTTCGCGGCGATGTCGTCGGGGGACCCGAAGAAGAGTGCCCGCTCCTTGATGGCCTCCCACTGGGATTCGAAGAAGTCCATGCCGTACTGCACGTACTCGCCGTAGGAGCGGCGGACCGCGTCACCGGCGAGGGCGTACGCGTCGTCGAAGGAGTCGGCGACGCAGAGGTCACGGTGGATCGGGAAGACCGCGCCCTCCTCGCTGAAGCCGGCCGCCCGGCGCTGTTCGCGGTAGTCGGCGAGGTTGCCGACGGCCCAGTTGCGCCGGACGTTGGACGGGGCCAGCCAGGGCAGTCCCTGACGGGCGATCCGGGCGATGCCGGTGGGGCCGTTGGCACCGACCCAGACCGGCGGGTGCGGCTGCTGGACGGGCAGCACGCTGCACCGTACGCCGTCGAGGGTGAAGTGCCGGCCCTCGTGGTGGACGGTCTCGCCGGTCCAGAGCCGCTGCATCACCGCGAGCGCCTCGTTCATCCGGGAGACCCGGGTGCGCCGGTCGATGCCGAACGAGTCGAACTCCACCTCGCGGTAACCGGCGCCGATGCCGAGGACGAAGCGGCCGCCGGACATCTGGTCGATGGTGGCGATCTCCTCGGCCCAGTGCACCGGGTGCCCCAACGGCAGGATGAGGATCCCGGTGCCCAGCTCCATCGTGCCGGAGTGGTCGATCAACCGGCTCAGCAGCGGCAACGGCTGGGGGGTCCGCAGCGACGACAGGTAGTGGTGGATGCCGTAGACCGAGTCGTAGCCGAGGTCACGGATGTGCTGCACGTACTCGACGGTCTCGCCGAGGCGTCGACCCAGGTCGTCGTCGTACGCGTACTGGTGGTCGAGCAGGACGCCGAACTTCATCGTGCGCCTACTTCTCGCGGGCCCGGGAGTCGCTGAGCCGGAAGTACGGCGCGACGAGCCGGTCCCGGTCGGCCAACGCCTGCGCGATGCCCTTCTCCCGCCGTTCCTTGAGGAAGTTCCAGTCGCCGTCCTCGAAGCTGACGTTGGTGGCCCAGCCGTGGCCGACCCACCCGGTCATCGCGCCCAGGCCCTTGCCCCGGGCCTCCATCACCACCTGCATCATCGACTTGCCCATCATCAGCGAGTCCAGCGGCATGACGGCGATCGCGTCGGCGTAGTCGTCCACCCACCGCGACAGTTCCTCGCGCTCGACGACCTTGGTGACCAGGCCCTTGCGTTCGCCCTCCTCGGCGCCGATGGCCCGCATGGTCAGCATGACGTCCTTCATCGTCGTCAGGCCGACCTTCTCGATCCAGTGGTACATGTCCTGCGGGGCCGGGCCGAGGTAGCGGAACGCCGGGTGGGTGAAGCGGGCGTCGGGGCTGGCGATGACGATGTCGGCGGAGAGCGCGATCTGGAAGTGCCCGCCGTAGCAGTAGCCCTGCACCTGGCAGATGGTGGCCTTCAACGACTCGATGATGGGCCGGGTGAAGCCGGAGCTGAGCACGTTGCGGTCGGGCAGGATGCGCTGCCGCTGCGCCGGGCGGCGGCGGGACGCCTTGTCGGTGCCGGTCTTGTAGCCGATGTAGTGGCCGAGTTCGGCGGCGTCGGCGCCGGTGCCGAAGTGGTCGCCCTCCCCCTTGAACACGATGACCTTCACACGGTCGTCGGTCTCCGCCTCGCGGACCAGGTCACCGACGCGTTCGAAGGCGGCGACGGGGATGGCGTTGAGCCGGTCGGGGCGGTCGAAGGTGATCGTCGCGACGGACCGCTCCTCGTCCACGTCGTACCGGACGTACGTCGCGAGGACCTCGGGGTCGACCTCCATGTTCTCGACGTCCCACTGGTCTGCCAGCAGCTCGGCTTCGGTCTTCTTCACGGCGGTTCCTTAGGGTCGGCTGGTGCGGAAGGCGGGGAACACCTCGGTGGCGAACAGTCGCAGCGAGGCGCGCAGTCGCTCGGTCGGCATGCCGAGCCATCCGGGACGGAAGATGAGATGGTCGAAGCCGAGGTCCCGCAGGGCGGAGATGCGTTCGATCAGGAACTCCGGCGAGCCCAGCAGGAGGGTGTTGCGGACCAGGTCGTCGAAGCGGTCGCGCTGCCAGCGCAGCGCCGGGTACTCGGCGTAGGTGGAGTACTCCCGCCGGGCGTGCGGCAGGGCCTCCTCGACTGCCTGTTCGGTGGTGGGCGCGCAGTACAGTTCGACGCCGACCGGGCGCTGCACGGTGGCGGGGTCGCGGCCGTACTCGGCCAGCGCCTCGTTGTAGACGGCAAGGTGCTCGGGCAGGAACCGGCGGCTCGGTGAGTTGCCCGGCGCGTACCAGGCGTCGCCGAGGCGGGCGGCGCGGCGGACGGCCTTGCGACCGCCCGCGCCGATCCAGATCGGCGGGCCGCCCGGGGTCAGCGGTCGGATGCCGATGGTGGCGTCGACCTGCGGATAGAACTCGCCGTCGTGGGTGACCGGCGTGCCGCCCCAGAGGGCCCGGATCAGTCGCAGGCTCTCGTCGAAGCGGCGGAACCGGGCCTGCGGGTCCAGGCCGAAGGCGGCGAACTCGTTCTCCCGGTAGCCGGCGCCGACACCGAGGACCACCCGTCCACCGGAGAGGTGGTCCAGGGTCGCGAACTCCTCGGCGACGTGCACCGGATGGAACATCGGCAGCAGCAGGATGCCGGTGCCGAGGGTCATCTCACCGGAGCGCGGGATCAGGCTGGCCAGCATCGAGATGGGCTGCGGGGTGGCCAGGTTGGACTGGAAGTGGTTGATCGTCCAGACCGAGTCGTAGCCGAGTTCGGCGGCGAGTTCCACGGTGCCGAACAGGTCGCTCAGGTGCCGGCCGAGGTCGTCGCCGTGCGGATACTGGTGCGACGCCATGATGCCGAACTTCATCAGCTCCGACCTCCCTCGGCGGCGGGTGCCGCGACCCGACTGGTCTTCCCGGTGGTGCTGCGTTCCAGGGCGGGTACGAACTCGACGCGTCGGGGTGCCTTGAAGTGGGCGAGCCGGTCGCGGGCGAACGCGACGATGCCGTCGGCGAGGACCGCGTCGGGGATCGAGTCGTCGGTCCGGCGGACCACGAGGGCCACCGGGATCTCGCCCAGCCGGTCGTCGGGGCGGCCGAGCACCCGGACGTCGTCGACCAGCGGGTGTTCGCGGAGTTCGTCCTCGATCTCCTCGGGCCACACCTGGAAGCCGCCGCACTTGATCATGTCTCGCTTCCGGCCGACCAGGAACAGCACGCCGTCGTCGTCGACGTAGCCGATGTCGCCGGTGTGCACCCAGCCGTCGCGGACCAGTTCGAGGGAGGCGGCCGGGTCGTCGACGTACCCCTTGGTCAACGCGGAGCGGACCACCACCTCGCCCTCCGCGCCGACCGGCAGCGCGGTGCCGGTCTCGTCGCGGATCTCCAGCTCCACCCCGGGATAGACCCGGCCGGCCGAGCCGGGCTTCCACCGACCGGCCTTCATGTCCCGGCCGTTCCACCCGGCGATGTGTCCGGCCTCGGTGGACCCGTAGTTGACCAGGATGGGTACGTGGTAGCGCTGCTCGAAGGCCCGCCGGACCGGCCAGGAGATGGCCTGTCCGGCGACCAGGACCGACTTCACGCCCTCGAACGGCAGGTCCCGTTCGGTGTGCACGATGTCGAAGACCATGGTGGGCAGGAAGAAGAAGTTGTCGAAGGCGAATCGTCGCATCAGTCCGTCGAGCCGGTCGACGCCGAAGCGTTCCCAGACCACCGCGGCCCGGCCGACGAAGTACGCGAAGAGCAGCGAGTGCTGGCCGCCGCTGTGGAACAGCGGCAGGGCGATCAGGTTGGGCTTCGCGTCGGTCGCGGCGCTGCCCTCGGCGTCGGTGCCGGTGGCCACCCGCGCCATCCGCATCAGCGACTCCCGTGAGCCGCCGTGGGTCACGCTGACCGCCTTGGGCCGGCCGGTGGTGCCGCCGGTGAACAGGATGCACGCCTCCGCGTCCGGTGCGACGTCGACGGCGGGTACCCGCGTCGGGCGTCGCCACGGCAGCGCCGGTGCCCCGGCGACCGGTTCGCTGACCGAGCGGACCGGCAGGTCGGTGCCGGCCAGGAACTCGGCGACGACCTCGGGCCGGCGGTCGTCGACGAGCAGCAGGCGCGGGGTGGTCTTGGCGACCGACTCGGCGAGTTCGGCGGCGTTGTAGAGGCTGCTGACCGTCACCGGCACCGCGCCGATCTTCCAGGCGCCGAAGAGGAAGAACACGACCTCGGGGCCGTTGGTCAGATAGCAGGCGACCCGGTCACCGGCGCCGACGCCCTCGGCGCGCAGTGCGGCGGCGACGCCCCCGGCCAGCAGGTCGATCTCGTCGAAGGTCCACGAACGGCCGTCCTCGCCGTGCAGGCCCGGCACGTCGCCCCGGTCGGTGCCGCGCCCGTGCAGGATCAGGGCGAGATTCGCGCCGCTCATCGCGTCGACTCCTCGGTGCTCGGGGTGGCGACCCGGCTGACGACCTCGGCGCCGAATCGGGCGAGCTGGTCCATCGCCTCCTCCTGACTGGCGCCGACGAACTGGTGCCGCAGGGACACCTCGGTGATGCCGAGGTCGTTCTCCCAGCGGCGGAGCTTGTCGACGATCTCGTCGGCCGACCCGACCAGACAGTCCTGGGCCAGGTAGCGGTCCAGGTCCAGCGACTGGGCCTCGTCCCACGACTTGTAGCCCGCGTACTGGCGTTGCAGGTGCGGGCGGACCGCCGCGACGGCGCTGCGGTAGCTGTCGCCGATGAACGCCTCGCGGCTCATCGGGTACTCGCGGACCGGGTCGAGGCCCCGTTCGGCGAGTTCGGCGCGGTAGATGCCGAGGAGTCGGGCGAGTTCGGCGTCGTCGCCCTTGGGGCCGATGAGCCAGGGGGCGTCGAGCCGGGCCGCGCGTCGGATGGCGGGTTCGGCGAACGCGCCGATCCAGATCGGCGGGCCGCCGGGCTGCACCGGGCGCAGCGGCAGGCTGGCCTGCGGCACCTCGCCCCAACTGCCGGCGGCGTCGATCGTCTCGCCGCGCCACAGGGCGCGCAGGATCGGGACGTACTCGCGCAGGCGGCGCAGCCGGTCCTCCCACGCCACGCCGAAGGCGGTGGTCTCCCGGCGTCGGTAGCCGGCGCCGATGCCGACGGTCAGCCGACCACGGGTCAGCACGTCGAGGGAGGCGAGGTCCTCGGCGAGGGCGATCGGGTTCAGCAGGGGCGCCAGCAGGACGCCGAAGCCGATACGGATGCGGTTGGTGGCGTGTCCCAGGTGACCGGCGAGCGGGATCGGCTGCACGAACGCCGACCGGGCCAGGTAGTGGTGTCCGAGGTAGACGCCGTGGAAGCCGGCAGCTTCGGCGGCGGCGGCCTGGGCGAGGACGCCGTCGATGCCCTCGGTGGGCGACGCCGCCGGGTCGAACTGGGCGCTGAGGAAGCAGCTGATCCTCACCCGACGACCGCCTCGGCGGCGGCGGGCGCACTCACCGTGTCGTCCTTCGCGGCGGTGGCGCGGAAGTGCGGGATGACCTTCGCGGCGAACTCCTCCATCGACTTGAGCGCGGCCCTGCGGTCCAGCGACGGGATCCGCAGCCAGCCGATGTAGTGGTTGATGCCGAGCTGTTCGCGCAGCATCTCGATGGTCTCGATGACGCGGTCGGCGGAGCCGAAGTTGCCGCCGTGGGTCAGGGTCTGCTCCAGCGTCAGCAGCTCGATGTTCTTGGCGACCGCCGCGTAGTAGGCACGCTCCTTGTCGATGGCCTCCTCCGAGCCGGGGATGACCTTGCCGACGGACTTGTAGTAGTTGAGGGCGGCCTGGGCTGCCGCGCGCAGTCCCTCACTGCTGTCACCGCACCAGACCTGCTGCATGAAGGGCAGGTCGTAGGTGCTGATGTCGAATCCGTTCTCCCGCATGCTCTGCCGGTAGAGGTCGAAGTTGCGTTGCATCACGCCCAACGGGGTGAAGTTCGGCGAGGTGATGATCGACTCGCCGAGGGCGCCGCGTTCGCGGAAGCTGTCCGGGGAGACGGTGCCCTGGAGGATGGGCGGACCACCGGGGGTGTACGGCCGGGGGTAGGTCGTGACGTTGTCGTACTGGAAGATCTTGCCGTGGTAGGAGAAGTTCTCCTGCGACAACGCGAGCCGCAGCACCTCCAGCGTCTCCTGGTAGCGCTGCTTCGACTCCTCCAGCGGGATGCCGAAGCCGGCGAACTCGGCGGGCTGGTAGCCACGGCCGACGCCGATGGAGACCCGGCCTCCACTGAGTACGTCGAGGGCGGCGATGTCCTCGGCCAGCCGCAGCGGGTGGTGCAGCGGCAGCACGAGGACTGCGGTGCCGATGGTGATCTGTCGGGTCCGCTCGGCGACGGCCATGCCGAAGTTCACCGGGCTGCCGAGGATGCCGTACTTCGAGAAGTGGTGCTCGGCCAGCCAGATCGAGTCGAACCCGAGCTCGTCGGCCAGCTGGATCTCGTCGAGGGTCTCTCGCAGCACCTGGTGATCGGATGTGCCGTCACTCACCGGGAACAGGTTCATGATTCCGAACTTCACGGCTTCTCCTCGTTTATTCCGACCAGCCGGTATGTTACCGCTGTGGTCGTCGACCTGCAAGGGTTTCGCAGGTCAGCGGGGTTACGACGAACGTCGAGAGGCGATGCGCAACTCGCCGGCACGGCGGCGGTGCCAGGAGCCGCGACCGAATCGGGCGTCGAGCACCAGGGCTCGGCGCAGGAACAGGTGCGGCACCGCCTCCATCGTGATGCCCATGCCGCCGTGCACCTGGATGCACCGCTCGGCGGCGAACACCGCCGCCGCCCCGGCCGCCGCCTTGGCCGCGTGCACCTGGATCTCCGCGTCCGGGCGTCCGTTGTCGACCGCCCAGGCGGCGTAGAGGGTCAGGTCCCAGGCGGCCTTGCGGGCCGTGGCGGCCTCGGCGAGCTGGAAGGCGACGCCCTGGAACGAGCCGATCACCCGACCGAACTGCTGACGGGTACGCGCCTGCTCGGCGGCCAGCTCGATCGCGCCCTGGGCGACACCGCAGAGTTCGGCGGCGACCACCAGCGTGGCGCGGGCCGCCCCGGTGCCGGCCGGCACGATCTCCTGCGGATCGGGCAGCGTGACGTCCGACAGCGGCACCGACGGGTCGACCGACTCGCGCGCGGTCACCTCGACCGGCACGCTGGTCCACACGCCCTCGGCGGCGCCCAGGGCGACCACCGCGTCCGCCTGTGCCGCGTACGGCACCAGAGTGCGGACCGCCGAGCGGGGCGACACCTGGTCCGCCCGCGCGGTGGCCCCCGGCACGTCCACCGCCGGGGTCAGCACCCGGCTGCCGTCGAGCACCTCGTCCGGCAGCGACGTACCGTGCCCGCTGCCGCAGAGCAGTTGCACCGCCGCCGCGTGCGCCGGGAACCGGCTCGCGACGAGCCGTTCGCCGAGCGCCTCGACGGCGACGAGCAGGTCGATCAGGCTCGACCCGATGCCGCCGACCTGCTCCGGCACCCCGAGGAGCCCGAAGTCGCGCAACAGCGTCGCGTCACCGGTGGGGGCCTGCCAGTGCGTCGGCAGCCCGCCGGTGGCGCGTTCCGCGTCGGCCAGCGCGCCGACGGTCTTGGCGATGTCCTGCTGTTCCTGGGTGAATGTTGCCCGCACGCGATGACTCCGCTCAGCGTGAGCGGGGCAGGTTCAGCACCCGCTCCGCCAGGATCGATTTCTGGACCTCCTCCGTGCCGCCCTCGATGGTGTGGGCGCGGGCACGCAGGTAGCGGCGCATCCGGGCGGCGGCGCCGTCGCCGTCGAGCAACACCCCGCCCCCGTCGTCGAGGTGCACGGCGAGCCGGTTGGCGCGCTGCACCACCCCGGCCCAGAGGCTCTTGAGGGCCGAGGTCTCCGGTCCGGGCACTCCCCCGGCGCGGCTCTCGCCGAGCATCCGCATCGACCCGATCCGCACCGCCTCGGCGTCGCACTGCAACGCGCCGACCGCGTCGACGAAGGCACTGTCGTCGGCCACCCCGCGCGCGATGCCGAGGTCGACGACCCGGTCCACCGCCTGGCGGGCCCACACCCAGAGGTTCAGCGCCATGCTGCCGCGCTCGAAGGCGAGCGTGGTCAGGGCCACCCGCCAGCCGTTGCCGACCCCGCCGAGCACGTCGGCGTCGGGGACGAAGACGTCGTCGAGGAACATCTCGTTGAACTCGGTGTCCCCGTTGATCATCGTCAGCGGCCGGACGGTGAACCCGTCCATCGGGGCGAGGAAGTAGGTGATCCCCTGGTGCTTGGGCGCGTCGGCGTCGGTGCGGGCGAGCAGCAGGCACCGGGAGGCGTTGTGCGCGTTCGACGTCCAGATCTTGGCGCCGTTGACCAGCCAGCCGCCGTCCACCTTCGTGGCGGCGGTCCGCAGACCGGCCAGGTCGGATCCGGCGCCGGGCTCGCTGAAGCCCTGACACCAGTACTCCTCGCCGCGCAGGATGCCGGGCAGGTGCCGGGCCTGCTGCTCGTCGGTGCCGTGCGCGATGACGGTCGGTCCGGCGAGCATCATGCCGACCCCGTTGAGCGGGTACGGCGCCCCGCGTACCGCGGCCTCCTCGTTGAAGATGGCCTGTGCCAGCGAGTCCAGGCCCCGGCCACCGTGCGCGACCGGCCACGACAGCCCGGCCCAGTTGCCGGCGCAGAGCCGGTCCTGCCAGACCCGCGACCAGTTCTCGCGCTCGTCCTGCGACAACTCCTCCTGGTCGGGGACGTCGCTCAGCGCCTCGTCCAGCCAGGCGCCGACCTCACGCCGGAACGCCAGGTCGGACGCGCTGTCATCGAAGTCCATCCGCCCCTCCCCTCGTGTCGTACCGTCCGGTCACGCCGTCACCTCGCGGGTACGCCGCAGCCGGGCCTTGTAGAGCTTGCCGTTCGGATCGCGCGGCAGCGCGTCGCGCACCAGGTAGGACACCGGGCGCTTCGGCTTGGCCAGGCGGTCGGCGAGGTAGCGGCGCAGCCCGTCGACGGCGGCGTCGCCCTCGGGCGCGTCGTCGCGCAGGACGACGTGCGCCTGCGGCACCTCGCCGAACTCCGGGTCGGGTACGCCGATCACCCCGGCGTCGGCGACCCACTCGTGGGCCAGCAGCGCCGCCTCGATCTCGGCCGGGTAGACGTTCACGCCGCCGACCAGGATCAGCTCCGACGCCCGGCCGGTGATGTAGAGGAACCCGTCGGCGTCGACGTGGCCGACGTCCCAGACGGTCATCAGGCCGTCGCGGCGGGAGCCCTCGGTCTTGCCGGGATCGTTGTGGTACTCGACCCGGTCGTTGCCCTGCCGCATGTACACGATGCCGGTCTGCCCCACCGGCACCTCCTCGCCCTGCTCGTCGAGGATCCGCAGGGTGGAGATGGACGCCGGGCGGCCGACCGTGCCGGGGTGCGCGAGCCACTCGTGCGGGCGGGCGATCGTGGTGCCGACCTCGGTCGAGCCGTAGTACTCGTAGACCACCGGGCCGAACCAGTCCAGGATCCGCTGCTTGACCTCCAGCGGGCAGGGTGCCGCGCCGTGCAGCACGTAGCGCAGCGAGGAGACGTCGTAGTCGTCGCGTACCGACTCGGGCAGTTGCAGCAGCCGGTAGAAGTGCGTCGGCACCATGCTCGTGCCGGTGACCCGCTGCTCCTGGACGCGCCGCAGGAAGCCCTCCGGCGTCCAGCCGTCCATCAGCACCATCGTGCCGCCGGCGTGCAGCGCGCCCATCGCCGGGGTGATGTTGGCGGAGTGGTACATCGGCGCGGAGACCAGCCAGGACGCGAAGGCCGGGCGTTCCATGCCGAACTCGGCGAACAGCCACCGGTAGGTCAGCGCCCCGGCGTCGGCGTCGATGCCGCTCAGCGGGCGCTTGACGCCCTTCGGTCGGCCGGTGGTGCCCGAGGTGTACATCATCAGCGAACCCGCCGGGACCTGTTCCGGACTCACCGCCGGCATGTCGGCGGTGAGCGCCGACAGCGGCTGCGCCCGGTCGGTCTGCGGGGTGCCGTCGACGAAGACCTGGATGCCGGGTGCGGCCTCGGCGGCGGAGACGACGACCTGCTCGACGCGCGCCGAACCGACCACCACCTTGGCGCCGCTGTCGGCCAGGACGTACGCGATCTCCGGCTCGGTGAGGTGGTAGTTGAGCGTGACCAGGTACAGGCCGGACTGCATCGCCGCGAGGTACATCGCGATCATGCCGGCGCTGTTGGTCATGACCGCGGCCACCGTGTCGCCGACCTGGAGCCCGGCCCGGGTACGCAGACCGTGCGAGATCCGGTTCACCTCGGCGAACAGTTCCCCGTAGGAGATCCGGCGGTCGTCGGGGGTGACCACCGCGCACAGGTCGGGCGCTGCGGTCGCCCACAGCCGAAAGCCGGTCCGCTCCTCGCTCATCGGACTCCTTGAGTTAGATTCCGACCATCCGGTATGTTGTGTTGTCCCACCGTAAGGGAGCCGAGCGACGATGTCCATACCCGCGATCGACGCCCACGCCGCCAGCTACCGCGCCCGTGAGGTGCCCGCACCCGCCCAGGTCGTGGACGGTGTCTGGGCCGTGCCCGTCCCTCTGCCCGGCAGCGCCCTGCGCTACGTCACCGTCTATCTCCTGGACACCGCCGACGGGCTCGTCCTCGTCGACGCCGGCTACGACCACCCGGCCTGCTGGCGCGCGTTCACGCAGTCCGTGGAGTCCCTCGGGCACCGGGTCGAGGCGATCGGCACCGTCCTGCTCACCCACAACCACCCCGACCACGTCGGCTTCGCCGCCCGGCTCCAGACGACCGCCGGGGCCCGCATCGTGATCGGCCGCCCCGACGACTTCGCCACCATGCACCGCACCCGGGGCACGTTCCTCGCCCAACTGCGCGCCGCCCTCGACCTCACCGGAGCCCCCGCCGACGTGGTCGAGTCGATGTACGCCGACGCCGTCGACGTCGCCGTGCACCACGAGAACCTGCGGCCGGACGTGACCGTCACCGACGAGACCGGGTTCCGCTTCGGCGACGTGACCGTGAGCGCCGTCCCCACCCCCGGGCACACGTACGGCCACACCGTCTATCTCGACACCCGGGGTCTGGTCTTCACCGGGGACACCATGATGGCCGAGGGCCCCACCCAGCTCGCCATCGTCAGCCGCCCCGAGGACGACCCGGCCGCCGACCTGTTCCGCAGCCTGGCCCGCATCCGCGCCCTCGACGCCGCGGTGGCCTGTCCGGCCCACCAGTTCCCGTACCGGGACGTCGCCGCCCGGGTCGACGAGCTGACCGCGTACCACCGCGACGAGGTCGACGCGGTGCGGGACCTGACCGTGGTCGGCGACGACGCGTGGACGCTGGCCCGGCGGATGACCTGGCAGAAGCCGTGGGACGAGCTGGGTCGGGGCACCCGCCGCTTCCACCTCGTGCACGCTCTCGCCCTGCTGCGGACGGCGACCGGCACCGACCGGTGACGCTCAGCCGGGCCGCTGGTCGCCGTACGTCCAGTCCGGCCGTAGTGTCGGCCGCAGGTCCCGCAGGCTGCGCTTGAGCACCTTGCCGGACGGGTTGGTGGGCAGCTCGGTCACCAGGTAGACCTCCTTGGGCACCTTGAACCCGCCGAGCCGCTCCCGGGCGTACGCGATCAGCTCCTCGGCGGCCAGCCCCGGGCGGCCCACCACGAACGCCACCGGCACCTCCACCCACACCGGGTGCGGCGCCGCCACCACCGAGACGGCCAGGACCAGCGGATGGCCGGCCAGGACGTTCTCGATCTCGGCGCTGGACATGTTCTCCCCGCCGCTGCGGATCATGTCCTTGAGGCGGTCCCGGATGTAGAGGTAGCCGTCGGCGTCGAAACAGCCCACGTCACCGGTGTGGAACCAGCCGTCGCGGAAGGCGGCACGGGTCGCCTCCGGGTCGTCGAGATAGCCGGGGCTCACCTTCGGCCCGCGCGCGATCACCTCGCCGTCCTCCCCCACCGGCACGTCGTCGCCGTTCGCGTCGACCACCCGCACCTGGACCCACGGCGCGGGAATGCCGACCGAGCCCTGCTTGCTCTGCGCGTGGGCGGCGTCCAGATAGGTCAACCCGCTGCACGTCTCGGTGAGACCGTAGCCCTCGATCAGCCGCGCGTTCGGGAACAGGGTGCGCGCCACCGCGTACAGGGCCGCGCTCACCTGGGAGTAGATCACCCAGCGCACCGAGGAGAGGTCGGCGTCCACCGTGTTCTCACTCTCGCGCCGGAGCATGTCGAGCATCGTCGCGGCCATCACCATCCCGGTGATCCGCTCGGTGCCGATCGCCTCCAGCACGGCCGCCGGGGCGAAGCGTCGCTGGAGCACCATGCAGCCGCCGACGTGCCAGATGCCGTACCCGGGCAGGTCGGTGCCGCCGACGTGGTAGAGCGGCGCGAAGTTGAGGATCCGGTCGCCCGCCCGCAGCCCGAGTTCGACGATCTGGGCGTGCATGTTCATGTTCACGTTGCCGTGGGTGAGCAGCACGCCCTTGGGCAGGCTGGTGGTGCCGGAGGTGTAGACGATCCGTTGCAGCGCGTCCGGATCGAGGTCGGCGTCGGGCACCCGGGCGCCACGGTGGGCCTCGATCAGCGCCCGCAGGTCGGTCCAGCCGTCGCCGATCGGTTCCAGCGCGTACCGGCGTACCTGCGGCAGGCGGGCGGTGGCCAGGTCGGTCAGGTCGGCGAACTCGGGGACGGTCGCGACCGCGCACACGTCGGCGTGTGCGAGCAGCCGCGCGATCTCGCCGGACGTCAGCCGGTAGTTCAGCGGCACGAAGACCGCGCCGAGCTTCGCCGCCGCCAGCGACAGGATGAGGAACTCGGGCACGTTGTTCGCCACGATCGCGATCCGGTCGTCCCGGCCCAGCCCCTCGGCGGCGAGACCGGCCGCGAGCGCGTTGACGTCCTGGTCGAGCTGTCGGTGGGTCCACCGCCGGCCCTCGAACACCAGCGCGTCGTCGTCGCCGAAGCGCCGCGCGTTGCGGGCCAGCATGGCGGCCAGGTTGGCGGTGCTCACCGGGCCGCCTCGATCTCGCGCAGCCCCTTCTTGAGCACCTTGCCGGAGTCGTTGCGCGGCAGCGTGGTGACCACCTCCACGTACTTCGGGACCTTGTACCGGGCCAGCTCGGCCCGGCAGTGCTCGCGCAGGGCCTCGCCGGTGACGGTGGCGCCGTCGCGCAGGATGACGAACGCCTTCGGCACCTCGTCCCAGGTCGGGTCCGGTACGCCGATGACGGCGACCTCGGCGACGTCCGGATGCTGCGCGAGAACCCGTTCGATCTCGGCGCTGGCGATGTTCTCCCCACCCGACTTGATCAGGTCGGCGCGCCGGTCGACGAACCACAGGTAACCGTCGGCGTCGATCCGGCCCACGTCGCCGGTGAGGAACCAGCCGTCGCGGCGGGTCCGCCGGTTGGCCTCGTCGTCGTTCCAGTAGCCGGGCGACACCTTCTCGCCACGGACCACGATCTCCCCCTCCACCCCCGGTGGCACCGGCTGGAACCGCTCGTCGACGATCTCGATCCGGACGCCCGGGAACGGTGCGCCGAGCGCGCCGAGCTTGCTCTGCTCGTGGGCGGCGTCGAGGTAGCAGGCGCCGTTGCACAGCTCGGTCATGCCGAACGTGTCGACCAGCCGGACGTGCGGCAGCCGCCGTTTCACCTCCTGCCGCACGCGCGGCGCGACCCCGGCGAACAGCAGGTAGCGCAGCGACCGCAGGTCCGGCGGCTCGGCGAGGTCGAGCAGTCCGAAGAGGATCTGGGCGGCGAGGACCATGCCGGTGACGTGTTCCTCGGCGGCGACGCGGGCGATGTCGGCCGCCTTGAACGTCGGCGTCAACACCATCGTCGCGCCCGCGACGAAGGTGGCCAGGCCGGGTGCCTCCAGACCGCTGACGTGGAACAGCGGCGCGGAGACCAGGATCCGGTCCTGCGGGGTGAGTTCCAGTTCGAGCAGTTGGGCGAGGTGGTTGGCGGTCAGGTTGCCGTAGGTGTGGATCACACCCTTGGGGCGGGCCGTGGTGCCCGAGGTGTAGAGCAGGCGGTGCACGTCGCCGGGCTCCTTGGCCGCGTCCGGGACCCGGACGCCCGCCGGTTGGCCGGCCAGCAGGGCTGCCAGCCGCCGGGCGTCGCCGACCACCCGGTCGCCGTTGGCGACGGCGGTCCGCAGGCCGGTACCGGCCAGCAGCCGGCCCGCGTCGCCGGCGAAGTCGTCGTCGTAGAGCAGCGCGGTGATGCTGGCCTGGTCGATGACGTACGCCTGCTCGTTCGGGTGCAGCCGCCAGTTCAACGGCACCGAGATCGCGCCGATCCGGCTCAGGGCGAGCAGTTCGAGGACGTACGTGGCGGTGTTGCGCCCCAGTACGCCGACCAGTTCACCAGGGCCCAGCCCGGCCGCGAGCAGCGCCGCCGCGTGCCGGTCGACGTCGGCGTCCAGCTCGGCGTACGTCCACCGGGCCGCGCCGTCGACCAGGGCCTCCCGGTCGGCGCGGCGCAGGGCCTGCCGGCGCAGCGTCAGCGAGAAGTTGCTGCCCGCCATCAGCCGTCCGCCTCCCGCCGCCGGGCGAGGATCTCCTCCCGTGACGGCAGCGACACGAACTCCAACAGGTTGCCGTCGAGGTCGCGGGCCGCGAACGCGGTGATGTACCCGTAGTTTTCCAGCAGCACCCGGTTCGGCGGGGTGAGGCACTCGGCGCCGAGCGACACCAGTCGGGCGTGCAGCTCGTCCATCTCGTCCACCGGCACCGCGAAGCTGAGCAGGAAGGGGCCCAGTTCCAGGTGCCCACCGGTGGCGGTCCGGGTCGGGGTGCCGTTCCACTCGATGAGTTCGAGCTGGCCGATCTGGCTAGGCCCCTGGAGGTACTGCACCCGGCCGGTGGTGCCGGCGGGCAGCCCCAGCGACACCTCGATACCCGGCCCGCCGACGTCGGTACGCAGCGTGCGGCGGTAGCCCAGCGCCTGCTCGTAGAAGTCGGCGGCCCGGTCGACGTCGGAGACGGTCACCGCCACGTGGTGCACTTCGCTGACCGGCATGTCACTCGCCTTCCGTACGGTCCGACGGGCCGGACAGGGCCTGCTGGATCAGGGCGACCTCGTCGGCACCGCTCTCCGGCACGATGAAGTCGTCCAGCCGGCAGATGTCGTCGATCGAGTCGAGGATGTCGTCGGGCGAGGCCGGTGCGACGCCGCCGTACCAACCGGGCGTGACGCCCAGGAAGATCCGCCCGACCCGGCCGCCGCCGACGGTGAGGATGTGCCGGTTGAGCTGGCACTGTTCGGAGGCGAGGAAGGTGGCCACCGACGCGACGTGCTGCGGGTCGAACCGCTCGGTCAGGTCGCCGAGGAGGTTCTCGGTCATCCGGGTCGCGGCGGTGGGGGCGATCGCGTTGACCAGGATGCCCCGGCGGGCGCCCTCCAGCGCGAGCACGTTCATCAGGCCGACCAGGCCGGCCTTGGCCGCGCCGTAGTTGGCCTGCCCGAAGTTGCCGAACAGCCCGGACGACGAGCTGGTCAGCACGATCCGGCCGTAGCCCTGCCCGACGAGGTGCGGCCAGGCGGGCCGCAGCACGTGGAACGCGCCGGCCAGGTGCACGTCGAGGACGGCGGTGACGTCCTCCTCGGCCATCTTCGCCAGCGTCCGGTCGCGCAGGATGCCGGCGTTGTGGATGATCCCGTCCACCCGCCCGTACGCGTCGATGGCGCGGCCGACCAGGTCCGCGCCGCCGGCTGCGGTGGCCACCGAGTCGGTGGACGCGACGGCGGTGCCGCCGGCCGCACGGATCTCGTCGACCACGGTCTGCGCGGCACCGGAGGAGCCCGAGCCGTCGACCGCGCCGCCGAGGTCGTTGACGACCACCTTGGCGCCGCGCGCGGCGAGCGTGTGGGCGTGCGCCCGGCCGATGCCGTTGCCCGCGCCGGTGACGATGACGACCCGGCCGTCCAGGCTGACCCGGCTCATCGCTCGCTCCCCAGGACCGCGACGAACGCGACGCAGGAACCCGGCTGGCCGCCCAGGTTCTGGGCCACCGCCACCCGGGCGTCGGGCACCTGCCGGGCGCCGGCCTCACCCCGCAGTTGGGTGAAGCACTCGAAGACCATCCGCAGCCCGGTGGCCCCGATCGGGTGGCCGAACGACTTCAGCCCGCCGTCGGTGTTGACCGGCAGCGCGCCACCGAGGTCGTACCGGCCGTCGAGGATGTCGCGCCATGCCTTTCCGCGCGCCGAGAATCCCAGGTCCTCCATCAACACCACCTCCGTCGGCGTGAAACAGTCGTGCACCTCGGCCAGCGAGATCTCGGTGGCCGGGTCGGTGATCCCCGCCTGCTCGTACGCCTGCCGCGCCGCCTCCACCACCTCGGGGAAGGTGGTGAAGTCGTAGCCGTCGGCGGCCAGCCCGGCACCGGACCCGGCGACGAAGCCCATCCCGCGCAGGAAGATCGGCTTGTCGGTGTACCGGTAGGCGTCCTCGGCGCGGACCAGCACAGCCGCCGCCGCGCCGTCGGAGACACCGGAACAGTCCAGCACGCCGAGGTCCCCGGCGATCCGGGGCGAGCGCTCCACGGCCTCGGCGGAGACCGCCTTACGGAACTGGGCGCGCTCGTTCAACGCGCCGTTCGCGTGGTTCTTCGTCGCGACCTTCGTCAGGGCGCTCCGCATGTCCCGGGCGTCGACCCCGTACGCGCGCTGGTAGGCGGGGGCGAGCAGGGAGAACCCGGCCGGCGCGGTCCAGTCCACGTCGGTGCCGTCGGCCGGTGGGAAGACCGCCGACAGGCCGGAGTACGACGAGTCCTTCAGCTTCTCCACGCCGGTCGCCATCACCATGTCGTACGCGCCGGAGGCCACCGCGAACGCGGCGTTGCGCAACGCCTCCGAGCCGGTGGCGCAGTAGTTCTCCACCCGCGTGACGGGCTTGCCGACCAGCCGCAACGGGCGGGCCAGCGTCTGCCCGGACATGCCGGAGCCCTGGGTGCCGACCCAGAACGCGTCGACGTCGTCGAGGGTCAGGCGGGGTTGGGACGCCACGCACTCGCGGACCGCGTCGACCAGCAGGTCGTCGGCGGAGGAGTGCCAGTGGTCCCGGAACGGGGTGCAGCCCATAGCGACGATCGCGACGTCGTGGGCCAATCGCCTACTGGCCATCGAGGGTGTCCTTCCTCGGGCGGAGTTTCCAGAAGTAGTTGTGGATCGCGTCGGTGGTCCACAACCGTCGGAAGGTGGGTGTCATCGACATCCCGACGACCACGTCGGCGGGGTCGACGTCGGTCGCGTACGCGCTGAGCCGACCACCGCCGTCCACGTCGGCGACGACGATCGCCACCTCCGGTTCGGGCATGGTCGTCAGGTGGTCACGGGTCGACGAGACGACCTGGGCGGTGCGGTCGCGCAGCGAGACGGTGGTGGTGGGCTCCGCCGAGGCGGCGACGACGCCGCAGCGGGCGCAGACCCGGCTGGGCGGGGTGGTGACCGTGTCGCAGGCGGTGCAGCGGCTGCCCTCCAGCCGGTACTTCCAACCGGCGCGACGGTGCATCGGCGGGGCGGCCGGTGCCGGTGCCGCCGGGCGGGCCGGGCCCTGCACGTCCAGCAGACCCCGCCAGCGCAGGTAGCGGCCGTAGCCGAGGCGGTGCCGCGGGTCGAGCTGGGCCCGGACGGACGGTCCCCCGCGCGCCGCGCGGACCTGGTCGCCCACCCGCAGGACGAACGCGTCGGCGCCCTCGGTGACCGACAGCAGCAGGATGTGCTGGCCGGGTTCGGCCTCGTCGAGCGTGGCGGCGAGCAGCAGGCCCGGGTGGGCGGCACCGGTGAAGCCGGTGAGCCGTTCGACCGCCGCGTCCTGACCCGTACCGCCGAGCGCGCGCCGCAGGGCCGCCGCGCACCGGGCGTTGGACGACGACACGACCACGTGGTCGACGCCGTCCCGGCCGGCCTCGGTCAGGGCCCGCCGGGCCACGTCGAGCCCCGCCTCGGCGAGGACCTCCGCGGTGAACCGCTCGTCCCAGACCCGGTCGTGCCGCTCCCCCGGCAACCGCCAGCGTTCCAGCAGCTCCACGGTCCGGCCGGTGCGGGCGAGCAGGACGGCGGCGCGGGTGCCGCCACCCACGTACGCGGCGGCGGCGTCGCCCTGGGCCAGTTCGTCGGGCGCGCCCGGTCGGGTGGTCCGTACGTCGGCCAGGGCAGCCATCGCGCCGGTCCGCAGGACCGTGTCGAGCGCGACCGCGCCGGACCGGTGGCCGTGCAGGTCGACCGCGCTGATCCCGGGGTCCAGGCCGACGGCCTCGTGCACCACCGTGGCGGAGGTCTTCCCCTGGTAGGGGGCGCTCGTGGTGGCCAGCAGCAGGTGCCGGTCCGTCAAGGTGCCGGCGGCGATGTGCCGCAGCGCCTCGACGGCCATGGTGATGCTGTCCTCGTCGAAGGCGGCGACGCCGCGTACCGGTCCACCGGCGCGGGGCGGTCCGGTCGCGTCGATCCTGTTGTCGTCGAGCGCGTACGCCGGAAGGTACGCCGCGTACGCGTCGATGCCGTGCTGCTCGTGCATGGGTGCCGGGTTCTCCTTCAGCTCCACGAGGGAATGGCGGCGAGCAGTCGCCGCGTGTAGTCCTGCTCCGGCCGGTCCAGTACGCGTTCGGCGTCCCCCTCCTCGACGACGCGTCCCCCGCTCATCACCGCGATGCGGTCGCACAGGTCGCTGGCGAGCATCAGGTCGTGGGTGACGAAGAGCAGGCCGATGCCGAGTTCGTCGACCAGGGTGCGGAACAGCTCGACGACCTTGGTCTGGGTGGTCACGTCGAGGGCGGTGGTGCACTCGTCGGCAATCACCAGCGAGGGGCGGGTGACGACGGCGAGGCCGATGGCGACCCGCTGCTTCAACCCGCCGGAGAGCTGGTGGGGGTAGCTGTCCAGCACCCGGGTCGGGTCGGTGATGCGCATCTGCTCCAGCACCTGCACCGAGCGACGTTCGATCTCGGCCCGGGTGATGCCGGGAACGTGTCGTCGCAGCACCTCGGCGAGGTGGACACGGACCTTCATCAGCGGGTTCAGCGAGCGCGACGCATCCTGGAACACCATGCCCACGGCGCTGCCACGGACCCGTCCGGTGCGGTCCACCCCGGGGGCCACCACCACGTCACCGGCGAGCGTGACCGAACCCTGCTCCACCCGGACGTTGCGTTCCAGCAGCCCGACGACGCAGCGGGCCAGGGTGGTCTTGCCGCTGCCGGACTCGCCGACCACCCCGACGATCTGGCCGCCCCGCACCTCGAGGTCGACGGTGTCGAGCAGCCGCAGGTCGTCGGTGGCGAGCCGGGCGGTGACGGAGAGACCGCTGATGGTCAGCAGGTCGGTCATCGGCGCCTCTTCCGTGGGTCGTGGTGGGTGAGCAGCGCGTCGCCGAGCAGGTTGACCAGCAGCACCAGCAGGGTGATGGCGAGGCCGGGGAAGAACGCGAGCCACCAGGCCTGGCTCAACTCGTCCTGACCGGAGGCGAGCATCGAGCCCCAGCTCGCCCGCGCGGGTCCGACCCCCAGGCCGAGGAAGCTCAACGCGCTCTCGATCAGGATCGCGGTGCCGACCTGGAGCGTGCCGAGCGCGACGATGGTCCCGGCGAGGTTGGGCAGGACGTGCCGGAAGACGATCCGGGCCTCGGAGGCGCCGGCGGCGCGCAGCCCGATCACGAACTGGCGTTCGCGTACGGCCAGGGTGGCCGCGCGGGTGACCCGGGCGCAGACCGCCCAGCCGGTGAGCGCCAGAACCAGGAACAGCACCGGCAGCGAGCTGCCCCGGTTCGAGATGATCGCGAGGGCGACCAGGATGAACGGCAGGGCGAGCTGGGCGTCGATAAGGATCGAGATGACCCGGTCGACCCAGCCCCGGAAATAGCCGGCCAGCACGCCCAGCAGCGTGCCGGGGCCGATGGCGACCAGCGCGCCGACCAGGCCGATCATGATGGTGAGCTGGCCGGCGGAGACGAACTGGGTCAGCAGGTCCTGGCCGAGCTTGTCGGTGCCGAGCGGGTGTGCCCAGCTCCCGCCGTCGAGGAAGCCGGGCGGCTGGCGGGTCGCGTCCAGGTTCTGCCCGCGCTCGGGCAGCAGCCCGGTGAACGGCAGGACGAACACCAGGACGGCGACCACGGCCAGCGGCAGGGACAGCCAGAACACCGAGGTACGCGCGCGTCGGGCGGTGCGTGCCGGCGGCACCGGCGCGGTGACCGGGTCAAGTTCGAGTTGGCTCACGGCACTCACCTCACCCTCGGGTCGACGATCGAGTGGATGACGTCCACGAGCAGGTTGAGCAGGACGAAGACCAGGGCGCCGAACACCACGATCGCCTGCACCAGCGGGAAGTCACGGAACTGGATGGCCTGCAACGCGAGCTGCCCGAGGCCGGGCCAGGAGTAGACGTACTCGACGGCGACGGCACCGGAGAGCAGGATGCCGGTCTGCAGGACGACGATGGTCAGGATCGGCATCATGGCGTTCTTGAACGCGTGCCGCCAGACCACCCGGCGACCGGCGATGCCCCGGGCCCGCGCCGCGTCGACGTACGGCTCGGCCAGTGCCTCGCTCATCGAGGCCCGGGTCAGCCGGGCGATGTGCGCCATCGGATAGACCGACATGGTGAGGGCGGGCAGGATCAGGTGCCGGAGACTGCCGGACTGCCCGGCGGGTAGCCAGCCGAGGTTCACCGCGAAGAGCACCACCAGCATCATCCCGAACCAGAAGACCGGCACGGACTGGCCGAGCAGGGCCAGCGTGGAGGCGGCCCGGTCCCACCAGGTGCCTTCCCGGGTGGCCGCGAGCACGCCCAGCGGGACGCCGACGAGCAGGGCGAGGAGCATGCCGGCAGCGACCAGTTGCAGGGTGTACGGCAGCCGATCGGCGATCATGCTGGTGTTCGCCTGGTAGAACTGCAGCGACTGCCCGAGGTCGCCGGTGAAGACGCCCTTGAGGTAGTTCAGGTACTGCACCACGAGCGGCTGGTCGAGCCCGAGTTCGGTGCGCAGCGCCTCGCGTTGTTCGGGCGGCGCCATGGGCCCCAGGATCATCGTGGTCGGGTCGCCGGAGAGTCGGCCGAGGGCGAACGCCAGGCTGAGCGCGATGAGCAGCGACGCGAACAGCGACGCGAGGCGAACGCCGATCCGGCGTACGGTGCTGGCCTTCATCGGCGATTCCTCCATCGCGCGCCGGGCATCGCGGCCAGCAGTTCGCGCGTGTAGTCGTGGCGCGGCGTCACGAAGACCGTCTCGCAGGGGCCCGCCTCGACCACCTGTCCGCGGTACATGACGTGCACGGTGTCGCAGACGGCGCGGACCACGGCCAGGTCGTGGCTGATCATCAACAGCGCGGCACCGGTGGTCGTCCGGATCTCCCGGAGCAGGTCCAGCACGTCGGCCTGGACGGAGACGTCGAGACCGGAGGTCGGCTCGTCGGCGACGATGAGTCGGGGACGCATGAGCAGCGCGCGGGCGACGCAGACCCGCTGCGCCTGGCCGCCGGAGAGCTGGTGCGGGAACCGGTCGAGGATCTCCGGCGCGAGCCGGACCCGACCGAGCAGGTCGGCGTCGGTGATCCAGGAGGTGCGCCGGGGTTGCAGGGTACGCAGTTCCCGCAGCCCGGAGCGGACGGACTGGCGGGGGTCGAGGGAGCCGTGCGGGTCCTGGAAGACCACCTGCACCTCGGGGCGCAGTCGGCGCAGTTGCCCGCGCCCGATCGAGGAGAGCGAGTGGCCGAGCAGCCGGATGTCGCCCGTGCCGCGTGGCCCGAGCCCGGTCGCGGCCATCGCCAGCGTCGTCTTGCCGGAGCCGGACTCGCCGACGACGGCGACGCTCTCTCCGGCCGCGATGCGCAGCGACACCTGGTCCACCGCACGGAACACCTCCCCCGTGCTGCGGTTGCGGTGCTCGACGACGAGGTCGTCGACCGCCAGTACGGGCACGTCCGCCTCCGGGGTGCGGGGATGCCGGGTGTCGCCCGGCATCCCCGTCTCCACTGCCTCGGACATCGTCAGCGGGTCGTCTTCGTGAAGTCCACGGTGTTCAGGGGACCGAACTCGACGCCGGTGACACCGGGTGCGGTCGCGTAGTTGAACACCTGCCGGTACAGCGGCACGTAGCAGTGCTTCTCCACCACGCCCATCGTGTTGAGCTGCTCGTAGATCGGAGCGGCCTGGTCGGCGTCGTCCTGCTCCAGCGCCTCCTGGGCCATCTCGTCGAAGCGCGGGTCGGGGCAGTTGCCGGTGATGGACTGGGTCTTCATGAAGCCACTGGCGAAGAAGTCCGGCACGGCGACGTTCGGCACCCCGGCGAAGATCGCGATGCCGGGCACCTGGCGGCCGATGACGCGCTTGACGAGCGTGCCGTAGTCGAGCGGCTCGTAGTTGACCTTGAAACCGGCCTGCTCCAGGCTGCCGCCCACGGCCTGCGCGACCTCCTCGATGTTGGTGTACTGCGCGGCCGGATAGGTGATCTGGACCGTCGGGCCACCGGAACCGACCAGTTGCTTGGCCCGGTCCAGGTTCGGGGTCACGCTCTGCGCCGGCTGCTCACCGGGCCGGACGTTGAGCAGTCCGGCGTCGGCGACCGCCTGGCCGTCGAAGATGCCGCGCACGATCGCGTCGCGGTCGATGGACAGGGCCGCCGCCTCGCGCAGTTCGGGCTTGTCGAACGGGGCCTTGGTCGAGTCCAGGAAGGCGATGATCTTCATGGCGGTCTCGGTGCTGACCACCTCGACGTTGGCCGCCTTGGCCGCGGAGGCCTGGGCCGGCGGGAGGTCGAAGGCGACGTCGACGCTCTTGCTCTGGATCAGGGCGAGCCGCTGGGCGGCCTCGTTGGCCCAGGTGAAGGTGATGCCCTGGTTGCTGGGCGCCGTTCCCCAGTACTCGGGGTTGGGCTTCACCGACATGTCGCGCCCGGCGTTTCCGCCCGCCCACACGTACGGGCCGGTGCCGACGGGGGCGGCGGCGAAGCCGTCCGAGCCCTTCTCCTCGTAGTACTTCGGGGGCACGAGGTAGACCGTGGTGAGCAGGTCCGGAATGTTGTACTGCGGGGCCTTGGTCTTGAGCACGACCGTGCCGGCGTCCGGGGCCTCGATCGAGGTGACGTTGCCGAAGTAGGACTTCAGCTGCGACGCCTCGCTGTCCCGGGTGAGGGTGATGGTGTTCGCGACCGCCGCCGCGTCGGCCTTCTCGCCGTTGCTGAAGCTGACGTCGGGCCGGACGGTGAAGGTCCAGGTGGTCGCGTCGGTGCGGGTCCAGCTGGTGAGCAGGCTGGTGTCGGCCGGGCCGAGGTTGTCGTCGGTGCCGATCAGCGTTTCGAGCATGGTGGCCCAGACGATCTGGCCGGACCGTGCGCCGACGATGGGGTCGAGGGTCGCGGGCTGGGCCGCGAGCAGCGCCCGGATGGGCGTGGAGTCCGACGCGCCGGAATCCGACGAGTCGGTGTCGCCGCAGGCGGTGAGGCCGATGCTGGCGAGCGTCAGTGCCGTAGCGAGCGCCAGTGTGCGCCGTGAGTGCGAGGATTTCATGATCATCATGGCTGTCCTTCACAGGGGATGGACCCGTCGTACCCCCGCGTGACGCGGCGGTGACGTTCGCCACAAAGTACCGACCAGCCGGTATCAAGTCAACGGGTCGAGCCGGTATCTCGTCCATGACAATCAGATCACATGAGCAGGTCAGGCCCGGACATTGCCTTCATACCGACCGGTACGTATTATGCCGAGGGTGACTCCCACACTCACCCACGAACGCGACGGCCACGTCGCCCGGGTGCGATTCGACAACAGCGCCCGTGGCAACTGTCTCGACGACACGACGCTTCGCGAACTCGTGGACACCCTGGAGACCGCGGCGGCCGACGAGGCGTGCGCCGTCATCCACCTCGACATGGCCGGCCGGCACTTCTGCGGCGGCTGGGACACCTCGGCGTTCGGCCGACTGCGCGGTGCGACCGCCGCGACGGTCGCCGCCGGCCTGCGGGACAGCGACGCCGCCCTGCACCGCGTCCGGCACCTCCCGGTACCCGTGGTCGCCGCCGTCCGGGGTCAGGTCGTCGGCTTCGGCGCCGGCCTGCTCGGCGCGATCCACCTGCCGGTCGCCGGCGAGGGCGTCCGGCTCTCCCTCCCGGAGGCCCGGTTCGGCTTCGCCCCCGCCGGGGTCGGCCACACCATCGCCCGGTCCGTGCCCCGCCCACACGCCTACCACCTGCTGACCGGTGCCGCGACGGCGACCGCCCGGGACCTGCTCGCCTGGGGCTTGGTCGCCCAGGTGGTACCCGACGACGACGTCGACCGCTCGGTGGACGCCCTCGTCGACACGCTGCTCGCCGTGCCGTCCCGGACGCTGCGCGCGGTGGTCCAGGTCGTCGAGTCGAGCCTGGAGTCCGGCACCGCCGACCGGGCCTACGAGATCTCCGCCGGCACCATCGTGGCGGGGCTGAGCACCCGGGAGGTCTCCGGATGAGTCAACCGTTCCGGCCCGGCGAGGCCGTCTGGGTGGAGTTGTGCACCCCACGGCCGGAGCAGGCCGAGGAGTTCTATCGCACGCTGTTCGGCTGGACCGTACGCACCGAGCGGCTCGGCACCACCACGTACCGGATGTGCAGCCTGGACGGCCGCGACGTGGCCGGCATCTCCGACGCCACCGCGCTGCACGGCGGCCGGCCCCGGGGCTGGATCGCCTACTTCGCGGTCCACGACATCCACCGCTCCGCCGCGCAGGCGGTCGCACTCGGCGGCGAGTTGGTGACCCCGCCGCGTTACCTGCCCGCCGCCGGGACCGGTGCCGCCGTCATCGACCCGTTCGGCGCCGCGTTCGGCCTCTATCAGGGCGAGTCACGAGCCGGTGTCCAGATGCTCAACTCGGTCGGCGCGCTCTGCTGGAACGAGCTGGACACCGGGGAGCCGGACCGCGCGGTGGCCTACTACCGGTCGCTGTTCGGATACACCACCCGGCAACACGGGGACTCCCCCACCGCCCGTCCCTACAGCCTGCTGATGCTCGGCGACGTCCCGGTCGCCGGCGTGCTGGCCCTGGACAACGACTGGCCGAACCTGATCCCGTCGAAATGGATCACCTACTTCGCGGTCGCCTCGCTGGACGACGCGCTGCGCCGGGTCGTCGCGCTGGGCGGGACGCCCACCGTCGGTCCGGTCGACAGCCCGCACGGGCGGCTTCACCTGGTGAAGGATCCCGGCGGGCACACCCTCTGCCTGATCCAGCTGGAAGACGGACTACGCCCGCACCATCCCTCCTCCGACCCGGCGGTGACCCGATGACGGCCGAGCCCCTGTTCGACTCCGCCGAGTTCCGTCAGGTGTGCGGACACTTCCCCACCGGTGTCACGGCGGTGACCGCGGTGACCGGTGACGGCACCGTCGCCGCGCTGACGGTGAACTCCTTCACCTCGGTGTCGCTGCGCCCCCCGAAGGTGCTGTTCTGCGTCACCAGCTCCTCGTCGAGCTTCCCGGTGCTGATGGACTCGGCCCGGATCGCCGTGCACATCCTCAGCCAGGACCAGGAGGACGTGGCGCGCCGGTTCGCCACCTCCGGGCTGTCCGGGGCGGACAAGCTCGACGGCGTCTCCTGGGTGCCCGGGCCGGACGGCGTCCCGCTGCTGCCCGGCACGCCCGCGGTCCTGGCCGGGCGCCGCGACACGGCGATCACCAGCGGCGACCACGTGATCATCCTGATCGACGTGGACCACGTGCACCTGAAGCCGACGAGCGTCCCGGCCCTGTCGTTCTATCGGGGGCGGTTCGTCGCGCCGTCGAGCACGCCGGGAGAGTGACCCGCCGAGACGGCGGGGAGGTGACCGCCGGTATGCCCGGCGGCCACCGCCGTCACGGCAGGTAGCGGAAGAGGATCTCCGCCACGCAGCAGGTGGTGGAGTCCTCGGCGAACTCCACCACCACCGACGCCTTGGCCTGCACGCCGCCCGGCACCCCGGCGATCGGCTCGGCGGCGAGCAGCGTCGCGGTGCCCTGGATCGGCACGCCCGGCGGCAGCGGCTTGACGAACCGGACCCGGTCCAGCCCGTAGTTGACGCCCATCGAGAACGTCGTGACCTCCAGGATGTCCGCGAGCAGACGCGGCACCAGAGCCAGGGTGAGGAACCCGTGCACGATCGTCGTGCCGAACGGGCCGGATCGGGCCCGTTCCACGTCGACGTGGATCCACTGGTGGTCCTTGGTCACGTCGGCGAAGCGGTCGACCTCGTCCTGGGTGACCACCTGCGGCTCACTGGCACCCAGTTCCCGGCCGACGAGGTCGAGCAGGTCGGCCGGGGTGGGCGCGATGGTGCGGGAGGCGGTACGCATCGGGCGGCTCCATTCGTGGGATCAGGGAGGATGAAGCATACCGACCGGATGGTATGCTCCCGCCAGGGTTCAGGACGAGGAGGTTCTCCGTGGCGTTTTCCGCGTACCAACTGCCCGAGGAGCATGAGGCCGTTCGCGAGGCCGTTCGGGCGGTCTGCGACCACCGGGTCGCCCCGCACGCCGCCGCCGCCGACGAGAACGCCGAGTTCCCGCAGGCCTCCTACGACGCCCTGCGCGCGGCCGACTTCCACGCCCCGCACATCCCCGAGGAGTACGGCGGCGCCGGTGCCGACGCGCTGGCCACCGCGATCGTCATCGAAGAGGTCGCCCGGGCCTGCGCCACGTCGTCGCTGATCCCGGCCGGCAACAAGCTCGGCACCATGCCGTTGCTGCTCGCCGCCGACGACCGGCTCAAGCAGCGGTACCTGCCACCGGTCGCGCGGGGCGAGGCGATGTTCTCGTACTGCCTCTCCGAGCCGGAGGCCGGCAGCGACGCTGCCGGTATGCGGACCCGCGCCGAGCGCGACGGCGACACCTGGGTGCTCAACGGCGTGAAGCGGTGGATCACCAACGCCGGGCTGAGCGAGTACTACACGGTTTTCGCGGTGACCGACCCGACCGCGCGGTCGCGGGGCATCTCCGCCTTCGTGGTCGAGAAGTCCGATCCGGGGGTCAGTTTCGGTG